>JAUVAX010000028.1 GCA_030591685.1 Pseudobdellovibrionaceae bacterium | reverse complement strand
GGATTTGCTTAACTTCTTTAAGAATTTGAGCCTTAAACTCATCTGTATACTGTTTATTTGCCACCTGGACCTCCTAGACCATTTTGCCACTTAATTTGTCCGGAGTATATAGGGGTCTAGATTGATACCCGAGGCCCCAGTCTGAATAAAAAAAGTCCTTACTTGACGCTTTCGAGGCATTTTCACCATTTAACTGACCTCACGCAGTTATATGGTTATGTTTTGGGTGAGTTGGTGACCTCTGGAAATAGAATATCAATGCCTGATCAGATGTCGATTGAGGTTATTATGTTTGGCGAGCTTACGTATAAAAGAGATTTTTCACCATGATAGTGAGTCTACTTTGGACGTCTTCGAATAAGAAAGTTACCAGCTGCCGCCAGCGCTACCCCCGCCTGAGCTTCCGCCACCAAAACTACAGTCTCCGCTGTTAGAGCCACGTATTCAGTTTGCATCTAAAAGACATAAGCTTTTAATTTTATTAAATATTTTAGATAATCATTGGGAAACTTGGGACAACAAGTCAGCCTCCGTCCCTTAAATCTTAAAAAATATTTACCCTCTAAAAATCTCTGATTTAGCAAGCAGAGTCGCCGAACTAACTAAAGTTTTTCTTTACAGCTTTGCTCTATTAAATCAACTAGCTCCCTTTCGACGTTGCTTCCGCCGATACCTATTCGACTTGCCATAGAGATTTGCGAAAGGGTATTAGTTGCAGCTTGGTAGTCTTCTAGCGTGAATTGTTTTAAGGCCGTAACGAGTGAAAGAGAAAGGTCTCTATTTCTCCCAGGTTCACTTGTTACAAGCTTGTCTTCACATTTTTTAATTCCCTCTAAATCAGTAGCTGAGGTATAGAGCCCTGCTATGTGGAGGGCAATAAAGGGATGAGTTAGCATTGTAAAGAGATGATCAATTAATTCAAAATCACCGTTTGATAGTGGAGAGCTCTTTTGTGTTTTTAAAAAGTCTCTTAAGAGAAAACCTCCAGCATCCGCAAGTGTAAGAACGGGTCCGCAGGTTGTGGTTTTTGGAGCAGAGTATGTTTGGTATCTCTCGAGAGCGTCGTCTCTTTGCCCATTTTGCCATTGAGCTAAAGTGAGGTGCCACTGTACATGTCCGTATAATTGACCATTTTTAGCATTGTCATCGTGTTGATTAAGCCAGTTTTGTAAAAGTGTGGCTGATTCTTCGGGTTTACCGTCATCGTGTAAGTTGTGGGCCAAAGCGTGAATGGTGTAAAGTGATTCTGGACGAAGCTCCAAAGATCTTTCAATAAACTCGAGCCCTTGTTTGCGATCACCTTTCTCACTGGTGGCAAATCCAAGACGAACAAGAAAGGCCCAGTCGTCTTTTAGGGTGGGCTTAATTGAATTAAAAATTTCAACTAAGGTGTCGAGCTTTTTTGAGCCACCATAAAAGAAATGATAACCAGCTAACTGAGAGGCCAGGAAAAGATCACCTGGATAATCTTTTAAATATTGATTCGCATCAATAAGAGATTCGCCCGGGTTTTCTATTAAATTAAAAAGCATCGCTATATGGTTTTTTTCCCATTCAGTAGCATCAAGCGCTGCTTTTTGTGCCTGCTGTTTATACGTATTTGCATTGGGATCTTTATTGTCTTTGGCGAGAAAATAACGAGCCCCAGCAGCTAAAGCGAAGTTTTTATCAAGAGCTAAGCTTTTATCTAGCTCATCACTGGCACCTGTTTGGGAGCCTAGGATAAAATCGATGGCTCGGTTATAATGATTTGCAGCTTCGTCTGTTTGACATGTCAGGGTGTTGCCCGTTCTAGGCTCGATCATAAAGTGTCCTTGGTTAGATGGATATTATCCAAGGAAAACGTGACTAAGTATAGAAAATTTTGACTGCTTTTGTGAAAAATGGGGAAAGAGCCACAAAATTAGTTTGTATATAAAAGCTGTGAACCTTTAATTTATCAATTATTTTATATGACCATTGAAGAGTTGGGGCAGCGAACAGGGCTCCGTGCCCATTATTTTAAAAATTAATTTTTGTATTAAATATCTTGAAAACTTCTGGATGATTATCTATGTGCATTTGAGACATAATTAAGCCTCCATTAATATTTTTATAGTGATATGTGGATTGGCCGGCACCATTACCACTAAATATATCTGGATTTGCAAATATATGACGTTCAACTATAAGTTTTCCGTTACTATCACGGCTTAGATTAGCTTGATTAATATCAAGAACTTTAACTACTAAAGTTCCGTCATGAACAAATGTACTTCCTTCTAGAATTGGAGCTATTAAAAAGTAAATGACGTTGTTCTTTCCAATAACTAAAGCTGACCCATCAAGGGCTCTGTATCCAAGTTTTTCTGCATCTTCAATATCTGTAAGTACTCCTATAAAATTCCAGTTTTGACCATGATCTTCAGAATTAAGTAAAAGGATTTTACTAGGACCATCAGCAGATAAAGCAGTGATATTCAAGTACAGCTTGCCATTAAAATCTATCAAACCTGGTTCAGAGTAAGCAACTATATCCTCTGACCCCTGATATAAATCATTTAAATTTATTTCGGGTACATCATTAAAGGGCTCTAACGGAGCAAAGTCAGCCTTGAATAAGGCTCTCTCTGCTGACCATGGTCCGTTAGGAGTGGGAGCCTCTTTGTAAATTATCCACGAGTACCTGGGATCATTATGACCCGTATCCTGAGGGGCAAACAATTTATGGGAAAGTATTTTCCATTTGTTAACTGGGTCACTTGGGCTATAGGTAATTGTTGATACCTCATAGTTCCAGTTTCCTTCTAATAGTGGCCCGTTTGGTGGATTAAAGGAATCATCATATGCGGGGTTAATAGTTTGAACCCACGCCCATGTTTTTCCATTATCATTACTTTTTGCTAGCTCTGTTTGAATATAAGGACCAAATGGATCTCTTCCCCCGCCAACACTGGAGTAGACCATCCAACCAATACCAGCATCATCGTAGGTAATACTTGGATCAAACCGACCATTAAAGGCGGTTTTAAACGGATGCCCTTCGTTGTCTACGTCTATTTTACTATAAGTGAGATTTAAACTTTCTTGCGTCGAGGGGAGAGAAGGGGAAATTGACTGACAGTTTTGAAAAAATGAGAAGACCATCGTTAAAACGATAATGGAAAACAGCGGAAGATAGACTTTCTTTAAACTCACTTGAACTCCAGTACAACTGGTTTTCATCTTGTTGGTGAACACAAAAACTACTTTATTATTATAACTGTTTATCGGTTTTTAGCCCTATATAGTTTAAGTATTTAACCGTAAATTTCAATATTAGACTGTACCAATCTACCTACGCTACATAAATCAGAGATTTGTATAACAAATACCATGAAGCTATTTACTGCTAATTGCTGAAAACAAATCCAGGGACCAAATCCAGGGACGGAGGCATAAATTCAGTTTCTATCTAAAGGTCATACGCCTTTAATTTGATTAAATATTTTAGATAATTATTGGGGAACTTGGGGCAGCAAATTAGCCTCCGTCCCCATTCCCATTTTTTCTCCACCATTTTTTCAAAAGAAGTTTGTATGGGTTAGTCTTTGAAGTTTGAGAATACGATGGGGTATTTGATTCTTATAGTGGTATCATTAGATGGCTTTTGAAACGTCCAGGTTTTAAGCTTTTGGATGATACATTCGTCAAGGGAGCTTTCTACCGATTTTAGTACCTTAACTACTCCAACTTTACCATTTGAGAGAATTTCCCACTCAAGAACAAGCTTTCCAGAAGCTTTAGGGTCAGAGGCTTTTTGGCAGTACCTTATGTCCTTCATGTTTTCTCGGATTTTTGTGTGTATTTTATTTTTTTCAATTGAGGGCTTTTGCTCTTCAGCATGAGTAGTAAATGTAACTAGAAGACTAGCAAGAGTAGTAGTTATTATACTAGATGGGCTCATTGTCTCTCCTTTAAGGGTCCATGACCTCTTTTAAAGCAAAAAAGGTGACGGAGTAAAAATTTTTAATGTGATATGCTCAGCTGGTGCCGAAGTTCCGCGCTGAAGTAATTGAAATTATTTAATAATTCTCCCTTTATTTTCATGCTCTTCAGCGATGACAACGGTAAAACCACCGCTTTTTAAAACAGCTCCTCGCCCTTCTGATTGATCTCCCCAAGAAGAGACTTTTTCAAAGCCTAAGTTGTCTTTATAAAAAGCTAAGGAGGCCTCCCAATTTTTAGGGGCTATGAATATATGGTCAAACTGGCTCATGGATTGTCCTTTTAAAGGGATATTTTTTTGACTAAATGTGAAGAACCGATTTTTGTTTTCGTATTTTATTATCAATTTCATTTACTTATGGTACCGATGGTCGGAATCGAACCGACACATCCGTGAAGATACAGGATTTTGAATCCTGCGCGTCTACCAATTCCGCCACATCGGCATAAATAAATTCAACTCCAAGTCAGGTTGGGAGACGCGTCTACCAATATATAAAGCTCCGTCTACTAAATCCGCCATATTAAACATTAAAAATATATCTCCCTTTTTATCTTGGTAGTCAAACCTACTAGGTTCTTTTTTTTAAATAGGCCGCTTTAGCCTTACGTGCTCATAAATACATTAAAATGTGGGTGGCTGACTTGTATGAGTACTAAAACGAGAGAGGCCTTGGGAGGGTCGGTAGAGTTTAAAGGCATGTTGTGTTGCAGCGAAATAGGTGGTTTTAAGCGGGAGAGGGTCTATTTAGGGGTTTTTTATGTATAATAAAAAAATGTTAATGAGTTTTATGTTTTTATTGTTTTTTAATCAGCAGGTAAATGCTGAGGTTGTAAGCATGAGTGTTGGTCAGGTGGGTGACCACGTGATTACAAGTCGTGAGGCTTTGCAAAGTTTGTATGCAGAAAAGGTACTATTTACTTCAGCTACTCAAATCCCAAAGGATTTAAGCTCAAAGGTTTTTGCCAATCGAGTTTCGGCTATTATTTTAGAGTGGGTCGTGTACCTTGAGGCAAAGAGCTTTAACTTTGAGCAAAATTATAAAAAAGATTTTAATAAAAAATTAAGAAAGATAAAAAGAGTTTTAGCTAAAAACCCTAATTGGGTCAAACTTGAAACAACACCCTTGGAGTTAAGGGATGTTTTAAGAGTTAAGCTCATTGCAAAAGAGTTTATACAGTTTAAAGCCAGTAGTGCGGTTGTCCCGGTGACAGATACCGAGGCTGAAAACTATTATAACGAAAATAAAACTAAATTTGGCAAGACTAAATTTTTAGTATTAAAACAAAATATTAAATCATTTTTAAATCGTAAGCAGGTTGATAGTCGTTTAAAATCTTGGTTTGAGGTTTTGCGCTCTAAACACCGTGTGAGAAATTTTTTATTATAATTATGGACCTAGAAATAGTAAAGCACCTAAAATTACCTCCTCAAAAAGTTATCAAAGAATTGCATCAGCTGTTGAGCCAAAGGGTCGGACTTGATGTAAATTGGTCGCTCAAACAGGTGAGTGAAGAGCTTTTAGCTGGCGGCTGTGTTGTGGCTTATTTTAAAAAAAGCCTAATTGCAGGCCTAATTTTTAGAAATATTGATAAAAATGTAAAAGAGGTGACTTTGATGGGCACCCATCAGGATCACCAAAAAAACCAGGTTATGACACAGGTTTGGCAGGAGTTTTTAACCCTAAAAACTTCAGAAATATGGCTAGAAGTCGCTGAAAACAACAGCAAAGCCATAAATTTTTATAAAAAAATGGGCTTTGTTAAGAGCGGGCAGCGGGATAATTATTATAAAAACAGATGTTCAGCACTGCTTATGAGCTATACGGTGGAGGGTTAAGAAAGTCATATAACTAACTGTACATATTGAGTAATTTTAAATTTAAGTGAGGGGTATATATATAGACATAGTTTAATAATTTGAGTTGCAATTAATAAGTCATTTTGTTAGAACAGATTCTGCGTAAGGGGACCATTGGTCCTCTTTTTTATTACATAAATGAGGTTTAGTAATTTTGAGTTTGTCTTCACAACATATTGAAAAACTTGAACAAATTGTAAATGAAGTGAGCCAAAGAGAGGGCTGTGTTTTGTATGACCTTGAAATGGTCGGCGGGCCGGGTCATAGAATTTTAAGGGTTTATATAGATAAGGGTGAGGATTTGTGTGTTGAAGGTAAGCCCTCGGGAGCTACTGTAGATGACTGCATGAATGTTTCAAAGAGTTTGAGCCTTTTGTTAGATGTTGAGGATATGGTTGCCGGTGGCGCCTATGAACTAGAGGTTTCTACACCAGGTTTAGAGAGGGTTTTAAAGTTAACATGGCACTTTGAGAAAGCTATAGGCCAAACAGTACAAATTTCAGCAAACTGTGATTTAACGGCCCCTGAAGGGTATGTGGCTAAAAAACCGGTAAAGAGTTTATCTGGAGAGCTGGTATTAGCTAATGATGAAGTTATAAATGTTAAGAGCGGCGATTTTATATGGAGTGTTCCGCGAAATTATATACATAAGGCAAAAACTAAGTTTAGTTTTGAACATCCTGGAGCAAAAAAAGCTCCAAAACAAAAAAAGAGGAAGTAAAATGGCGGATACGTTTTCAAGTTTAAGTAAAATTATAGATCAAGTGGGTAAAGAAAAAGGCATTGATAAGCAGGTTATTGTTGATGCCGTTGTTCAAGGTATGCTCGTCGCTGTAAGAAAGAAATATGGAACTTACAGAGAGATTGAAGCTCAGTACAACGATGAAGCTGGTGATGTTGAACTTTTTGAGTTTAAAGAAGTTGTCCCGGATAAAGACTTTGTAGACGAAGAGGTTGAGATAAAACTGAGTGAGGCTTTAGTCCTCGACCCTGAAGCACAACTGCATGACTCTATTGGGGCTAAGCTAGATTCGTCAGATTTAGGGCGTATAGCTGCACAAACAGCAAAACAAATTATAATTCAAAAAGTTAGAGATGCTGAAAGAGAAATTATTTTTAATGAATTTGAAACAAGAAAAGGTGACATCGCCTCTGGTATTGCAAGGCGTGTGGAGAGACGAAGTATTGTTGTGGATTTGGGGCGTATTGAGGCGCACATCCCCCCTAGAGAGCAAATTCAGGGTGAGGTTTTTAAACCGGGTGATCGGATACAAGGGTTTATCTCTGACGTACGCCAAACTAACAGAGGTCCTCAGATTATTATGACCCGAGCCGGAGAAGACTATCTCATAAAGCTTTTTGAAATAGAAGTGCCTGAAGTTTATGATGGAATTGTTGAAATAAAAGCAGTGGCTAGAGAGCCCGGTCAAAGGGCTAAAATTGCGGTGACTTCTTCTGACCCTTCTGTGGACCCTGTCGGGGCCTGTGTTGGTATGAAGGGGTCAAGAGTGCAAAATATTGTTTCAGAGCTCTCTGGAGAAAAAATTGATATTGTTGTATGGGATGAAGATGTCGCTCGCTTTGTATGTAATGCTCTTGCGCCGGCTGAAATTTCTAAAGTATTTATTGACGAAGAACGTAGAGAAATGGAAGTGGTTGTCCCTGATGCCCAACTAAGTTTAGCTATTGGTAAAAGAGGGCAAAATGTCCGCCTTGCAGCTAAATTAACTGGTTGGAGACTAGATATAACCTCTGACAGTGCGATTGCTCAAAAAACAGCTGAGTGTATTTTTAACCTTATGCTTTTACCTGGCATGTCTGAAACAATGGCTCAAAATATTTACCAATCTGGTTTTAATGGTGTGCAGGATATTTCTGATTCAGCTGTCATTGAAGTACAAGTGATCCCTGGTTACGAAGAAGAAGCAAAGGCGACCGAGCTTATTAAAAAAGCTCAAGAACTTGTTGATAGTTATGAAAAAGAGGGTAAAGAAATGCCAAAAGCCCCTGAGTCGACAAAAACAGTAGTTACCCCCGGGAAGTCTACAGGCAGCGGATCGGTTAAAGAACAAGCCGATGAAAGATTGCAGCAGGAGCTTGCGGCCCTAAATACTGAAACTCCTGAGGAGACTGTTGAGGCAGACTCTGCTGAAGGGTCTAACGACGATGACAAAAAAGTGGATCAGCCAGAGGCTGAGGGTCTAGTAAGTAAATCTGGAGATGATGCGCCGGCGACAACTGAGAGTGAAAAGGCTAAATAAGTCAGTAGGGTGACCTGTTTAAAAGTAAAATTATTTTGAAGACTGTTTTTATGAAAACAAGGAGTGCAAGTGAGCGAAGTAACAAAAGTATATGAATTTGCAAAGCAAATTGGTATGGAAACATTAGCTTTAATGGATAAAATTAGATCCTGGGACTTGCCGGTTAAAAGTCATATGGCCTCTTTAGATGAAGGTTTGATTGATGAGATAAACCGTAGATTAGAGGACGAAAGCTCTTCAAAGAAGGTAAAAAAGAAGGCCGCTAAAAAGAAAGTGGCCAAAAAGAGTGTCGCTAAAAAAAGTGTTGCTAAAAAGAAGGTGGCCAAAAAAGCGGTCACTAAAAAGAAGACGGTAGTTAAAAAAACTATCACTAAAAAGGTCACTAAAAAAGTGGCCGCAAAAGTTGCAGTTGTTGAAGAGACAGCTCAAAAGAAAACAGTTATTCGACGAAAAGCCTCAGCTATTCAAGAAAAAGAAGAGCGCTTGGCTCTTGAGGCTAAACAGCGCGAAGAGGCGGCATTATCTCAACCTGAAGTAACCACTGAAGAATCAACAGAGGCCTCTGAATCCGGTAGTGCTAAAAAAACAGCCATACCAAAAATGGGCCGCAGTATTGTTGGTAAAATTGATTTGCCAACGGTGAGTACTCCTGCTCGCACGCATAATCGCCCTGGGGCTGCGGGGGCTTCCTCTGCATTGCCCCCTAAAATGGGGGTTGCTCCTGCTTCGAGAACTAATGTTCGTGGTAATATAAGGACAGGTTTTGTTGCCCCTACAACTTCAACGGCCTCTGAAGAAGAAAAAAGAAGAGAAGAGCGAAAAAGACGCGCCGGTAAAGAGGAGAGAGTGACTAAAACCTTCACCTCCTCAGATTTCAAAAAGCGCGAAGTTATATTTCAACCTAAGAAAAAGAGGGTGGTTTTAAGAGGAGACTCTAAAAAAACTCAACTCACTACCCCAAAAGCATCAAAACGAGTTGTTAAAATGTACGAAGATATTTCAGTGTCTGATTTAGCTCTGCAATTAAAAATTAAGGCTCCTCAGCTCATAAAAGCATTGGTAAAAAATGGAGAGATGGCAAACATGAACTCCATGCTAGATTTTGACACGGTCTCATTGATTGTATCAGAGTTTGGTTTTGAGGCCGAAACACTATTTAAAACCGAAGAGGACATGGCGCAAACAGTTGCCTTTGGCGACTTAGAGGCTGAAAAAATAGCAAGACCTCCTGTTGTCACAGTAATGGGCCATGTTGATCATGGTAAAACTACGTTACTTGATTCAATTCGTAAAGCCGATGTGGCTTCGGCTGAAGCCGGGGGCATTACTCAGCATATTGGTGCCTATGAGGTGAAGACCGAAATAGGGGATGTTACTTTTATAGATACTCCTGGTCACGAGGCGTTTACAACAATGCGTGAGAGAGGTGCTAACGTTACAGATATAGTTATTATTGTTGTCGCTGCAGATGATGGTGTGATGCCTCAAACAGCAGAAGCCATTAGTCATGCAAAGGCTGCTGAGGTGCCAATTATCGTAGCTATTAATAAAATAGATAAGCCTCAGGCAAATATTGAACGCATTAAGCAGCAGTTAACTGAGTATGAACTTGTCTCTGAAGAATGGGGGGGGAGTACTATATTTTGTGAAGTCTCTGCCCTTAAAGGCGATGGCATTAAAGAGTTATTAGAGCAAATAAGCTTACAGGCTGAAATTCTAGAGCTAAAGGCCAACCCAAAGCGTTCAGGCATGGGTACCATTATTGAAGCTAGAGTTGAAAAGGGCCGAGGCTCCGTAGCCTCGTTACTTGTTCAAGATGGAACAGTCAGAGTGGGTGATATTGTAGCCGCCGGCCTTATTGTTGGTAAAATTAGAGCCATGAGTAACGATCGTGGCCAAAGGGTTAAAGAGATTGGCCCCGGTCGACCCATTGAAATAACGGGTTTAAGTGCCGCTCCTGCTGCAGGAGACGGCTTTGATGTTTGTAAAGATGAGGCCCAGGCCAAACTACTCGTAGAGGCACGAAGTAAAAAAATAGTCGCCAGCGAGGTGCCTAACTCTAAAATGTCATTAGATCTATTGTTTGCAAAAGTAAAATCAGGAGCCGTAAGTGAATTGCCCGTTATTTTAAAAGGTGATGTGGCCGGTAGTTTAGAGGCTATTAAATCTTCATTTGAAAAAATCGCAACTGATGAGGTTAAAGTTAAAGTCATTCATACAGCTGTGGGTGGTGTTACTGAGTCGGATATTTTACTCGCAAGCACATCTGGTGGCTTAGTTATTGGGTTTAACGTTCGACCAGACACAAAGGCTCAATTGTTGGCTAAACAAAAGGGTGTTGAAATTAAATGCTACAAAATTATTTATGAGCTTTTAGATGAGATTAAAAAAGCCATGGGTGGTTTATTGGCCCCTGATAGGGTTGAAAGCCAATTGGGATCTGCCGAGGTGAGAGAGACCTTTAGCGTACCAAAAATGGGACTCATTGCAGGGAGCTCGGTTGTTGAGGGTAAAATTACTCGCGGCTGTCAGGTCCGTTTAGTGAGAGATAGTAAGGTCGTTTATGACGGTATTTTAGGGAGCTTAAAGCGCTTTAAAGATGACGCCAAAGAGGTCATAGCGGGCTACGAATGTGGATTAGGGATAGAGAATTATAATGATATTAAGGTTGGGGACATCATAGAAGCTTACGAAGTGAAAGAAGTAGCAAGAACACTTGATGATTAAAGTATAAAGGAAAGTTTTTATGCCCGAGGAAGTATCACGAAGAGTACAGAGATTTGAAAAAGAAGTCCGTCAGTTATCTGCTGAATATGTAATGATGGGTCTTAAGGTGCATTTAGCGGGTCTGCCCACGGTCACGAGGGTTCAAGTGAGCCCCGACTTAAGGAATGCAAAAGTTTATGTTCATTTTATGGGAGCTGAAGGCCATGAGGATGAAGATTTAGAAGGTCTACAGTCTGAGGCCTATAGGTTACAAAAGCATATTCATACTAAGTTAAGGTCCAGATTTTGCCCTAAAATAAAATTTTATATAGATAAGTCTTATGATCAAGTTTTAAAAATAGAAAAAATCCTACAGGGTATATCGAGCCAAAATTCATGAGTTTAAATGGTGTTTTGCTGGTTGATAAACCAGCGGGTATAACAAGCCATGATGTTGTGAGCATTGTTAGAAAGGCTTTTAATATTAAGTCTGTCGGTCATGCTGGCACACTGGACCCTTTTGCTACAGGGTTGTTGATCCTTCTTATCGGCGAGGCGACTAAGATCTCTGATTACCTAAGAGATGGAGATAAATCTTACATTACAGAGGTCAAACTTGGGGTTCAAACGGACACCTTAGACAATACGGGCCAAGTTGTTTCGGAGTCTTTAGTAGATTTGTCTTTTGAGCAAATTAAGTCAGCTGTAGATCGGGCGCAAGGGGCTCTAGAGCTCAATGTACCTAGATTTTCGGCGGTTAAAGTTCAGGGGCAAAAGCTATACAATAAAGCTCGCCAAAATGAAGTGTTTGAAACCCCTAAGCGTGTGATGCATTTTTATAATGTTCAGCTGTTAGAGGCGGCTGAGAGCACTCTTAAAGTGAGCCTAAGTTGTAAAAAAGGGGGCTACATAAGGGCTTGGGGCAGTTATATCGGTGAGCTTCTGAAGTGTGGAGGTCACCTAACCACACTTAGAAGGACAGAGTCGAGTCACTTTAAAATTGAAAATTCGACTTCAGTAGAAGCCCTTAAAGCTATGTGTGGAGAGTCGCTAGATGACAAGGCCTTATATTTGCGTCTGAAGGGTAGTTTTATGACTCTTGAGAACTGTTTAAATGCTTGGCCTACAGTGACGATAAAGGGTAAAAATGAAACGCTGCTTCTAAATGGTCAGGTGTCTCATGACCTCAATAGAAGGCTTATTGTTGAGCAAAAAAAGGCCATAGCTGAGGGGATCACAATAGGGGTTCGGGTCCTTAGTGGGGAGACGGGCCGTTTATTATGTTTACTGGAGGCACGGCCTGACTCTGGGTTGAAAATAAGACGGGTATTTAAGCCCAAATAATACATTTAAGAGTGGGATTTAAGTGCTTGACGAATAGTGTAAATATAAGTAATTTCAGCTGAAAATCAAAGCTCTGAGTAACGAAAGCCAAACGTTTTTATTGGGGTGACTTTTAAAGGGAGTAGTCATGGCATTATCAAGAGAAAATAAATCAGAAGTAGTACAAAAATATTGTTTATCCGAACTGGACACTGGTAGCTCTGAAGTGCAAATCGCTTTGCTCACAGAACGCATCACCCAACTTACGGGCCATTTTAAAGAAAACAAAAAAGATCATCATAGCCGACGAGGTTTAGTGCGAATGGTTAATCGCCGTCGTAAGTTGCTAGACTATCTTAAGCGCACAAAGCCAGAGGGGTATCAAAAGATGCTTTCAGGCCTAGGCTTAAGAAAATAAATTCAACAAGTCAAAAGGCCACTTACTTAAACTTAAGTGGCTTTTAAATTTTCACCATCTAAGTAAAAAAAATTTTTTAAGGAGATAGAATGAAACAAACGGTAACAACCTCTTTTGCCGGTAAAGAAATTTCAATAGAAACCGGCCTTATGGCAAAACAAGCTAACGGAACAGTAATGGTCCGATGTGGCGATAACGCTGTATTAGTGTCTGTAGTTTCGAGTAAAAGAGAGTCTGGGTTAGACTTTTTCCCCCTAACGGTTGAATACGTAGAAAAGTTCTACGCTACAGGTAAAATACCTGGTGGTTATTTTAAGCGTGAAGGTCGCCCTTCGACGTTACAAATTTTAACCTGTCGTTTAATTGATAGACCTTTGAGACCTTTGTTCCCCGAGGGATATAACTTTGAAACTCAAATTGTAGCGACTGTTGTGAGCGCTGATGGAACGTTCCCTGTAGAGGTTCTAGCCAGTATCGGAGCCTCCACGGCACTTCATATTAGTGACATCCCTTTTGATGGACCAAATGCCACTATTCATGTGGCTCGCATAGATGGTAAAATGGTCGGTAACCCTAGTGTTGAAGACTTAGAAAACTCAGACATTAGTTTAATCGTCTCAGGCACACGTCGTGGTATTTCAATGGTTGAGGGAGAGTCTGGTTTTATTTCTGAGACAGATGCTTTAGAGGCTTTAAAATTTGGTCATGAGCAGTTGGGGGTTATTTTTGACGCTCAAGATGAACTTCGTGAAAAAGTGGGCTCTGTGCCAAAGCGAGAGTTCGCGCCTCGTCAAATAAATACTGATTTCAAGTCACAGGTCGAAGAATTTTTATCACCTAAAATAAAAGAGGCCTTAGGCATTAAAGATAAGCTTAAAAGATATAGCGCTGTTGATGTGGCCAAAGCTGAGGCTCAGGCCAAATTTGTAGACACCATTGAGAGTAGCGAGCAAAAAGCTTTATGTGCAAAAGATTTAGGGGCCATAGTCGGAAGTTTAAAATATGATTTAGCTCGTAATTTAGTTTTAGACACAGGCGTTCGTATTGATGGGCGTAGCTCTAAAGACATCAGACAGGTCACTTGTGAGGTTGAGTTGTTGCCAAGAGCGCATGGTTCAGCCCTGTTTACACGAGGTGAGACTCAAGTTTTAGGTACTGTAACCCTTGGTACCGGGTCAGATGAGCAATATATAGATGCTTTATATGGAACTATCAAAAAATCATTTATGCTTCATTACAATTTCCCACCATTTTGTGTAGGAGAGACCGGACGCATGGGTGGGCAGTCTCGTAGAGAGATTGGTCATGGCTTTTTAGCAGAGCGTTCTTTAGAGGCTGTTATGCCTTCACAAGAGGACTTTCCATATGTCACTCGTATTGTGGGTGAAGTTTTAGAATCTAACGGTTCAAGTTCAATGGGTACAGTGTGCGCCGGCACAATGGCATTACTAGACGCTGGTGTGCCCATTAAAGGAAACGTGGCAGGTATAGCCATGGGTCTAATTACTGATGGCGACAGATATGCTGTGCTCTCTGATATTTTAGGTGATGAAGATCACTTAGGAGATATGGACTTTAAAGTGGCTGGTACTCGTGAGGGTATCACAGCTCTACAAATGGACATGAAAGTAGACTCTATAAGTTTTGATGTGATTGAAGAGGCCTTAGAGCAAGCTCGCGAGGGTCGTAATCATATTTTAACAAAAATGGAAGAGGTCATTAGCACCCCGCGTGGTGAGATTTCAAAGTATGCGCCAAAAATCATTACGTTTAAAGTTAAGACTGAAAAAATAAAAGATATCATTGGTGCTGGTGGTAAGGTTATTAAGGGTATTGTTGAGCAAACGGGCGTTAAAATTAATATTGACGATGATGGCACTGTACATGTGGCCTCTAGCGACCCAAAGGCGAGTGAAAAAGCGATTCAAATTATTAATGACATTATTGCTGAAGCTGAGGTGGGGGCTACTTATAAAGGTAAAGTCGTAAAAATTACTGACTTTGGAGCTTTTGTTGAAGTCTTACCTAATACAAGCGGATTATTACACATTTCTGAAATTGCTCATGAGCGAGTGAGAAGTGTTACCGATGTACTCGCTGAGGGTGATGAAATAGACGTAAAAGTGTTAGACGTAGACCGGGCTGGTAGAATTAAATTAAGCCGAAAAGCTTTATTGGATAAGCCAGAGACGCATTAATTAATGATAAAGGTTTACGATTACAAACCAACATTTAAAAAAACGGTCCTAAAAAATGGCGTCGTGGTGGTCACTGAGCACCACCCGAACACTCGAGCCACTTGTGCGTCTATTTTTATTAAAATTGGCACTCGTGACGAGCCCTCAAGTATGACAGGTGCGGCTCATTTTTTAGAGCATCTTGTTTTTAAGGGTACAAAAAAAAGATCAGGTTTACAAATAGCCCAGTCACTTGAAAGTGTTGGCGGTGATTTAAATGCCTATACAACAAGAGAGTACACTTGTTTTCACACCACAAGCTTGCGTGAGCATTTGCCGCTGAGTATAGATATTTTATCAGACTTAGTATCTGGGGCTCAGTGTACAAATGAAGATTTTAATAAAGAGCGCGAGGTGGTGTTACAAGAAATTGACATGTCCTCAGATGAGTTAGAGGAGTATATTTTTGACCTCTTCTTCGAGCACTCCTTTAAAGGCAATAAACTGGGGCTCCCTATATTAGGTACTGAAACCAGTTTAAAAAAAATGACAAAATCTAAGGTGAATGAGTTTTACCGTTCTCACTATAGAGGTAAAAATTTAATTGTGGCTGTGGCTGGTGATGTGGATCACGACGAAGTGGTTCGGTTATGTAAACGTAACCTCTCAAGAGGTTTTGCCGTCCCCCCTAAAAAAAGAAAAAAGCCATTAAGGCCCAATGTCTTTGTAAAGCATGAGCCTAAGCCATCAGAGCAGCTTCATGTTCTTATGGGGTTTCCGTCTGTGGGGTACAAAGATTCTCGTCGCTTTGACGCTTATATGTTAAATGCGATTATGGGTGGGGGGATGACCTCACGATTGTACCAAAAAGTACGTGAAAAAACAGGCTGGGTGTACTCTGTTTATAGTTATTTAAATACATTTACTGATACGGGCCTATTAACTTTATATGCCGGGACAAGTAACGAGTACCTAGAAAAGGTCATTGGTGCATTTTATAAAGAGATTGAGGTTTTAAATAAAAAAGGTATTTCAAAAAGAGAGTTAGAGTTTTTTAAAAAACAAGTTCAAGGACAAATAGTATTAGGGGCCGATGATATCGAAAACCGAATGACTAGTTTAGCCGTTAATGAGATGATTTTTAAAAGTTATCGCCCAGTAGAGCAGATTTTATCTGAAATAGACGCCGTTGATGTAGGCTCAGTGAATGACTATATCGATGATTTTTTAGATGTAAATAAGATGGGTGTTTTAACCTTAGGTGATCGTTGATTTATTTTTTACTAAAAAGCTATTTTAAAGAGGAGAGTTTATGAAAATTAATGTCAAAGAAATTACAAGTCGTTTTGAGGGTGTTGCAACAATGCTAGGTGCTTACATTGAAAGTAGCATTAAAGAAAACCCAATTGTAGACAAACAGCTTAAGGGTTTTTTACAATCTATTGAGGGCTTTGTAAAAGAGACTGTGAGTGATAAATTAAGTGAAATACAATCAGAGAGAAAGTTAATTGTTAAAATAAAAACTCTTGAGAACTTTAAAGGTGATTTGCCTGTCTATGAAACTGAGTTTGCCAGTGGTATTGATGTTAGAGCGCAGTTAGAAAATGGAGAAATAACTCTAAAGCCCGGGGAGCGGCAATTAATACCCACAGGCTTAAGTTTTGAAATACCTAAGGGTTATGAAATACAAGCGCGACCCAGAAGTGGTTGGGCCATTAAACAGGGTATTTCACTAGTAAACTCGCCCGGTACTATTGACGCTGACTATAGGGGTGAAGTTAAAATTATATTAATTAATTTAGGCCAAGAGGACGTTGTTATTGAAGAGAACCACCGAGTGGCACAGTTAGTGTTGTGCCCCGTTGTTCAGGCTGAATTTCAGCTCAACGAAAACCTCTCTGAAACGGCTCGCGGTGAGGGCGGTTTTGGTAGCACCGGCGGGACATCAAAATCTGTTGGTTAAGTATTGCTATAATTTTTAGGTGAATATCTAGAGCCTTAAAGTGGGACGATGGCTTAAATGTTAAAAGCAAATAATTGTTTTTAAAAAATAAGAGCTATTACTGACCTTTTATTTCTCTTTCTAGAATATCAATATTTTGACTGGAGTTGGGTTTAGAGAACTTTTCTTGGATTTTAGTAAACTCCACAACCTGAAAAATCCAAGAACCCAAGTAGACAGCAAAAACTATTGCGATAAGTCGTGTAATGGGCTTTCGTGGAAGATGAAAGTTTTCAACAAACCCAACAATAAGCAACATACATGACGCGGCAAAACCCAAAATTGAAATAGGGGGCACCTTAGACTCTATAATATAAGCCGCAAGATTTGGGATAGAGACGACAACTAATATTGCAAATATTTGCTTAAAAGGGAGCTCGCGATTGAAGAAAAAATAAAAGGTGTAATAAAAAAAACCAGACAGCACCCCTACGACAGAGACAAACCCTATTGGGGCAATGACAAGGCTAGCTATAATCCATAGATAACGTGCAGAAACAACACCATTTAAAATACTACTTACAGCAGAGAGCCCCGCTGAGACAATCAGTAAGGTCGGCCATGGCCATGTTGGGACACTCTTAATTGAGTTGAGTGGACTTTTTAAGAAAACTAATAAGAAGTCTCTAACATCAATGAGTTCATATTTATGTATCCAGCTGAGAAGTTTTGAATTGAGCTTCATATTAAAAATTGGAACATTTATAATCACTTTCGGCAAGTAAATTAGCAAGCTTAAGGTACTGAAAAGCGATAGAATTTAGGGATTTAACATCAGTGAGCCCTACAACGACGGGGCTAAGAGATGAGTTGAGAAGATGGTTGTGAAAAAAAATTAGGACCCTCCATATAAAATGAGTCTGAGGGTTTACTGTGCTCAGGTAAAAGGTGTTTTTACTCTTGGTTTTTTGAGGGCGATTCGTGCTTTGAGTTTCTATAGTCCAAAGCTGATCAAGTAAAGTTTGACGATTGTTTAATTTTTTTTGAAGTAATTTTTTTATGCTAAAATCGCCAATAATGTGGACATTAGTGTAGTGCGCTTTAAGGGCCTTTATATTGCTCTGCAAATTAGTGAGGAGGTCTTTTTTGTTTTTAAAATTGAGCTCAATAACGTCATAGCCATGCTCCGTTAAAATTTCGGGGATATAGTTCCAGTAATTACCAAAGTAAAATACTGAAGGGACCGACGAGATAAAAACAATAGGATATTTGGTCATTAAACAATTAGTTTGAAGCTTGATTTTAAAAGATTTTTTAAGTCGTGCTCTATTAGCAATGAGACTGAGAGCAATTAGTAACGATGCAATAATAAACGCTGAAATCACCATGAGCATTAAAAGTGCGTATCTAATCTAATGCTAGCTTCAAGGGTATTTTTATCAGCCGTTTCATCTATAAGAGAAGAGCGGTAACTGATATCAGCCCCAATACTGAGAGAGCTGTTTAAATACCCCTCTACCCCAACAAACAAAATAGAAGCCGGGGTTGTGTACTTGATCTCTTCGCTGATAGAGGCTTCAGCAAGGGCAACACCCTGTTCTTTGGCGGAGTAGTTGAGGTATCTTGCTGCCATCCCTAGGCCCGCTCTCCACTTTGTTCGGCCGGCGAGGTGGTTTCTGTAGACAATCCTTAAATCGAACTCTTTTAAGCTATATAAAGCTTTGTTGTTTTCTTGTTTAGCGAAAGAGCGAACAGCGCCCTCTGCGGACCAATTTTTTGAGAAAAGGTCAATCCCCAATGAGGCCTCAATGCCTCTTATAAAGCTTGTAAACTCTTTCCCATTTTCAGGGAGAATACTAATGTTAGAGCTAATAAGACTGACTCCGGCATGAATAAGTACATTTTTAAAGGGGTCAGAGTCATCAATGAAGTTTTGTTTGGTTTCGGTCCGGTTAAGTCGGGTAAGTATTTGATCAAAGTTAATAAGGTTGCCGTCTTCTTCTTCGGCCAGGGCATAGGTCTGTATAAAAGTTAACGAAAGAATGAGAGCTATAAATTTCATTTTCACCTCTATTTAACAAGGGTTTGTAGAGTTTTAGTTTAACATGAGTTGTACGGAGGGCAAATGGTGAAGAGTAATAACTAGTCTCGCAGAACGCTTAAAAGCCAGATATAATGTAATAAATATGGCATTTAACCTAAAAGAGTAACAAAAGAGTTTATACAGTATGGCAAATAATTCAAAAAAATGTTTTTGCGCTTTTTGTAAACATGAACGACGTATAAATACAAAAAGGCATATTACCTTTAACAATGTATTTCTTTCATTATTAAGTACTGTTTTGTTGATGTTTGTTTTTTGGCAAAACATAGACCCCAGGGCTATTATTTTATTTGTTGTTAGTTTATGCATAGCTGAAGCTTTTATAATTATTCGATGGCGAGTGACACTATCATGCCCTTATTGTGGCTTTGACCCGATTTTATATAAGAGGTCGCCTGAAAAAATGGTTCAAAAAGTCACAAGGATTATGTCGGAGCAGAGGGGCTGTTCTGACTTTTGGTTACGTACAAAAAACCCTACGGCTCGATTAGCTAAAAGGCCCGCTTTAAGCATTAAAGACGAGCTTGCGAAAAATTTAAAAGAGATATCTAGGGCCCAAATTGACGCTCAGTCAGCAAAAGAGATCCCTGCGACGCGTGGAAGATAAAAACACTAGCGTAATTTTAGTTTTTTTTGGTATAAAGTAAGCATGAAAACACTTGTAATTGTCCCGACCTATAATGAAATTGAAAACATACAAAACTTAATACCGGCAATAAAGTCAGAGTGCCCCGATGTTCATGTGCTAGTGGTTGATGACTCTTCTCCGGATGGCACAGCTCATCAAGTTGAGAAAATGTCGAAAAATTCAGAAAATCTATTTTTACTTTTGCGCCCCAAAAAACAAGGCCTAGGTCGGGCCTATATTGATGGATTTAAATGGGGGCTGCAAAGAGACTATGAATTATTAGTTGAGATGGATGCTGATTTTTCGCACCGACCTTGTGATTTACGCCAATTAATTAAGGTGGCTGAGGAGAATGATTTTGTTATCGGGTCTCGTTATGTTCTTGGGGGTAAAACCGCAAACTGGGGCCTTATCAGAAAAATCATTAGTCGTGGGGGGAGTATTTACTCAAAAATTATTTTAGGGTACTCACTGAACGATTGGACGGGGGGCTTTAATGCCTGGAAGGCCCATGTTTTGAATGAAATGGGTTTAGATAGGGTCAAGTCTAATGGTTATTGCTTTCAAATTGAGCTTAAGTTTAGAGCTTGTCGCTTGGGTTTCAAATATAAAGAGGTCCCGATTACTTTTGAAGATCGTAGAGTGGGAGAGAGTAAGATGAGTTTAAAGATTGTTCTGGAGGCATTTTATAGGGTTTGGATGTTGAGGTTTTTAAAATAAAAGGCCATAATAATCACATGCTTATTATTAAAAATATTTATAAAGTGTCCCCTTATGTCATTTTGCTGCTGTTTTTTTGTGTACAGCTACTGGTTATTGACCCTGCTAGCGCTAAAAAAAGCAAACAATCCCAAAAAGGAATTGTCAAAGTTGATGGTGCCGCCATATATAAAAAACCCGATTTTGATTCTGCAATTTTAGATTACCTAGACAAGGGCTTAAAAGTTGTACTTACAAGAAAAACGTATAAAGGCAAAGATGGCCTAGGAGTTTTTTATAAAATTAGACTTGGTAAAAAGCGCTATGGGTACATAGTTGATACAGAGGTAAAACCTAGTCTTAAGTTAAATGTTTTTAAATTTAAAGAAAACAAATCATTTAGTAAGAATAACTCAAAACCTGAGGGGGCGAGAAAAGCCCCTATTTATTTTACAAAATTTATTGGCGGCGGGATCAACTACGTTAACTTCACTGAAGAATATGCAAGTGTAATACTTAGTGATTTTAGTACGATGTTCAGTTTGAAAATGACGGGGCCAGGGGTTTTGTTTGATGGCCCTCCGATAGATTTAGAAATCAATTTAAGCTTTCAGCCGCCGGCCTACTACTCTGATTTAATTGGCCCCACTTCAGGCTTTTATAGCCTCAGCAGCCTTTCTTTTGTCGCCCCACTCCATGAGTCTTCAAGCTCTCTTTTGTTTTATAGCCTTGGCATAATGGGGGTTTATGAGTCATTTAGTGTGGAGCTTGTTCCGGGCACACCCCTAGAGGTAGAAGAGCTGCGCTTAGGGGCCGTATTAGGCATGGGGTATGCCTTTTATGTCGGTGATTTTTTATTAAAATTTGATGCTAAGTACTACTACGAACAAGAGAAATACATCGCAGGTGGAGTGTTTCTCCAGAAAAGTTATTAATATAGGCTCATTTATATTTATAAATGGTTGAGATAACAGCCCTAACTGACTAAAAACATTCAAATATATTTATAAAACGCGACGCGCAAAGCCCCTTCTATTAGAGAGGGGTTTTTGACAGGCTTATGTTATAAATCGATTTATGGCTATACACATTTTATCTTCTGAGGTTATCGACCAAATTGCTGCGGGTGAGGTGGTGGAGCGTCCATCCCACCTGGTCAAAGAGCTTGTAGAGAACTCTATTGATGCAGGAGCTACTGAGCTTGAAGTCGAGTACGAGCAGGGGGGGCGTTTTGTAAAGGTCATTGATAATGGTTGTGGGATTGAAAAGTCAGAGCTTCACCTATCACTCAGTCGCCATGCCACGAGTAAAATTAAAGCCGCTGACGACCTCTGGGATTTAAGTAGTTTTGGCTTTCGAGGCGAGGCTCTGTCGAGCCTATCAGCCGTTTCAAAATTAACGTTAGTTTCTAAAGTTAAAAATCAAAAATCAGCATACCAACTAGTCAGTGAGTTTGGTTCGTTAAGTGAGGTGGTCCCTGTGGGGGGCGACCAAGGTACATCGATAGTTATAGAGAGATTGTTTGAAAACGTCCCTGCAAGGTTAAAATTTTTAAAAAGTGAGTCCGCTGAAGGGACGCAAATTAAAAATGTTCTAAAAGCAATGGCTCTTTCTAACCCAGGAGTGAGCTTTCGTGTTCGCAATAAAGGAAAACTTGTTTTTTACTGGCCAGCTATTGCTGGTGAAAATTTAGATCAAAATAAACTAAAACGAGCCGAACAAGTACTAGATCAAGAAAACCTATATTTTGGAGAGGCTGATGTATTAGGCTGTAAAGTACAAGTGGCTTTGTCAGCACCTAACAATACGGCTAAAACCTCTAAGCAAATTTGGTTGTTTGTTCAAAATAGATGGGTGCAAGATAGAGGGCTGCAAGCGGCCGTACGGGATGGTTTTAGGGGTTTACTCATGCACGGTGAGTTCCCTATATGTGCCGTTTGGTTGGCCACGAAGCCTGACCAAGTGGATGTAAACATTCACCCCAATAAATCTCAAATTAAATTTGAAACACCTTCGAACGCTTTTAGAGCTGTTTTAAGAACAACCAGGGCTGTTTTAGAAGAGGCCCCTTGGTTAGAGGGTTTACTGGGAGCTTCCAACGAATTTAACAACAATAGCTCTAACCCTGTACCCCCATTACAGGCCCCTCCAGAGTTCAATGATGTATTTATAGGTGATGAGTTTAATAAATCTCAATTCAAACAAAAATCGAGTTTTAAGGACTTTTCGGCAGCTCCAGAGGTATCTGGTGCCATTGATACTTATTCATATAAATATCTAAATGCAGAGAGTATTAAAAAACAGTTTCAAGGTGCTAATAGCGCGACTCTGTTAAATGAAAAAAGTGAGGGCTCAACATTTAATCTTGATAAAAGCTCATCTGCTAGCACGGCCCCTTCTGTACCCAGTGAGACCACTCAAAAAGGTTACTGGGCGAACTTGCAGGTGTTAGGGCAGGCGAACTTAACCTATATACTTTCTCAGTCCAGAAACGGACTTGTGATTATAGATCAACATGCGGCTCATGAAAGAGTAGCCTATGAGCGTCTTATGCTCTCTTGGAAAACCGGTAATTTTGAAATTCAAAACTACTTGATCCCCCTTATCGTAGACTTAGAGGTGGAGCAGGTGGATGTACTTATTGATAATATCCAGGAGATTAATAAATTAGGCATTGAGCTAGATCGTTCTGGCCCTTCGACTTTGTCAGTTCGTGCGGCACCAGTGTTAGTGTCAGAGAAATCACTGATTGTTGTTCTTCAAAGATTTGCAAACGAACTTATTGATAAAGGAGGCAGCTTTGCTATGGAAAAGCATATCAGTGGCCTCTGTGCGACTTTAGCATGCCACTCTGTTGTCAGAGCCGGTCAAGCACTCAGCCTTGAGGAGATGAATTTGTTGCTCGTACAAATGGATGAATTTTCACTTTCAAGCTTTTGCCCTCACGGGCGCCCTGTATTTGTTGAGTACCCTTATTATAAGCTTGAAAGAGATTTTGGTAGGACAGTTTAAAGGCCATGAGACGACCCCCATTAATTTTTATACAAGGCCCTACAAGTTCAGGTAAAACAGACCTCTCTATAAAATTAGCTCAAGCTATTAAAGCTGACGTTGTTAATTGCGATAGTATTCAAGTTTATAAGGGAGTGAATATAGGCACTGCTAAGCCCTCTGGTGAGGAGTTATCGAAAGTGTCGCATCATTTGCTGAGCTTTGTTTCACCGCCTCAGGACTTCACAGCCGGTCAGTATCGTAAAAAAGCATTAGAGGTGATTGAGGGTTTTAATAAAAGTTTAAAGCCATTAATTTTCGTAGGAGGGAGTGGTTTTTACTTTAAAGCTCTAGAGGGGGGGATGTTTGATGTACCGCCGGTCTCAGAGGAGGCCTTGTCAAAAGTTGAAAGTATTTTTGATCAAGGAGGGGTGGCAGCACTTTATAAAACGCTGTTAGGTTTAGACCCAGAATATGCTAAAAAAGTATACAAGCAAGATGGGTATAGGGTTAAACGAGCTCTTGAGTTAATATATTCTTCAAATAAAACTATGACTCAATTTAATTTAGAGCATGAGAGTTTAAAGGAGACGGTGAGGTTAAAAAACCCGATTTATAAAATTGGACACTGGCTCGAACGTAAAGAGCTAGAGCCTTTAGTGAGGCAAAGAACATTAAAAATGTTAGATCAGGGGCTTTTGGGTGAAGTTGAAAATTTAGTCTCTGAAGGTTTGTCAGGCTGGGCCCCCATGCGAAGTGTTGGTTATAAAGAGTCTCAGGCTTATTTGCAGGGGCTCTGTACTTATGAAGAACTTATTGAAGAGATTATTAAAAATACCCTTCGGCTTGCAAAAAAGCAAAGAACTTGGTTTAAGAAGGATGATCAAATCAACTGGTGTAACCCCATTGAAGAGAAAAAAAAGAGTTGGCGTAACATAATTGTTAATTCAGAGCTTTGGCTCGACAGGCAAAGGGCAGATTTATGAAGAGTATGACTGGATTCGGAATTTCAAAGTATGCTTCTGATGAACTTGAGTTAGAAGTCAGTGTGAAAACTGTGAACGGGAGATATTTTGAGGTAAAATTTCACTCACCAAAGGAGTTCGCTCCTTTTGAAGGTGAATTAAAAGCTCAAGTGGGACAGCTTATAAAAAGAGGAACTACGGATGTTTATATTGCCCGAAGGTACTCGGAAAAGGGCAAAAAAATCTCCATAGCCACCCAAGATAGAGTTGCTGAGAAGTGGCTTAAGACTTATTCAAATTTATCTAAAAAATTGGGGTTGAAGAGCTCATCAGTGAGCCGTTTGGATGTCTTGGAGCGTTTGCCTGAAGTATTAAAGGTCGATGAGAGACCGATACTGGGAGCTAAAATTAAAAAAGTCCTCAGTGATAATATAACAAAAGCAGCCAGTGCTTGTGATAAGGAGCGCGCTCGCGAGGGGGCCTCGATTAAAAAGGAGCTGTTGTCACTGTTAAATCATTTAGGGGCTCAAGTGAAGACCATGGAGGAGATGAAAGTCCAGGCCGGTTTGAAGACTGAGGAGAGGCTGCATACAAGGTTAAAAAAACTGGGTCTTAAGGGTGAAGTTGAGCCCCAGAGATTTGCTCAAGAGTTAGTCATTTTGCTTGATAAGCTAGATGTGCTTGAGGAGCTTATTCGGCTAAAGGAGCACATCAAGAGCTGTAAAAAACTAATTACGCTCAAAGGCCCTCAGGGAAAGAAAATTGACTTTTATTGCCAAGAGCTACTGAGGGAGGTCAACACAATAGGGTCCAAATCTCAAATTGCTAAATTGACTGAAGTCGTAGTTAATGCGAAATCTATAATAGAACGTTTTAGAGAACAGGTGCAAAATATAGAATGAAACAGGCAATCATTATAGTTATTGGCCCCAGTGGTTCTGGTAAATCAAGTTTTGTAGACAAGGTCATCACAGAGCTTGCTGAGCTAGAGGACCTTAAAACCTACACCACTCGTTTAAAACGAGAGGGTGATGTAGATGGGGACCCTTATCATTTCATTAGCCTTGAGGACTTTGAGGATCGTATTAAAAAAGATTTTTTTGTCGAATGGGCCCAAGTGCATGGGCGTTACTATGGAAGCTCCAATGAGCAGTTTATAGCCTCGTGGCAGCGCGAAAAGGCTATTATTATGGATGTAGATGTTCAGGGGGCCAGGACTATTAAGTCTAAGTACCCTCAGGCCTATACCATATTTATTAAGCCTCCAAGTATGAAAGAGCTTCGAGTACGCTTGGCTAAAAGAGATGGTGAGAACTCAGCCGACCTGGACCTTAGGTTAAAAAATGCAGAGAAAGAAATGATCGTGGCAGATGAGTTTGACGCGCAGCTTATAAATGATGATTTTGATAGATCCTACGGTGAATTCAAGAAAATGATTGAAGATTATTTGAATGCAAAGTAGCTTGTTTGGCTTATCTTAAAGGAGAGCATTGTGGCTAGAATTACTGTTGAGGATTGTTTAGATAAAGTAAGTAATCGATTTTCACTCGTATTGCTCGTAGCAAAAAGAGCGAAGCAACTCATTAAGGGTGATGACCCCACTGTGAAAAAAAGTGATAACAAGCAAGTTGTTGTTGCGTTAAGAGAAGTGGCTGAGGGGACTGTAAAGTTAAATCGAGGGAATACAGAGTTAACTGCACTTGAAGAAATTGAAGCCGATTTAAGGCGTTGATTATTGCAAATCATAGATCATAAAAAGTGTTATATACTTTAATCCCTTAATTTTACTGCCGATAAATGAGTTGAGGGCGTTTATATATGAGTGAATCCACCTTTGAAGGTAAAACAACAAATAAAATACCGACAAATATTGATGAATTTATTGAAGCTGTAAAGAGTGATTACACTCAAAATGACATTCAGCTGATTAAAAGTGCCTATGATTTTTCAAAAGCAGCTCATGAGGGCCAGGTCCGTCGAAGTGGTGAGCCATATATACAACACCCCCTGAGTGTCGCGTATATCTTAGCCGAGTTAAAGTTAGATATTTCGACTATAATAACAGGTCTTCTGCACGACACAGTAGAGGACACAGATATAACTCTTCAAGACATTGAAGACACTTTTGGTAAAACCACATCACATTTAGTAGATGGTATTACTAAAATAACTCAAATGAAATTTAGCAACACCCATGAAAAGCAGGGTGAGAATATTAGAAAAATGATTGTAGCTATGGGCAAGGATGTTCGAGTTATTTTAGTTAAATTAGCTGATCGTTTGCATAACATGCGCACGTTAAATCATATGCCTTATCAGAAGCAAGCACGTATTGCTCAAGAGACTTTTGATATATACGCCCCCTTGGCCAGTCGACTAGGGATTAACTCAATCAAAATTGAACTTGAGGATTTAAGTTTTAGGTACGCGTATCCTGACATGTATTATGAGTTGGCCCAAAAGGTTGCAAAAAAGAAAAAGGAACGTGAAAAATATATTGATGATGTTCGAAGAACAATCACTCAAGAGTTTGGGAGCCGATCGGACGTAAATTTTGAAGTGCAAGGTCGACCCAAGCACCTCTACTCAATATATAAAAAAATGAAAATGCAAAGTATTGACTACGAGCAGGTTTTTGATGTTTTAGCTTTTAGGGTTATTGTGAACTCAATACCCTCTTGTTATGAAATACTGGGTCTTGTGCACTCTTTATGGAAGCCCATACCGGGTCGGTTTAAAGATTTTATTGCCATGCCCAAGGCCAATAACTATCAAAGCTTGCACACGACAGTTATTGGGCCGGGCGCAGAGCGTATAGAAATTCAAATACGAACTGAAGAAATGCATATTATAGCCGAAAAGGGCATCGCTGCTCATTGGAGTTATAAAGAGGGGGATGCTGCCGGAGCTTCAGCAAATGATGAGATCATCCAAAAATACAATTGGTTGAGAGAACTTATCTCACTCCATCAGCAAACTCAAAGTTCAGATGAGTTCCTTGAAAACATTAAAACTGACTTATTTGAAACAGAAATTTATGTTTTCACCCCAAAAGGAGATGTGAAAGAATTCCCTGAGGGGGCCACACCTATTGATTTTGCCTTTTCAGTGCATACAGATGTTGGTCATCATATCGTTGCGGCAAGAGTGAACGGAAAGCTCGTTGCTTTAAAATACCAACTGCAAAATGGAGACAGTATTGAGGTGATCACCTCAAAAAATCAAACCCCATCTAAAGATTGGTTAAATTACAGTGTCACCTCAAAAGCTCGTTCTAAAATTCGTGCCTTTGTAAAAAAAGAGCAAAGAGAAAGAGCCTATGCTTTAGGTAAAGAGTTAGTAGAGAAAACTTTTAGAAAGTCAGGAGGGAGTACCAATAGATTTTTTAAAGGACATGAGTTTGAAAAATTTTTAAAAGATAACGGGTGTTCTACTGAAAGTGATGTTTATATCAAGGTAGGGTACGGGAAGCTCATGCCAAAAACTATCCTTGAGTTCTTTATGTCTAAGGAGGAACAGAGCAATAAAACTAATGAAGGAAATATTTTTGAGAGAGTTATAAACTCTACATTTAAAAAGAAGAAAAAATCAACAAGCTTAATAGATGTGGACGGAATGAGTGACGTACTTGTTCGTTTTGCAAAATGCTGTAGTCCTATACCTGGGGACCCTATTTTGGGGTTTATTACTTTAGGTCGAGGCATAGTAATACATCGTGCCGACTGTGCGAAGTCGTTTGAGTTTGACTCTGATCGTAAAGTCGGAGTGGAGTGGACAGGGCAAGAAGGCAGTGGCCGACACGTAAAAGTTCGGGTGACGAGTTACGACACCCATGGTTTGTTAAAAGATATGACTGAGGTTTTTATTGCTCACGGAGTGAGTATTCACAATGCTCAAATTAGAACCACTAAAGACAAGAAGGCTGTTTGTATTTTTGATGTTTCTGTTAAAGATGCAAATCACTTAGATAAAACAATGATGTCTTTAAAGAAGATTAAAGGCATCATCGGGGTGAGCCGTATCACAAGGGGATAAGACTCTTACCATTTAAATCCAAAACCAATAGATACAGTTACAGCATTAGATTTTGAGTCGGGCCCGTCAGGGAATAGCCCATACCCAACAGATAAAGGGATCATATAGCTGTCGCTGAGGGCATAATCAAGGCCAAGAGCTCCACCAAAATTACTTGTTGTTGCGATGGAGTCTTTATTGAGAACAGTGGAGTCATCAACGCTCATGGGTACTAGAGCTGAGAAAAACCCCCCCACCCAAAAGCGCCATTTATTTTTAGAAATCATATACTTCATAAGTCCATCAAACGTGATGTAACTAATATTTACTTTGCACTCTGTTGGACACCCGCCGTCAACAGTGAAGGGTTGAAGGCCTCCGGAGAGCCTGACCCAAATAGAATCCCACAGGGGCCAGTCATAAAACATTTTTATCCCCGTGCTGCTGCCGGTTAAAGTTTTTGGGTTTCCGGCAAAGATGGTTTCAAGTGTGTTTTGACTCATTCCTGTGAGTACGCCGAGATATGTATTTCTGGAGCTATCGTCATTGGTGATTTCATAATTCTTGGAGGCTCCCTTTTTTCTGCGACGAGTTATTTTTTTACGCTTTTTAGAGGCTCGTTTTACAAAATAAGATCGCTTCACTTTACCTGAAAGTATGCGCCCAACGGCTTTTCGTTTTCTTATCTTTAGGATCTTAATTTGTCCTCTTTTTTTTCCACGCTTTGTGTAAGCGTTTAGGATGAGGTTCGGTTTATATCTCCTAGCCTCTTTTTTAGAGAGCTTGATGACGACTAATTTTTTTTTAACTTTAACCACCTTTCCACTATGAGCGGGCAGGCCAACTATAAAAAATAATAAAATAAACACTGAAGTGAGAGTGGTGCTTTTGAAAACATTCACTTTATATACTCCTTAACGAGTTGATTGAACTTTTCGACTAATATAAAAGGGTTTTGCTCTTTATTTAATTGCTGAATAGAACTCTGACAATAAAAGTGTTGTTTTTGTATGCGTTTGTAGGAGTAAAAGTTAAGCGCGTCTAAGAAGCCTGAAAGGTTAGCTGTGATTGAAAATTCATCAATTAAAGGGTTATTTAAAAATTCAGGGTCAGTGTTGGTTTGTCGACACGTTTTAAAATGAGTCTTTAGCTCTACGTTATTTAATACAAAATTATTAAAAGCATCAGATTTTAAAATTTTTTTCCCATCGGATTGATAGAGTGAGCAACCTATTAATGGGACTAATAAACAGAACATGAATATAAATTTAAGCACAGTTGTAGCTCCTCATTGATGCTGTATTTACATGGTACGTTAGAAAGGAAAAGACGTTAAATATTTTTTAAACTAAGGGGCTTTTGTCTAGAGGGGATTGGTTGTTTTGCAAAGATATGGGGAGTAAACCTTTTATGTTTGTTTGGGTAAGAGGTATGTAGGGCTTTGTCCATTTTTTTTGGGGCATGAAGGAGTAAAATTTGTAAAATATAGGTGTCACTATAAGGCCTGTAAAGAGACTTAACACTTAGGCCCCCCGGCCTAAGTGTAACGACTCAACTCAGCTCACTTTGTACCTAAACATGCATGCCCCCTTGGCGGCAATTTTGCTGTACGTGAGCTGTTAATCCCCTTTGGCGGCTCTCTTTAGAAACTTAAGCCCCACCCCAATACTGAACTTATTAAGACTTTAGTCGATAGCTTGAAATTTGTAAAATGAATAGTATGAATTTAAATATACATATGATACATATTAAATATGACCCCAAACACTTGGCCGCTGACTGTATTAGCAAAAAGCATACACTATAAAAATTTAACTGCAGCCAGTAAGTTCGTGGGGTTAAGTCAGCCGCAGCTCTCAAGGTTGATCTCTAAGCTAGAGGACGAGTTTAATATTATACTTCTTGATCGGACCGTGAAGAGAAAATCCAGCTGGACTCCAATAGCCTTTAAACTCGCCGAAATTTTTGTGCACTCACAAAGGCAACTAGAGGCCGACATTAGGTCTCAGCTTCTTGATGACATACCAAAGGAGCTTCATATCGCAACGCTTGAAGGCTTAAGTGAGTACTCCATAGCCCTATGTAAATATCTTTTAGACAGCACTGCTGTGAATAAAATCCATGTGCATGTTTGGGATCAGTTAGAGATCGAGCAAAGGTTCTCTCGAGGAGAGTTAGACTTTATTTTTACCTTTCAGGTGCCTGGTAAACAAAAACTAAGCCACTCCATCCCTCTGGGCTACCAAACCATTGATCCTGTGAATATTAATAATAAATATCAAATATTAAGCACATACGAGTTTAATAGGTTGCATGAGGGAGAGCCAGAGATACAGGACAAATACCTGATCTCAAACTCCCTATCACTCAGAAACCTATGGCTCAGTGAGTACGGCGGGCGGGGCTATAATCCAAGCCCTTTACTTAAAAATAAGCCAAAAAGTAAAGATTTTGTAACTATTTATCTCATAGGTAAAGAGATGACTAATAAAAAAATATGGGATTCTATAAAGAAATTCTACTCCTAAGGGCCTTTTTATGAGCCCTAATTTATGATTTATATAAAAAATAAAGTGTTTGTCATTAATATATGGGGCACAGCAGGAGTTTAAAATAAGTACCTGACTAATAAGTATTTTTATAGGTAAAATTAAGCGGTACAGTTTATTGATTAAAGAGGGGTATTTTAAATGAAAATTTTATTTTGTTTTATTTTTATTTTCTCAAGCCCAGTATGGGCTCAAAACAAAGCCTATTTAATCAAAGATATTTTAAGCACAATGAACGCTGAAAATTTTAGATTCAAAGAGCGTGGTAAAGTTTTTGGGTACTACTCCACTCAAAGTTGCTTATATGTCAGTGATCACTTTGCGGTACTAAAAAACTACTGCTACCCTAAAAAAAAATATAAAGCCAAAAGCTTTACTATCATTTCATCTAAATTTGGCATTATACATTTTTATCAGGAGAATATATCTCGAAGTTTTGTAAAACAAGATATTGATCTCCTTGCCTTCTCAAAATCTTTTACAAACAAAATGCCAAAAAACATGAATGATCTCACTATTTATGGTTACAACAAAATTTATAAAAACCTCTATGAGTCCACCGCTCCAGGCTGTTGGTCTACAAACCTAAGCCATAGAACAAATGGTGCAGATGTGGGCTGTTATAAAGAGGACATAAAACGCTTCCCTCAATGGGCCAATGAAACCCAGTTGATTGTTAATAGTGAAAATAGCTGGAGAGAAACAATGGACGCTATTAAAGCAATTATTCAAAAAAACTAACTCCAGATACAAAATAAGTGACAAAAATGGCTAAAACTCTGATTTCTTGACACTTTTAATTTATGTAGTACCAACTGTATGGTTGGCATATAATTTGCTCAATTAGAGCTCAGGAGGTCACTATGAAGAATATCTTTAAAGTTTTACTACTATTTTTACCCTTAATAGCAAATGCAGGTGATTATAGTATTACAGGCGCTAGCGGGCGTATCGATATGAATTTGAGAGGAGTTATTGCTCCAATGAATATGGCAAAAGTATCTATGTGTGGAGACAAGTGTTTTCACGATATGACCGGATACGATGGAATGTACCATATGAAAGTACAGCCTGGTGAGTATAAAATATACGTTAATGATATTTTAATGTCTCAAATATTAGTACCAAGTGAAAAATATTTTGATGTGGCCCCTTTGATTTATAACTCTGATTTGGGTGATATGTGAGCCTATCTACAAAACCCTTAAAATTAATTAAATAAAAATCGGCAGGTGTTGGTTGTGGGGGTAAATTTAGATCTTTCACCATCAGAGGTCATTTCGTAGCTGACTTGATCAAAGCTCTCTAATCGCTCTTCAGCAAATGGCGTCCTGATGGCATCGTTAATGTGCCCAAAAACACGGTTATCTCGGCTTTCACTATAATATTTATCAGTTAAGCTATCGAGCAGCAACTCTCTTTGGGACTGAGACATATAGATCTTAATTTTATTTTCAATCTCTATTTCTTTAACGGCACTTTTTATATGAAGATCAAGTACGCCTTTAAATTCATTTTGGCTAGGGGGGATTGCTGGGATAACTTTTACAATTCGACTAAGTAGAGGGGATGAGATTTTACCCGTTTGCTCTATATAATTTTTAAACTCTTCAAAATTAAACTCTGTAGATGTAGGGACTTCACTTTTATGAAACCCAATAGATTTAGATGTGGCGGTTTTATTGAGTACGTACTCAGTCCCTGCATTACTCCCAAAAAACACCATGGCCTTAGAGATGTCCACAGATACCGTTCTCGGATTTGCGGTATCGCCAATTCGTACATCAAAAGTACGGCTATCAAATACATCGAGTAGACCATCTTGTATTTGAAGGGGCGATTTATCCACTTCATCAAAAAATAAAATAGACTGTGGGCTTTCATTCATAGCCTGAAATATCTGTCTTTTTATGTCTTCTATATCTCCTGATTTTGCTGTTTTATACTGCCCCATGCTGATTCTTTTAACAGGATAGTTAAAAGACTGTTCTAATATTTTAACGGCCTCAGTTTTACCTAAACCTTTAGGGCCATCAAACATTAAAAAATACCTTGGCTTAGAGTGATCATAGCTATTTGTTAAAACATGTAACGTGGACTCTAATAAAGCCTCTTTAATATGTGTTTGACCAATAAGGCTTTTGTCTAAATTGACTTTAAGTGTGTTGTAAAGTTCTTTGTACTGCTTGTTATCGTACTCTCGTTTATCGGCCTTATAGTATTTGATGGCGTATTTAACAATGTCTTCGCTATTAAATGTTGTTTCTAAATTTTGATAGATTTTTTTAGCCATTATCTTTCTTATTAAATCTGTGTACTTAGCAGGGGCTGAATTTACAACATCATGCTTATCTACGGTTTCTATAAGGGTTTCAAGAGCCTCTTGAGAGACTTCAGCGTTGTATTTTACTTGAATAAAATTCTTTACAGCCAGTCTGATTTTATCTTCAGACATTGCTCCAAGGGCCACGGTTGGTAATAGTCGCTGAATGACAGGGTCATCAAAGGTGTGATAATAGTCATGGCTTGTAGATATACCTATGATCTTTATAGTGCCATCACTCATATGTGTAGAGAGCATATCAAAGGCCCCATCGGGTTGACCGTCATGGGTCCCCTTATTTTTAAGGGTATGTATGTTATCAATAATCCAGATTACTTTTTTCTCACGGCTTATTTGAGCCATTCTTTCAAGGCGCTCTTCAAACTCACCTCTAAATTTTGTACCTCCAGTGAGTCCACTGGCCGTGACGTAGTAAGCCTCATGGTCCTTAAGAGGCAAGGGGACGTTGTTTTTTAATAAATCAGTGGCGATGTTATTGACTAGTGTTTTTTTCCCAACTCCGGACTTTCCGATGAGCACCACACTTGAGGTTTCAATATCTAATAGATGAGTAACAAGCTGCTCTTTAACTTCTAAATCCACATCTGTAATCAGTGCTTTTTCAAGGGCTTGTAAGTTAGCTTCGGTGTACCAGGTGTCTTTTTCTTCAGCGTCATCGGGGTGAGCTGAATCTTTTTGATTCTCAGCATTTGAAGGGTCTTTATAAACAACAGGGTAGTTTTGATTATGTGTCGGGATATCAGATTTTGAGATCATTTTTTTTTCAAGTGCCTCATTAATGG
>JAUVAX010000026.1 GCA_030591685.1 Pseudobdellovibrionaceae bacterium | reverse complement strand
GAGAGAGGGGCCAGGTGTTATTAATGAGAGGCAATGATTTGTGGGTTTTTATGCCCAATATATCTCAACCCATTAGGATGTCTCCAAGTCAACGTCTAACAGGTATGGTTTCAAATGGCGATATTGCCCGGGCCAACTTTAGCGGCGACTATAAAGCTAAACATTTAAAACCACAAAAGCTTTCAGGCAAAAGTTATTACGTATTAGATCTCAAAGCTATAAACAACTCGGTAACATATCACCGCGTGAAGCTATGGGTTGATAAAAAATCTTATCGACCTAAAAAAGCTTTGTTTTACTCACTTTCCGGGCGTTTAATAAAGACTTGTCAGTATAAACGCTATAAAAAAATCCTTGGTGGATTTCGCCCTCTTAAACTGATAATGACGGATGCGACCAAAAAGGGCCATCGCTCGATACTTGAATACAAAAAGTGGAAGCGCAAACCAATCCCTAAAAAAATGTTTACCAATCAATATTTAAAAAAATTAGACCCTGCATCTGTCGAATTTTAAGGCGGCTTTATAAGTATGAATGATTTAGCTTTTGTATTTAAAAGTATGTTTAGGAACTCCCGCAGAGGGTTTTTAACCTTAGCGTCACTTGTGTTAGCAGTAGCTATACTTATCTCAGCAGAGTCATTTATGTCATGGCTATTATTAGCCACTCGTGATGGTGGCATTTGGAACTGGGGGGCACATATTGAAGTCTCCCAGGTCGGTTATAGGCAAAAAGGGGCCGCGTACCCCCAAAAGTATCTTATTGAAGCTCCCGATATCCAAAAAATAAAAAACATAGACCCACAAATAATATTTGTTAAACCCTTATTAATAGTCAGCGGTATGGTCGCATATAACGGCGTCACGGTCCCGTTTGTTGGATATGGCAGTGATTATATCGGTTTTTCGGAGCTTGTACTCAAAAAGGTCCCGAGGCTTTTGGGCATTAGTCTATTTACTGATTCAACCTTTGATGTAATGTTAGGGGAGGGCTTGTTCAATACCCTTGAAGCCAGCTCTGGAAAACCCCTTGTACTCATGGGAAAAACTAAGTATGGAGGTTTTAATGCTGTTGAGGCCAATATTATTAATAAATTTACCTCCCCAAATGCGGACAAAGACAGCTTAGCCATTAAGGCCCCGATAAAACTTTTACAAAATCTTTTTTTAACAGACAAAGTTCATAAGTGGCAGATTTATGTAGATGACGTCAAGGAAACTCAAAGGGTACTCAAAAAAATTAAAAAAAATTTTAGTCACATAAGTAATTTAGAGTATAAATCTTGGGATGAAATAAATGAATTTTACACCAAAACTGTCGAATTATTTGGAAAACAGCTTGGGGTATTACGAATCTTAATGGTGATAGTTATTATTTTAGGCATTGCTAATCTTTTTATGATGAATGTGCTTGAAAGAACTAAAGAAATCGGCACTCTTTTAGCCTTAGGCTTTCGAAGGCAAAAGATTTTAAAGCTCTTTGTCTACGAAGGCCTACTGTGGGGCGTTTTAGGTGCCATCTTTGGTGTAACTGTTGGTATAGTTATATGTGAAATTGGGACTCAAGTAGGGATCCCCATGCCTCCTGCACCAGGCATGAACCACGGCTTTGAAGCGGGCTTAACGTGGACCGCTCAAATCATTATAAGGTCGTCTTTAATTTGTCTGTTTTCAACGTTTATAGCGAGTTTGTTGCCCGCCTGGAAGGCTTCGCGGCAAAACATTACAGAAGCATTGGCTTACAAGTGAGAAAAAATGAGTATTAGTCTTTTACGATTAGCATTTAAAAATATACTTAGAAGTAAAATCAGAACAGGCTTCACTCTTTTAGCCCTTGCCACTGGGGTGGCAGGGATGAGTATAGCCTCAGGGTTTATTGAAGATATTTATAATCAGTTTCGTGAAGACATCATTCGTTCGCAGTACGGTCATTTTCAAATCTTTAAAAAGGGCTTTAACGAGCTTGGTCGACAAAGGCCTTTTGAGTATTTAATGTCGCCCGACCCGACTCTTTTTAAATCAATAAGTCAGCTATCTGAGGTTAAAATATTAGCAAAACGATTGGTGTTTTCAGGCCTACTAAGTAACGGTGAGGCGGACTACCCTATTTATGGTGAAGGGATTGAGCCCGATAAGGAATTAAAAATTTCAGAAATTCTAAACATATTAAGTGGTCGAAATTTAACCTCTAAAGATAAATATAAAGCTATTGTTGGCGAGGGGGTCGCGGTAGCCATGAACCTTAAAGTTGGTGAGTATATCTCAATGTTTGTAAATTCACCTGAAGGCGCAATGAACCTTTTAGATTTTGAAGTGGTTGGGGTTTTTAGTTCAGCGTCTAAAATTTATGACAATCGAGGGGTGAGGCTTCCTCTTTCGGCGGCACAGAAGCTATTAAATACAAAGCAAATTCACTCATTTGTGGGGCTTTTAACTCACACTCAGGACACTCTAAAGGTCACCCAACAAATTAATCAAAATATTTTACCCTCTGATCTTGAAATTCAACCATGGGAGATGCTGGCTAGTTTTTATCGAAAAACAGTACTTTTATTTGATCGGCAATATGGGATTTTACAGGGGGCACTGCTTTTAATGATTTTTTTAGTTGTTAATAGCACTATTGCAGCTGGTATAAATGAGCGAGTTAAAGAAATCGCCACAATGCGGGCCATTGGTGACTCCACAAATAAGGTATTTAAAATGCTTCTCATAGAAAGCATTTGTTTTTCATTATTAGGGTCATTATTAGGGATTATAATGACCTTTTTACTCACTTACCTTATAAATCAAAATGGTATTAACATGCCCCCGCCCCCAAACTCTTCTTCGGGCTTTATATCAAGGATCAGATTAGATAATGTAATGATGATAAAAGCTGTTTTATTAATTAGCCTTTCTACTGTTGGGGCTACTATTTTACCGGCTCTAAAGGTCATAAAAATTAATATATCAGAAGGGCTTAGGTAGCTTAATTATTTTTTATATGTACCTATAAGTAGTTTTCAAGTATTTTAGAAAAACGTTCATGGACTTTATAATTCTTGTAGTTCACTTTAGCTTTCTGAGCAGAAATTTTGTATTTATTGTTTTTTAGAATTCCTTGCACGGCTTGAAGTAACTCTGAACTGTTCAGAGTTTGCGACCGTAGCAGAAGACCACTTCCGCTTTTCAGGACCCCTTGCATATTTAAATATTGATCTAAATTGCTGGCTATACCAATAACAGGCACTCCAAAAAGTAGGGCTTGTTGTGTTCCGCCCCTTCCTCCATTGCAAATAACTAATTTTGTTCGATCCAATATTTGATTGGTATTGACAAAATCAGAGATCACTACATTTTTTTGCGCTTTAGTATTTATTAATTTATCGGTCGAAGATACGACAAGAGTGTAAGGCAGGTCTTTGAGTGTATCTATTATAAGAGGGAGCTTTTTTTGATCTCCAGAGCTTCCGAGGGCTATATATATAAGCTCCTCCTTCTTGGGTATAGCTTCAATCTCTTTATTGTAAGGGAGCCTTAAATCTCCGGCGAGAGGGCCTATAAAAGAGTAATTTTTAGGCGCACCATTTAAGAGGCATAACTCTGGAATTTCAGGGAACACAACAGCGTCCCCAAAAGTATAAGCCTCTTGCAGTCGCCCCCCAAATCCTTTTAGTCCATACTTTTTACGAATTGAATTGTAGGGTCTTGTATGAAAATAAAAAAACATAGGCCTTAATAATCTGTACAGTAACATAGCTATTTTAAGTCCAATGATTTTGTTAATAGGTAAGTCTGGCAATGGAAAAGGTGTTGTTTTATAGGGCGTCCAGTAAGGACTGGCTATAGAAACAAGTGGTGTTCGCTTGATTACAGCACTGACACAAAGTGAAAGTCTAAAATCAGAAACAATAAGGTCAGGTTTTATTTTTTCAATGAGCTCTATATCCTCTTTAACATACTGTTCCAGTATTTTTGTTTTATAAAGAGGGGTTCCGTTTTTAAGTGCTTCGACAAAGTCTTTATTGGATATGGTATTAAGTGGACATAGTTTTAAATCTTTAAAATCAAATAATTTATTATATCTATCATTGACCGCAAAGTAGACCTCATATTTTTTTTTATCAAGACTTTTCGCTAATTCATGAGGATACAAAACGTGAGCTAATGTAACGGCCTCTGAGAAAAATAAAACTTTTTGCTTTTTTATGCTCATCTACAACCTTATGGCTCAGTATTTTTTTATTACTATGAGATATGTTTAGTAAGACTATATCTTTAAATATAAATGTTGTTACTAGAAAGTTTGTTTATACTATCACACCCTTAGTGTTTGACAATAAACCCCATTCCTTTCAAGACCTAGCCTATTTAAAAAATCAGTAAATTTCAATAACATCAAGCCCCCCTCTTTTTAGAGATTTTATTTCTTTTGGTATAGACTCCAAAATGACTAACTCAAGAGCTCTGAGTATTTCTTCTTTCAAAAAACTCCGGCTATGAACTAAGCTCACTTCGCGAGTGGGGATGGGCCTGCTAAACTTTCGTAAGTGTTTGTTTCTTTCGTTATTGGATAAGTTCAGTGTGGCCAAAAGGGGTAAAAATGTATACCCGCTCCCCTTTTTTACTAAATTTTTTAACGTCTCAAGGTTGCCGCTTTCAAACTGTACATTTTTTAAGACCTGATTTTTGTTTTTAGAATGGCAAATCTTAAGAGCTTGGGTTCTCAGACAATGCCCTTCGTTAAGAAGCCATACGGAGCTCTCTGACAACTCAGAGTCCTTAATTATTTTTCTATTTGCTAATTTGTGATTTTCTGAAACAAAAGCATAAAAGGGCTCTAAAAATAGGCTGCGCTCAATGATTTGCTCCTCATGGAGTGGGGTAACTAAAAGCCCCCCATCAAGTTCATCGTTATGGAGTCTTTCGATGATCTCCTCTGTTTGATGTTCTTTTATTGTCAAATTTACTTTTGGGTATTTTTTTGAGAACAACTCTATAAATAAGGGGATTATATAAGCTGATAGTGTGGGTATAACCCCTAATTGAAAATCCCCTGTAATTTCGCTACCCTCGCCTTGGATACTAAACAGTCCCTTATATTCTCTTAATATGTGGCGAGCTTGTTCGATCACCTTTAAACCTCTGTCAGTGGCTATGACGGGTTTTTTAGAGCGATCAAATATAATAATCCCTAACTCTTCTTCGACCTTCTGTATCTGAGCTGAGAGGGAAGGCTGGCTAACGTTACAAAGCTTAGCCGCCCGCCCAAAGTGCTTGGTTTTATTAACAGCAATAATATATTCGAATTGAGTTATAGACGCCATAGTCAATAACTACTATACCACAAATACTCATAGTTTAAAGCTGTTAATCCATAGAAAAGCAATATTGGATATTTTAACCATTTGGTCGAATAATGGTTATAGCAAGGAGAAACAAATGATCGAACTTACAAAAGATACGCTTGAACAAATAATCAAGAGCGAAGAGAGGGTTATTGTTCAGTATGGAGCCACCTGGTGTGGCAACTGCCGAATTATAAGACCAAAATTTAAAAAGCTCTCAGATAAACATGAGAACATAACGTTTGTGTATGTTGATGCTGAAAAAATGCCCCAAGCTCGAAAGCTAGCCAATGTGACTAATTTGCCTACGTTTGCGGCCTTTCGCCAGGGAGAGCTTATAAAGGAAGCGCAAGGAAATAAAATTGAATTAGTGGAGGGCTTAGTCGATGAAATTACCCCTAATTAAACATATCACAGCCTATAGTGAAAAAAATTGTAAAGAGGACATATCAAAAACTATAAATGTTCTCGAGCACATTTCGCAAGCTCGCGGACTAAAACCTGATGAGTTAGATATCATTGGTGAGTTACTTTCAGACCTCTACGGGGCCGTTGAGGTCAACAAGATGGTAGAAGAGGGGGCCCCTCAAAAAGAGGCCTTAAATACGTTTATGCAAAGAGTAATAGGTTCAATTAACTAAAAGGAGAAATAATATGTCAAAACTAGTCGGTCACGCCGCCCCAAATTTTACTGCAGAAGCGGTTGTTGATGGTGAGATAACCAATATAAAACTTGAGGACTTCAAAGGAAAGTGGAAGATACTGTTTTTCTATCCCCTAGATTTTACTTTTGTCTGCCCTACTGAGATTGTAGCCTTTTCAGAGGCTGCTGAGAAATTTAGAGAGAAAAACTGTGAGCTCATCGCTTGCTCTGTGGACTCTGTGTTTTCACACTTAGCGTGGACTCAACAAGATCGAAGTGATGGAGGACTTGGTGAGGTTAAGTTCCCCCTACTTGCTGACCTGAATAAAACAATAGCTAGAGATTATGAAGTCCTCACCCAAGAAGGGGTGGCTTTAAGGGGGTTATTTATAATTGATGATAATGATGTTGTTCAACAAGCCACTGTAAATAACCTCTCCGTGGGGCGAAGTGTAAATGAGGCTCTTCGGCTGCTCTCGGCCTACCAGTTTACGGCCGAAAAGGGGGATGTTTGCCCCGCAAACTGGGTTGAGGGTGATGACTCAATGACCCCCCATCCAGAGGGCTCAAAAGCTTGGTTTAATAAACACAATTAATAATTAAGCATATACAGTGTTGTCACACAGGCCTCTGACGAAGCTACTGCTGACTGGCTCACTAAAGCGGAGTCAACAGCATGAAAAGACGGCCTGGATGCTCAGGAGCCTTCTTGAGGACTAGTCATGAGAAAGTTAAGAGCTTAGACCCCAACGTTGCGGGCCTTTCTCTTTTAAGGTGATTTTATTTTGAAATGTGATGATTGTTATTTTGTAGAAGGTAAGGTCTTTTTAAAGAATGTAAGAATCTAAAAAAAGGACGATGTGAGCCTCCGTGCTCTAAAGCGTCTTCCTGTCGGACATCGCCCCCCCACAAACATATGCTACGAATTTTCATTAAAGTTCGGCAAGTCTTACCGCTGTGCGCATTTATACAAATATTTAAAAACTTAGCAAAACACACCTGTTACACACTCTATAACTACCGTGGAACAATTATTAAATCAGGACTTTTGAAGGTTTAAAAAAATCTAAATTTTTTTGTAATAAAATGACATTTTATTACATTAAAAAGCTTATATATTAGGCACGTGATTGATTTATGATCAAATTTAAAAGAAATTATAACTTCACCCCCTCCAACTTCTGATACATAAAGACTCCCTCTGCCCGCTTTGGCTGTTAATTTACTACGAGGCGCAGAGGCTTAATGAAGACATATTGAACCAATAGACGCTCGTTTGAATTTTTTAATACACCCCACTTGTTGGTTTATATGGGTTTTTGAGAGATATCATTGGTGAGGTCCATTTTAAATGTGAAAAATAGTTCGTCAGTTTTAGTAGAATTAAGCCCTGAAATTTTAATTTTTATGACGAACTTTTAGTCAAAAAAAGTATTCTTAAATTATTTTGGCATAAAAACATGAGTAAATTCAACAAGTTGCCATGTCTCATTGAGGCTCACTCTAAATAAGTAAGTGATTTAAATATGTTATATAAGCTTTTAAGAACCATCGATAATTAAAGCAATCTAGACTAACGTCGATACAATTCTAACTGTTGTATGTAAGCTCTTATATTAACTATCGAAGCTATTTAAATGTAGCTTTATGGGGAGTTAAAATTATGACAGGCTTAAAAAGTAGTACGTTTCTAACCTTAGGCATTATATCTTTTTTAACACTGGGGTGCTCCAGTGATACCCCCACTTTCTCTGTATTGCCGGAAGAAAATACTTTTATACAAAGTAGTTCTGAAGAGACTTATACAAAAATCGATATCTTATGGGTTGTAGATAACTCTGGCTCCATGGGAACAAGTCAGGACAACTTAGCGGCTAACTTTACTAGTTTTATTAATAAGTTTGTAGCCAATGATTATGATTACCAAATTGCAGTAACAACGACTGAAGCCTATAAGGGTTTTTATTTTCCCGACTATGAAGCTGATTTTTCAGAATTTAAAGAAGGTCATTTAGATACAGATACCGGTAATTATATCCACACGAATATTAAAATAATTGATAAAAACACACCCAACCCTGAGGCTGTATTTTTGGAAAACATGCGCCAAGGAACCAGTGGGAGCGGTCTAGAGAGAGCCTTTCAGAGCATGGAAGAGGCCCTAACGTCCCCTCTTAACGCAGGCTTTGTTAGAGCCGATAGTTTTTTAGCCGTCATCATTGTGAGCGATGAGGATGATTTCTCACATCCCACATATGGATGGGGGCCTACAGGCTCTACCCCTGATTTACCCAGCTTTTATAACGATGCTGATATTGTACCAACAAATTACTACCTTCAGTTTTTAGAAGCCTTAACTTCAAGTAGCGGGGCTACAAAGAGGTTTAATGTGAACTCCATGTCAATTTGGGATGAGGCCTGCAGAGACTTATTAAACATCTCATGGTCTGGTAGAAAAATCGGTGTTCGCTACGGAGAGCTTGTTGACGCAACAGGTGGAGCCAAAGGAGACTTATGTGGTGATTTTGCCACGGATTTAAATTTTATTTCAGAACAAATACTCCAGCTCTCAACACAATTTTATTTAGCAAGAACGCCTAAGCCTGAAACCATCCAAGTTTACGTAGATGGATTGTCAATACCTAACGTTAGCAGTAACCCTGGCCCATTGTCCGGAGGTTGGGATTATAGCCCTGATGCCAATAGTATCGTTTTTTATGGCGACTATATTCCAGTACAGGGAGCGACTATAAATGTATCCTTTGATACTCTTACTTTAGAGGAATAACCCTTTTCAAACGTGTGGCCTTCACCGTATAATAAGCTATGATTAATAGTTGGAAGGGTTTGTTTTTTTTAATCCCATTCTCGTTTTTGTTAGGCGTAGGTTGGGGCTTAAAGTTAACAGAAAATAAAAATGAAAGTAAACACTTAGGCCACTTAAAGGTTTTAACAGAGAAAAACTTCATACCTCAAGTGGTTATTGATGATTTTGAGTCTAAACATAATATTAAAATCCATATCACATTAGCGCAAAACTCATTTGATCTTATAAAAAAAATATTGAATCCTAAAAATAATTTTGATTTAGTACAGGGGGCCACATACAACTCTAACTTTATTAAAAGCTCTAAATATAAATTAAAACTTGATTTTGATCGCATCAAAAACAGTAAAAATATTTCATCTGATTTTAGTCAGCTTAACAATGATTTTTTCAAAATAGCGATGCCCGTACTGTGGGACATTGATTTTTTTGTTAAAGACAAACAAATCAGAGCCACCAGCTTAAAGACAATGATGAGTGAAAAAAAATTAACACCTAAATTATATATTTCCTCTGAACCTGATGATATTTATTTTTTAAGTACACGTTTAGGGTATGTTATTAAGCAATGGGTTAAAACGGGACAGACTCAAAAGATTCAAACCGCACTCCAGCATTTTTTTAAAAAAACTTCATTTCTTCCGCCAAAAGCTCCACTTGAAAGCTCCAAAAATATTGTTTTTCAAACTAATATCAAAAATGGACATGATTTTGTAAAACTCAATGATCGCTTTGAAGTGTTCTTACCAGACGAAAAGGCAACATTAATGATTTTTACGTTTAGTATTAACGAAGCCACAACTAAATTAGACTTGTCCTATAAGTTTTTAAATTACTTACTCACCAAAGAGGGGAGCCAGTATATGTCTCAGGCCAATAATCACCCGACTGTGAACTTAACACTAAAAAATAAAAACAACCCACAAATGCAGGCCAATTTTTTAAGACACATACAGCTAAGCAAAATAACAGTCCCCTACTCTCATTTTGGGTATGAATCTACGTGGATAGAAGCTTTAAAGGGGCTTAATCATAAGCTGCGCTTAAGGCCATGGAGGACGCTGTCATCGGTCCGTTCAAAAAAGAATATAAAAAGTAATTAAAAAATATTGAGACTATGAGTGGCCTCTTGGGTGTTTCCATTAGAGCTTGTGCCAACAATTGTGACATTAAGGCCATGCTGAGTAAGGTCTGCAGTGTGTATAATTTCGATTTTGAAATACCCATTTTCACAGGTTACGATGTTATTTTGGAGCTGAGCACCAACTCCAGGGATTACAAGACCCCACTGAATATGAATTGAACCATTAGAGTTATAAAAAGGACCTTCGTTACAAAAGCCTCCCACTTCAATGCTCCTCTTGTCACCTGTGAGTTTATAAGACTCCAAATGGAATTTAATTTCTAATTGCGGAGAATTGCTTTCACAATCAGTAGTGCAAAGCTCGTTTGCTGACAGGTCCTGGCCCTGATCAATTGAGGAGGCGCAGTTCGTAAATGGACTTACTAGAAGCCCAAATATACCGAGAACTATGAATAACCTAAGTTTCTGGCCCAAAAATATATCTCCTGACTTGTTATGAGATATATCGACAAAAGGTCAGTAGAACTTAAGCCCGTCAGCAATCTTAAACGACTGTTTGTTTAAAGTGGTGTGAGGTCGATTTTAACTTTTTTCAAGCGCTAAAAATTGTCACCGGTCTGTACTTATTATCACCTTGAGACATGTTAAAAGGGCCTCTCTTATCAGGCAGCATGGCACCAAATTTGTAATGTTTCTAAATAGTCATGTTAATCAAAAAAATACTTATATATATGAGCCTTATGGTTTTAAGCCCGTTGTCACATGGCTTTTTAGAATCCCCTACTGTACTCCCTAAGGGGGTCAACAGCGTATCTTTGATCACGGGGCGTATTGATGGACTCACTCATCAGTTTAACAGTCAGGGCCAGTTAACGTCGTTAAAGGATGCAAAATCAATTGAACTCAGCTCTGAAATACTGACTGCAATGAATCCTCAGTTTGAAACATTACAAGCGACTTTAAACCAATTTGGCCCCTACCAGTTTGGTGAGAAGTTGCATCTAGGAAAGATCTTTATAGATATCAACCCTAACGTGAGCTACTACGCCCCAGTTTATGCTCGTGGGATCACAGATAAATGGACTCTTGCATTTACGTCGCCCTTTATGCAGTTCGATTACAAGATTAATCTAGATCACGTAGGCTCTAATATTAATGACATCAGAGGTCAGCTCTACGGTTTATCAAATGAACTCGATGCGGCCTTTGATCAGCTTGACGTTGATGGAATTGAGACCATCAATCAACATTTTAATGAAAAGAAACTCGCTCCTTTAAAGAGTTATAAAAAATCTATTTGGGGGGACTTTAAAATCACGAGTCTTTATAAGTTTTACTCTGATGAAAAATCTCAATACACATCTAAAACTCTCATTACTTTACCAACAGGACCTAAAGATAACCCCGATGACCTTACAGACCCAGAAGGGTTTGCCGAAACCTCCATCGAAGAGAAATTTATATTTTCAAAAAAATCAGAAAGTTTATATGAGTTTGTAGGGGCTGTGGGGTATAAATTAATATTTCCAACAAAAAAAGCAGTACGCATTCCGGCGGATGAATCCGATTTTTTACCAGGGCCAGAAACAAAACAGGTGCTTACAGTACTTGGAGGCGAGCAACTTACATTAAATTTAAGTATTGCAAAGAAAATATCAAACAAGTTCTCCTTAGGCTTTGGATATGAGTACATCAACAAACGAAAAGACAGGCATACAAACGGACCCATAAGTGACTACAGTTTTTTAACAGAAGGCACAAATAGAGAGTCCAGCGGGGTCGACATGGAGATCTCATACAGCACCGTAGAGGCTTACTTTAAAAAACAAGCACTCTTACCCATGACTGTTTGGTTTTCAGCTTCTAATGTAATTACAGGTATTAATACGGCAAAAAATATTAATTATTCTCTTTGGTTAATGATGTTTTTTTAAAGGACTACGCATGCACAGATATAAAATTAAATACTTATTACTTGCGGCACTATTTTTAAGTGTTACTGTTTCGTGCAAACCTCAAGTCCCATCAAATGATTTTGAAAAGGTCAGTCTTTTTGACAACACGACCTTAAAGGATCAAGTTTTAGATTTAGAGTCATTAAAAGATATTAGCCTAGAAATTCAAAACAAAACCCCTTTGTCGGATACAGACACCTATTTTGATTTAACTATAAATTTATTTACACTCTATGATTTAACAAAAAATAAAACGTATTTAAATACCGGGAGAAAATTAAAAAATGATTTCTACAATAATTCTAATAACTACTCAATATTTAACTTTGAAAACAGCCCTTATCTTTCGGCCTTCATTGGCCAATCCGAAGAAGAAGCCATAAAATCTATCACATTATTAGACAAACATCTTGAAAAACAATTAAGTAAACTCAAACATATTTTAACAGAGCATTTAGATGAGAACTTCCCATGGCCCGACTCCAGTAACACTTTAGCAGAGACACTGAAGAAGTTTGAGTATTTAATCACATGGTTTGATTTAAAAATGCATAATCATAGAATTGACGTCAATATTAGTGAGTCTATAATAAACTCTATTGAGCAAAAAACTCAAAGTCTGATGTTCGCCGCCAAAGAACAGTCAGAAGAGCTTTACAAGGAAGAGCAGTTTTCTCAAATAGTGATCATCGTAAAGCAAATTATTTCATCTGCAAACATTGTGCTTAATGAAGAGTATACAGGCATATTAGCACAGGCCGAGGAGATCGGTGCTTCTATTGATATTAGCCATGAGGGAGCTGGAAAGGCTTTGAAAACCTTAATATTATTATGGGCTCAAATGGATGACACTAAAAGGAGGGCCACTTTTAAAAAGGTCTCTCCAGAGCTATACAATTATTTATCTAAAACAAGCGATGGGGGCCTAGAGTGCCTACAAAAAACTATATGCTTTAACCCCTTTTTAGAGACAGCAAAAAGACTATTTGTAATGCCTGAGTTACATGATTATGGACTCACGCAGTTGGCAGTGGCCGTGAACATCTCTGCTTCTGACTATGTAAAAAACGAAGTTTCACAAAAAGCCGCTGCTTTTTTTAAAGAAGTTCCGCTTTTATTATATGATCAAATAGAAATAGAGATGACAGCTCTTCGCGCAGAAATCGCGCTAGTAAAAAATGACTATTCAAATTATATCACAAATGGCGCCCGCCAGTGGTCTAAAGAGGGGTTTAATAAAGAGTTGTTTCCGGCGATAGAGTCAATCCGTAAGTCTACAGCCCCGCCGTCTATTGACAAGTCCATCGTAACAACGTCATCAGCTGTTATAGGGGGCTCTTTAGCTCTCACCGCTTTTGATTTAAAAAATGAAACCCCTAAAAGCAATGCTGACATTGAGGTGGAGTTATTTTCGCAGATCAATAAGCTTCTTCCAATGATAGGTTATAAACAGGCCGACAAAACGCCTTACCCTTCGTACTCCATCTTTAAAAGTCATAACAAAATCACGCACAGCAGCTTAGACGCTCTTAATGAAAGTAATGTGCCCTTTTTTATGCCCGATACCTTTATGGTTAAAAGCGGATTTGAAATATTTAAACCGGCCTTAATCATACCCACCGCCACAGTTCGATCGCAGGCTAAATTAGTCAAAGGCGTGGCTCTGTTTACTCAGTTTTTAAAAGATTGGGAGAATAATATTTTTAACTCTACCCTAGAAACGAAAACAGCTGATATGTTACTTACAAAACTGCCAAAAGAGAGCCTTAACAAAAGCATCTTCCCTAAAGACATTTCATACACCATAGCGCTTGTAAATAATTTAAGTATATTTAAAAATTTAAATAAGTCGGGCTCGCCGGTATTTTTAATTAACCTTGATGGCGATTGGCATTGGAGTAATAAAAACTCCACACTTTCTCACCCGGCGGCCATGGCCGGGGTTGTAGACATAGTTAACTCTGAAAGGGTTTTAAACGTTAACACAGAGGACACAAGCCTCTTTTTACTAAGCCTATTGGAGTTTCTTGAGTCTATAGAGGGGGTCGAAAACACAACCTCCTTTTTACTAAACCCTCCTACGACAAAGGCTTCAGGCGCGAGCTTAACAACAAATCAAGCGAGTGCCCTTGATGAGATTTTAAGTGCCAAGGCCTCTTTAAGGGCTCTCTCTATAGCTATGGGTAATTTTTTAACAAATAAACTTTACCTAAATGGCGAGGGATTTTACGCGGGCTTTAATTTAGAAACCAAACAGGTACTACGGGCACCGGTAAAAACACTGCAAAGTCAGTTATTGACCATGCAGGCCCTACTAAGGCTTTCTGAATATCTTAATAATGACCTCTACAAAAAGGTAGCGATTGAAAATTATTATTATTTAAATCATACTTTTTGGAGTAAAAGCAGAAACTTCTATGCCCCCGCAATTGGCGAAACAAAAAATCGCCCCCTTAACCTCAGCGAGGCGACCGAATTATTAAAAACACTCTATATGCTTGAGCCCCATCTGAACTCTCACTCTTTAACCCAACTCGTGGCCTTAAAACAAAAACTAGAGATGACTGTGCTTGGTGTTATTCAATAACAATTGAGCTCGTTTTTATATTTCAAACCTTAAAGGCTGATTTTACGAGTATCCTGCGCCTCTACTTTATTAAAAAACAGTACTTAATTATAAACTCATACCCGAGCCTTAAAATAAAGCCGGCAGCACTAAAGCTGTTGAATAACTAAGCCCCCTAAAAGCCCTAAACAGAGAACCAAAAAGTAACTTAAAGCTTGGGGCCATTTGGTGTGTTTTTGCGCTTTAAGGTTTTGTTGTAGTTGTTGGATGGTTTTTTTCATGACCAAAAGTTCATTGTTAATAGATGAGCGTGAAAGAGTGTTAAACGTGTTTTGTGGGTGCCAGGCAGAGTCCTTATCTATAAGGGCCATATACCACTGTAAGGATCTATAAATATGTGCGGGGGCTCTGCCCTGCTTAGACCACCGAGTCCAAGCCGACGGGTCCACCATAAGTAATTGTGAGATTTTACGCCGTGAAACACCTAGTTTAGTACGGATTTGCTCTAAGTCCCCTAGCTTTGCAGTAATAATCTGAACCTCAGCTTCGTACTTAAGCCCTAAAGCACTTTTTGGTGCTCTATCAGGCGCTATAGGGGGGGTGTTTTGTGCTTGGTTAAGGTTCGCATTATCAAGAGCATCAAGTAATGCGCCCCTTTGATATTTTGAGAGATGGGCTTTTCTAGGTTTAATGGTTTCTATTTTGTCCCCCTGCTTGTCGGTGATGAGGGTTTATATAAATAATTAAACCCCGACCTTGCTTGCATGCTGCGTAACACAACTTGATACAGTGTTTCACAATATTTATAGTTGTGATATGTATATTTAAGGCATCCGCCAAATCAGACGCGGCAAGTTAAGTATTTAGATTTATTGAATTAAATTAAATGCATGGTGACATATGCCTAAAATCAAAATAGGCTATAGCTTATAGTTATAAGTTGTAGTGCTAAGTACACTAAATAATTAAGCTATTTAATTATTTAAAATTGGTAGCCAAGTTTTATACTAATGAACTTTGTCAAAGTGAGGGTTTTATCTTTTATTTCACACCACTCGGCTGGTATACGCGGCGTATAAAAATTGGTGAAATCCTATGAGGCAACAAAGGTATCAATTAAACAAAACTAAATACCTTGTTGAGCCTGAGCACGATAGGCTTTGCTATATACTAGACAGCTTTATTGACCAAGATCAAAGAAACTGTGTTTTGATTTATTTAGCACTCCTCACCGGTGGGCGCGCTACAGAGCTACTTAATATCAGGCTCGAAGACGTTAACGAGTACGACGAGAGCCTCTATATAAGAGGGATCAAGGGCAGTGATGATCGCGAAATCCCCCTGCCCTCATGGTTATTTAAACACGTTTTGCAGCTCAAGGGCTCTTTGGATCCTCAAAAATGTTCAGGGTTAATGTTCCCTATATCCTACTCTCGACTTGTTCAGGTTTGGCACCTCTATAGGCCTGTTCATAAAAAGTTTCATAGTTTAAGGCATACTTTTGCCATTCGCCTTTATAAAAAAACTAAAGACCTACGACTTTTACAAGTAGCTCTAGGCCACAGAAACGTTACAAACACAATGATATATGCGGACTATCTGTACTCACAAACAGAGCTAAGACGATTGATTCTTTAATTGTCTAATAGTGACTTATTTAATGTTTCTTTTTGATAAAACAAGTTTCATTTCGGGGTGAACTTTAAGATTTATTGCTTATGAATACTTATTGGGTTAAAATCTAAAGACTTGTTTTTTATGGAACGTTTGCAGAAGGGTATGTAGTTTGTATTATACAGAGACACATATGAAAAATATCTTAGTTACAGTCAGTGACTCTAAAGAAAGAGAGTTGATTGATTACTTTATCGCTAAGGCCTTTGGCTCTCTAGCAAGAACTATACACGCCCCTGGCCAGGACTCAGCCATTAAAAAAGCTGGAATTCAAAAATTTCACGTTGTCATAGCCGACGGAGATGCTGAGGGTTTTTCCCCCTCAAAGCTTGTTTTTGAACTTCAAGCCTTACCTAAAAGTAAAGACTCTAGTTTTATTTTTATTAGTAACGAAGGGGCTAGCTGTGCTCCCCGCTTAGCCAAAAATAAAAATGTACATAACGCAGTTCGCCCTGTAAATTATTTTAAACTTATAGATTTGCTTTCCAAGCAACTGGGTTTAGAGGGCATTGAACAGTACCGTGTGTCTAAATTTTCTGAGGACATTGCACGATCTGCTAACAGTTTTTTATCTAAGGTTTTGTTTGAGCCTACCGATTTGCAAAACCCTATTTTAAAACCTGAGGGAGAAAGCCTAAAGGGTAAATCAGGGATAATATATAGTAACAAGACTCATGAAAAGAGTACGAATTTTATTTTTATGTACGAGAGCTCATTACTTGAAAAACTCTCAGAGTCGATAGGGCAGCGTAATCAGTTTTCTACATTAATTGTTGGGAAGGCTGCCACTAAAATAATTTTCAGCAATCTTCAATCACATTTCGAGACCCTTTTTAAAGAGAGTCTTGGGTCAATATTAATAGTACCCACCAACGATACTGTTTTAAATGACCTTAAAGGTAAAAAGGGCATTTGTATTTCCCTAAAGTCAGCCTTTGGACATCTTTACTTATATGTTTTTTAAAAAGCCCTTACATTAATTTTATGTTAAATAACCGTTTAAATGCCTCAATATGATACACATAAAGAGTTATAAATTGTGTTAAGTTCCCGTGAGAATTATTCTAAGTACTAATCTTATGTGGGAAGGTTTCTTAAAATGGAGAGGGTTGTATCAAATCGAAAGGCTATTCTCGTTTTATCCGAGGGTAAGGACCTTGGAAGTATTTTTTCACATTATGCTCACAGTTATTTCTCTAGTAGTGTTAACATTGTAGATTCATATACTTCATTAGACACCATAAAAAAACTTAATAATCAAAACTTTGATTATATAATTGCTGAGCAAAAATGTTTAAAAGAAAAGGGTGTTTTGAATTTTTTAAGCAATCTTAGTCATACGGGTAATAATAATAAAACCCCCATAGTATTTCTACAACAAGAGGCCGACGACACCTTGACCACTTTAAAAAGTAATGTCAATGTTGCGCACCATCCGATTGATTTTTCAAACCTTATGGAACTTATTGGCGCTGAATTAAAACTTAAAAGTACTGATCAATATCTATCAGCCACCTGCTTTGAGGTGTTTATTGATACCACAAAAAATATTTATAAAAAACTTTCAAATTCTCTTGTACAAGTGGGTCCTCCTGAAGCTAAACCTATGAACTCTGATTTTATTGGAGCAATTAACATACTTTTTGAAGTCGAGGCCACAGGTTACCGGTCAGAGTTTGTGATGAGCTTTGAGGCGGAGACACTCTCTCACCTATACAACGCTTTAGGCAGTGAACCCGGTAATTTAACCCCTAAAATTTTAGCAAGAGCTCTGTTAGGGATGGTGCACCGAAGAGCGACTAAACGATTTGCTCACGGAGAAATAAAGTTAAAATCAAAGGTTTATATTGAACCTCACTCTAATTTAAGTATTAGCTTTATTCAGCGAAAGGCTGTGTTTATGCCTTTAATAATGAAGCATGGTAAGATTTATATTTATACCCTTTAGCCCTACTTAAAATATATGCCTCTGCTTTTTCTGAGTGTCTTTCTTTAGCCCAAAAAAAAAGCCCCAAATAAAGGGGCCTTTTATATCAAAATATATACAGTGATTTAATTACTTGTTTGTGCACCACGGAAGCTCTGGTGAGATGCCACAAGCAATGTCACAAAGAGCGGGATCTAAGGGGCAGGAGCCATCACCACCGCCTCCTCCTCCGCCGCCACCGCCATCAGAGGGCGCATTAGCTATAATCAACTGAAGTGAGCTTACCTTTCTACCTGTAGCATCTGTGGCGTGAATTCGAGTTTCACCCACAGAAATGGCTTTAAAGTTCCCTTGGGTATCAATGGTGCCCACACTTGGGTTTTCAGACTCATAGGTCACTGTCCCTGAGGCATTTACAACCTCAAAGGTCTTAGTGTCATCCACTTTAGCTGTAAAAGCTGCAGGGGCTATAATGAGGTCTTTGTTTAAAAGTGACTTCATGGCTTGTCCAGCATCGACCCGGCAATTGCAGGCGGTTTCAATTTTAACCTGTGTACCTGTTGACTGTAAGAGCGCTCTAATTTGTTTGCCTGTTAAACTAGGGTCTTGTGATTTGAGTAATGCCACTAAGCCTGAAACAAGAGGTGTGGCCATGCTTGTACCTGAAAGATTTGAGTATTTATCTTTAGGTAATGTGCTCATGATGTTTAAGCCAGGTGCAGCGAGATGAACCGTCATGCGCCCATAGTTAGACCAACTTGGTTTTTCATCTTGTGGGCCGCTGGCAGCAACAGTTATTGTGTTTTCAAACTCTGCATTTGCCGGAAAGACATCCGTTTTATCATTATTTTTACCATCATTAGCTGCCGCCGCTACAAAAATAATCCCGGCATCGCTGGCTCTTTGAACTGCCTCAATCAGTGGCTTTGCTTGAGCCTTAGGGACAGAGGCTCCCCAACTGGCTGAAATAACATCCACACCCTTTTCTATGGCATAATCAATAGACTTAATACCACCGGCTAAATCCCCACTACCATCAGCACCTAAAAAACGTATGGGCATAATAGAAATATTTGGGGCTATCCCAATTGTTCCACCATCTATAAATCCGGTAGCGCCGACAATCCCAGCACAATGTGTGCCGTGACCTGGGTTTCTGGCCCCAGTCTTGTCCATAGGGTCACTGTCGTCATCTCTAAAATCATAACCTTTTACAGCGTTTGGTGATAGAGACTCATGGTTATAGTCCACCCCTGTATCGATCACAGCGACAACTATATTTTTTGACCCCTTATTGCCGGCTAAAGACCAAGCCTTTTCAGCGTTAACTTTAGCGATGGCCCATTGCTCCTTAAGCTTTGCGTTTGAAAGAGGAGCTCTGAAGGCTTTAAGTTTAAAATCTTTAACTACGTACTCAACTTGAGGTAGATTTTTTAGACGCTTTAATGTCTGGGGCTCATTTTTTTGACTAATCGAGACCTTCATAATTCGACCCGGAGGGTGTTGATCCATGAGTTGAACATCATCCATTGTTGAGAGGCTCAATATGGCCCCCGCTTTATATTTAACAATATAATTACCTGCAAATACAGGCGTTGATAGGGTTAAAAATAGTGCTCCTAAAATAAGCTTACACATTGCGACCTCCTTGTACTCAATGTTAAATTAAAACAATTAACCCATGTTTAAGGCTTAAGTGCAACGCGCCAAACTTTTGGACAGGCCGCATTAGTACCATAGTCTAGTTGTTATATTCAAAAAGGTCTGATTGAGGCCAGTATTACGATAACTACCAACAGAGGAGTTGGTATTTCATTACGAAAGCGACACTGCTTAGAGGTCAAGTAAACATCCCCCCTAGAAAAACGCTTTCGCACATAGTTTAAGTAAAATGTATAAGTCACTAAACCAGCAACCCCTAACAGCTTAAGAGTCATCCATGTAAAGTCTAAATATTCAGGTTGTAAAACAAGCATCCCAAAACCAAAAAACAATGTGATTAACATAGCGGGCAGAGTGATGGCTTTATAAAGACGCCTTTGCATCACCATCAGGACTTCAACAACATCTTTTTTGCCTACGTTTTCGGTGTGATAAACAAATAACCGAAACATATAAAACATCCCAGCAAACCAGGCCACCATTGCAATAAGATGAAAGGCTTTAAACCAATATAAAGACATACCTAAAAGGCTCCTTTTTGCACTCAAACACTCGATTTATTATAATTTATAGAGGTTACATGGCAATGAGCCGGCAAGGTATTAAAATATTACCTTTTAAGCCCACTTATTTGAATTAGAAATTAGACTTAATAGCTTTTAAGCCTTGCCCTTTTATTTTTATAGACCACTTTGGAGGCTTTATTCAGTTTTACTTCATTGGCCACAAAATTTAATATTTCACCCTCTTCAGTATTATGCTCGACCCCTTCGGCAAGAGCTTTCGTGTTGATGACTAAAGATTTTTGCTTTTTAAAGCCGCTATTTATCATTGAGTTAAAATCAATATCGGTCCTAGCAGAGGCTATGCCTGTAAATGTGAAGGCTAGAGTTAATATCACAAATGCTTTCATTTTGAATCTCCTTGATCTATCTTATCTCATATAAGAGCAACAGCTGTGCCGCAATAAGCCTATGTAATTTCAATGAGTTAGACCTTAAATAGGTGTACACTATGTCTACGGAGCCCTTAATCGACCTCGGCTTGTATAAGTATTAGACATAGCTCAGGTGCCAGGCATATTTTTTGGAGGCAAGTTGTCACCCCAGCTTAATTAATGTCGGGGCTGCCTCAAGTGAGTTGAGCCTAAAATCAAGTGCTAGCATCATTAAAACTTGCCATGAGGGGTTGATTTTTAACGCGTAATGTCCTAAACCCTCCTGTATGGAAACAAAATATAGATCTGACAAAGTATTTAACCTCTCTGAGCTCAATAAAGACGGTCAGCTTTTTTGCTATAATCACCGCTCGGGTGAGTTAAATGAGGTTCTCGCAGAGCTTATTGGCTCTCATGAGTATAAGGTCGAGTTAACGATTAAACACCTAGGCAATGCCTACGAGGTGAGAGGGACCCTTAAAACGACCCTAGACCTGCCCTGTAGCCGCTGTGGCGTTGATGTGGATAAGCCCTTAATGGTTGAATTTTATGAGCTATTAATTATAGATGACTCTACTGTTTACACAAATGGGAGCCAGTCTCGGCAAAATTACTCCTCAGATAACAGCAGTGAGGTGTACTGCCATACCATAGAGTCAAATATGTTTGATATCGGCGAATACCTTCATGAGCAGATTGCTATCAACACCCCCTACCAAGCTTTAGGCAGTGAGAGTTGCTACACATCTTGCTCTAATTTCACGGAGGCTCAAAATAAAGGGCTTATCTCTACAGAGCGCCCTGTGAGCGTTGAGGGCTCTAATACCCATAAGCCTTTTAAAATATTAGGAAACATTAAATTAAATTCTTGATTTTTGTCAAGATTACTATATTTTGACGACCTTGAAATTAAATAACCTGAGGTGACAAAATGGCAAGTCCAAAGAGTAAAATTTCGCGTTCAAGACGGGGCATGAGAAGAGCCCATACGGCATTACAAAAACCCACTACAAATAACTGCAAAAACTGTGGTTCATTATCTCTACCGCACACAGTGTGTAGTTCATGTGGTTACTATAAGGGCCGTGAAATATCTCCTTCTGCTGAGTAAGCTTAGTGTTCTCACCACTTGATTAACTTCTAAGTTATAAAGGGGGGGCTATGGGCCACTCATTTTATAGAGCCAAAATATCTGGAACAGGTTCTTACTTACCAGAAAAACTGTTAACAAATAAAGATCTGGAAAAGTTGGTCGACACCAATGATGCTTGGATCACCGAGCGCACTGGTATTAGGTCTCGCCATATTGCCGGTGAAGGGGTCTGCACAAGTGACCTGGCTTATGAGTCTTCTAAAAGAGCCTTAGATGATGCAGGGCTTGACCCTAAAGATATAGATCTAATTTTACTACCCACTGTAACCCCAGACCATATGATGCCCAGCACAGCCTGCATTTTACAACAAAAACTCGGCGCTAAAAACTGTATGGCCATGGATATGTCGGCGGCCTGTTCGGGGTTTATTTATGCCCTTGCTATTGCGAACCAATTTATTCAAACCGGTCATTATAAAAATATTTTATGTGTTGGGGCCGAGGTGTTGCACCCTTTTGTCGACTACAATGAAAGACAGACTTGTATTTTATTTGGGGATGGTTCCGGTGCCGCTATACTGAGCCGCGCCGAAGAAGATGAAGACTCCCTTATTTACTCTCACCAGTGCCATGCTGAGGGCAAATATGGAGACTTACTCGCTTTACCCGCAGGAGGGTCCGCAATGCCCCCCACAGCCAAAACTATTAGTGACAACCTACACACAGTAAAAATGAATGGTCGAGAGATTTTTAAACAGGCTGTACGAACAATGGGCCGAGCGGCTAAAGAAACTCTTGAGGCTAATAACATGAGCTATGAGGATGTTTCTTGGTTTATACCTCACCAAGCTAATATTAGGATCATTGAATCGGTGGCAAAGTACATTAACTTTCCTAGTGAAAAAGTGATTATAGAAATTGAAGATGTTGGCAATACCTCTGCGGCGACAATACCCATTGCTTTTGACCGTGCCGTTAAAGATGGTCGTATAAAAAGAGGTCAAAATATTTTACTGGCCGCTTTCGGGGGCGGGCTAACAAGCGGCAGTTTACTGTTGAGGTATTAGATGCGCGCGCTTTTGTTCCCTGGTCAAGGCAGTCAACATATAGGCATGGGGGAGTTTTTATACAATAACTTTCCGCAAGTTAAGTTATTATTTGAACAATCCAGTGATCTTCTCAAGCAAGATTTTAAAAAATTATTATTTCAATCCTCAGAACAAGAACTTTCGTTAACTGAAAACACTCAGCCGGCCATATTGCTGGTATCTATAGCCTCTTACTTAACATTAAAGCAGGTCACAGACATTTCAGAGCTGAGTGTTTTATCGGGTCACTCTATTGGCGAATACGCGGCCCTTGTTGCTGCTGAAACCATAGGCTTTGAAGAGGCTATTAAATTAGTACGAAACCGTGGTCAGTATATGCAACAAGCGGTGCCTGAAGGCGAAGGGGGCATGGTGGCGGCCATGGGCCTGACCCCGACCCAGGTCAAAACTTTATGTGCATGGGTTCAACAAAACACACAGCTTGTTGTAGAGGCTGCTAATTTCAATGCCCCCGGGCAAATTGTTTTAAGTGGACATAAAAAAGCCATCGACTGGTTGATTAAAAACTACACAAGTAGTGTTTTCACTCACCTCCCCGAAGGGGAAAACAAAGTGAGGCGGTGTAAGTTTATACCCCTTAAAGTTTCTGCCCCTTTTCATTGTTCTTTAATGTCCCCTGCTGAAGAAAAAATGCGTCTTTTACTTGAAGACACTTCTTTTACCCCCTCGACTGTTCCAGTGGTGCAAAACTTTAGTGCCACCGTTGCGAGTGATGTGAGCGAGTGCCGAGAGCAGCTGATTCGGCAAATCTCATCTTCAGTAAGGTGGGTGGAGTGTGTTCAAAGTTTTGAGCCTACTTTTAAAGTTAAAAAAGCCATTGAGGTGGGGGCCGGAAAGGTCCTAACGGGGCTTGTTAAAAAGATTAATCCAAACATTAAAGTATTTGGTCTAAATAGCCTAGAAGATTTAAAAATAATAGAGTCCGACTGGGCTAAACAATAATAAAAGAGGTTTTATGAACTCACATCAAGGCAAGTCCTACGTCATTACAGGTGGAAGTCGAGGGATCGGGGCTGGTATAGCAACTCACCTAGCTGATGAGGGGGCCAGGGTTTGTATTACTTATTCATCAAGGCCTGACAGTGCCGAAGCTGTATTATCAAAACTAAAGGGCGAGGACCATTTAAGTGTACAGTTAAAACTTGAAGATGAGTCCTCAGTGAATGAGGCTTTTAAAACTATTTTTAATACCTTTGGCACAATAGATGGCCTTGTTAATAATGCCGGGATCACATCGGATCAAATTTTACTTCGAATGAAGTCGGATGAGTTTAAAAAAGTTATCAATACTAACTTAAACGGCACCTTTTTATGCACAAAAGCGGCCCTAAGACCTATGCTTAAGGCAAAAGCGGGCTCGATTGTGAACATCACAAGCGTTATAGGACAAACGGGCAATGCGGGGCAAGCCAACTATGCGGCCAGTAAGGCTGGCATAGAGGCCTTTACAAAGAGTGTGGCGCAAGAGGTCGCAAGTCGGAACATTCGTTTAAATTGTGTGGCCCCAGGCTTTATAGAAACTGAAATGACAGATATTTTAACCCCCGAACAAAAACAAGAAATATTTGCTCAAATACCTATGAAGCAGCTCGGTGAAGTACTTGATATTGCACAAGCTGTAAGCTTTTTGCTCAGCAACAAATCTAAATATATGACCGGACAAACAATAAGTATTAACGGTGGCTTATTTATGTAGTATTGGTCTTTGACACAAGAGAATAATTAAATAATATAGGTTAACTATTTTTCGGAGGAACAATGGACGAGAAAATCAAAAAAATAATTGAAGAGCAGCTAGGAGTAGAATCTGACCGCATTACACCAGAGGCCTCATTTGCTGATGATTTAGGTGCTGATAGTTTAGACATAGTTGAGCTCGTAATGGCCATGGAAGAAGAATTCGAAGTTGAAATCCCCGATGAGGACGCTGAAAAGCTTAAAACAGTGACCGATGTGACCAACTACCTGAAAGAAAAAGGTAAGTCTTAATTTTATATGAGTCATGTATTTGAGAGATCAATGCCCAACAAACAGCGAAGAGTTGTAGTTACAGGATTAGGGGCCGTAACGCCCCTTGGACTTAACGTGAAAACTTCGTGGGAGAATGCTCTTAACGGTATATCGGGTATAAACAAAATCACTCTCTTTGACCCTAGCTCGTTAAATGTACAAATAGCCGGAGAGGTCTCAGGGTTTAACCCTGATGAGTACATCCCTAAAAAAGAACAAAAAAAAATGAGCCGCTTTATTCATTTATCACTAGCAGCGACTCAAATGGCCCTAGAAGACAGTGGTGTCGAATTTACCGACGCATTAAAAACTCGCACAGGGGTTATTATTGGCGTTGGCATGGGTGGCCTACCCGACACACAGGAGACCGCAAGCCTCATTAAAAATCGTGGCCCAAGCCGTGTATCCCCTTTTTATATACCTAAAATAATTGCAAACTTAGCTTCGGGGCAAATTAGTATTAAATATGGGCTTATGGGCCCTAATTATACGGTGACAAGTGCTTGTGCTTCGGGGAGCCATTCGCTCGGTGATGCAGCCCAATTTATCAGAAACGGCCATTGTGATGTTATGGTGGCTGGCGGGGCCGAGTCTACAATATGCTCTTTAGCTATGGCTGGTTTTCAAAACATGAAGGCCCTCTCTACAAGAAATAACGACCCTCATTTAGCCAGTCGACCCTGGGATAAAGACAGAGATGGCTTTGTGCTCAGTGAAGGGGCAGCAACATTAATATTAGAAGACTTCGAACATGCTAAAAAAAGAGGGGCGACTATTTATGCTGAACTCTCAGGGTATGGGCTTTCTTCGGATGCTTATCATGTCACAAGCCCCCCTGAAGATGGCGCAGGGGCAAAGCTCGCTATGAAAATGTGCCTTGATGATGCCGGACTTAACCCTGAAGATATTGATTACGTAAATGCCCATGGGACCAGTACCCCCACGGGTGATACCATTGAGGCCCGGTCTATAGAGGCTACTTTAGGAGTTCACAATAATAAACTCCTAGTGAGCAGTACTAAAAGCATGACGGGCCACACGTTAGGTGCTGCGGGGGCCATTGAGAGTGTTTTTTCAATTATGAGTCTTTACACAAACAAAGTCCCACCAACTATAAATTTAGAGCACCTCGACGGGAGTTTTAAACTTGATTTTGTACCCAACGTAGCTAAAGAAGCCCCTATAAAGCATGCTTTAAATAATAGTTTTGGTTTTGGTGGCACGAATGCGTGTTTGATATTTTCTAAAATTTAATAAAAGGGGTCTTTTATGAGTCCAACTGTTTACATTGCCTCAGACCATGCCGGGGTCGAGTTAAAAAAACACATTCAAGCCCAATTTAAAAATTATAACTGGGTTGATTTAGGGCCACAAACCACTGAAAGCGTCGACTACCCAGACTTTGCAGACAAGTTATGTAAAAGTGTTTTAAGTAAAAAAGACAGCCTAGGGCTACTTATATGTGGTACAGGCATTGGTATGAGTATTAGGGCCAATAGGTACCCGTTAATTAGGGCGGCTCTGTGTACTCAAGCAGAAATGGCTCAATTGACCCGTCAACACAACAATGCGAATGTTCTTTGTTTAGGGGCTCGAATAACACCAGAAGCCGATAATTTACAGATTGTTGAAACCTTTTTATTAACACCTTTTGAAGGGGGTCGACATGAGAGAAGAGTGTCTTTGTTAGAAAACTCTATAGATCTTTGAATGCAAAGAATTATGTTACGTTTATGAAGTTAATTATTTATAACAATACAAATTTATTTTTTTAGATATTAAGTTAAAAAAATCAAAAACCCTTTTATTTGGGTGACTACTTAAAAAGAGGTCCATATGAACTACGAACACTTAACTGACATAGAAGTTAAAAGTTCTTTAACAAAAGAACTCTACAGGCAAGAGTACGGGTTAGAGATGATCGCCTCTGAAAACTATGCCTCAAAGCAAGTGATGGAAGTCCAAGGGTCTATACTTACAAATAAATATGCTGAAGGTTACCCGGGTAAAAGATATTATGGAGGCTGTGAGTTTGTCGATGAAATAGAGCAGTTGGCCATAGATCGCGCAAAAAAATTATTTAATGCCGAACACGTAAATGTACAGCCTCATTCGGGGAGTCAGGCTAATATGGCCGTGTACCTCGCCGCCTTAAAGCCTGGCGAAACGGTATTAGGGATGGACCTCTCTCACGGGGGGCATTTAACTCACGGGTCCCCTGTAAATTTTAGTGGTCTATTATTTAATGCCGTTAGCTATGGTTTAGACGCCAATACTCATAGAATCAACTACGATACTATTTACGAGCAAGCCCAAAAACATAAACCTAAAATGATTATTGCAGGCTATAGCGCCTACCCTAGAACATTAGACTTTTCAAAATTTAAAGAAATCGCAGACTCTGTAGGGGCTTTTTTACTTGTAGATATGGCTCACTTTGCAGGGCTCGTTGCAGGGGGCCAGCATCCGTCCCCTGTGCCCTATGCCGACTTTGTGACGACAACAACTCATAAAACTCTTAGAGGGCCTCGTGGGGGCCTTATACTTTGTAAAGAAGAGCATGCTAAAAAGGTAAACTCTAAAATATTCCCTGGCATACAAGGGGGCCCGCTAGAGCACGCCATCGGGGCGAAAGCCGTAGCTTTTGGCGAGGCCTTAAGGCCTGAGTTTAAAACCTACGCTCAACAAGTGGTCACAAACGCTAAAGCACTTGGTGATACTCTTATGGACTTAGACCTTCAACTTGTGACCGGCGGCACAGATAACCATTTACTATTAATTGACCTTACGGCTCAAAACATCACCGGCAAAGAGGCCGAAAATGCACTGGATAGGGCCGGTATTACAGTGAACAAAAACACCGTCCCCAACGAAACAAGGAGCCCCTTTGTTACAAGTGGCATACGGATCGGAACCCCTGCCCTTACTACAAGAGGCATGGGTGTTGATGAAATGAAGACCATTGGGGCTTGGATAAAAAAAGTGATTACAAATATAAACTCCGAAGAAGTATTATGTAACATTAAAGAAGAGGTCAAAACTTTATGCCAAAAGTACCCTATTTATAAGTAGAGTACTCAGCTCAAAAAAAATCACGACTTTATATGTTTTATATTTAGTACTAAACTAAAAAAGTGAAAACTATGTTAATAAACCTATTATTTTTACTCTTAATCTCGTGCACGACCCCCTTTAAAGGGGCCTGGCGCGACCCAAAACCTTTTTTAAAAAATTATAAAACTGAGGGCTCTGGTTTATCGTTGCACTTTAACCCTATTTGGCCTCTTGATTCGGCTCGTTTAACACAAAAATTTGCACCCCCTAAAAACCCAGCTCACGATGGCATTGACCTCTCTGGCCCGTTTAAAACTAAAATAATCACTGTGGAAAAAGGCGTTGTAATATATGCCGGCAGCCGGTTTAGAGGCTACGGCAAAATGGTACTCATTCAGCACACAAAAGCTTGGTCTACACTTTATGCTCATTTAAATAATATACACATTAGGACAGGCCAAGAGCTTACACAGGGTCAGTTGATTGGTAAAATGGGCCGCACAGGGCGTGCCTCAGGGGTACACTTGCACTTTGAACTTTTAAAAAATAAAATACCAGTCAACCCCATAGAGTTTTTGCCCTCTATTAGGTCTTTGGCTCAGTTGGGTCAAAAACATACCTACTTAAGTTCGACTAAAAAATAATTTATAGTGATCAGGCCTTCAAAAAAAGTGTTTACATTTTTAATCTTAAACTCAGGTGTTGAAGCATTAAATTTACTTAGTAAAACAAGTAAATCATGTTGATCTTTTGCGTCTATAAAACCTTCGTTATAAAACTTCTCTGAGCTTGAAAAAATCTCAGAAAGCAAGTGTACACTTTTATTTGAAAAATAAGTGTATTTGGCGGCGTATATTAAAACAATCTCATCCAGTTCTAATAATTTTTGATAGTCACCGTTAATAAGCTTTAAATTTACAGGTCGGCTTGCGGGGGGGCCTTCTGTCAATTTACCCGAGTAAAGGGTCGCCTTTAAAAGCCCTTCTAACGCAAAGTAAGAGGAGAGAACTCTATAAAGGTTACCCGCATTGCCTACAATTAATTCTAAGTCCATACCAAGAGCTTGCTCAAAATTAATTTCATGAATTAATTTTTCGGATGTTTCGTTTACAATAAACTCTAAAAACGCTTTAATATGCTGATCACTCCGAGACTCCCAACTTAACATATACTCTTTTTGTGGGGACAGGGGCTTTTTTGAAAATTCTAAGTCATAAACATTGCTGCTATTTTTAAACCGAGGTGTGCTTTTAGGCGCATCGTGCTGGCTAAGGAGCTCTAGCTTTTCGGCATAAATGGCGTCAAAGTTTGCCTCATCAAGTTTAATCTCAATAATAGTATCTACCAGGTCTTTAACATGAGCCATGTCTTGAATGATACTAAATAAGCTCTCATTAATAGTGGCGTATGAGATGATTTTATTTTTCATTTTTAAATTATTATCAAATAAACTTAATACAGGGGATAGCTCACGAGTTAATGAAAAAAACCGGTCTTTCTCAACTTGCGGCAACTTATCAAAAAAAGATTTATTTTCTTTAGGGGCTGTTTTAATTAGAGTTAATTTTGGGGTGAATTTAAAGATTGAAGAACAGGTTGCCCCCTTGGCAGCCATTAAATCTGAGGTAATAAGAACAACTAAAACCAGGATTATTACTCTCACTTATGCCCTCTTTATGATTTGTTAATATTACCTTTACTACAGGTTAAGAAACCCTCAAAGAGCTAAGCCCTTTGAGGAGCGTTTTAGAAAATTTAACACTATTTTTTTGGAATTTTTATCTAAAACGACCTGTTAAAAAGCGAGATTGATACGCTAAAAGGGCCTAAGGGCTTGTATGTATTTTTAGATCCATGGCATTAAGCCCAACTAAAAATCTTTTACGTGCAGTCAAATAAGCTGTTTTAGAGCCGGTTTATTTGTCCCCTTTCATTTAACATCTATTAAATGAGATGACTTAGATGGGGTCACTGTGAGTACCCGGTCGTTAGATGAGGTTTAATTTAAGTTTTTATTATAATATTCAATTCTATGTTTTTAATAAAAAAAGGGCTCCTATTTCAGGGCCCTTTTTAAATTTATATTTTAATTTTTATAAGTTTATAGTTTTGCTTTAAGTACAAACCCATAATAAGTATCGGCTTCATCAAACAGTACAAACCGACTTGTTGATGCAAAGTTTCTAGGCTGCTCCATGTAAACATCAAAACCAACTTTGTCAGTTAATTTAAATGAGGCTGCTAAGTTAAAGTATATCTCAGAAATTGTGTTCTCATCTCTGTATTTAGACTCAATAGTTGTATATGACCCATCCGCACTCAGGCCACTTAAACTCTGGGCCTTACCTGTATTATAATGCCTTTGAAGTAAATACGAAGCATAAGATAAAGATACCGAGTCATTTATTTTTTGATTTAAAGAGGCTAAGTAGAGCCCCATAAAAGACAATTGCCCCGATGAATCTTTTGAATAAGTATAAACTCTTGGGTTAATAATATAATCTACTGAAAAGGTTTTATTCAGCTCTTGAGAGAAAATCATATACCCTCTAGTTTGATACTTACCCACTAAATCACTTTGTTCACTAAGTGGTAAGTACACTCGCATTTGGCCCACGTACTCTTTACCAAAAATGGATGACTTAGCACGAGTGTATTTTATATAAGAGTCGCCCCAAGAAAACTTTTGAGTATTTGTAAGCGTTAATTTTTTGTCATCAATTTTATCTCCAGGTTTTGCAACAACACCCATTTCATCAATAACACCCTCATAATTAAGGCTCGGTCGAGCTGTTTGAAAAACAAGATTAACAGCCAGAGAGTCATTTTCATTTAATTTATAGCTAGAGCCAATAACATTATAAGACGATAAAGCGTCTGTTTGCCCTCTGTTTATGTCTTTCATATCTATATTAACTTCAGATAAAAAACTAAAGCTCATTTTACTGGCTTCTTTTTTAACCTCACTGGCTTTTTGTTTTGACTTGTTCTCTGCTGCAAACACCGATGTGCTTATTAATAACGCTGCTAGTAGTAGTTTTTTCATTGATCCCCCCCGGAGGTGTATTTATAAAGTGACACTGCTTATTTGTTTTAAGGCTATGATAAGCAAACTTAATGCCATAATTTTGGGGCCAATATAGAACTAGTAAAGTCATCAATCAATGATAAACACTTATTTGTCTTATATATTTATAGCGCCATAAGAGCCCCTTATAGCCATGGTCACATAATTTAATATTCATCGGGCCTGAAGGGGCAGAAACTATAAAAAAAACCGACTTAGTGCGCTAAGTCGGCTAAAGCGAGCGAATGAAAGGTATAAATGCGGTGCGTGGTGTTTAATTAAAAATTATTAAATGCTTACACTAAAGGTCATAAAATATGTGGTTCCTGACTCATCAAAAAGTGACGAAGACTCTGAGCTTCTAAGGTCTCTCTCCTGCTCGATCATTAGCGAGAAGTTTGTGATCCCAAGCGCGAATCCTGCCTCAAGGCTAATGAACATAGCGTCATCATTATCATACGGGTCATCAAGTAAATATATAGGTTTATCGACTTCGTACTTTAACCCAGAGTTTCTGCTATAATGAATGTGCCCTAGAGAGCTTGTTAGAGATATTTTATCTGTGGCTTTTAATGTTAATGAGGCCGCGTTAATCCATTTTAGAGTTAACTGACCCTCATCATGGTCTGAGTACGTGTATATTCGAGGGTTTGTTTGAAATTTATAACTTAAAATGGGGGATATTTCACCACCAGCATTACCGTAAAGCCTTAGTTGATAGCGCCCTAAATCTTGGCTGCTCTCACTCACAGGCACATAAAGCCTCGCACGAGTGGATAAATCTAAACCCGCTGCTTTACCTAGTTTTCTATCATATTGAAAGGCCACATCGCCTTGGCTAAAAGTACCAGACTCACCCCAGTCAAAAACAAAGGATTCTAAAAATGTAGCTGAAGACACTTTGTCTATATTATATTTAAGCATAAGCAGGTTATAGCTTGATAAATTAGCCGCATGATCTGCTGCTGACTTGTAATTTTCTGTATAGAAAGTGAAACCCCAAAAATCTTTTACTGATGATTTTTTAGCAACTGATATTTTAGATACAGAGGAGTTACGGGCCCTTTTTTTATTAGACTTTCTTTTGGCTCTTCGTCTTTTTTTCTTGTTTAATTTTTGGGCTCTTAACTTTCGGGCTCTTAATTTTTTTGAGCGCTTTGAAAGTCTTTTGGCCTTCTTTTTAAGCTGAGCTTCTTTTTTTATGGCACTGTTGATCTCTGAGTTCAGCTCCGTTTTAATCGCTGAAAAGGCAAATGCGGGGGTTAGTAATAGGACCCACAAAAAAATTGAGGCTGAATGTTTACGCATATAGTTCTCCTTAGATTGGCTGGCTTTAAGCTTAAATAAAGCAAACAAAGTGCCAAGGAGGGAAGGATCTGTTGAAACCGGCTGAATTCATGTAACTGCCTGTTTATACTTATTTTTATTGATTTTAGCCCTAGTTTGCTTCAGTATTTACTAAGGACAAAAAGCGTATATTCGTGGACCATAGTTACAAAAATTGTTACTTAGAGTGAGCCTTTCAGTTAGTGGAGGGGCTAAAAAGTGCGTAAATTTAAAAAAAAGGACAAATACCCCCTATGAGCTCTTCACCAAGAAAAATCCTCGTCACTGCGGCCCTGCCCTATGCTAATGGTGAGATCCATTTAGGGCATGTCTTGGAGTATGTTCAGGCAGATATATGGACCCGTTTTCAAAAAATGAGAGGTCATGAGTGCCGTTACTTTTGTGCCGATGACACCCATGGCACCCCTATAATGATTAGTGCTCGGGCGCAAAATATCTCCCCTGAAGAACTCATTAAAGGTGCCTACGAGAGACATAGTGCTGACTTGGCAGACTTTCAAGTGGAGTTTGATAACTTCTACTCCACCCACTCTCCTGAAAACAAGGTTTTTAGCGAAGAGTTTTTTTTAAAAATGAAGAAAAAAAACCACATTGTACTCAAGACTATAAAACAGGCCTATTGCGAGCACGATAAAATGTTTTTACCCGACCGCTTTGTAAAGGGCACGTGCCCTAAATGCGGGGCCGAAGAGCAATACGGGGACTCTTGTGACGTGTGCGCGGCCACCTATGCCCCAGGTGATCTTAAAGACCCTCATTGCTCTATTTGTAAAAACCCACCCACAACACGAGACAGTGAACATATATTTTTTAAACTTAATGATTATAAGGACTTTTTAAAAGACTGGCTCCCGGGGCATACGCAAAAAGAAATCAACAATAAAATGCTCGAGTGGTTTGGCGAAGACCTCAGGGATTGGGACATCTCAAGGGATGACCCCTACTTTGGTTTTGAAATCCCCGGCCACCCTGGTAAATATTTTTACGTATGGGTGGATGCCCCTATTGGGTACATATCTTCTACTAAAAACTGGTGTGACCGAAACGGTAGGGACTATAAAGAATTTTGGTCAAACCCTGAGGCTGAGATCCATCATTTTATCGGTAAAGATATCATTTATTTTCATACACTTTTTTGGCCGGCAATGCTTAAAGCGGCCGAGTATAATTTACCCACAAAGGTTAATGTGCATGGATTTGTAAAAATAAATGGCGAAAAAATGAGTAAATCTAAAGGGACTTTTATCAACGCCCGAACTTATTTAAAACACGTCGACCCTATGTACTTACGTTACTATTATGCCAGTAAGCTCTCAAACAGAGTGGATGACATTGACCTTAATATTTCTGATTTTATAAGCCGAGTAAACTCGGAGCTTATAGGTAAGATCACTAACCTGGCCTCTCGCGGGGCACAAATGCTTAATAAAAAACTCGACGGCACGACAAGCACTCTTGATGATTTAGGCCAAGAGAAGGTTAAGTGGGCGCAAAGTAAATCAGAGGTGATTGCTGAGCATTTTGAAAACCTTGAGTACTCAAAAGCCATTATTGAAATCAGGGATATTGCCGAAGGTGCCAATAAATATTTTGACGAACACGAGCCTTGGAAGCTCATTAAAACGGACCCTATAAAAACAAAACAAATACTAACGACCATAATAAATATGTTTCGCATTATGGCTATTTATTTAAAGCCCGTTATGCCTGAGTACTCTAAAAATGTAGAGGCGCTACTTAATGAAAAAACACCCTTTACGTGGAACAGTGCTCAAGAGGTTTTAGAAAATAGAGCCATCAACGCATATACTCATCTAGCAACGCGGTTAGAGCAAAAACAGTTTGATACCATGATACAAGAAGAATTAAGTAAAAGCTCAAAGGCGTAAAAAAAAACAATTAAACCTAACTATGAGCCCCGAAAATATGTTTAAAAACAAGTACACTTTAAAACTTGAATACATCTTAGCTCTTTGCTTACAAGCCAAAGAGCACTGGGGCGAAGAGCTTAAAAAAGACCTCTTGCTCTCGCAGTTATTTGACGAGCTAGAGTCTTTACAGGACTTCACAAACGATTTTACAAATGATTCCGTAGATGACTCCACAGACGACACCACTCGCGGCTTAACAGATCAGGCCCATGCCCATCACCTTTACGGTTTAACTCGGCTTAAGGGGACTCTTCGTAACCCCGATCAGCTCCAACACATAATGACCCCTCTTAAAAGAGAGCTCAACAAGTCCGACCTGGACCAACAGATAGACACTAACGACAAAACTTTAAGCCCCAGTACTCCTTTTAAAATCTCTATTGTTTTAGAGAACTTACGCTCAGCTTTTAATGTGGGTTCTATCATCAGAACAGCTGAAAGCTTTAACTTAGAGCGGGTGTATTTATCGGGCTACACGGCGACCCCTGATTCTGAAAAAGTGTTAAAGTCCTCCATGGGGGCTGAAAAAAACATACCCTGGGAGCCAGGCCCGGACACACCTGAACTTATAAGAAACCTAAAGGCTAAGGGGTATGAAATTGTCGCCATAGAGACCGCTAAAAACGCCCTCTCGTTAGAGGCGTTTATACCAACACACCCCACAGCCGTTATTTTTGGTAACGAGCGTTTTGGGATTTCAAAGGAGACTTTAACTGAGGCTGATCACATTGTAAGAGTCCCACTGTACGGCAAAAAAAACTCGCTCAACGTCGCCACCTGTGCCGGCATAGTTATAAATACTTTAGTTACAAAAACTATAGAGTGACTGTTGTAAGGCGTCAGTACTCAGGTCTACAAAAATTAGTACCTATGCTGAGTGGAGGGGCTTAGGTCACTCTACGAGTGACCCCGTTGACTTACATCCCCCACTTGCTTCTTCCATCAAAAAAACGATTATAATCGGGGTCAGATAAAGCTGAAAGACCATTACCTAGTTGCATAGCTCCATTACTCCCAACGCAACCTAATTTTTTTCCATTAGTTGTATTAAATCGAGCACAACGATTATTAGCCTTTGAAGGATAAGTTTCACTAATTTGTGATGGCGGCGCATCTGGGCTTTTAAGCCCCTTAGTGACAAGTGTAGGGGTTAATTGAATAGGATCATTAGAGTTACCAGGGGTTACAGGGCCAGGGGTTATGTCATTTGCTAATTGTCCATAATAATTAAACCCCCAGCATTGAGCTGAGCCATTTGAGTACGTCGCACAACTGCTTTCAGCACTAAGAGCTATGCTTTTAATTGTATTTAAAGGCTCAGTTATAGTCACCAAAGGGGTTGTTACAGAGTCTAAAGTTGGCCCATTACCAACTTGGCCATAGTTATTGTGACCCCAACATTTAACTAATTGAGAATTATTTTTCTCTTGTAAAGCACAAAAATTATACCGACCCGCTGAAATTTCAGTGACTCCTTCACCTAACTCGGCAATCAGCACTGGAGTTGCATCTGAACCACCTGATGAACCCCTTCCTAGTTGACCAAAGTTATTTCTCCCCCAACACCAAACACCACCATTTTTAATGGCACAAGAGGAGCCCTCTCCTAAAGCCACATCAGTAACTCCTGCGCCAAGGCCCGGGACAGCTCGTGGCCTATAAGTCGAGGCCACCTGGCTTGTGCTCACACCGAGCTGTTTGTAATCATTATTACCAAAACACTTTAATGCCCCTGATCCTATATAGGCCTCGTTTTTGCCCTTTACTATAACACATGTAAAAGCGTACCCAGCAGCTACAAAGAGAACTTCAAAATTATTGT
>JAUVAX010000044.1 GCA_030591685.1 Pseudobdellovibrionaceae bacterium | reverse complement strand
TAATCGAATACATGGCTCATTAAAAATGATGTCACCCAATGATTTCACACAGAAATATGAAAAAAATGAGGTGCAAATACTAGACGTTTTTCTATAATAAAAATTCCGGAATTAGGGGGTTGACCCGATTTCATAAAGCTACATTGCACTCTCAATGCCAACTCAATTGGTTCAGATAATTTACACGGTTTAATATTCCGTTTTCAATCATTCTAACTCCATTAATTCAGTATTAAAAATGCTAGGTCCGCTTGCATCAGCTTTGCATCTATTCTTAAAATAACCAGGCAGAATTGCCGGAAAACACAGCACAACACCTTTCGAAGAAAAGCTTGTAACTATATAATTTTATTTGAAAAATGGTGCCCGAGGCCAGACTTGAACTGGCACGTCCCGTAAAGGACCCAGGATTTTAAGTCCTGTGCGTCTACCAATTTCGCCACTCGGGCAGACACTAAAAGAGCTGATCAAGATGAGGCTTTTTGCATATTTAGTCAATTTAATAAATTATTGGCCTTAAACTTTGTGACGCGTTAGGTTTTTAAAGCTTTTTACACCCCCCTGGTTTATTAAGTAAAACTCGTATCAATGATTATGGAGAACTGCATGAAAACAGCTGCAAAAGCCTGCAAAGAGGCCGCTCATTGGTTTGCCCCTTGTATAAAAAATTGCTGGATCATACTTTTAAGCATGACTGTCGTTGTAACGGCCCTGCATCATTATTTTACTTTAATGGAGCAATTTAATTTTGACTCTACGACCACGATAATGGCTAAAATCGGACAGCTGCTTAATGGTTTTTTAGAAACGGGGGTGTTAATAATACTTCTCCCCTTAAGGTTTCATGAACTTTCACAGAACGCTCCCCCACAGTCTGTTGTTGAGTTTGGTAAAAAATATTTTTGGCCTTTATTTTCTGAAAGCCTCAGGGCTATGACCTCTGTCATTTTATGGGTCCTTGCCCCTTCTCTGTTGTTAGTACTTATATATTTTTATTACCCTAATGTTAATGCTCTCTACGCGGCCTTGGGCCTCGTGGTACTTGTGGCTACTTATAGGTATTTGGCCCTTATTTTCGTGCCCTATGTTGTGTACTTTGATACCGACTATCAAAATGATAAAGTAGATGCTCTTAAACGATCCAATAAGTTGAGCTCGGGACATATAATGTTCATACTTTTAATTCTAGCTCTAACAACTGGCATTTACTTAGGCAGTTACAATTTGCTTGCCTCCTTTAAGGGAGTGTCTTATTTTTTTATGCTTTTTGCTGTAAAGTTATTTAATATGGGCATAAGCGTTTTTACTTACGGGATTTTTTATAGCCTTTACAAACAAAAATCACAACAACTTGCAATAAAAGGAGCCTAAAAAATGGGGCTTATATTTAACTGGAAAGACATTAAAAACCGATCAAAAGCTTACACTTACGACGATGTGTTAATCATACCCAGCAAATCTGATGTTCGTTCACGAAATGAACCTGATTTATCTGCACGATTAACTAAAAACATTACCCTTAAAGTCCCCTTTATTAGTTCAAACATGGACACAATCACCGAGGCTAATATGGCCATTGCCATGGATAAAGAAGGGGGATTTGGCATTATACATCGCTTTATAAGCACCGAAGATCAGGTTAAACAAGTTCGCATGATCAAAGAAGCTGGGGTCAAAAATATCGGCGCCAGCATAGGGGTTAATTTAGATTTTAAAGACCGGGCCCGATTACTTATTAACGAGGGCGTTAATGTTATTACTGTAGATATAGCCCATGGTCATTCTATTGCTATGATTGAAACTCTCCGTTGGCTTAAGGACACTTACCCTTCAATAGAGGTCATTGCAGGTAATGTTGCCACCCCTCAGGGAACACTGGACCTTATAAAGGCCGGCGCTGATGCTATTAAAGTAGGCATCGGCCCAGGGAGTATGTGCACAACCAGGGTTATCACCGGTTGTGGTGTCCCTCAATTAACAGCCATTGCACTGTGTGCTGAGGTGGCTATGGAGCACAATGTACCCGTTATCGCCGATGGAGGAGTGAAAACCTCAGGTGACATCGTAAAAGCCTTTTCAGTGGGCGCTAATACAGTCATGCTCGGTTCCATACTCGCTGGCACACTAGAAACACCTGGAGAGATCAGAAAGGGCCGCAAACTCTACAGAGGGATGGCCTCTAAGTCAGCGCAAGTCTCATGGCGTGGTGGCGTGCCAAAAGGCATGGCCCCAGAGGGTGAATCTACATATGTAGCCATCAAAGGTCATGTTGCTGATGTCATTAATGAATTTTCAGGAGGTCTGCGTAGTGGCATGAGCTACATCAACGCCACCAATTTAAATGAAGTCAGAGATAAATCTAATTTTATGGAAATGAGCGGCAGCGGGCTCTATGAGTCCCGTGCACATGGTCTAGGACAAAGCTAATTATAACTTAAAGCTGTTCGTATCGCTCCAAGACGACGAGCTTGAGTCCCCAAAGTGGGCCTTAACCCTCCAGTAATATGCTTTGCCTCTATCTAATTTTTTATTGAGGTTCATTAGCTGCGTTTCAACCTTATTATTTACTAAAATTTTACTAAACTTTCTTTCTCCAGCTACTTGAAAAGTATAGCTTGTTGCCCCCTTAACGGGCCTCCAAGAAAATATTCCAATATTATCACCCGATGTTATTATTTTAGCCTCATCCGGAGGGCTTGAAAGCACTGGCGCTGGTAATAACAGTATTTTTTGTATTTCAATAGTTTGAGGTGGCGAGTAAACAGATAAAACAGTGCCGTCGCTATTTGTGGCAGCCACTTTTAATAAATTCTTTATTTTTAGGTTCATCTCAAGGACCGCAAAGTTTGACGAATAAAGTCGGCTCACCTTCTTACCATTTAAGGTCAAACTGTACCCTTCTGCAAAAGGAACTCTCTGCCATGAAACCTTTGCTTTACTTTTAGAGTTCCTCATTGCTTTTTCTGAAGTAAACTTAAGTGTTTTTTTAATGTCCTTGCTCACCCTAGGAGCGGGCAACATCACCAAAAGCCCAAAATGTTTTGTATAAACATAAGATTTATCTTGTTTAGCTCTTAATGCAGCTACTTTGTAGTAGTATTGCCCTGGTCTCAAATTTGTCCACGTATACTTAGTGGCCTTTAGTAATTTATTTACAACTAGGTTGTTAAACGACTTATCCGTTGCAATTTGTATTTTATATCTCCAGGTTTTTTTTATAGGCCGCCACTTAAATTGAGGGGGGTTTTTAATCTTTTTTTCTGCCGTTCTAAAGTTACGCCCTCTATATCCACCAAAGTTGATAACCATTACTTTATTTATTTTCTCTATAACTGGCACTTTGCGGGCTGCTTTTTTTGATAATTTTGTCTCAAGAGAGTTCTCCGCCCCCTCAAGTAAGTGCCGCTCTTGCTCAAGCTCTTTACGGGGTTTTTTTGGGGCTGGCGCTCTTCGAGCCGCCTTTGGCTTTGGTACAACTGCCTTAGCAATCACTGGGGCCACACTCCCCTTTGGCCTAACATATAGTTTATGAGCCCCTGAAAATTTACCGCCTGAAGACTTCTGACCCCATTGCGCTCTCACTCGCCAAAAATAATCACCTTTTACTAAAGGATGCTTTTCATAATATACTTCCTCAACGACTTGTTGAGAGATTAGGCTTTTGAAGTCTGCTGTTTTGCTAATTTGTAATAAATAAGTTGGAGCTCCGGCCACTTCTTTCCAGAAAAAATCAACATCTATGATTTTTTGCAGTTTATCAATTTCAATACTTTCTCCGTTTTCGGGAGATTGAAGTGTCGGGGGCCTATTATTATAAACTGTAAACGAAGCCGTTTTACTTTCTAAAATCTTTTTCACATTTTTAGAGCCCGTTCGCACTCTCCAATAAAGGTTCGTCCCTACAGGTAAAGCCTTTGTTGCTGTTAAGCGACTCTTTGATGTGGCCTTTGAAAAAACTATGTTTTTAAATGAACTGTCTGTTGATACATCTACGGTTAACATAGAGGCCTTAACTGCACTTTTCCACAAAAAAGAAACATGTTTCTTTTTTGTCTGTAAAACGATTTTTTTATTAACAGGAGACATTAATTTGATTTTTACTTTATGTTTCACTACTTTAAATTGAGGGCTAATTTTCAATTTTTCATCCGGCAAGACTCGAGTTTTTACCCCTGATGCCATAACCGCTATAGAACCACTCTTTGTGCTTATATCTAACGATCCTTTTAATGTTTTAGTTAACTGAAAAGACTCTTTGTTTTTTAACTGAACATCTGCTTTTTTACCGTTTTGAAGTAACGATATTATTTTGCTTTTGGTCTTTAAATTTTCAGCAACTAATTGCCCTGCTTTTAAATTTAAGATCAGTTTACTTTTATTTTTTTGAAGCACAATTAATGAATTCGGTTCAATCACTAATTTAATGCCATCAGACAGATAGGCCACGGCCTCAGAGTCATCACCTGTAAATACAGAATCACCTTCAAAAACCTCTGTTGGCTTGGTGACATCAACCCACCGGTAACTCTCCATGGCCTTTCTTCGCACATCTTTTTTTAGGTCACCTAAAATCCCCATCTTTGCTTGATTTGAGCGGGAACCACCAATATAGCCCTTTTTTTTCACTATATAGTATGCACTCAACACACCAATCACCAGTGCAATTAATAAAAAAAACTTATTAAGCGTTCCTGGACGTTTGTATGACTTCTTTTTTTGCATAGTATAATATCTCTTACAAATTATGTTTAAAACAGTATATGATTAAAAAATACTAAAGGGCTACAAGAGATTAAAAAAATGATAAAAACTGTACGTATACCCTTAAAGTTCAAACTCATCATACTTCTTGTTGGCTTGTCGACCTTCGTTTTAATGAGCTTCGCCTTCGTGGCCATCTCTGACTTTACTCAAGATAAAATGGCTTACGTATTTGATGCCAATAAAGCTCACAGCTCAAATTCAGCCAACCAAATGCGCACAGAGATACAATTCACAGTCAATAAACTCACCTTTTTAATGAGAGGGTTTGACAGCAACACCTTTAAACTACACAGCTTTTCTAAGTCTATATTTTCTAATGAAGGTCAGTTAGATGCGCTCTTTGTCTATAAAAACCCAAAAGGAGAGCAGTTTAAAATTGCCCATAAAGCAATCAATAGTAATTTTAACAAGGAGCTTTACCGCTCAAAAGCTGAAAAAATTAAAAAACTTTTAAAAAAGGCAAAAAAAAATCAAATTAGTCTTGATCGGCTCAGCCCTCACTCATCAACTTGGGCCTTGGCCCTTAGATACGACCTGGTAGGGACAAAAAAAAAGGCCTATGTCCTTGGGGTTTTTAATCAGGGAGATTTTTTAGATATTTTTTCTAGCCTAAGTCGTCAAAAAAGTTTTCTACTTGATCGCCAAAACAAAATACTTATGCAACCTAAAGAACCCTCTTTTTCAAACATAAATAAAGAGGAGCTATACAAGGTCTTACAGCAAGTCTCCAGCCAAATGCAAGGCTCTTCACTGGCCCGACAAGTGACCCTTGAAAACACAAATGAGAGCCTGCTTGTATCGGCCAGCTCTGTAGATATTGCAGGGCTTAATATAGTCAGCTATGTCCCAAGGAGCACTGCTCTAGAGCCCCTTAGAGCTTTAAAGTTTAAGGGATTAATTATATTTTTGATTCTTGTTTTAATAACTATTGTCATTAGTGTTTTAAGTTCAAACAAACTCACCTTTGCTCTTAACCAGCTAACTCAGGGGACAAAAAAAATATCCAAAGGGCAGTTTGATGTTTCTGTCTCCAGTCAGTCTAATGATGAAATAGGCGAGCTCTCTGCCAACTTTAACATTATGGCTAAAGAGATCGGGAGATTAGTTGTTGATACCGAAGCCAAAATACGAATGGAAAATGAATTAAAAATGGCTCATCTCGTACAGAACACCTTATTCCCCGAGCCCTCATACCAGTCAGAGAACGTGGCCATCGAGGGTTTTTATGAACCCGCCAGCGAATGTGGTGGCGACTGGTGGTTTCATAACAAAATAGATGGTAAATATTATTTTTGGATTGGAGATGCTACGGGCCACGGCGCCCCCGCGGCCCTAGTGACTGCCGCAGCAAGGTCTACAGCTAGCTTAATCGAGAACATGAAAGGTGGGCTAGCTATTGATCATATTATGTATTTATTAAATCAATCCATTTATAGCTGTGCTAAGGGCCAGGTGCTGATGACCTTCTTTTTAGCGTCCTATGACCCTACAACTCGTATTTTAAGCTACTGCAATGCTAGTCATGAGCCCCCGTTTGTACTCCCCTTTACTGAAAGCAAACTCACTAAGAGAGATTTAATCCCCTTACTAGACCACACCTTTCCTCGCCTAGGAGAAAGTGGTGAAACCAATTTTCGCCTCTCTGAGTACACTCTTAACCCTAAAGATCGAGTTATATTTTATACCGACGGAGTCACTGAGCTTAAAAACCCAGAAAACAAAATGCTCGGAGAACGATTATTTTTAAAAAATATTTTGCACTCTATAAATGAAAAAAAGTCCCTAAAGGACAGTGTGCTTAGCCTGGAAGCTACTATTAATGACTTTAGACAGTCCACACCTCTTGATGATGATTTAACCTATTTTATGGTCCAAGTTTAACTAATAGGGTCGCCTACTTAAAAGATACTTCTGTTTTAATATTTTTTTTAATTCATTAAAACTATAGGCACAAATCAATAATAAAAAACAGTCCCTTTTTAAACAGAAATTATGTGACTATTATTTCCTCAGGAAAGCTGTGGCAATTATATGAATTTGCCATACTATATCCGTAAGCACCAGCATCAAAGATAACCATCAAATCGTCTTGCTGAACACTAGGAAACAACCGATCAAAACCTAAAACATCACTCGATTCGCAAATAGGGCCCACAACATCGTAAAGTATATTTTTTTTATCACTTTTTAGGTTCAGTGGTTCAATTCTATGATAGGCCTGATAAAGACTCGGTCTAAGTAAGTGATGCATTCCTGTATCGACTATAACAAAATTTTTATAAGGAGAGCATTTTATATACTGTACCTGAGCCACTAATATACCGGCTCTGGCCGTTATAATCCTCCCCGGCTCAATAAGCACTTCAGCCTCAAAGGGCTTAAGAGCCTCTAAAACAACCTTTCCATACTGGGCGATTAACTCATAGTCCTTTTCTGTATTCTCAGACTTGTAATCTAACCCCAGCCCCCCACCAATATCCATTGTTTTTAATTGATAGCCCTTATTTTTAAAATAATCCCATACCGTTCTTGTTTTATTAATGGCTTCAACAAATTCATGAGTTTGTTGAAGCTGTGAGCCTATATGGATAGTCAGTCCTACTAAAGATAAGTGATCTTTAAATTCATCCAGGATATTCTCTAGTTCAGGCATAAAACTCTGGTCCATTCCAAATTTATTATCGCGAAAACCTGTTTTAATATAAGGGTGAGTTTCGGGGTTCACGTCAGGGTTCATCCTAAACGCAACGGTTACTGTTTTGTTTTTTTCTTTAGCACACTCTCCGATTCTTCGTAGTTCTGCCGGTGACTCTACATTTATTTGCTTAATCCCTAAATCAACTGCTTTTCGGATCTCTTTTAATGTTTTACCCACTCCTGAAAATACAAGATTTTTCGCCTTAAACCCTGCCGCTAAGGCGAGGTCAATCTCCCCACCGCTCACTGTATCAGCTCCAATACCTAAGCTTGCAAATGTTTTTAAAATTTCAGGGTTATGGTTAGCCTTCATTGCATAATGAATACTGGCCTGATCTTTAAACGCTTCTTTTAAAGCCCCTATGCGCCTTAGCATTTCATTTAAATCGTAAACATATGTGGGCTTCTCGTAGGTGCCAATAACTTCAGCTATGGGCTTTACTTGGTCTTTTGTTTGAACACAAAGGGTGTTGTTTTTATATATAAAAGCCATTTACTAATCCTGTTTTTCTGAGTCTAAACCAAATTCAGTGTGCAAACCTGAAGCCGCCTCTTGCAAATGCGTACGCTCTATAACCGCTGATATTTTAATATCAGAGGTAGTTACTAAATGTATTGGTATTTCTAAGCTATTTAAAATTTTAAAAAAGCGCGAAGCCACCCCATGGTGGTTTTTCATCCCAACGCCTATTGTTGATATTTTGGCCATCCCTCTCATAATACTGACCTTAACACTAGCGTCAAAAACCTCTTTAACAACTTCTTCAGCCAGAAACACTTCATCTTCTTGCATTGAAAAGGCCAGCCTTTGCCCCTCTTCATTTTGACTTTGAGTAATTATATCAATGACAATATTTTTTTTAGATAAGAGGTCAAATAACTTAGACAAATAACTCTGCCCTATGGGCACCGGAAACAGTTTAATAACCGCGGTGCTTGCATCATGAGTGACTGAGGATACCACTGGATTTTCCATACATTCTCCTTTAGGGACCACCCAAGTCCCCTCTCGTTTTAAAAAAGTAGACCTTAAATGAATTTTAACATTATACTTGGCTGCTAACTCGACACATCTAAAGTGTAATACTTTTGAGCCTAAACTCGCCATCTCCATCATCTCTTCAAAGCTGAGTTTACTAATTTCGCTCACATTTTTTATAAGTCGTGGGTCTGCCGAACAAATAGCCGGGACGTCCGTAAAAATTTCACACTCTCCAGCACCAATAGCAGCAGCAATGGCTACGGCTGTTGTATCAGACCCCCCCCGACCTAAAGTGGTAATCTCAAGACCTGTAGAGCCTTGAAAACCCGCAATGATTGGGATTATATTTTTATCTACTAAATCTAAAATCTTTTTATCATCAACACTCTTTATTCGAGCTTTTGAGAAAATAGAATCTGTCTTTATACCCAATTGATAGGCCAACAGAGGTTTTGCCTTAAGCCCTCGTTTTTCAATGGCCATGGCTAATAATGCAATAGAGACCTGCTCGCCTGAGGCCAAAAGCATGTCATAAGCAGGGCCTCTATATGTATTATTTATATCCCGAGCCAAGGACACAAGGCGGTTCGTCTCACCAGCCATGGCTGAGGATACAATTATAGGCCTTTGCCCCTCTTGAGTATCCTCAAAAATTCTTTGAGCCACAGCTTCGATCCTCTCTATAGATCCGACGCTTGTCCCACCAAATTTCTTGACCACCATACGACTTTGCTGTTTCATAGACACAAATCTATAACATGGGAGGCCAATTGTGCAAAGTTTTAAGTTTGGGGTTACTACGCAAAATTTACCAATTTTAGGCTATCAATTTGGGCCTATTAGTGAAAAAAAAGTTCTTATTTTGGGCGGAGTCCATGGCGACGAAACCGAAGGGGTTGTTGGCACCCATGGCCTTTTAGAAAAGTTTATCACTAATTATACCCTGAACTTTTCTACTACTATAATACCCACCTTTAACCTCGATGGGGTCCTAAAAAATCAACGTAAAAATGCTAGAAACATCGACCTTAATAGAAATTTACCCACGAATGATTGGACAAACAATGTGCCCGAGGAAAAGTACTACCCTGGTCCTCAAGCCAACTCAGAACCTGAAAACCAAGCCCTTGTGCATTTTATTGATACCAACAAAGTAAATTTTATAATCAGTCTTCATTCTTGGAAACCCGTATTAAATACAAACGGGGATTGCGCGCCGATTTCTAACATAATTTCAAAAGAAACGGGCTATGAAATAGTTGAATCTATTGGTTACCCAACGCCAGGCTGCCTTGGCACATACTCAGGCCTTGAAAGAAACATCCCCACCCTCACTTATGAAATTGAAAGAGGGCTGGACCCACAAAAAATATTAAATATACATGTACCCGCCATAATAAAAGCCTTGAAAGCTTACGAGTAACAACTATTATGTCACTCGTATAATTACATCCCTCTAGGAGGAGTTTTGGATCAACAAAAGCTTATAGACACTATTGAAGCCTGCTACGATAACCCTGAATTACTCAGCCAGGGTGACAATGCGCTCTCAGTACATGAAGCCATCCAAAGGCTCGACACAGGCAAAGCAAGAATTTGTGAAAAAATAGACGGGTCATGGGTCACCCATAGCTGGCTTAAAAAGTCGGTTCTTTTATACTTTAGAGTCATGAAGATGCAGGTCATTGAGGCGGGAGAGCTCAAGTTTTTCGATAAAATCCCACTTAAGCAGTGGGATGGCAGCGAGGGCGTGCGAGTTGTACCCCATGCCCTTGTAAGAAAGGGCGCTTTTATTGAAAAGGGAGCTATTTTAATGCCCTCGTATGTAAATATTGGTGCGCATGTCAGCTCTGGCAGCATGATCGATACATGGGCCACCGTTGGGAGCTGCGCTCAAATTGGTAAAAACGTTCACCTCTCTGGTGGGGTTGGTATAGGTGGCGTTCTAGAGCCCGTCCAAGCAAACCCTGTAATTATTGAGGACAATTGCTTTATCGGCAGCCGGTGCATTGTTGTCGAAGGGGCTATTGTCGAATATGGGGCTGTTCTTGGAGCTGGAGTTACCATTACCGCCAGCACTAAAATAATAGATGTCACAAAAGAAAAAGAAACCCTATACACTGGTCGAATACCTGCCAATAGCGTTGTTATCCCAGGGAGTCGAGTTAAAAAGTTCCCCGCTGGTGAGTATGGCGTACCCTGTGCACTTATAATTGGTGAACGAAAAGAAAGTACTGATAAAAAAACATCACTCACTGAGGCTCTCAGAGACTTTGATGTTTCGGTGTAACAAACTACCTTAATATATCAATAGGTGACATTTTAACAATTCGTCGTGCAGGGATCCACGAGGCTAAGCTGCCGATTATAATAGCCCCCACACACATCCAAAGAATTAAATGGATATCTAATTGTGAAGGTATTGTGCGCTCGTAGTAAATATTAGGTAATACCTCTAAAGGATACATTTGGAGAGTTAAACTCACTAGTACCCCAAAAATCATACCCCCAATTAGGCCTATGCCAAACAAATAAAGGCCCATGCGCGTATATATTTTTTGCAGAGCATTGGAGGATAAACCCAAGGTCATTAACACCCCTATGTCATTTCGCTTTTGCGTAATAAGCAAAATCAGCACTGTTATTATTGTAAAGCTAGTTATAAGTGCGGCCAAACTTAAAAATGTAGTCATAGTCCACTTTTCAACTTTAAGGGCTAAAAAAAGAGAGGAGTTTCTATCGACCCAAGTTTCAAAAGAATATTCAGAAAGGCCCGTGAGGCTCTGTAAATATTCATTATATAGTTCTGCTTGAGTTAAACGCACCTCATAGCCCTCTTCACGGCTGGCTGTTTTCTTAAAACTTGTAAGGGTTTCATCGTAAAGATAGTAAATATAATTACCATCCACCTCGGCAATGTTTGTTGAAAATAAACCCTTTATGACTATTTTTTCTATTAACGGGGCCTCCCCTGCGGGCAACAATAGTGTTTCAGGCGGCAATACGGTCACCTTATCCCCCTCAACAAGCCCCATAGATCTCGCTAAATCAACGCCAATTATAACCTCACCAGGCTTAAGACCCTCTATAATTTGAACAATATCCGAGGGGGCTATTAGACTTAAATACTCATCTTCCGAAGGCGGAGCCTTTTGAGGTTTAAACTTTAAAAAAATAGTTTTTAATAGTTCTCTACTTACACCCTTGGCTATAGCTCCAGAGAAATTATCAGGGGATCTTAAAAAAACATCTTGGAGTTCGTATTTATCAAGCCTTTGTACTAAGGGGGTTATAAACTGAGCCTTTTTATTTTGACCCACTTCTTTTATTACAATGTGTGGTTCAACTATTAAGTGACGCCTCATTGTTGAGTTACTAAACCCATTCATAATACTCAAAACAATAATAAAAGAAGCGACCCCTACGGCAACCCCTAAAACACAAAGTCTTGAGACCACCTTCACTAAACTCTCAGATTGCTTTGAAAGCAAATATCTCTTAAATAAAGTCCAACTTAACATAAGTATATTTATACCAAGAATCTTTAGGTTTACTTAAGAGTTTTTACTAGAAATCATGCGTCATTTTTAAATATTAAAAAAGTTCGCTATTTTTTGAGCCCAACTCTTACTATTCTTACTGGGGCGGCCTGAGTGAAATCCAAATTTTGTAAGAAACTCGTCGGCCCCTAGAGTATTTACATAATCACCTGTTTTTAGATTTTTAAGTAGCTCTTGTTTATACTGTAAATTCAATTCTGGCACATGATTAATAAACTCTATGGCTTGTAAAACTGAAGGTTTTGAGGGGGATTTATCGTAAACAAGTAGGTCTTTAAAATTTAGGCATTCATCTTCAGGGTTCTTCTCGTCATCGACTATCACTCCCGTAAGGACCCCCTGTAGGATGTTCCACTCGACAACCTGCCCATAAAGGCAAACCTGCTGTTTTAAAATGTTTTCTTGTTCATCATGCCATAAAATCAAGCCCATTTCAGAGCCACCATTGTTATACAAACGACTGACTATTTCAGAGTCCTCAGCATGAAGAACATCAACTTTCTGATGGATAAGAGACTTTGCAAAAACATCAACTTTTAAAAAAGTATCCCATGTTATATCTCTAGCAGACATATTGCTCCTATTTGTCATGATTGGCGGGGGCTCTTTTAGACTCCTCCTCAATCACCTCTTCAACATTTCCTCTTAGAAAAAAAGACTTTTGCAGGGCCTTCATTGTAATGACCGCTTGGTCTAAAGCCTCAACAGCCCTAACACTCACTCTCGGTAAATCAGGGGCTATAGCTTGTATAGCAGGGGCCATCTTCTTTAATTCAGTGGTTAAAATATTTAAATTATCTACCAGTTGCCCAAATTGTTGCCCCATATTGGGCACCTGTTTTTTAAATTCAGGGATCATAGCTCCCATTTCTCCTGTAATTAGGGCCATATTAGATGCCATTATCTCTAGCCTCTTTTTCCTATTCAATGTGTTTGTAAATTTAACCATCCCTGAGGACATATTGCTTAAGTTCCTAACTAATGGTTCTAATCGATCAAACATTTTTACTAAGGCTTCGGTACGGCTTCTGTCTGAAAAGGCTGTGATTAAAACTTTAAAGTTTCCAACAAGACTTGATAAATCATTGAGTAGTGGGTTCATTCTACGGCCACTTAATAAATCCATAAAATCAATGGCTTGTTTAGCTGGTATTAAGCTACCCACTTTAAGCTCCTTGCCTTCAATGCTGCCCACAGTGATATCAAGGATTTTTTCACCTATAACAAAGGGCCGAACAACCATAATGTAAGAGTCTTCTTTAATTCGTTGTTGATATTTTGAGAAAATCTCAAAATAAACTTTAATTGTATTATCCTCTGCCAACTCAACGTCATAAACTTTACCTATTTTTAAACCTGACATATGAACTAAGGTCCCTGAGTATACGCCCTCTGCTGATTGTAACTCGGTAGTGTACTGTGATTTTGATTCAAACCAGCCCTTATTAAAAGCCACACTAGCTATTGAAATCAAACCACCAAAAAGTGCTGTTAAAAAAAATGCCCCGGCAATGCGTTCATAACTATGTTTTGTTAACTTCATTAAAATATTCCTTTATGCGGCATCTTGTTCTAATGTCCAGTCTAATTTAAAATCATATGTCACTAATTCACTTAAAAACTCTTCATTATCGCTCACAATATATGCGTGCTTTAAACTTCCTGACTTTTTTTTATTTAAAATAATTTCTTTAAGTTTTTGAATATTTCCTTTATTGAGACCTACTGTCGGGTTGTCTAAAATTAAAACCTCTGGCTCTAAAATAAAAGCCCTTAAAACACATACTTCCTTTTTCATGCTGCCTGAAACAAAGGCCGGGCGATTGTCTTTCTCTTTAACTAAATTAAACTCTGACATGTACCACATGACTCTTTCATGCATATCTTTTTCACTTAAAACTGAATGGTACTCTAAGGGCAGCATTAGGTTTTGGTATAAGCTTAAATTACTGATCAGCCCCCCGTATTCAAAGGCATAGCCAATATTTAACCTGTAAGGTAAAAACTCTTCAAATGACATTTTATTAACATACTTTTTGTTGATTAAATATTTCCCTGAGATAGGGGCCTGCAGCCCCGCCAGCATTTTTAAAAAATAAGATTTACCAACGCCACGCCCACCACAGACTCTTACTAGTTCATCCATAGGTAGTTTTGCACACACGTTTTCGACCACAATATTGCTGTCCACAAAACCCATACACATATTAATGATCTCTAGAGAATTAATAGGGTTTTGTATAATACTCATCACAGCACGTCCATTTTTCTTAACTCGCTTAAGTAAAATAAAATGGTCAAAAATAAATTAAAGAAAATGACATAAATAATTGAGTTCATAACAGCTCTAGTTGTTGCCTGTGGCACTTCGTGGGGGCTTTGCTCCACCTGCATCCCCTGATAGCAGCTCACAACAAAAATAATTGTGCCACTAAAGATGTTTTTAAGAAAAAACATAAGTATGTCTTTTTCTTGAAAGGACTCAACGATAGAATTCAAATAATGACTAAATGAAATATTATGGATAAGCATGGTCACCGTATACCCACCTACAATTGCTATTAAAGAAAAGTAAAAAGCCAAGCTAACAACACTAATCACTCCACCTAATAACCTTGGGAACACGATGTAACTGAGCGGGTTTATACCCATGGATTCCATCGCCATTATTTCTTTATTTACCTGCATGTTGCCTAACTCACTGGCCACAGCAGTCCCCGACCTCGCAATGACTACCAGTGCTGTCATTAAAGGGGCCACTTCACGAACAATAACAGCCATCATCAAGCGGCCCGCAATATCAGACCCACCGAATATACTGAGCTGAAATGATGCCTGCATTATAACGATCCCACCGGTGGCTACAGCTAAAACACTGATCAGGGGCAAGGCTTGCCAACCCGTAAAATAGATTTGTGCTAAAGTGACTCTTATTATTTGCCTAAGCCCCTGGGACTGATCAAAAACTGCTGAGCGTGTTGCAACGTGAAGAAGAGATATAACTTTATACGTATACACAAAAATAGATAAAAACCTTCGCCCTATCTGATCAACATAATTTACTAAATACTGGGTCACGTCTATAACACCTCAAAATTATTAAGTTTACCTAAATAATATCGGTATTTTTTAAACATAAATGCACTGGGCGAAGGTATTGAGTTGATTAAAAAACGACTGTTGTAAAAATAAAATTTGAGTGTATTTTCAGATAGTTAAAGTGATTTAGTAAGCCCAGGCTGAATAAAAAAGGCTTTTAGTGGACTCAACAAAAAGGTCCGTCCAATCGGAGTCGATGCGACCAGGCACAACGGCCCGTTTATAAATAGTAAAATCATTCGGGTAAACAGCCTTAAAGGTACGAAAAGCACGCCTCATATGTAGCTTAGAGGTTATGAGTATTATATCCCGACACTGCAGGGCTTCAATAAGCTGTAACGACTGCTGAGCATTGCCAAAAGTAGTTTTTGAGTACTTTTCAAGGATCACGTTTTTTTCGTTCACCGAACCATACAGTGGGAGCAGAGGAAATATTTGATATAGCTCTGAACCCGGATGAACTCCGGCAATGATCAGATTTTTGATTCGGTCTTGGCTAAGTAGGTCAAACCCCTCTTGGATACGATATGACCCGCCTGTTAACACGACCCCGCAATCAGCTTTTTGAAACTGAGTCCATGAGCTCGCTTTAGTTTTTAGGTTTAAATGTATTTCTTTTGAATAAATAAAAAGAGCCAATAACAAAAAAAATAAAATAGCAATGAGTGCGCCTGTATTTTTTGTCATCTCTACCCCTTAAAGGCAATAACCTCAATCTCTACATTTACGCCTTTTGGGAGTTCTTTTACAGCAACACACGACCTTGCTGGGGGGTTAGTTTTAAAGTACTCCGCATAGACTTCGTTAACGGCCTTAAAGTCACTCATTGAAGTTAAAAAAATAGCAGTTTTAAATACATTCTCAAAACCCAATTGGGCCTCGTCTAATACCGCTTTTACATTTTGCATAACCTGAGTGGTTTCAGAAGAAATATTGCCTAAAACCAACTCACCCGACTCAGGGTTAATTGCAATTTGACCTGAACAGTATAAAAATCCATTCACCTCAACAGCTTGCGAGTAAGGCCCTACAGGGGCTGGAGCTTTACTTGTTTCTATTATTTTTTTCATAAATTCTCCTTAAAAGTAAAATATGATTCCGGCTTTAAACGGAGAATCACCAATGGTTCTAAATCGAACCTGGTTGGAGACAGAAACTATACCAACCCCTACCTCAAAGCTAAAACCAACGCTTTCAAGGCCTGTGAGAAAAAACTCACCTCCGGCAAAACCACTGAGCTCAAAACCTGAGGAGTTTTCGGTGACAATCCCCACTGTTAACTCTTCACTTAATAGTGCGGCACCACCACCCATATAAAAATTCATATTCTCTTCAACAAAAATTGTACGGTACATTTTAGCTGCAAACCCAAAGCGTGAGGCATTTTCTTGAGTATCTACACCCAACGCGACGGAGTACGCAAAATCAGGGTTCGGGTAGTATTTTACAGCAATACTCGGAAGGCTATTATTGCTAGAGGTCGCAAATTGGTCACTAAACCCCACACCTAGCCTATTTGTTAAATCCTTAGCTAAACTTTGAACAGAAATAAAAATTAAACTTACTAATAAAACTCTTTTAACATTTAACATAATTAGCACTCTCCCTTGGTCTAAGATTACACATAAAAACTTTAGTATTTTCAATCATTTAATAAGTTTTTGCCACACAAAGACAATGCTTGCTATTTAGGCAGATGACCTAAGAAGTGTTCATTAAATGCTCTACGAGTTTACAATTAAAGTGAAGTGACAAATGAATTTCTAGTAGTAACCCTGGTGTTTTTTTAGCTCAAAATTTTAAAAAAGTGCATAGCTATGAGTAATAGTCTGATTTTGAATAGGTAAAAAATATGACTTTATCCTCGTTTGTATTACATAGCTGGTATTATAAAAAAAGGCTCTTGGGGTTTAAGTCCAAGAGCCTTTTAAAAACAAACTCAGTATTTATTCGGTGATCTCTTCATAAAAATAACAGGCTGTAAACTCTGAATCTTTTGGGAGCTGGCCATCACCACAAATGCGCTCAGGCCAATCCGCTGGGCATGATATAGCAGTTGTAGTTTTAGCTACGGTGACTAAATAATCCTCGTATTTAAAAATCTCACCCTTTAAATAACCCTGCCTATACTTAAGAGTGGATTCATTTTGCAGTAGTACCTCAAACTGGCTCCAGTTAGATTTTGTGTACGAAAGGACATGATTATATCTACTGTCGGCTGACACATAAGCCCCAACATTAATTAACGCTACTTTTTTCTCTGTCTTCGGCGGAAAGCCGGGACCACGATCAACACTATCTTGTAGACCAGTGATGGCAACTGCTATTTTAATCGGGGTGCTCGGCTCATTAGCATTAAAACATATCCCATTAAATACTCCCTCAAAGTTTTTAAAGAGTACGGGGCCACTTATGCTCTCCCACTCTTTGATTTGCTCGTAGGGGCTCAGCTCAGCCGCATCAAAGTTAAAACTTGCATGAAGTTGGTTTATAGCAAAAAAACTAACCCCCATTAAAATTGAAAAATTAAGTATGATTTTCATGGTCTATCCCCTTTTTGTTATAATAAAGTTAGGGACCTTCTACCTTAAAAAGGTAAGTTTTAATATGAGTTCTATAAATAGTAAGGGCTTTGTAAAAATTTTTGATTCTACAAGGCATAGTTTTAAAGTATTTTCACAGGTGTGTGACCTGACACATGGTGTTTGTATTTTTTGATAAGCCCGTCGCGATTTGCAGTGAAGTAAAGAGGCCCCTATGTGCCTGATACGGACCTAAAAAATAAAGTTAAAAAGGGCATTAGTCTTTCTTCAAAGTTTTCAAAGCTCATCCTGCTCGATTTTATCTAATGCTTTGACTTCTTGTTCTGTTATATAGCCTTCTAAGTTTGTAGCTGGCTCTATGCTTACTTCAAACTCTTGATATTCTGAATACTTATGGTCAGTAAATATAAAAACATAATCTTTATAAAACCACCACTTTTGGCCTAGAATACTTACGGTTTTGGATACTTCTTTATTTCCTTCATTAAACGTAAATTCTATCAAAAGCGGGGATTGCTGCCCTGCCTTAGTTCTTTTATGAGAGTGAGACTTAAAAGTGATTTTAATTCCATTTTGTAGTTTTTTAGTTTCACCTTTTTTTAATTTTACTGTTTCTTTTTTACCGATAAGCTCCACATTCTCAACTTGAATCGAACTTCCATCCCCATGCTTCTCAACGCTTAAAGAAACAGAAATGATTTCACTTGCGGGCCTTAGAGCACTCATATTACTCCTTTGTGCAAAGGCCAAGCTTTGCATCAACATTAATATAATGAATGGCTTTAAAAACATCATTATTAAAATATCATGAATGAGCTCGATTTTAAAATAAAAAAATAAGCACTTTGCAAGGCAACCTTTTGCTGACCCAGACCTTCTCACGTTTTACCATTATCCTCGCTTTGATTTCCTCTATTAACCCTAGTCAGCCGTCGTCGCACTTTTTTTTGATTATATGATCTGACAACTTTCCACCACGGAGCCATTTAAAACGCTACCCCGATGACCGTCAGCAGCAGC
>JAUVAX010000058.1 GCA_030591685.1 Pseudobdellovibrionaceae bacterium | reverse complement strand
TTTGTGTGAGTCAAACTGGCAAGGCTATTGAAATGAATCCCCTTTAAATGGGACAAATTAACAATTATTACAATAGAGAATTAATAATTTTTTTTATGCTTACACTGACCATTATCTCCGCTATAACAAGTGCATATAAGGCAATGAGCCCCCTTATTTTTTTAACAAATAAATTTAAATGGGCTGGCTTTTTACTTTGTATTTATGAATATGTAAGTTTTGAAATTTAAATATATAAGGTCCGAGTCAAAAACATCTAAAGCTAAACGGCCATGATTTTTTGACCGCAAAAAACTGAACACTTAGTTTTTTGCCAGGGTTAAGAGAAGAAATTTTTTTAACCTCCCATGTTTGGAAAGGCGCAATAAATGATCTCTGTTAAAGAGGCTCAAGATTTAATTATTAAACACACTCTCGTGCGCCCCAAATGCACTGTTGATATTAAAGATCTTTCTGAAGAGGTTTTACACGAACCCCTAATTGCAGACCGCTGCTACCCCCCATTTAACCGAGTTGCTATGGATGGCATTGCTATCTCAACAGCCGCTTGGGATAACGGCCAAAGGGCGTTCCCTGTAAGCGGTTGCCAAAAAGCGGGCGAAAAACAAAAAACTCTCACCGACCCCGAAGCCTGTATAGAGGTTATGACCGGAGCACCCCTGCCCACTGGGACAAACTGTGTCATCCGTTATGAAGACACGCAAATAAAAAACCAAGTCGCCACCGTGATACCTGATATTAAAGTGAGTGACATGAAAAACGTTCACCTCAAAGGGTTAGACTATAATGAGGGCGACGAGTTAGTGCCAAAGGGTACGCTTATGTTTTCGCCAGAGTGGTCCATCACTGCCTCTGTGGGTAAAGCTCGTTTAAAAATAGCACAGCGACCAAAAATAGCTGTTGTCAGCACTGGTGATGAGCTTGTTGATGTCGATAAAAAACCACTGGATTTTCAAATTCGTAGGTCTAACTCTTATGCCCTGCTCTCTTCGTTGAAATCACACGGCTTTAACACAGTTACTCTAGAGCACTTAGATGACAATAAAGAAGACATCTTAACGGGGCTTCAATCTGTGCTTGAACAAAATGATGTTGTTATTTTATCTGGCGGGGTTTCTATGGGTAAATTTGACTTTATCCCCCAGTGCCTTGCTGACCTAAAAGTAAATCAAATATTTCATAAAGTTCGACAAAAACCCGGTAAGCCGCTGTGGTTTGGAGTGACTGAAGACAATAAATCTGTTTTTGGCCTACCCGGAAACCCGGTTTCTGCCATTACGTGCCTGCACCGGTACGTGCTCCCCGCTCTTTGGCATTCGCTAGGCCTTGAGATTACAAAAAATGAGCCCAAGGCGCACGCCGTACTTACTGAAGATATTATTTTTAAAAAAAATCTCTCTTATTTTTTGCCCGTAAAAACAGAAATTTCTACTGCGGGGGTTGTTCAGGCAACGCCTGTTCGCTCTAATGGCTCTGGAGATTTTAGTTCTCTCATAAAGTCCACTGGCTTTTTAGAACTCCCCGAGGCCGACACCGTCTTTAAAAAAGGCACGGCCCACCCCCTTTACCTATGGAAAGCATCATTATGACACCTGTTAAAAATAAAACTCAACTTATAGATCCTCACGGAAGGAGAGTTCGAAAGCTCAGAGTCTCCTTACTCGATGCTTGTAACTTTCGATGTTTCTATTGCATGCCAATGAATGCAACTTTTATGAAGGCCTCTAAGTGGCTCTCACCAACAGCTATCGAAAACGTCTGCTCAACGTTAAGTGAATACGGGCTTGAGCAAATAAGAGTCACTGGCGGCGAGCCCACTATGAGAAAAGAATTTAGAGACATCCTGACTCGACTTTCAAAACTAAACATTCAAAAACTAGGCATGACTACAAACGGATACTATCTTGAAAAAGAGCTCGAGTTTTTAAAAGACACCCGTTGTCGGCACATAAACATAAGCCTTGATAGCTTATCTAAAGATAAGTTTAACACCATCACTCGGCGCGAATCTTTTGACCAGGTTTATTCGTCTATACTGCGCGCTAAAGAAATGGGATTTAATGTTAAAGTAAATACCGTTTTAATGAGGGGGATTAATGATAGTGAGATTTTTGATTTTATTAAATTCTCCTCGACTTATGATATTGAAGTACGGTTTTTAGAGGTGATGAAAATCGGGCAAGCCTGTGGATCTCAAGACGACCTCTTTATTTCAGCAAACGAGGCTGTTGCTAAAATTAAAAGTCAACACGAGTTACAAATAGAGCCCATGGACTTTGACTCCACCTCGTTTAATTTTAAAACACCCTCGGGGGCAAAAATTGGATTTATTGCTTCAGAATCTAAACCGTTTTGTGGGGCCTGTTCGCGCTGGAGGCTCTCTGCTGATGGATTTTTAAGGGCCTGTTTGATGTCAAACAAAGGCGTTAAGGTTAAAGACGTTGAGCCTGAAAACTATAAGCCCTTACTCGAGAGCCTTTTATTAATGAAACCCATAAATAGAATTAAACATGTACATGAAGACATGAATCAAATTGGAGGGTAAAAATGTTTACTCACGTTGATGAAAACAATCAGCCTAAGATGGTTGATGTTGGTGAAAAAAAAGTAACCCGGCGGCTCGCCAAGGCCAGAAGTGTTGTTGTTGCCCCTGATTTAGTAATGCAGCACTTTAAAGACGGTGAGATCTCAACAAAAAAGGGGCCTGTTTTTCAAACTGCAATTATTGCTGGGACTATGGCTCTTAAAAAAACCTCTGAGCTCATACCCTTTTGTCACCCCATACCCATTGAGTCCTGCCACATCAGTATACAGGTGATAGGGGGTCAAATTATTATTGATTGCGAAGCCTCAACTCATGGTAAAACAGGCATAGAAATGGAGGCCCTTTGTGGGGCCAGCTTAGCGGCTCTTACCGTGTACGACATGTGCAAAGCCCTCTCTCACGAAATTCGAATCGAGAGTACGGAGTTACTAGAAAAGTCAGGGGGCAAGCGTGACTACGTCAAGACACAGTAATAACACAAGTGAAGCCCCAGGTAAAAAGAGGCCCTCTAAGGCGTCTTATCTTTTTCACCCCTTTGAGATCGCTTTTTGTGGCTACTCAAACTCTGGTAAAACGACTTTAATTACTAAACTCATACATAAACTAAGTGGTGAATTTGACATAGGCTATGTTAAAAATGATGTGCATCGATTTGAAATGGATGTGAAGGGCAAAGACACCTCAAAGGCCTGGGAGAGCGGGGCTACTCAAGTTTTAATCTCTGACCCCAGACACTCCGCCACCCTTTATAAAGACGGGCCGGACCTTGTAGAAATGAAAACCTCCTTGCTCAAACAGGACTTTGTATTTTTAGAGGGTTATAAAAATTCGCTAGCAAAAAAAATAATTGTTCTTGATGATAAGTGCGAAATTTTAAAGTCCGTTACTGATGGAAGCATTAATAACGTCTTAGCCTTTGTAGGTGCCGGGCCTGAAAAAAACAACCTGCCCCTTGATGTACCATACTTTCAGCGAGATAACATCGACGCCCTCTTGGCCTTTGTTCGATCTGTTTTTAATAAAAAAATAATGACTACTCCACTTTTTGGTTTAGTTTTAACGGGCGGTCACAGTACGCGAATGAATACTGACAAGGCTCTTTTAAAATACTCTGAAAAGTCACAAGCTGAGGTTTGTTATGAACTTTTAGACTCGCACTGCGACTCTACGTTTTTGTCTTCTCGGTCGGGCCAGTGGGCCGACAGCGCTTTAGGTGCACGGCCTCAAATACATGATACTTACCTAAACCTCGGCCCCATGGGGGGTGTTTTATCAGCCATGCAAGCCCACCCAAAAGCGGCCTGGCTCGTCGTGGCCTGTGACCTTCCTTTTTTAGATCATAAAACTATTCACTTTCTTATAAAAAATCGAAAACCCTTTAAAGTGGCCACTTGTTTTAATAGCGAGCATGACGGGCTACCTGAGCCTCTTTGCACTATTTTTGAGCCCAAATCGTTTGTTCGCTTGCTGCAGTTTTTAAGCCTTGGGTACAAGTGCCCTAGAAAGGCTCTTATTAACTCCCCTATAAATTTATTAACACAAGTTAACCCCCACGCTCTAGATAACGCAAACACAAAACTTGAATATAAAAAAGCTAAAAGCCAACTAAATTTGGAGGCACGACCATGAGTAAAGTACTAACCATAAAATATTTTGCCCTACTTAAAGACGAGGCCAAAAAAGACACCGAAACCTTTAGTACAAACGCACGTACAGCAGAAGAACTTTTTATTGAGCTCTCAAAAACTTATGGGTTTTCATTAAAGCCTGAGCAAATTAGGGTTTCAATAAACGATGAGTTTAAAGACCTCTCAGAGGAGCTTACTGAGAACGACACCATTGTTTTCATACCCCCCGTGGCCGGGGGCTGAAATGTTTAAAGTCACACATGAGCCAATCAACCCTGAACAACTTAAAGAACAATCTAAAGATGATAAAGCTGGGTCTTTTGTTGTTTTTGAGGGCTGGGTACGAAACCATAATGAGGGCAAAAAAGTTGCCTCTTTAGAGTATGAAGTTTTTGAAAGCCTTGCCCTTAAAGAAGCGAAAAAAGTTATAGATGAGGCTAAAGAAAAATTTGATATTTTAGACGTTACAGCTGTGCATAGGGCCGGGCATATTGCTATCGGGGACATTGCTGTATGGATAGGTGTGAGCTCAAAACATCGAGAGCCCGGGTTTCATGCCTGTAAATACATTATTGATGAAATCAAGCTCCGCTTACCTATTTGGAAAAAAGAATACTATGTTGACGGTGAAGCCACATGGGTTAACTGCCAAGGTTGCTACAAGCATGCGCACAATCACCATACTGAAGAACAGTATTACGACAAACAATTAAGATTAAAAAACTTAGGTCCTGAGGGGCAGACGCGACTTAAAAACGCAAAAGTCCTTGTTGTGGGAGCTGGGGGCCTCGGCTGCCCTGCACTTAGTTATTTAGTTTCAGCAGGCGTCGGTAATATAACTATTTGTGATGGGGATCATTTAGAGGTTTCAAACCTTCACCGGCAAACTCTCTATGCACACTCTGACATTGGCGAATATAAAGCGGTTTTGGCTAAAAAAAGACTAAAGGGCCTAAACCCTTTTGTCACAATTAATGCCATTACAAAAAGGGTGAGTTTTGATAATATTAATGAGCTCGTTTCAATGCATGACCTTGTTTTAGACTGCACTGATAATTTTGAATCTAAATTTCTCATTCACGATGCTTGTTATTTTTTAAATAAACCTCTTGTTCAGGCGAGCATTTATCAAAGTGAAGGCCAGCTACAGTCTTTTACCTTTAAAAAGGACTCGGGCTGCCAGCGCTGCCTTTGGCCCGAAGTGCCCAGCCCAGATAGCGTCGGCAACTGTGCCGAAGTGGGGGTTATAGGGGTCGTGCCTGGAGTGCTCGGCACTATGCAGGCCACAGAGGCCCTAAAAATTTTATTAAACTGGGGGAGTAGCACAGACTCAAGCACCCTACTCGTAGACCTTATGAACTGGAGTGTTTCGAAAATAAAACGAAGTAAAAATAAATCTTGCCCCCTTTGCGGTGATAAGCCAAAAATTAAGGGGCTTTCAAAAAACCATTACGGCCGGCTAGATTTTGAACTCGAATTATCTGAACTCACTGATGAGGACTTAGCCAAGTATAAGTTTATTGATATTCGTGAACTGAACGAAAAAGACCACCATGCCGCTTGGGAGAATTTTTTATTACAAAAACCCCTGTCCTTATTTGAAAATGATTTTAACCCTGCCTCACAGGTCGACCCCATTATTTTAGTTTGTCAAAGAGGCGCTCGAAGCAAAACATTAGCTCAAAAATTACGGCTCTCCGGGGCTACGGGCGTGTTTTCTCTTAACCGTGGGGTTTCTTCGGTGCGCGAAAACTGGGGGCGAATCCAAGGGGCACAATGCCAGTAACTCTTTTGTTTTTACTTGTGTCGGTTCTTTATGCCTCTGTTGGGTTTGGTGGAGGCTCTTCGTATATTGCTGTGCTCGCACTCTTTGGGTACCCCTATCAGTCCATCCCCATACTGGCTTTAATTTGCAACATTATTGTGGTCTTAGGAGGGGTGGTTTATTTTTATAAGCGGGGTCACTTTAAGTGGTCACTTTTTTGGCCCTTTATTGTGAGTTCCATACCTATGTCTTTTTTAGGCGGCAGAATGCCCATAGAAAAAGACACCTTTTTAACCCTTCTCGGCGTTTGTTTATTTGGGGTTGGGGCAAGGCTCATTATTTTTGACCGCAAGCCCACAACTTATGAACACTCTATTAAACCAAAAATCAGTGCCTCTCTTGTCATTGGCGCAGCACTCGGGCTATTATCAGGGCTTATTGGCATAGGCGGGGGTATATTTTTAGCCCCCATATTACTTACTTTAAAATGGGGGCAACCTAAACAAGTCGCTGCTACAGCTGCTTTTTTTATTTTTGTAAATTCTATTTCAGGTTTATTAGGTCAACTTATTAAAACATCACATTTTGTGAGTGTTACAACCCATTGGCCGTTGTTTTTAGCGGTTCTTGTGGGCGGACAAGTGGGGAGTCGTATGGGCTCTGGGCACGCTCTTTCACAACGGGTCGTAAAAGACCTTACCGCCGTTTTGGTTGTTTTTATTGGCGCAAAAATACTATTTACTTAACTGAGAGATCAATGATTTTTAAAGGCAAATATAACTTTATTAAAATACTATTAATTACATTGGGAGCTCTTTTTGTTTTAGCTCTTGTTTATTTATTACTTACTCACAAGGCCGCACCAAAGAACGCCCTCTCCAAAAGCCTCTCCCCTTATCTTTTATTACATAAGGACAACCCCGTGGCCTGGAAAGAGTGGTCACATAGTGCCCTCGAACAAGCTAAAGACGAAAATAAACTTATTTTTATCTCCATAGGGTACTCCACATGCCATTGGTGCCATGTGATGAATAAGGAGAGCTTTTCTAACCCCGAGGTAGCACTTGTTCTTAACAACGGTTATGTCTCGATTAAAATTGACCGTGAAGAGCGCCCTGACTTAGACCGCATGTACATGTCACTTGTTGAACAACTTGGGTATGGCGGGGGCTGGCCCCTTAATGTTTGGCTCACCCCTGACGGGCAACCTTTTTACGGCTCCACTTATTTATCTAAAAAAAATCTTATATCGGTGGCTACAAAAATTAAACAATCGTGGTCGACAGAGCCCCTTAAAATTCGACAGGTCGCTCGTGAGGTTAAGGCCCCTAAACTTTTAGAGGGTATTACATTTAAGGACAAAAAAAAATTGCTCCTTCAATTTGAATCGGGGCTTATTGAACGCGAGCAAAGCATTGAGAGCCGTAGGGTTAATGCCTCACGCTTTCCGCGCTCGGCCACTCTTGAGGCCCTTATGCTTAAAAGCACTTTACGGCCAAAAACTCATAATTACCTTTATAAAACTCTCAACACAATGAGCTCACGAGGGTTATACGACCCCGTACATGGCGGTTTTTATCGCTACACCGTTGACCCAGAGTGGAAAACCCCACACTTTGAAAAAACCCTCTACGACAACGCACAACTGGCAAAAACATATACCGAAGCTTATTTAAAAACAAAAAACCCTGAGTACAAGCACATAAGCCAGCAGACCATTAACTTTTTAAATACACACTTTAAGTCTCCTAAGGGTGTTTTTTACGCCGCTACCGATGCCGACAGCCTTGACCCGGCCACTAACAAAAAAAAGGAAGGCTTTTTTTACGGACTCAATGAAGCCGAAGTCATGGCCCTTAAGGTAAAGTTCCCTGCTTTTAATCATTCTTTATCTCTACACACACCCCACGGCAAGAAACTCACTTTTTTGCACAAAAAATCTAAGGGGCCCTTGAGCCGCTCTTTAAAAATTTACTTAGAAACACTTAGAGGTAAAAAAGTAAGTCCAAATTTGGATAAAAAAATAATTACCTCCTGGAATGCCCTTATGATCACGACCCTCTCAAGGGCTTATCAAGTTTATGGTGACGATACTTATTTAAACCAAGCCGTAAGCTTAGCTCATGCGCTTAAAGACACGAACTACATTAATGATCAACTCTATAGATACTCCATTGGAGGCAAGCCAGCAAACCCCGCCACCGTTGAAGATTATGCTTTTTTAATTCAGGCTCTTTTAGACCTTTATAGCTCTGACTTTAATGACTCTTGGTTGTCTTTAGCTTTTAAATTACAAAAAACTTTAGAGACCACCTTTTGGCTGCCTAAAAAAAACCTTTACCTTTCACCCGAGTCGCTTCGCTACGGAAAGGGCACGAGTGACCCCTCGATAAACCAGCACATCCCTCCGGCCAACGTTGTCTGCCTTGAAAACCATCAAAGACTTTACGGGTTAACACTTAATCGCAAGCACCTTGATCGGTCTCAATTAATTTTAAATCAAGTGGGCCAATTGAGGGCACATATTCTGTCCTACCCCTCACTTATGAGAGTTTTAGATGTTTATTCAAAAAAAATGATTGAACTAGTTATTGTAGGCGAGCGCAATAGCCCTAGCGTCTTAAAGTTGCTCGACAACCTGTATAGCACACCCCAGCTCCCAATTATTACTTTACTTAAAACACCCCAGAGCAAGCTGGCCCTTGACGGGCTTAAGGGCAAAAAAAGGCTTAATAATAAAACCACCTTCTATGTCTGCGTAAAGGGGACGTGCTTACTTCCAACGACCTCTTTTTCAAAGGCCCAGCGCTTAATTAATGCTCTTTATTAATTTTTTTTAGCTTAGAATTAGAGTGACGGAGCCTTGGTTTTGTACGAAATCGAGGAGCATTGATGTGACTACCTAACTAATATCATTGAGCTTGCCTTTTTTTACAGAAACTGAGGCGGAGACTCTGTCCCCGTTTTTTGTTTTTGATAACGTAGTGGGCTGCTGTGCACTGTGTGATTTCAAAGAGTTAAGGGTGTAGTCCGGCGAATGTCAGACTTGATCTTTGACCAAGATCGGGAAGTGCCGTGGATACGACACTTCTGTGACTAATTCTCTTGTTTTTTGAATGAGACTCTCCGATAGGAGCACATGGGAGCCACCAAAAAAATCCAACAAAGTTCCGACCCTAACATCATTGATTTTTGTAACGAAATTGATTTGTTTCTCGACAGTAAATCAAAACAAATTGAAAGAATGGATAAGTCTATTTTATTTGAACCTCTTAAGGCACAAAGCCTAGCCGATTTTTTGAGACGTGATTTTTTGGTTCGATTTTTTAATGTTTTTTATACGCCCTTTTATGTCTTTATTCAGGACCTGTCTTTGTGGGCTCAGGGGCTCACCCACTTTAATTTTATGTATTGGTTTGAGCTTCTCCCCCCAAGTTTAAAAGTGCAACAACAGTTAGAAATCGACACCTACATATTAAACATGCTCTTTGGAGAAAAATACTCAGAAATCTTGCAAAAGTTAACAGAAACAAGTCAGAAGGTTTCGCCCCTAGATAAGGCCTCTTTGGAACAGCTCAAAGCCAACTTCATTAAGGTCATTGAATATGAACAGTTAAAAATGACCAAGCGTCGGGCGGAGCGCTTTGAAATCTCAGTCTCTCTTGTCACAATGACCCTTGGAGCTTTTGCTTTAAAAAGGAATAACTGGAGCCTTTATCAACTTGGGCAAGACCTGGCCAGCCTCTTGGCTTTTAAAAATGCCTCTTCAGGATTTTTTTTAGGGGAGACCTTGGGTGGGGCCTTCTATTCTCTCTTTCCACAGAGCCCCTCTGGCTGGCATTTGTTACTGGCCTACGCTATTGTGCTCTGCGCTTCAATTGCGCTCATTCAAACTGTGTCACTGTTGTTTTTTCTAATCCGCACGAAAAGTTTGTATTACAATAATCAAACACTACTTTTTCTCAAAGACCTGAGGCCAAACCTAATCAGCACAACTTTCTTCTGTCTAAAGCCCTAGCGGCAAACCTATGGACTTTGCAAAAATTGTGTAATAAATTTAAAAGAAATTAGCTTAGTGAACGTCACTTTTAGATCTGGGGCGGAGGACGCCAAAAGAAGCGACAGAAGAACTGTTGCAATAAAACCTTACCCCTACACCGTCACCCAACTTATGCTAAAAGGCTCAAACCTTTACATGTCACAAGTTTCCTAGTTTGGTGACCGTCACTTTTTTGTTGGTTTAAATTGAGAGCAACTCTCGTTCCACCAACGAAGTAACATATGCTCACAATGATCGCCCGAGTTTTGGACATGCCCGCAGTATCCGGCCGCATCACAATACAAAAAAGTGAGGGTCATCCAATTTTGGCCCTCCTATTGCAGTATACATTCTGTATTCAGGTTTAATTAAAGATTTCGTGAGGAGACCTAAATGAATGTGAAAAAATTACTTGTCTTGGTGACCTTTTTGGCAATTCCCGTCTCTGATTATGCTGAAGGGCCAAGTGCAAAAATATGTAAAATTATGTAAAATTATGAATAAATTAGTATTATTACTCCTTCTTCTAGGATCAACTGCACCTTTTGCACATACTGATAATAAAACTGTTGAAACATTGAGTAAGTGTAAAAATTTATATAAATGTATTGGATATAATGGACCTGGCGGTGTTTGTTATGACGGCCCTGGCGGACCTCTTTATGACGGGCCAGGTGGCACAGGAGAAAAATGTTCAATTATATGCCACACTACTTGCTTAGAGAAATAAAAAAGAAATTAGCGATAAAAAGGCCAGTACATCGGGGGACGGTCAGCAAACTATTTCTTAAGAAGTTGACGCTTTTTGGCACTCTAGGCGAATAGTGACATTTTTTAAGCCGTAGGGAGGATCCATACTCGATTACACTTGGCACATGAGTTGCTCTAAAAGGTCATATAACGAGTTTTTATGATTAAAATATATGGAGTTTCGATACTATTTATTGGGGTTTGTTTATCTGCGAATGTAGCCTTTGGTGATTCGAATCTAGAGAACAAATCTAAGTTAGGCTTAGATATCGAATCGCACACACAAACACTAGAGCAATCACGCAATCAAATGGTAGAGAGCGTATCTTTAGATGAAATCTTTTTTGGAGAACATAGCCATGAGATGTCCTTATGGACAAAATGTGGGTACAAAAACGTTCAAATAAAAGATAGGACTGGAATGCAGGAGCTTGTCTGCGATCATTCTGGCGTTCTACAAATCTCTGGACAACATCCGTACCCTCGATATTTGCTAGGTCCATCAGCTAAGAATGTTACTAGTGGTGGAGGATATTTTATGCCCTCTACTGACGGAAATTCTTTTAGGGATGTGACAGTTAATGAAGATAAAAAAATACGTACTTATAGTGCAAAAATTAATTATGGTTCTGAGAACTATCCGTTAGATGCTGAATTAAAATTCCATAAGAAATTAAAATTTTTCTGCGCCATGAGAGTAAACGCTCTACAAGGCGGAAAATTTATTGGCTATGATGTTTGTCAAATAAAGAAGTTTTAATCAGAAAAACTTGTTCATCTTTAACACTTGAAAAAAAACTGTGGATCGGGCAACAGCTCCCTTTATGCAACGCCCTTGATCATGGGGCTTATTCACATCGCTACACTTATTGAAAATAATAAGACTATTAATCCGATTTACTGTAAGCTTATTCGTATTTACATATATGTAAGTTTTAAACTTGCTTTACAAATAAGAGGGGGGCGTTGCCATCTGTTCTGACCATTAATAAGAACTCACTTCGACACCAATGGCGGCCAAGATAGAAGAAGCCTCAGAGAAGTCAACTTTAGCCCCTTTGAGTTTAGTAAACTGTGGGTCGATAAAATACCGAGTCGCCTTTCGCAGGTCTGTGTTTCTAAGGTCGGACTGATTGAATGAGGCGTTTTGTAAAACTGTCCCCACGAAAACAGCTCCTGACAAGTTAGTGTTTGAAAAATCGGCCTCTTTCGCAGAGCAATCTAAAAATGATGCCTCTCTCAAATCTAATCCCTGAAAAACTGAGTAATCTAACTTACAATTCTTAAATTTTGGATCAACATATGTTTTAGCATCTGTCCAGTTGACCCCCATTAATCGACAGTCTTGAAAAACGATTTCACGAAATGTTGCATTGACCAGGTCGACTTCGCTAAAGCTACATTTTGAAAATTTGCAGTCTATAAATCGCCATGATCGAAATGAAAGATTTGAAAAATCTAGACCAACAAAGCTACACTCTTCAAATTCAGAGATTTCAAGACTCTTAAAATCAGTTTCACTCTCGCTAGTAAATTTTTGGTTTTCGAACTCTGCCATGTTTTCCTTTTTTGAATTCAACAAACTTATGACGATTCACTTCAATTGTCATGGTTGGTTAGGCCCGATGAGATTCATGTCGGGCTCCTGCCCTCCACCCTTCGGGCAGCTCTCCAGCGTTCGCTGTGCAAAAATAGCATCATGCTATTTTTGTCGAACTCTTACGTTCTCACCTCTCCCTCTACATCGGGGCTTGGGGCACTTTTGTAATTCAATTGGTTTTAGTGGTTGAAATTAAATGGCGGAGAGGGAGAGATTCGAACTCTCGAGACCCGCGAAGGTCTGCCGGTTTTCAAGACCGGTGCATTCAACCGCTCTGCCACCTCTCCGCAAATAAATATTGATTTTCAAGATTGTTAAACTAAGGCATCCGGTGGATTTAGGCAACTTAAAAGTCCTTCTACCCTAAGCCTTAGTACGAGCTCAAAAGCTTTTTGACTCGGCGCGAAGATTAAACTATTTTTTCTCTCCCACCCATGTAAGGCCTTAATACCTCTGGTATTTTTATTGACCCATCCTCTTGTTGGTAGTTTTCCACTACAGCAATCCAAGTTCGGCCAATAGCAAGGCCTGAACCATTAATTGTGTGCACAAACTCTGGCTTACCGCCTGCCGGGCGGTAGCGAATATTGGCCCTTCTGGCTTGAAAGTCCTCAAAGTTTGAACACGAGCTGACCTCTCGGTAAGAGTTTTGCCCCGGCAACCATACCTCTAAATCAAAACATTTGGCCGCACCAAAGCCAATGTCGGCCGTACATAAACTTACGCGCCTATAAGGGAGCTCTAGTAAATTTAAAATTTTCTCGGCATTTAATGTTAAAGCCTCATGCTCTTCATACGAGGT
>JAUVAX010000062.1 GCA_030591685.1 Pseudobdellovibrionaceae bacterium | reverse complement strand
GAGCTTGCTCTTTAATGCCCAAACAACCCTGAGAGCACTTATCACGCCCCTTGTTGCACATATAATTAAAGCCTAAGTTTATGGAGGTCCCCATGACCATTAACCCCTTCATGGCGTTACAAGACTGTGCTACCCCTGCGCTGCCTACAGACATACTCACTTGCTCGGCTAGGGTTTGATATTTTAAATACTCTCGGGCCAGGTGTGTGCCTGATTTTACAAGCTCACCATCAATCAGGTCTTGTTCAAGGCAAGCCTTTGGGGCCGAGCAACAGTTTTTTGAAAACGTCTGATAACTTTGGCACTTAAGGTCGTATTCGAGGTTGAGGTTTTCGACCTCTTGAGCTGAAACAGCAACTAAATTGTAGGATTCAGCGCTTGGTTGAGAGGGGGTCGTGTCTTTTTGTAAATTAGCCTGCGATGAGAGGGCTGGTTTTCGACCTCGGCGAGGGGCTGCGCGCTGATGGATGTCCTCTAATGTTTGCTCATGACTTTTAACGCTAGAGATATCTCTATAAATATCAATATAGCCATCAATAACTCGGCTACTTTGATCATAAAAAAGTTTTTCTCCATCGGGCATTCTGCACGTTGCTGATTTATCATATGCACTATACTCACCATAGCTCTCTACACAAAAGGCCTCAAAATCACCATGGGGGTATTGAAAAATCAAAAGTCGCTCTTGAGTGAGCTAAGCTTAAAAAACACAAAGTTATTGTAAAAAATATTTTAAACACGCATAAGCCTAAGGTTAAGTAATAAAGATACTTAAACTTAATCATCGGTTTAAACAGACCTAGACTTAAAGCTTGCGGACTTTAATTTTGGCCTCTTTTTTAATAATTCATACGATATAAAAGGGAATGCTATGTTTGGAATAGGCTACTTGCCTTGGCGTATACGTTTGATTTCGTCAATAACACCATCATAAAAAAACCGGCTAATGGCTTGGTTCATATTGAGACAGCCCCGTATTTTTATAGATATGGCCTCATAAGAGTCCCAACAAGTTCCCAGGGAAGCCCCTTGGATCGACGTAACCTCACAAATTCCGCGTTCATCACACGGCCCCACAGGGCTACCTGAAGATTCAGGAGCAAAGTAACCAGATAAAAACAAAAGAGTATCCCAGTTATAGGCATCTTCGTAACCCTCTTTAAAGTCATCCGTCGGTAGCATGGGCGTAAGCACCACACCAAACTCCTGAATGTATTTAATCTCAGGGTTTTTCTTCTTTACGTACTCAGGTATTGGGATTTCAGATTCATCATGAAACCCTACGCTCACAACGTTTTTATTAATTTTCTTATAATACTCTAAAACCTTTTGGCCTTGGACTTTTGACATAGTTTTTGAAATATGAAGCCTTGAGGTGTCTAAAACTTTAAGCTTAAGGGGCTTAATATAAGGATACTTACTTGTTACAGGTTTTTTGAGTCTAAGCATAACGGGTACCAGGCCGTCAGTGTTTACTGGGCATACACCATAAATTTTTTGCCCCAACTTGTTTGTTTTGCCAAACCATGAATTTGAGAGGTCTATGGGTATGCCGGTGTCTTTAGGGTTTTCCCACTGGCCAAAAAAGCTATAATTTTTAAGTACTATTTTTGAGCTTTTACCATGACAAAAACTATGAAAAGACCCACAAACTAAGTTTTCATTTTCACACACAAAGCCAGTAAGCCTATTTGAGTGTTCAATCTCTTCACCTTTAGAGTTAATAATAGACTCAGTGCCATGTATCGCCCCTGTAGCATTATACATATGCCTAGCGCGGGCTGAAGGGTTGGGTGTTCTTGGGTCAACTTTACCGCTAAAACTGGCCTGAGAGTTTAAAGAAAACACTAAAATTAAAAAAGAAATTACATACATAGACTCTTAAGTAACACACACTCCGCTCCATGCCCTAAAGTATTAGCAGGGCTATGAAAATTATACTTAAATACTCTACTGATATGACAATTTTTGTTCCGGAGCCTAATGCCTATCATTTGATTAAAAGTTGGTGGGGCCAGAGCCTTGGCGAACAAGTGTTGGGGCTTCTGAATCGGTGAAATCAATGATGGTTGAGGGACCCAAAAAATGTACTTCGCCTGGGTCTAAAACCATCTTTACTTGCTGAGAAAGTGAGTCCTCAACAAGGTAACCATAAATTTCAACCCCCGGGTCAATGCCTAAAACTTCATGAGTAATATTCGTCGAAAGCAGTGGGCTTTTGTGAATAACCGAAAAACTTTGGTACAAAGGACACTTAGGTATTCGAATGCCTATTTCTTTGTCTGTCTTTGAGGCCTTTAAAGCTTTTGTAATTTTTAATTGCGCATTAAATATAAATGTATAGGGCCCTGGCACCATTTTATTAATGACCCTATAGCTTGAGTTATCTATACGAGCCACCTCTGAAGCCTCAGAAATACTGGGGCAAAGTAAGCTAAAGTGTTTAGACTTGTTCTCTTTTTTTAAAGCATACAGCTTATCTACGCCCGCTTTAGAAAAGGGGTGGCAAACAGCTAACCAACTGGTGTCAGATGGTATTACGACCAACTCACCATCTAAAATGGCCTTTGAGGCTTTTTTTAATACCCTGTCATCTGTGTTTTCTAAAATTATGTACTCAATCATAACTCTCACTAGAACATTTAAAATTTATTTTTCTTAAAGCTCTTCTCTTACCCTTTTTATACAATAGAAATTATAATTTTACTTTGTTTTTTTTAAACTTTTGTTTACATAAAACGTCTGGGCAAAATAATCCTATTACAAAGTCTTAAAAAAAATACACACTGCCCTGGGCGTTGGGCCTCTTTTTTGTATTCTTATTACGTTCGCACACTAATTTTATTGTGACCCAGACCTGTTAAGAGATAACCTGCTATTAATTGTAGCTAATACTACAATTGGGGAAAGCTCAAGAGTAGCACAAACATTAAGGGTAAAGAGGCCTATATGACACATCTAAAGTTCGTGACGTTCATTGTTTTTACAACCACGTTATTTAATTTAAACCCTGCTAAGGCTGCTGAATCGGCAATTGTTCTACCTCAAAGTATTTTTAGGGCCCGAATGGTCACTGCCTTTACTGAAGGCATTGGAGACACTTATAATAGCAACGGAAAACTGGGGGGCCTGTCAGACTCATTAAATAACTCCATCACTGCGAACGATTATGCTGCCCTTGACCCACAGTTAGCCCCTTTAATCGGCGCTCTCAATAATTTAGAGGCAGGGCTCGGGGATAGCCTACTCAACACACAGCTTTATAGTGACACCACAATGAAGGTCGAAACCTATATGCCAGCCCTTGAGTACGGGCTTACAAAAAAGCTCAGTATAGGGATTAGAGTCCCTATAGTAAAACGTAAGGTGAGCTCTGGGTTTTCAGTGGACACCATTAATAATGCAAAGCAGATTTCTCAAAAAGTAGGAAATAAAATTTCACCTGATGTGACCGCGGGCCTTAAAAAAATTGAGCAAATGAATTTTGATCAAGCCTTTTTTGAAAACGCCATATTTACAAGTAAAGGCTACCAGGCCCCTGGTAACTTTGAAAAATCAGAAGTGGGCGACATTGAGGTGGGTGGTGTTTACAATTTTTATAATAAACCACAAATGGTACGTTCAGTACAAATGGGCGTTAGGCTCCCTACTGGCACCTATGAGGCTATTGATAATATATTTGATACGGGCTCTGGCACCGGGGCCTGGGGTTTAGGGGCTATTTATTTACAAAACTATCTGCATAGTAAAAGGTTGAACCTGGGTACAATGGCAAAGCTAGTGTATAACTTTTCTGATACAAAAGCGAGGGCTGTCCCCCTTAACTCTGACGATGCTTTGCCCTCATTACTCCCTGAAGACGGTCAGGTACAAAGTGTGACCCGAAGGCAGGCTGTTGATTTTATCTCTGAACTGTCGGCAACAATAACTCCAAAAGATGATGCCTTTTCTTTTTGGGGGGCTTACCAGTTTTCAAAAAGTGGTCGAGATCATTTTTCGGGGGCTGGGCAGCTGTACTATGAGGGGCTTTCTCAGGGTACTGAATTTACTAAGCATGCTGCCGAGGTAGGGTTTAAATACTCAACTATACCGGCTTTTAAGAAAAAAGAAATTTCAATCCCACTTGAAATTCAAGGGATATACAATACAACGCTCAGGGGCACAAACACCCCTCTAGTAAACTATGTGCGCATGGATATGATTGTTTATTTTTAATGCTTAAACTAATAAAAGTAACCCCATAAAGGTGGCAAAACAAATGACTCCACAACTTGTAAAAAAAATATTAGCTCTGCCCTTAATTATATTTTCTTTAACGAACTGCTCTCGAGATTTTGTTGAAGATTTAAATCGCTCTATACCCCCGGATTACCAAAAAAACCCTCCGATCTCCCAAAAACCACCAAAACTAAATGATCCAGTAGACGGAAACCGTGTCAGCGCTTGTGAGGTCATCGAACAGCTCTCTGAGCACAACAAAGCCGGCTCTCAGGGGTTTTCATATTTTCATCAACTCACTGGCGATATAGGGGCTATAGATATTGCAAAGTCGCCCTTTACACAATTAATAATAGCTGAAAATTTTAGAGTCCCAACAAGAAGAGAGTTTTACAAACAGGCGCGTGCTGAGTACAAGGCTGGTCGCCTATCGAGAACAAAATGGTATATGCTAAAGCTGGCCTATAAGACGGGTTTTAAATTTGATAGTATTCTTTATTCAACAGTGAATGAAAAACTCACGCAGGCTTTTCCGGGGATTTACGGATCGTCCGAGGACGTCTCAAAGTCTTTAAAGTACTCTCTTATATTAAAGGTCCTTAATTTTACTGAAAGTTTGGGTATGACGACAAATCAGTACCTCTCTCAAGAGGTTCCTTTATTTACGTCTAGTGAATGGATGAGCTACCCTATTGAAACTCAAGTGAGCCTTTCGGCGGCCATTCAAAATTTAAATTTTAATAAAGCCCCTCTCAATGAGGAAGAGTCTTTATGTGGCCTTGTGTTACTACACAGAGGGTTCTCTCAACTTCTTCGCATTAAAGGCCACATGAGCCCAAGTATTATTTCGGGGACACCTTCATGGATTGACCCTCTTAATGAGGACGACAACAGGGCGTTTAGAACAGTTGAGCTCCCCGGCGCGTACTCTGATAGTGAGGGCCGTGCAAAAGTTCTCACAGCTGAGGAGATTCAAAATTATGACCCCTCAGTAAGCCCTTTTATGCTTATGTCACATACCCCCCAACAGGGGTCTCAAGGGCCGCGGGCTTTATTGGCAGACCGTTTGTCTTTACTTGAATCTTTAGTGACCTTTTATTACGCAACAAGTCCCATGGCTCCTTGGGTGAGCGAAATTAGCCCCTATTTAATTGGTGACCTTGAAACAAACCCCCATGCACTTTTGCCTTTTGAAGCCCACAGCTTAAGTCTAGGCTTACTAACAATGGAGTTTAAAAACCTAGCTATGGACTCTATCCACGAAATTAACGTCGAGGGGGCTATTAGACAGCCTGATGAGCCCGCAGCCGGTGTTATGATCGCTCAGATTAATGGCGACACCACGACGACCCTAGAGCTTAACCATATACTTCAGATGACAAGGTCTGTTGTTTACCTCGAACATGCGCTGAATCAATTTAAGGGTAAATCAGCTGAAAACATACGAGCCCTTCACCCGGCGTACTCAATAGAGCTCCTAGCACAGCTTTTAGGTCGCGAAGTTCTTACTGAAAAGGAGCTCAAAAAGCTCTTTCCTAAAGGAGGGTTTAATCAAAGCTCTACTTTAATAGCTCAGTTAAAAAAGCTACAACTCCCCCTGGCCTACTTACTACTGAAATTTAATAACAATGGGTGTGTTTCTACTGCCGATTGGAACACAAAAACTGGTGAAATAACCCCCACTGAGGCGTGCACCCCAGAACTACAAGAAGAGCTCAAGGCGACTAAAAATATATTAGCTCGTCACAGTGGCTCACCTATCTTGTGGGATCCTGAAAAATAAAAAAGGCCGACTTGATACAGCGTGCATATCTTTACACCTCTCATGTTAACTAGTATGTAGGGCTCATACTAAAGGGGTCATAAATGATTAGATTTATAGTTTCAGGAGTTATTGGGTTCGCATTTTTAGCACAAATAGGGTGCGGAGTTCGCTCAATACCTCAGTCAAAAAACCAGGTCGAGGCCACTATTGCCGAAGTGAGCAACCAATATAAAAGACGTGCTGATTTAATACCTAACCTTGTTAAAGTTGTTAAGGGCTATGCCAAACACGAAAAAGAAACCCTTATGGGAGTTGTTGAGGCCCGTGCTAAAGCTACTCAAACTAAAATTGACCCCTCTAATATGTCTCCTGAAGCGATTAGAAAGTTTCAACAGGCTCAAGGAGGGCTCTCTCAAGCCTTGGGTAAACTTATGGTTGTGGTTGAAAGGTACCCTAACCTTAAAGCCGATCAAAACTTTAGAGATTTACAAGCACAATTAGAGGGTACTGAAAACCGCATTACCGTGGCTCGAAACAGACACATTGAAGCCATTAAGCAGTTTAATAATTTAGTGACTGTGCCCCCTGAGAGCTGGATGAACTCTTTATTTTACAAGCATACAAAAATGGCACAATGGGAAGTCTCAACTGAAGAGAAGGCTAAAAACGAAAAACCACCAGAAATTGATTTATAACTATGAGAACGATGAGTACTTTTGTATTTAGTTTATTTGCGGGCTTAGTTTTTAGCTTTTCAGCTAATGCCCAAGAGGTCAAAATCCCCAAACTTACGGGGGCCGTGGTTGATGAAGCGCAAATGCTCAGCCGTGCTGCTCGCAGTAACCTTGATGGGTTTTTAAAAAACTTTTACCGCTCAACAGGCACTCAAATAGCTGTACTGACCATACCCTCTCTCGATGGGCAGCCTATTGAAACTTACTCTATTGCCGTTGTAGACAAATGGAAGCTCGGAAATAAAGACACCGATATGGGCGCATTAATACTTATTAGTAAAAAAGACCGTAAAGTACGCATTGAAGTGGGCCAGGGGCTTGAAGGTGACATCACAGACCTGTACGCAAAACGCGTGATTGATCATGTAATAACCCCTGAGTTTAAGCAGTCCAACTTTGATGCCGGCATAACAAACGGAGTCTATGCACTTATTCAAAAAGCAAACCCCAACTATTTAAAGCAAAGTAAGATTCAACCCATACGCTCAAAGCGGTCTCGCAAATCAAAATCGATTTGGTTTTATTTGATATTTTTTATCATCTACGTCTTGATCATGGGCGGAGGCCGAGGTCGAAGAGGAGGGCTTTTTATAGGAGGCTCTGGCCTTGGCGGAGGCGGTGGATTCGGCGGCGGCTTTAGTGGCGGCGGTGGTGGATTTTCAGGCGGCGGCGCCTCTGGAGGCTGGTAATGCAAAACATACCAAGTTGGTTAGTAAAAAAATTAAGCACTGAAGACCTTAACAGTATTGAGCAGGCCATTATTTTGGCTGAAAAATCAACAAGCGCTGAAATTGTGCCTATGATTGTTCGCTCTTCGACGCCGACAGGGCATATATTTAAATTGCTATTTTCTTTTGTATTTGTCGCTCATCTTTTTTGTAGCTTTTATTATTTAGACCTCTCTAGCATTGGCCCTCTTATATTTATTTTAGTCAGCCTAGGTTTAAGTTACCTTGTTTGTTTAAAACTCTCAGAGCTTGGGGTTATTGTACGGGCTTTGTCTGTAGGCCGTGACGTAAATAACCAGGTGTTTATGCGTGCTGAAAATGAATTTTACAAAGCCGGCCTTAATAACACCAGCGGAGCCACGGGGGTTTTAATTTATGTATCCCTTTTAGAGCACCAAGTGGTTGTGCTGGCTGATAAATCTATTGCCGACAAAGTGCCCTCAAGCACCTGGCAAGAGCTTGTGAATATATTTACCACAGACATCAAAAGCGCTAACCTTTCCAAGGGGTTTATAGATGCCATTGAAAGATGCTCTAAAGTAGTGAGCGCCCCCTTCCCAAGAGAGCATAATGATGTTGATGAACTTAAAAATCACCTGGTGATAAAAGAATAGCTTATGTTCAACTCACCAATATTGTTTATTAAAAAAACTTCTTTAAAAAATAAATTATTTAGCTTCAAAATTGTTTTTTAATACATCTTTGCCGTAACGGGCATTTTTGATTTGCAACCACTCTTGCATATAGTCTTCAGTGTCGCTGGGTTTAACTATTTTTTCAGCCTCGGGGTCTTTGTAACTATTAATCACCCCGTCCCAACCCTTAAAAGTTCTTTCGCCTGAAGTTTGGTTAAGCAAAAACTCAGGTGAAAGACTCACCTTACCCCCGCCACCTGGGATATCTAATGACAACGTCGGCATAGCAAGGCCCGAAAGTCGGCCCCAAAGGTTTTTTTGAATTTTTAATGAGTCCTCTACGCTTGTTCTTAAATGGTCTGTGCCCATAGAGGGGTCGCATTGAAACATATAATAAGGTTTGGCCCTTAAGTATAATAAGCGCCTTGAAAGGGCCTGCACTATTGCCTCGTGATTGTTTATGCCATTTAATAAAACCATTTGGTTCATCACGGGGACGCCGTGGTCGACTAACATCTCTACAGATTCAGCGGACTCTTTAGTGATCTCTTTGGGGTGGTTAAAGTGAGTCATAAAAAATACCGGCTTATATTTACGTAGCATTTTAGCTAACTCTTGAGTCACTCTCATGGGGGCCACCACAGGCATGCGCGAACCAACACGTATGATTTCAATATGCTTTATGTTCCTTAAATCAAAAAGAACTTGCTCTAGTTTTTCATCTGATAATGTGAGGGGGTCCCCTCCTGATAAAATAACCTCTTTTATGGCAGGGTTTTGACCAATATATTTAAGAGCACTTTTATAATCTGAATTATTAACAAAGGATTGGTTTTTACCTGTAAAGTGCTTTCTTGTACAGTAGCGACAGTACACACTGCAAAAATCGGTCACTAAAAATAAACAACGGTCAGGGTATCGGTGTATAATCCGGGCCTCTGGCCTGTGAGCGTTTTCACCTAAGGGGTCTTGCATTTGCTGAAGGCCTGAGTGCAGCTCTTCAACCCTTGGCATAAGGATCTTTCTGATGGGGTCATGGCTGTCTTCTCTGGAGGCAAGGGCTGCGTAGTACGGCGTAACCCGTACTTGAAATACTTTATTAAGCCCGGCAAAAGCCTCCCGCTCTGCGGCCTGAAGAGTAAAAAAAGATTCAAAGCTAGAGAGCGTTTTAAGTGCATTTTTAAACTGCCAATGGGAGCTGAGCCAACTTGAAGGCGCCACCCCTGGCATGGGCTCCACTGATTTAAATTCAAACCCCAAGAATAAATACCTTTCCTTCTCTCTCACACTCTCTTTAGTGGAGCTATTTTAAGTGATAATTTACCCGCATATCAGAGCATTTCAAGCACTCGGAGGGGGTATTTTAATAAAAAGTGACAATTTACCCGCAAATCAGCCCCTGCCAGGTGTTTAGATTCTGACAGGGGTAAGTGACTAAAATAACTATAAATAACTGTACGTTAATAATTTCACCTACCAATCAATAGACACGCGTAGAACTTATAGTCATGCCATTAAATATATAAAACTTGTGTATTAACAGCAGCTTAGCTTGGCACGGAGCTTAGGACTGGTATTTGTAATAGTACAGGGTAAGGATAACTGCCTGTCGTGGGCGGTGATATATAAGGAGGAAGAAGTGAAACCAATAACGATGAAAAACAAACTACTGATATTAGGTTTGTTTGCGTGCCTAGGGCTTAATATGTCTTTAGAGCGACAAACCATGCATAGCACACAGCTATCAAGCACTGAGGATCAAATTAATGACCTCTTAGGCGGTAGCGACAACACTAGCGAAACAAACTCAAGCCCCACTAGCTCTACCCAAACGGCTAAGATTCGATATAAAGTCAACGGCGAGCGCGAGGAGTTCACAGTTAAGGTGAGCCAAAAGGACGGCAATAAGGTTTCTATATCTATAGATAGAGAAACTGAAGCTGACTCTTGTGATGGCGAAGCGTGTACACTACT
>JAUVAX010000059.1 GCA_030591685.1 Pseudobdellovibrionaceae bacterium | reverse complement strand
GGTGGTTTTGGCCTTTGTGGCATACCTGAGACCCTTATATCAGCCTTAAAAAAAACGGGTAAATCAGGGTTTACTTGTATTTCTAACAATGCCGGGGTTGATGATTTTGGGTTGGGTTTATTGCTACAGTCACATCAAATAAAAAAAATGATCTCTAGCTATGTGGGTGAAAATGCTTTATTTGAAAAACAATACTTACAAGGCGAGCTTGAGGTTGAGTTTAACCCCCAGGGCACCCTTGCTGAAAGGATCAGAGCTGGCGGCGCCGGCATCCCTGGCTTTTATACCCCCACAGGGGTGGGCACAAAGGTTGCCGAGGGCAAAGAGACTAAAGAGTTCAACGGGCGTACCTATATACTTGAAACCGGTTTAACGGGCGAGTTTGCCCTTGTTAAAGCCTGGAAGGCCGATACCTTTGGTAATTTAATTTTCAGAAAGACAGCTCGTAACTTTAACCCCATGATGGCCACTGCCGGTAAAATCACCGTTGTCGAGGCCGAAGAAATCGTCGAAATGGGCACCCTTGACCCAGATCAAATTCACACCTCAGGGATTTTTGTACAAAGAGTTATACAGTCTAAAAACTTAGAGAAACGCATTGAACAAAAAACCATCTCTCAATAGGAGCGCTCTATGCCCTTAAGTCGCGAACAAATCACTAAACGAATTTCTTTAGAAATAGAAGATGGTTTTGTTGTTAATTTAGGTATTGGCATACCAACACTTGTGGCCAACCACATCCCCAAAAATATAAGCATTATGTTACAAAGCGAAAACGGCCTTTTAGGCATGGGCCCCTTCCCCACCGAAGAAAACATGGACGCAGACCTTATCAACGCCGGTAAACAAACCATTACGACAGCCCCTGGGGCTAGTTTTTTCTCAAGTGCAGAGAGTTTTGCCATGATCCGTGGCGGTCATGTTGACCTCACTGTTTTAGGTGCCATGCAGGTGGATGTACAGGGCGATATTGCCAATTGGATGATCCCCGGTAAGATGATCAAAGGCATGGGTGGCGCTATGGACTTAGTGGCCGGCGCAAAAAGAGTCATCGTAGCCATGCAACACACTGATAAAAAGGGCAACCCAAAGCTTTTAAATAAGTGCAATCTGCCCTTAACAGGCAAGTCGTGCATCGATAGAGTTGTGACCGACTACGGTGTGATTGATATTAAAGACAACCAGTTTGTTTTAAAAGAAATAGCGTCTGACTTAACCCCTGAAGAGGTCATCAAAGCCACCGAGGGCAAAATGATTATTGATAAAGATTTAAAAACAATAAGTGTTTAACTCTTAAAAATAGCTCGACTTAAAGCGAGAGCTCTATCAAATTACCTAAAACAAAGCCCTAATTAAGCCTATAATTAAACCTCACTATAGAGGTTTAGTTATGGCTGATGAAAAAACAAAACAACTCGAAAAAGACCAAACTCTTTTTAAAGAAAACGAGCCCTCTGAGGCGATGTACATCATCAAATCAGGTCGTATTAAAATAACCAAAGTAAAAGGCTCAAGCCACGTTATATTAGCTGAGCTTGGCCCCGGGCAAATGATTGGTGAAATGGGTTTTTTTGACAATAAACCCAGAAGTGCTGGGGCTATGGCGACTGAAAGGTCTGAAGTTATCGTGCTCCCCTATTCAAGCCTCTACCCTCAATTTGACGCTTGCCCTGAGTGGCTAAAAATCATGGTAAAAACCATTAACTCTCACCTTAGAAGTGCTAACAAAAAAATAAAAAGCCTCGACAAACCAGTCTCGTAAAAATCAAGTGCCTGCTGTCGTTAACTAAAAACCTCAGCGTAGCTGACTGATTTACCCTTCACGGTCACCCCCCTCTGCGTTTACTTACTGATATGGGTCCATTACGAATCGTATCAAATCAAAACACTAAAGCGGTCATTATTCTAAACAGTTATAGGCGGACATAATCGCTGAAAAATTACAAATATGTGGACGAACATCTTAGCGCATATTTAATCAACAATTAACACTCACTGTAAACTTTAAAGACACTCAGACTAAAGGTAGACACCTTAAAGCTGGCACAGAGCTTGCTCTTTAAATGAGTAACACTTATTGGAGGTACTATTATGAGACAACTTGCTTTTTACTCCTTAGTATTGCTAATTACACTCATTGGGTTTCAAAACTGTAGTGAGGTTAATTTTGAAGAGCTCCAAGGTAAACTCGTCGCTCAAGACTTAGAGACTAATAGCAACGACCCCCTTGGGGATAACGAATGTAATCTCTTAGGTACTAATTGCGACCCACTTCCGCCGGGCTGTGAAGAGGGTGACCCTGAATGTGACAACCAAGTACCACCACCAGTTAATTGTGAGGCCGACGCCAGTTGTGATGACCCACCACCTCCGCCAGTTGTCGATGAACCTAATAGCGGCAGAGTCTATGTTTGCATTCTAGAAGGGCCTGGTAAAAGCCAAAAATTATCCTTTGATAATGCTCTTATGTCTGACAAATCAACCCCGCAAACAGTGTGCTTAAGTCAACACGCTTGCTTAAATATAGTTAGCGCGGCCTTTGTTGTTAAAGCGGCCGTAGTTAGAGGGTACTGCCCCGCTAAAAACAAACACGTCATTGAGATCACAGATGAGCAAATGGCCCTAAAAATAGAAGAGCTACTTTAAGTACACATTAAAAATAGATAAATATATTTCAATGCTTTAGAGAGTAAACACCAAGCCCCCTCTCTAGAGCATTTTTTTTGCCCTTTATACCCCAAAACTCACCCACTCCAAAATAACACCTAGGTTAGTTTTTGGCACAATTCTCCTACTATGCACACAGTTTATGAATAATCTTAGAAATATTATCTAGCGTTGGGTTACCCTCCGCAGATAACATGCGAAATAAAGTTCTACGAGAAATGCCCGCTGACTCTGCAAACTCATCCTTATTAATTAACTCCAAATGAGCACTCAGGATATCTTTAAAGCCATCAGTATCATCAGCCACCAAACACTCCCAAAGAGCCTTAGAGACATACTTTTTATTTTTAATTCTTTTGGAAGCTCCAAAAGAGGTCAATTCACCCTTATTCTTTGCCCTTAAACTCGGCATATCGTCGAAGGAGAAGTCTCGCTTTTTTGATGTCTTTTTTTTGGGCATTTTTTAATCCTCCATTTAGTAATAAAATAATCAGACCTTCATGTTTTGTAAAATAAACTCGGCGGCCACTCTTCCACCTCAACTCAGCTAACCCTTCGCCTAAATACTTCCAATCACCAAAGTACTCACTCTCTTCAATACGTGAAATTCGTGCATCCACTTGAGCTTGCTCACGCCCCGTGAGCTTTGAGTACCATTTGTTAAATTCAGGGGCTGAGATTATTTTCACCTTTTAATAATGCCATATATGGCACATTAGGTAAAGGTATTTATTGGCTCACCAGCAAAATAATAAAGTGTGCATAAAAACCCCCTCTCTAGAGCATTTTTTTTGCCCTTTACCCCAAAACTCACCTTATTTTTATGAATATTTTTCATATATACAAATCAAAAAAATTTAGTATATTCATATTTCAAGGCTTAAAAAAAGGAGCTTTTTAAATGAATTTTTATTTAATAATTTTAACCACACTTATATCTCTGTCTGCTTTTGGTCATTTAAAGGTCCATACAAGTTGCCAAAAGGTAAATGGTTCAGGGGTTCATCAGCTTCACCTCACCTACACACTTAAAGGGCTCAAGTTAAATCAGGTACGCATAACTTTACCCCCATCAAGCCTAGGGCCCCAGACTAAGCTCGAAAAAACCTTCGCTCCCCCTATTAAGGAGTTTTACGGCGCTACTTTTTTTATCGACGATGGCTCTGTAACCTACTCAGCTATACTCGCCGCCGATACGGACAGTGACTATGTGTTACTCACCACCTCCGGCGACGTAGACACAAAAACATCCCTTTACAGATGCCATAAAACCAATGTGGTGCTTGAATAGCTGCCCAAGAATAAAAAATACTCATACTGAAGCTTACCTGTGCATCACAAAGCCTGTCGACGTTCGTCGAGGTTTAAGTAATGCATCAGACTCTTTAAAACGTTACTATCTCTAAATAAATTCATATTGGCCTAATAACAGATATTATTATACAATTTGAATGTAAGAGCTGTCATTAAATGCCGATTACTTACACAATAAAGGAGTCATAATGAACATCTCAAACCTTATAAGAAATAAGCGCTTTAAAATACGGAGTGAAGAGTCATTAATCCTCGTAATTGGAGTTGAGGACTGTGAGCAGATTACTCTATCTGTTTCAGATTGCTCAATTACCGGCTTACTAGGTGTTTTAAAAGATGATGTAGAGATAATGGACGATGTTGGCAAGATTTACTCTAGTTCTAAACTTCTATACAAAGATTTGGAGATACCTCTTGGTCGATTAGTTTTAAGAAGGATTTTTCATAACAAAGACCAAGTAACCTTAGCTTTATCGACAATCGATATTCGTATTCCTGTCGGAGGGGCACTATCTAAAGCCCTAGAACTCAACTTTAACGATAACACAAATGAATTTGAATCTGAGCTGAGTGATGAGGGTTTTACCCTTGGGGATTTTTTAACTACTAGCTATAATAACATTGATATTTTAGACCGATGTGAAAAATTTGAAATGTTCTACAAAAAATATAAAGACAGTGATAAGTATGCATATTTTTTTGCCCGAACCTCACAAGCAGGAGCCAGGGTAAAAGTTAAAAAAAGTGGGGCAAATAAATCGCGAGATGAGCTTCTGATGTTTGGATCAAACGACTACCTAGGACTCTCCTCTCACCCTGAGGTAATTAAAGCCCAAAATGATGCCACTACTCTTTTCGGAGTGGGGTCTACTGGAACCGCTCCGACTTCAGGAACAACTATTTTACACCAAAAACTATGTGAAAAAATTGCTGAAATGCATGGAAATAGTGAGGCCTTAGTTTTTCCATCAGGTTATGCCGCTAATATTGGAATCATTGCTGGATTAGCACGCGGAGAGGACTTAATAATTGCAGACCAGTTAAGTCATGCTTCAATTCAAGACGGTATGGTAATGTCTGGAGCCGCCCGGCGATTTTATAAACACAACAACATGAATCATTTAGTGAAAGTATTAGAGAGAGATCGAGAAAAATATTCGGGATGTCTCATTATTACCGAAGGAATATTTTCGATGGATGGAACCATAGGGAGCCTTGATAAAATCGTCAAAATTTGCGATAAATATAATGCTAGACTTATGGTTGACCAGGGGCACTGTTTTGGGATACTTGGCTCAACTTACATTGGATCTAGTGAGTATCATGGGGTACAAGATAAGGTTGATATTACAATGGGTCTCTTTTCAAAGGGCATTGGTACGTTTGGGGCCTATGTAACCGGATCCTCACCATTAATGCATTGGTACAAAGCATATGCTAGATCACTTATGTTTGCTACATCATTCCCCCCAGGAGTAGCGGCTGCGACATTAAAGTCCATAGAAATATTATCATCAGGCGAGCTTCAAGAAAAATTATTCTCAAATATTGAGAGATTTGTTTCTGGATTAATCTCTATTGGAGTACCAATAGACCCATCTCACCGAACACCTGTAGTTCCAGTCGATATATTTGACGAAAAAAAAATGGGAGAAATATTCCAAGAACTACTCAATAATGGAGTCTATGCGTTACCTGTCATGTACCCTGTTGTTGAAAAAAATCGTTGTAGGTTTAGATTCTCTCTAACCTCTAAGTTTAATGAATCTGATATTGATTATACCATACTCGTACTGAAGAATGCCTTTGAAAAGGTCGGTCATAAATATTTCAACCAAAACGCTGAGGAAGTAACTGTGTAATGATGGAGTTCGTAATTTCTCTTTTTTTATTATCACAAACCATGCTGGGGATTCAACAGTACCCAAGCGACCTTGGCCCATGGGAAGTTACAAAAAATTGGGATATTAAAAATAATGACTTGAACTTGACTTTAGAAGCTAAAATTAATGATTTAAATTGCTCTAAAAATAATACTTTAATTTTCCCAAGGATTTTATATGGAGTTCAAACTGTTACTTCAAATAAATTTCGAAGAAGCATTAATCAACCCCTGCAACCCAAATTTGTATTTAGTCAGATAAAGGTACACTGCAATGATTTACTTATTTTGGACGAAAATGACAAGATAGTTTGGACTGTTGATGGTTACTCTAAATATTTTTCTAATTTCTCAAGCATACCGTATGTTTCCAGAGGGTCAGAGGCCAACTTATCAATAAACGGGATGTATCTTTCTGCTACCATTTCTCTTGCCTTCTTGGCTCTGATACTATTAATAGCTTTCATCAACGAGAGCAACATACTAACTACTTCTTCAGTTTCTTTATCAGCACTTTTCTTGTCGCTCTATTTTTTATGGAATCAGAGTGGAGTCTTTGGAATTACATGGAGTCTAATAAATATTCACAAAACAGCAGATATTTTTCTATTTCTTGGCTTCTTCTCCTTAATGTTTTCCTTTTATACAAAAAAAATGATTAGTTCGTTCTTAATTAAATTACTTTTTTTTACGGCTCTAATAGGGGGAATCATCATACTGGTGGGTGAATCGGGTGATGAAGTACAAATTGGCACATCATTACCCTTTCTACCTGTACTACTGTGTTTAGCCGCAATAATGTTTCGTTGCTTTAAAGATATATTTACCCTTAAAAAATACTCTAAAACTCTTGAACTGCTATTCGCACTTATCTTCTCAATACTAACTATAAAGGAAATGTTAATATTTTCTGGATCTACCAGTATGGCCAGTCTTTTCCCTGTTGGATTGCTTTTTGGGTACTTAATTTTTTCACTATCAATTAACCAAAAAATTCGTGATACATACAGGGAACGGGACGACCTACTTCAAACCATGGAGCTTAAAGTTATAGATCGAACTAATGAGTTATCCCAGGCTCTAAAGGATAAAGAGAAGGTTCAGGCTGAATTAATTCAAAGCGCAAAGCTTGCATCTTTAGGTACTTTTAGTGCTGGCATTGCACATGAAATTAATAATAGTACAAATTATGTTAATGCATGCATCATAGGTTTGAGTCGACAAATCTCACTTGCTGTCCCAAAAGATAGTCAAAATCTTACAAAAATCAACAAATTATTAGAAACTATTTCTCATGGATCTAAAGTAACAACGGATATAGTAAAAAGCTTACGAAGCTATACAGGACTCAACCAAGCAAACATGAAAAATATCGAGTTTAATGAAATTATTAATTCAGTTACAACAATTGCTAGAAGCAGCTTGGTTGGTATAAATGTACAAAGGAGGTTTGACCCAGAAATAACAGTCTATTGCTCTGTAGTGGGAATCAACCAAGTGATTATGAACTTAATTACAAACGCTGCTGACTCTATTAACAAGGAGGGTGGGGAAATAATAATTACAGCTAGTAAGGATTCTAGTGGGAATTTTCATACTTCGATAGCTGACAATGGCCCAGGTATCGATAAAAGCACTCTCGCTAAAATTTTTGACCCATTTTTTACAACCAAGGATGTTGGACACGGAACTGGTTTAGGTTTATATATAGTCAAGAGTGAAATTGAAAAACGGCACCGTGGCAAGGTTAAGGTTACTAGCATACTTGGAAAGGGAACAACTTTTGACATAACTATGCCACCTCAAAATATAAAACAAAAGGAGTCAGCATGAATAATTTTCGAATTGTTTATGTAGATGACGAAGTCCATCAACATATTGGTCTCGAAAGCCTACTTCCTGATGATTTTAAACTTCATTGCTTTAGCAGCCCCATTGAGGCCTTAGAAAACATCAAGGATATCGACCCTTCAATTATAATTAGCGATCAGCGAATGCCTCACATGCAGGGTTTTAAATTTTTAGAGTTGACAAAATCAATAGTTCCAAATGCCATTAGAATTATAACAACTGGTTACAGTGATGAAAACTCTATAGTTGAATCCATTAGAAAGGCGCAAGTATTTGATTACATTATTAAACCTTGGGACACTGAGAAACTACTTGCCTCAATTGAGAGAGCTTTTAAGTTTTATGAAAGTGAATTTCAACGTGTTTGTTTATCCGAAACACTCAAAGTAAAAAATGAAAAACTTCAATCAAGTTGTAATGAATTAAATCTATTATTATCCAGTCATATGAGGTTGGAGGCTGAATTGCAGAGCTGGGTTCATCCGTTTGTATTATGGGCGGCAGAAAATAATGTAGTGTTTCCTATAAAAAGAAATTTAGCCGGTTTAGTTATGGATATTATTAATAGCAGTAATCTTCATGGTCAATACGTGGGGAGAACCCCTGTTCGAGTAAAAGTACTGCAGACAGCATGGGAGGTAATTCTAAAGCATGGGGGAGAGGTAGAGTCACAAGAGGGAGATAAAATTTATGCCAATTTTGGATTAACTGAGGGTAGTGATCACCCAACTAAGGCAGCCTTTGCTGCCGCACAAGAACTTAGGTCATCAATTAAAGGCATTACTGATCATTACGACACTGAAGTAGAATGTGGAATTGCTGTTCATGAAGCTAACGACTGTAATGTGTTTTTACGTGAAGCAGTATTAAATACAGAAAATGGAGTTCAAACTAGAAGGAAATTCGATACAAGTTCTATTGATATTGATTTAGCACATAGACTGGAGGCTATTACTCATTTTCTACCTGGTAGTAACATTATTTTTACAAGGAATGTACTAGAGTCAATTCAAGGAATCTCTAGTAAAGGCTTATACACTGAGCTCGGACATTATCAATTAAAAGGACAGCAGAGTTCTAATCAAATTTTTCTATTAAAATCCAATAAAGCCACAGATAAAGATATCGAAAAATTAAAATCTGAATACCTAAATCAATTTTCAGTTAATAAAAAATCTGCATAACTATATGCGAAAAAACCTACCCATTACCTCGACCCAATGAATCTGTGTAAAATTGCATGGCATCTAAAAATAGTTTTAGGTCTTTTGCGGGCCATTTTAAAATGAGCTCTAGTATTTCGTTTTTTCTGGTTTGGTAGAGGGGGTGCATTAGCTCTGCTGTGTAATTTGAGGGGTCGTTTTTTAATAAAAAAAGAGCGAGTGCAAGGGCCTCACTTAAGTCGGATTTAGTCATGGGTTTCTTTTTTAAAAATTGAGCTAAAACTTGAGAGCCTTTGTCAATAAACTCAATACTTTGGCGTTTTTTGTGAATGACTGACTTTAAATACCCTGACGGGGTGAGTGCCGCCTGAGCCCATAAAGAGCAGCTTGTTAAAAAAATAAGTAGAACTAAAAATTTCATGAAGCCCCCTTTACATAAACCCCAATAAGAGTTCTGTTTCGCCCAGAAATCGCTGACTGACTAGACCCTGTGCGAGCCATTTTGCTTTCATAATCGCTAATAAAACCATTTTTAGTTTTAATCTCAATGTGCCCATGCTCTCCGCCTGAGTACACTAAAATAGCACCCATAGGGGCATTATAGGGGCTTTTAATTTTATTTACACCCTTAGGGACATCCATAAGGTTTTTAAAACCCTCAGCCTTTAGAGGGCCCCCGGCATTTTTAGCCGATGCACCCTCAAGGTACTTTGAGGCCAGCCCTGAGGCTTGAAGGGCTTTTTTCACATACCTATAACACCAGCCTGTTGACTTAGGCTCTTTATTTTTTTCTGCATAATTAATCATATAATCTATGCGTTTATCAGCGCCTAAACCCTTTACTGTTTGCTTTAAATCAATAAAGTTCTTTTTTGATTTAGGGCTCGTTTTGGTCGAGTAGCATGTTAGACATGGCCCTTGAGACTCTGTTTTTTCATCAGGGTCAGAGCCCTCATAAGAGGGGGTATTTTTATCAAAAGTGACCCAGTTATCGAAGGAGCTCTCTACAATGTCGTCAGAGCTTATATAACCTGAGCTCGATTTACATTTTGTATACTGTGGCAATTGAACTTTCGTTAGCCTTGGGTTTGAAAACGCGGGGCCAACAGCATAAACAAGGGTGTCTCTGGCCACCTTGCAATTTATATTTTTTTTGTCTACAGAGCCGTATATATTACTGTAATCAGAGCCCCCACGAACAAGTACCGGCGATGTGTTTTTGTTACCACCTACATGCCTCACCTTAGTAAAAGGGGGGCCGTATATATAGCCACGGCTGGCGTTACAACTGTTACTCTTAATCAGAGCTGAAAATGTATTACGGTTTTTACCGCCGAGCTGCCCTGTGAGACCTAACGTGTCACCAATATTAAGATTACAAAGAAAATTTGACTGATTAAACTGTGGTGCACTGTAGAGCTTTTGCCCTCCAGTAAGGACAGTACCGTATAACCCCTGAGGGCTATTGCCCGTATTTGCACTTGCATCAAGTACGGAGAGTGAAATTAAATTAAAAAAAATTATTATAAAATACATACCTATTTAATAGGTTATCACGCTTATGTAGCCGCCGCCAGAGCCGATCACAAAGCACACCTAAGTAGCCCCTGCTAAGGGCTTGGTTAAAATTGAGATTATGAGTTTAAAGGGCAATGGACTGACTCTGTTTGAGACCTCTGGTGTACGAGACCACTGCTAAAGGTTTTACCCCCACAGCCGATAATTTATATAAGCTGCAAGAGCATATGGAGTTATAAAAATGAGTACACCAAAATACCAAATTGCAATCGTCGACGATGAGCCACAAATTACAAAACTTCTGTCCCTGGTTTTAGAGGATAATTTTGACTGTGAAATAGAGACCTTTAACGACTCTACCGAGGCCTTAGCGAGACTTAAAGTTAAAAAATTTGACGCTATTTCTCTAGATCACCGGATGCCAAAGCTCACGGGGATGGACTTAGTTAAACTCCTACGTACCTCTAATGGCCCTAATGCTAAAACAAGGATATTACTGCTTACAGGATACCGTGATGAGGCCGAGTGCACTCACATGGACCTACTTGATGAGGTCGTTTTTTTAGATAAACCTATAGAAGATAAAAGATATATCATTTGGATGAACGTCTTACTTAAGGGCGATAAAAAAACAAATGCCGCATAGGTAACAAAATGGGCTAATGAGCCACTTGCTTTTAAAAGCCTTCTACTTATTAAGCGGCCTTAGCATCTTTACCCTCATCACCTTTACTATCATCAGATTTATGCCTCGGTAACGAAATAATAAAGGTGGTCCCCTGCCCAAAAGAGTCCTCAACAGTCAACTGCCCTAAATGATTCATAATAATACCATGAGAAATAGAAAGCCCAAGCCCCGTGCCTTTGCCTGTGTCTTTTGTTGTAAAAAAGGGATCAAAAATACGGCTCTGAAGCTCTTTAGAGATCCCCATCCCGTTGTCACTAAATTTTACTATAACAGTGTCCCCCACGAGCTCTGTGGTCACGAGGATCCTCATTTCGGCCCCTCCCACAATACTAAATGCATCAATTGCATTAGAGGTTAAGTTAATAACAACCTGCTCTAACCGGTTGGCATCCCCTAGTACCTTAAACGGGGTGGGGCTTAATAAAAGCTCCACTTCAATGCCTTTAAACCTCAGTTGCTCGCTAAAAAACTTAAATGATTTTTTAATAATCTCATTCACACACACAGCTGTTTTTGCATGGGTGGATTGGCGGGAGAAATCTTTAAAGTGAGTGATAATATTAGACATCCGGTCAGCACTGCTATTGACCTCATTTACAAAGTCACCGATCTCTTCATGAGAGACTTGACCGTTTTTTATAAGTGCGGCTCTTATACGCCCATTAAAACCCTTAATACACATCAACGGGTTATTGAGCTCATGAGCGAGGCCGGCGGTCATTTCGCCTAAAGAGGCCAGCTTTGCCGCCTGTATGAGTTGGTCTTGGGACTGCTTTAGTTCACTGATAAGCTCTGTCTCACGGGCTTCTCTGGCCCTTATAAGCTGATGTTGTAACTCTTTAATTTCAGTGATTTCATAACGTATTGATACATAGCGATCAATTTTATTATTTATCCCAATGATCGGGGTGATTGTAGTATGAACCCAATATAAGCTCCCATCTTTTGCTTTATTACACACCTCGCCTCGCCATACTTTTTTTGACGCAATAGTTTTCCACATTTCATTAAAAAATTCTTTGGGGTGGGTTTTAGAGTTTATAATAGCGTGTGTGTTACCAACAAGTTCCTCTTCTGAGTAACCAGTGATTTGACAAAAAAGATCATTCACATGGAGTATGCGCCCTCTTACATCTGTTATGGCCACAATGGCAGAGGCCTCAAGGGCACTGGTCTGATCAGAGAGCATGCGCTTAGAAAGATTTGTCGAAGCCTCGGCGCTTTGATAATCACGAGACACAAAATAACTCAAAGAAAAGGCCGTTAAAAGTGAACCCAAGATCATAGTTAATGATATTATATTACTTATAAACTCTGAGAGTTCAATAACAGGCACATTATGAAACTGAAACCCAGTGGACCATTGAAATAAAAGTAGTAATATAGGTACGGCTACAAAAGTAACTATATAGCCACGCTCTTTAAGGTCAAATAACACAAAAGGAGTCTGTGCTGCAGCTATATACCAAAAATGCACTGCAGCCCCTTGCCCTAAAAGGGTAGAGACTAAATATATTGAAACATTAAAATTTATAAGTATCAAAAATCGAGAAACGTTGTATTTACGCAAATAATTTAAATATAAACATCCCAAATTAACAAAGAAAAATGGGATTAAGTATAAAGAAATAATGTACATTTCCAAGTAAAAATATATGCAACTATAAAGTAAAATTGTAAATCCCAATATAAAAGCATATTGATTTGCATAGGCGACTCTCTTAGAAAAGACTGGCGTAAGG
>JAUVAX010000029.1 GCA_030591685.1 Pseudobdellovibrionaceae bacterium | reverse complement strand
GTGCTACTTGTAATTAGATCTCTAAGATCAGCTGTAGAAACTTTTTTACTTTCCAAATTGTAGGTGACGTCTCGGTCACTTGTAATACCAATGGGCATATCAGAAATACCCGCTAAACCACGAGTCTCCATAAAAGCCCGACTGACAAGTGTTTTATATTTTGAATGCACGCTGTCCCAAGAAGAGGGCAATTCCCCTCCTTTGCCATTTATAAGCTCAATGGCTGCTTCAATATTATTTGAAATTTGCTTCCCTCCCGAACCCTTTGATCTCGCCAGCTCGTTAAGTGCAAAAAAAGCATCGTTCATTACATTTGTTAAATCCGCCGCTTTGTCTTTATAAGCACTTGAAAGATTTACTTTAAAAGGAGCCAATAGTTTTTCAATGAGGTTAATTTTAGATGACCCAAAAACATTTACAGCTGATTTATTATTTGTAGATTTATAAACATAATGCTCAGAGGCTGTTAAATTAACGGCCGGAAATGGTGTGTTTGAGGGGTCACCAGATAAAGCCATTAAGCTTTGTGAAGCTCCGAGTGGTAAGTAGTGAAGTATTTGGGCTTGAGGGTGACCGTTGCCTCCGGTGGTTATCCCTTGCAAGGTGAGCATATTGTTTAATAGGTCCGTCATGGGCCTTGTGCCACCACCAGCCCTTGGGACTCCGAACTGCCAAAGCCAAGGTACATTAATACCGTTTCGTAAAATAGTTTTATACTCTACGTCTGTATAACGACCGCCGCTGGCTACATATTTTGTCCCAATAAGATTATTTGGCACAAACCCACTAGAGCTATATGGTTTTAAAAATAAATCAAAGGTCCAACGTGAGGGTGCGCCAGGCTCACCAATTTGCACATAGCGTCGCGGCATATTACCTGCCTCTTGAGCCATAGCTTGAGAAAACACGCCATCAAGGCAACTTCTATAAAGAACCCCTAATGGACTCTGAATTATTGAAGCCCCAGTAAATCCACCGAGCAATTTTAAAATATCTCTTCTACTAAATTTATGCTTACCCACCGGAACTCCCTGAGTTGAGGGTTTGGTCTAATTGTTTAAATTCGGGTAGCTTTATTATATCAATAATGGCTTTTTGAGGATCTAAATGCTGCTTTAACCTTTTGCCTATTTGAATCACATTGCTTCGATGCCTTTCATCTAATGGGGTCATGTTAAGAGGCTGTGCCGGGTCAGCAGGATCGCTAATATTAACATCTATACCTATAAAATATTTATAATACCTTTTTGCTAAACAAATATAGGGGTCATCCTGAGAGGCAATTTTAGTAGATAAATCCTTCATGCTGCTCACTGCGAGATTAACTAAATCACCATTATAGTTGCGATAAAAAAGCCGACCATTCGGCGGGGTTAAATGAAAGTTTGGTGTTGGCTCTGAAGGCCACCCAGAAACAGCTGGCTTTGTAACGTCATATATTCGCCCAAAAGTCCCCCCATATTTTGGGGTTGTGCCTCCGTTCGCCCTCTCATCATAATAAAACCCTCTAGCTGTGTACGCCATTTGGTCCATAGTTGCGTGACACTTCGTACAGGTGTTTGCCTTTCTAAACGGAATACTACTATTTGGTACAACATAAGAGCTCACATCGTTATCTCTAACTAAGGGTAGTTCACGACAAAGCACATCCTTAAGTAAACTACGAGCCCACTTGCGAGGCAGCTTTAAGGCACCATCTGCTCTAAATTTAAGAATATCAGATACTGTTTGCTCCATATACACACTTAATGAAAAGTAACCACCACCATGATTTTTTCGAACTGGCATTGTACCGCTATAACTATCGTCACTAGTTTCATAATAATATTTCCAATTTACTGAAGTCATAGTTTGAAAACCATATAAAAGTCCCTGATCAGGAAACTTAAACTGTGATTCAGTATTAAAAATAAAATCTGACTTAGTCAGACCACGCATAGTTGACGGGTTATCAACACTTCGTTGAGCCACTATCACACTGCTGGATGTCAATGCGTCCTTATATGTAAAAGCAGGGTCAAATAATGCTCTCGTAATAAAAAATGAGGGCTCTGCTGAATCATAAATAACTTTCGTAGCCCTAAAAGGTTCTGAAACTCCAATTCTCTTAAACCACTTCACATCAAACCAACTGCCATGCAATCGGTGAAAGGTTTCTAATACCCTTTGATTTAAGACATTATTAACGTCTGGTAGTCGAGAACTGCTGTTCAAGGTCCCACCTTTAAGTACAGATTCACAGGCCGAAATAGGATCAAGTGAGCCATTTTCAACATTTTTTGCCATTGAGCTATTAATATCAACCCTGTACTGTGTGATTCGTGAGTAACACCGCTGAAATACAGCTAAGGGTGAGAGCTCTTCAGCAGAAGAGGTATTTACAAAAAAAGTAACACTACCTAAAATAAATGTCTTAAGTACAAAGTTTTTAATTTTTTTTGCCTTTATAATCATACTTGTCTCCTGATCACAATAATTCAAAGTAGGCGGAGGTACACATAGGGAGCATCAAAAATCGCCATCCATCAGTTCGACTCATCCCCTTTGAAATAGCCGTCTGCCCAACTAAAACTAAAGCATTCAACTCTTCAGACGAAACAGATCGACCTGAATAAAAACTTCGCACCAGTTTTTGAACATTAGAGGCACTATATTCAGACTCAACACTTAATCCAGATTTTCTTAAAACTGTTAACACAGCTTTATCAATAGATAAAACTTCATTACATGTACGCACTAGGTATCCACTTCTAGGAATATTAGGTTTTGAATACATAGGTACGTCGGGGGACTCAACATAACCATCACCACAATTAATATCCATAAATCGACAAGACCCACCAAAGGCATATCCTTGCACCTCAATATTATTTTTGATAATGTCTTTAATCGTATTATCTGCAGAAGAAACATTTTGCTCATCATAAAATAATTGAAAAAATGTAGATGCCACATAAAACCGACCCCCAAGGGCTGGCTTAGAGCTCAAATTCAGGTCTGTTGCGCCCGGAGGCAACTTTATGACTACTACGAAATTCAAAGCCAGAGCTATAAGCTCTAACTCATTAGTTGTGAGATTTTGCAATGAACTCAAAACAGACATGTTGGGTTCTGAAGATATTGAATCCTTAATCTGTAAAGCCGTTCGACCTCTCTTAGAAGAGTCACTTAAATCACCATGACAGTTAGCACAGTTTGCAATATAAAGTACTTTACCAGAAACAAAAACAGGGTCCATTAAATCTACGATGTCTGATGAGTCTAGCTGGCCAGTACTTGTTAGAGATAAAGACTCAAACCCCGAACCACAAGCCTGGTAAAATAAAATAAATACTGGGGTGAGAATTAAAACTAAAAGTTTTAAAACGAATTTAAAAGCTTGTAGTGAAAACAAAGTATATTTCAAAACATTTGCCCTTCAAATAAGAGTACGATTCTTTCCTAATACTCTAGGTTGCACACAATATACCAAGCATAGTCTCAATGTGAGACTATGAGATCAAATGTGCTCCAACTGAGAAGCCCCATTCAGCATTAAGTGACTACTGTCTTAATTCTGTCTAAATATTTACACGTACTTTTTTTATTAAAGAACGTGGCAAAAACCCACAAAACCTTTACCCCTTATTTTCACGCTATTAAATGTTGCGCCTAAAGCAATATCTATTATCTTCCCCGTGCAACCACTTCACTTTTAAGGTAAACCCTATTGGGCCCTAAAATAAATTTTATCGATAGTGATTTTTTCTCGGTTTGTTAGTACAAGTTTGTGTACACCCTTACTCAACTGATACACAGATGCACCCTGGTACATGATATCGGTCAATTCAGTGTGAATCCCTGTAGCGTATTTGATATTAGCCTCACCATTTACACTAAAGTATACAGAATCACTGCTAACATCGGGAGCTAATACTCTCAGTCCAAACTTATAAAACCCATCTTCCGGCACAACAACATCATAAGTAGATATGCCGGGCGAGAAATCATTAGAGGTTAAAGCCTGTCCCCCTTCAATATTAACTACCATGAATGGAGACTCAAAAGCCCCCGTTTCAGCCTCTATAACTATGTCTCCAGCTGCCGGATCAGCAGGGGTCACTACCTCAGAGGCCCCCCCCTTCTATCACCTCAAAACTAACACTCTTTCGCACTATTACAGGGCTGCCCATAAAACTAACAACTAGAATCCCTGAAACTTTGTGCGTACCAATATTTAATGTAGAAGTTTCTAAATTAAATATAAAGGGGACTGCTCTGTTTGTAAAAACAGGTACGACCTCATCGTCAATGTAGTATTCTACAGATAGGATATTGTCTCCGACAGGTTCAATTGAAAACGTATTCGGTGATGTGTAATTAGATTTGAACGCATAGGCATCATCAATATTATCCAAATTAAGTACTGAGCTTTCTGATTGGCCATCAAGCGGCGGAGGACTACAGTTTTGAAAAGCAGCCAATAAAAGAGTTACACTCATAATATTAATGAAATACTTTATACGCACAGCTTTTTTAAACATAATTACACCCTCCTACCCACTACTAAATAATGCACAGAGCATGCCACAAGAAATCTCAATATATGACTACATACTCAAAGGTACTCAGTGTAGAGATTACCTCTCAAAGCGGAGCGTAAAACTTTTGATTTCGACTAACACATAGACAGAAGATTTTTGAGAATAATTTTTTTGTATTATTCTTTAATACGATTTTAACCACATGTATTGTTTTAAGAAAATGAATTATTTTTATGTCTTATCTTGATACTTCACTGGCACTCAACGTACCCTGTTTAAATATGTGACTAACCCTCTAAGACCGGCCCTTTTTAATTTAGATCCCCTTATAGAGGAGAGCTTTAGCATACTTGATAAAGTTAAATTTTACTTTTGAACAGCTCTTTTTTGGCACCTTAGAGGTAATTTATTTTGACTGAGTTCTGGTGGGTCTAAATCCAATATCGTGTATACACGTAGTGAGTTTGTTTTGGCCTTTTCTAATACAGGGACACCAAGAGTTAAAATAACCTTATCACCAGGCTTCACTAAATTATACTGTAAAAGCATTCTTTGGATTTGCACCATGGCCTCATCTGTCGAGTTGTAAGCGTTAATTTTAAATGTCTGTATCCCCCAAATAAGTTCTAATCGATTTAAAGTACTAATAATGTCTGTAACAGCTATTATTCTGGCCTTCGGGCGATAGGTAGAGATCATTTGTGCTGTTTTACCACTTGTTGTTAAGCTCACAATGGCCGAGGCATTCAGCTTTAAAGCCGACAAACAAGCACTGGCCGCTATTGTGTCCGCAACGGAGAGAAATTCCTTTTCTAAATTAATACTATAGTAATATTCACCGTTTCGCTCGACCTCTCTAATAATCTCATCCATAACCTCTATGCATTTAAACGGATATGTACCACTTGCTGTTTCGGCCGAGAGCATTAGAGCATCAGAACCATCTAAAACAGCATTAGCAATGTCCGTAATTTCAGCTCGCGTCGGACGAGGATTACTCACCATTGAATCCAGCATTTGAGTGGCTGTTATCACAGGGCGTCCTAACTCATTACATATTTTAATTATTTTTTTTTGTAACCCCGGAAGCATTGTTTGCCCCACCTCAACAGCTAAGTCACCTCTAGCAACCATTACGGCATCACTAAGCTCTACAATCTCATGCAGGTTATTGATGGCCTCTAACATCTCTATTTTAGCCACTATGCGAGTACCTTGTTTTTTTTGCTCAATAAGCTCTCTAAGACGTTTTATATCAGTGCCCTGTCTTACAAAACTCAATGCCACATAGTCTACATTTTGACATAAACCAAACTCAAGGTCCTCTAAGTCTTTCTCCGTCAAGCACTCAACTGGTAAATTTGCTCCAGGCAAATTCATACCCTTGCGGTCCTTTAAGGTCCCACCATAAATAACTTCGCATAAAATTTTTGAACCACTAATACTTAACACGAGTAACTCTAGCAACCCATCATCTAAAAGGATTTTGGCCTCAACCTTGCAAACACTAGAAAGCTCTTTAAAGTCGGTCGGTATTTGCCCTTCCTCCCCTAACTCTAACTCAGTATCGATAGTGACTTTAGCCCCTTGAACAAGTTCAATAGACCCTGATTTAAACCGACCTACACGCATTTTCGGGCCCTGTAAGTCCTGTAAAATTGTCACAGGTGCCTTTAACTCTGTAGAAAGCTCCCTAATTGAGCGTATGACCTCTTTATGTGTCTCATGCGACCCGTGTGAAAAGTTTAGGCGAGCGACATTCATCCCAGCCTCAATGGCCTGACGAAGAGCTTTTTTAGAAGATGTCGATGGCCCAATGGTTGCTACAATTTTAACTCTGCGGTCTGCTAACATATTTTATTCCATAAATTCTAAGATTTTTTTGTTACGTTTAACAAGTTGTCTATCTGAGCACGATGCCGGGTTTCAGTTGTCTGCGCTCGGCCTCTCTCTGTTTCTTTATACCGTGTTAGCTTCTCTTCATATTGTTGTTTGACAGATGTCAGTTGGGTTTCATGGAGCCGTTTCATGTTTCTCACTGTAGAGTCATTTTTTCTCTTTTCTGATCTTCTTTTTATAATCGACTCTGAGTTTAACTTCTCAATTTCTCTTTTATATTTAAGAATAGTTCTATCTAGCCTCTTAGCATCATCAATTTGTGTTTTTTGAGCCCTCACTCTAAGGTTAGCCTCTGAAAGACTTCGATCTGCATTAATCTTTCTTACAATTTGACGCTTCTGTATTTCGTTATTTTCTTTTAAATCATCAATTGTAGCTGAATAATAATTCTTCATGCTTTCTCTCTCATTAGTCGAGCGACTAACTAAAGTCTCCTCTCTTTTGTTAAAGTTTTTCTCCTTGAGCTTTTTATTCACCTCAGAGGTGTCTTTTATATTTTTCAGAGCCTCTCTGTTTTTATCATCTTTCATCATGAGCTCAGATTTATAATATTTATTAGTATTTTTTAATAAATCACTTGTTTCTTTGCGTATTTTTTTTATATCTTTTACGTTCTTTGTATTAAAATCATCTACTAAATTAACTTGTCGCTCTCTTATATCTTCTAATTGATTTTGATAGGCATGCTTCAAGTTATCATCGTGCTTCTTGGTTTTCCACTTGCTGTCTAATTGACCTCTAATATTTTGAGATTTTAAATTCTCTACCTTTTGCTTTAAATTTCTAACTTCTGTGTTTTGACGACCGACAACATCTTCCTCTAGTTTGTGGATCGATTTAATATGCTGTTGTTTTTGATTTTCTGTCGACTTTTGATACTTAGCTCGAGTATCTGCCTGCCCTTTTGAAAACCCATCACGCATTCGATCCATTGTATGGCTCGCGGTCTCTCTTTCTCGCTGCACACTGTCCATAAAATTATCTTGCATACGCACTTTATCTTTAAAGTTAGATAGCTTTTGGGTTTTGATTCTATGATCAGATGTCTCACGTTGATCAATTATTTTTTTTTGTAAACTATGGATAGCTTCTTGTCTGTTTTTTTCAAGCGTTTTAATTTCAACACTATGAGCTCGGTCCTTTTTTTCACCACTATCTGTAATACTTTGTTTTTGTGAATTACGCATAGATTCAATTTCAACCTCATGCTGTCTTTTTAAATTACCAATATCTTTTGTGTACTGCTTATTTATATTTAGTAAACGATCTTGATGCCGACTTTTTTCAAGCGATTGATCTTTCTTTGTGGCGTACCTCAGATTTGTGTATTTGACATCTGCGCCCTCGGCCATTTTTCTTGTCTGTTTTCTTTGAAAGTCCTTAAGCTTTAAGATTTCATCATTATTCTTCTTATCTCTCCTAAATAAATCATCTCTTGATTTTTTTTGAATATCTCTTATTCGGTGACTATGAGATTTTTTTAAAGACTCTAACTCTTTATGATGTTGCTCTGAAAGCCTTCGGATTTCCTTGCTATGTTTTTTAACAATATTGCTTTCTTTTTTTATATAATGCTCTCTCTGAGCCCTTATTGAATCTTCATTTTTATTTGAACTATCGACGCTTGACATACAGCCTCTCCTCCATGAGAGTTAGGTTTCCTACTATCAATATATCATTTTTTTGCCTTTATTGACTAATCAATACCCATTGATCCAGCCTTATGGCGCTGGACTTAAGAATGTAAAATTAAGATATTAATTATTATTTAACCTCATCGACCTATAGAAACGGCTTGATTCCTTAACGTACCCTTTAAAACAGCCTCAAAGGCCAATGGCAGCGTAAGCCAACATGCAAGGTCGGTACATGAATCTCTACAGGGTTTACAACGAACCGAGACTTTAAACGTCAAAAACTGGCCCTATTTAATTTTAAAGTATTAATAACCCAATGACTTAAGGTTTGTGGATGGCTCAATTTAATAGGCCAAATAATGAGTTTAAACTTTTAATAAACTATTCTAAATAATTTTTTTTACGAAATAAAGCTCTTAACCCTTCTATTTCTTTTTGCTTAACTACTTTATTTAATTGCCGCCTCTTTAACATTTTACGATGAGAGGCTATTCGTCTTTCTATAATTGTTTTATATGTTTTTGAAAGAAATAATCCGGCATTTATGCTGCTCACTCTAAATTCTTGTGCCTTTAAAGTAAACTTTGGTTTTGTCATATATGACAAAGAGGACCAATTATTTACAACACTCACAAATGATGCCGATTGCGGAAATTCAAAATCAGCGACTCCCTTACTGTTCACAGCACCGATAATATATGTATACCCAGGGGGTATACTATAAAACACCTCATCACCACGTCTGCGTGCTTCAGAGATGCCCTCAAGCGAGGTGATCTCGATACTCTGGCCCGTCACCTTTAGCAACACAGCCCCATTTACTTTAATATCTGAGTACAATGTCTTTACATTTATGTTGGAGTTGTTTTCAATCAAAAGAATTCCACTCACAAGGGTCACTCCTTGAGTTGCTAAAGTGACCGTTGCGTTTAATGACAAAGACATTTCAACGCCAAGGTGCACAAGTTTGCTTTTTTTAGTCAAATTTTTAACTGTGCAAGGAAGAGTTTTATTGTAACAGTGCGAAGGCCAAAAAATAAGTGCTTCATTTGGGTCCACGGTCTCAGCCTTAACTCTAACATCTAAAACATATACAGCTAGAAATACAAATACCTCTAGTGCCCTTTTCATAGCCCACTCAACAGTAATCGAGCTTGGTTTCTCAAGGAGGGCGTCGACTTATAAGCCTCCATTACAGTCATGTAAACTTGCCCCGCCTCATCTCGACGGTCCTGCTGACTTAAAATAGTCCCCATTCTGACAAGGGCAAATCCTGTGAGCTCATGATTCGGAAACTGATCCACCATGGCTTCAATAAACTTTACAGACTTCTCAAGATCACCTAATTGGTAGTAGGACTCCGTTAAAAGCGAATAAGCTTCAATAACATGTCGTGAGTAAGAGTAATCACTGACAAACACCTCTAGGGCCTTAACACTCTCTTTATACCCACCTAACCGAAAAGCTCTTTGCCCTCTAATAAATAATTTTTTACCAAGTCGGCTAAAAACGCGATCATTTGAGTGACGCTGCGTAACGCTGGCCAATGACCGCAGAGGGAAGGACCTCTCCCCTTTGCTTTTTTTAAGCAACACTTCGGGGAGAATCTCTGCTACATCTTGTCGATAAGTTTCAAAATGAAATTTTATCAGCTCTTGCTTTAGGGTTGATTTTTTGAGCTCATGTTTTAAAAGCTTGTTTTCAATGACTAAAAGATCCACTCCACTGAGCTCATTATTAACAACCACATAAAAAACAAAAATAGAGGCTGTTAAAAGTAATGTAAAACTAAAAAAGACAATATTCTTCATGTAATAAATATCGGCAACTTAAGGCTGTAATTGAAGGCTCGAGGTGTAGTTAGTTACAATAATTGTCTCACTTACAAACAAACGGCACAGACAAAAGTCCTGGATGTAATGGTTTTACACCCTGGCCATAAAGCGCTGCAGTTCTATGACAAGTTTAAGTAAAAAACCTACCACGACGAGGCTTCGGCTGAAGACCTTAATAAATTTTTAATTTCAACACCTAAGACATTTAAATCCGGCATGACAGCAAGTTTATACTTTGATTTATTCGTGATCTTTAATATTTCCCTAAGACCATCAAGCGAAACCTTATAGCGCCTCCATAGCTTTGGAAAAAATATTTTAGATTTATTATTCGAACGAAGTTGCTTTAGCTCAGTACGGTTAGATAAAACAATTTGACTCATACTTTTTAAATAAAATTTTGACCATTTTTTTTTGCTCATCTGCTTTTTAATAGCGGTCTTAATCTCATTATGAATCCGACTAATTCTCCTTGAGGATGTAAATAGTCGCTTTTTCTCTTTACTAATCCAATAACTATTCATTTTACGATAATTTAAAATTGAGGATTTAAACTTCTTATTCTTTTTTCCTAAAAATATATTTATATTTTTTTCTCTCTCACCTAGTGACACTGTAATTTTATATTGACCATCAGGGAGGGGGAATTTTTTTAATGCCACAAAAGTCCTTTTCTCGCCATCTGGCCTTTTAATAGATTTTACCCAGTAAACACTCTTTACGTTTTGAGCCTGTCCAGCATTGGCCTCAAATTTTATTACTATTTTATAATAAGTACTTGCATCAGAATTAATAAATAGCTGGGGGTGAGACCCCTTAAAACCTCTCGCTGATACCTTTAAGTAGGTCGGTGGCATTTTGTTTTCGAACTCTCGTTTAGCTTTTAGAGCTGCTTTTGATTTTTTAGAGTTTCTTTTTTTAACAGCTCGGTTTTCATTTTCAGAAGAGGCTCTTTTAGCGTTACGAGATCCCCTCTTAGTTTCATAGAGGTCCTGATCGTTAGATTCAATCGCACTAAACATATTACTAAATTTGGCCTGGATTTCAGTTTTATATTGATTAAATACTAAAAACATTACCACCGAAGCAAAAAAAGCAATGAGTCCCATTAAAAGCAGTTCCTGCCTTTTTCGAGATCTCCTTGACTTACTTCTCCTCGAGCCCTTTCTCCTTGAGTTCTTCCGTCTTGGATCATCTCTTCTGTCCCGTTTCGCCCCGTCTCTTTCATTTTTAAACCCTGAATTTTCACTGAGTATGGCCCCTTTTACCTTTTTAACAACATTATGAATGGGGTACATCTTACTTTTGTGATCCTCTATTTTTTGGCCCCTTAAAGTATTTAAATCGACGGCAGGTATTGCTAAGTCGAGTCCGTAAATTTCAGTGGGGATAAATTCTTCATCAACAGCAGATAGGGGGACCTTTACAGGCTCTTTTTTTTCAAGATCATTAACCTTTGAATGTTTGGACTGATGATCCCTAGCCTCAGAGTTAAATTTATCGGTTGTAGATATTTTTTTCCAAGAGGCCATCCCCTCCTGCCAAACATAATCTCGATCGGTGATTTCACCAGAAAGCAACATCTCAATAACTTTAGCCGTATTCACGGGCCCAATTTGTGAAAATTTTTGCCCTGTACTTTTAGACTTTCTTATGAGAACGACCCATTCGTTTTCCCTTGGGCGCTTCTCCTTTTGGTGCAAAAATTCTGAAAATTCCTTATACTCCTTAATAGGGCGCCATTTATTTTCTCCGGCACGGTAAACAAGATCATGTCTGGAAAGAACTCCTGATCGAATTTTTTTTGCTATTTCAATCAAAGTATGTGGCCCATTAGGGCTTCCCTCTACAAAAACATACCACTCTGACGGCTTAGAGGTCATAAATAATCCCCTCTATTGGTTGATTAATTTTAATGCTCTCAACTAGAGATAATTTTTTATAATAGCTCTTAATAAAATGACTCGAAAAGATATCTTCCTCTAACCAACCAACAACTTCTTTTGACGAAACTTTGTCTTGTCGGTAAGCCTGGTAAAGTTTATCCCCCAACATACCTCCTAAAATTTTTGATGCCTCAAAATAGACCTCATTGTTTTTAGGCATCAAACGTCTTTGTGCATCTTTATGGCCAGCAACAACAAGGATTTCAGCCAACCTTTGATCTAAAGCCAACAGCAATACCTCACGAGCTCTATCTTTTGGCTGGGAAGATGCCAGTTGTAACTTTAAGCTCTTAACTGTTTCACTTTTTCTATTATGATTTACTAATTTACTAATAAAAAAGCTCAATGAATCTAACCAAATATTTTGTATAAAAAATTGAGGCATTTGAAAAGGCGTGGTTGTTCGATCACTTAGTTTTTTTTGAAGATATAAACCGGCCAATGTTGACAGGTGATTAATTGATGGTCGAGACAGGTAAAGAACATTAGACTCAGCAAGGTAAAAGCTTCGGTCATTTTTAATATAATAATCAACCATTGGCTTTTGCTCAGCAGAAACTTTAGTTTCTAATATGTTCCAAACAGTTTCATCAGTAGAACTGTAAACGGCTAAATCATCAAAATTTACTTTAATATTTAAATTTTTGATTATAAATTTTAACTGGGAATACAGGTGATCTGTATAATCAATGGTGTGATCTTCTTCGTCCTCACAATGGGTCAAATCAAAGGTCTTCTCCATAAACATTAAATAGCTTTGCCATTGTATCCAAGGCGGTGAGTTCATAAGGCAGTATTTATTGCCTTCGCCCTCTAGCACCTGCACCTGACTTTCTTTTTGGTCACTCGAGATTTCAAAATATAATTTTTCTGAATTTTGCATAATTCGAATGACCTCACCCTCTAGCTCAGGGGATAACTTTAAAATAGAACCATATAAATGCTCAATACTTAAGTGCCACTCCCCATAGATGACATAAATCATAGAATCTTTATACGTTTTTAACAGCTCCTGTATCCTTTGGGCTGAATATATATCGCGCTTTAGTAACGTCTCTGGCGTTCTTTCTTGATAAACCTTATTGACGCCAACAACTTTAATATTTCTTGCCCTCGCTAGCTCCATTAATGGTTTATAGTTAAGCCACGGAAATCCCCAGTTTTCAGCCCAACTCACTTTTTTTAAAAACATATCTTCAGTTATCTTGCCCTCAAAATAGGCATCTATATATTTTTGATGACTAAATTCGAAGCACTCTAGCGCCAATACCACAGGCCTTTGGTCGGGGAGGTCTCGCAATATTCTTAAGTGCGCCCGTTGGGATTGAGAAAATGCATGAAACTCGCCCCCGAGAACAAGCCTCGCCTTTTTTAAATTATTAACCAAAGTTCGGTGTGTTGATATCTTCCAAGGGCCCTCGAATTCCTTTTCATAGGTTTCTGCATAAGCCTTTAACCCTACTGTAAGCTGGCCTGTAAGCAAGAGCACCTGTGATTTCACCTGAGCAAGGAGAGCCTTTCTGATATCCACCCAATGTTTATTCTTTAACAAGCCAGAGCCCCTTTATTAAAATATTTTTACATTGCTTTTCACTTATAGCAACGAGTTCAGAGTTAAAATTGACCCCTGAGCTCATCTGTTTAAATTATTCCGTGCAATTAATAATCTTGGTTGATATCTTATGGCTCACCAGCAGGAGAGCTCTAATGAAAAATACATTAAAATGGTCCTTACTTTCGTCTCTATTATCCATTGTTGTACACGCTTATGCCACAACGAATTATTATGCACTTAAACTGGCTATGGGTACAAAAAGTGCCTGCAATATAAATGCACTTTTTAATTGTGATGCCATTACTGCCAGCTCCTTCTCGACTGTTTTTGGGGTGCCATTGTCCATTTGGGGAGGGGCCACAAATTTAGCCCTATTAAGCCTGTTAACGATTGTATACCTTGGGCTTTCTGAAAATCGCGAACGCCTTTTAAGATGGGCTTTTTATTTAAGTGGTTTTGTTCTTTTAATGTCACTCATAATGGGCTCCGTCTCTGTGTTTTTATTAAATACTTTTTGCCTCTCATGTGTCGCAAGCTACATTCTCTCGGCCATAACCTTTGAGTTAACTCGGCGGTCTAAAGAAGGTGAGCTTAAAACTCACTTTATTTCGGACTTAAAGGGTATAAATCAAAATCTAGGCGTTGTTGGTGCCATATTTATAGGGATCCCTGCGATTTCTTTTTTTCTTCACAGCAGTATATTAAACAGTCATGATGCTGGTGGGTTATCAAAAATAGTTAAACTTGAAGTCTCAAAGTGGCAAGCCAGTACTATTCACGAAATGAATGTCACCCCAGCACTTGAGTACGGAAAAAAGGATTCTAAGTTTATAGTTTCAGAGTTTGCAGACTTTTTATGTGGGCATTGCAAAATGGCTTCTCCAAGCCTAGATGCATTTAAAAAATCACACCCAGAGGCTCTTTTTAAGTTTTACACCTTCCCACTTGATGGGTCTTGCAACCCTGTAATCCCCACAAAAGGCAATGGAGTCCGTTGTTTACTGGCCAAAGCCACTATCTGCTCAGGGCAACAAAAAGTCGGGTGGAAAATGCACAATAAAATTTTTGAAAACTCTGAACAATTAGGTCGTTCTAGCCTTGAAAATGTGACCTCGTTGCTCAACGGCTGGTCTAAGGAGTTGGGGGCTAATGCTGACAATTTTGCCTCCTGCATGGACTCTGAAGAAGTACAAAAATCCATTGAAGCTCAAAGTAACTTAGCAAAAACCATTGGCGTAACAGGGACCCCTGCCATTTATGTGAATGGTCAAGTTTTAAAAAGGGGACAGGTTCTACCAGTGCTTGAGAGCGCCTATAACGCCGTCTTGCCGTAAACTTCAAGCCGCATTAAGTATAATTTAAAACACCATATTTAAGAGCCATGCGGCAAAGTCTTTGGCCACATCAGTCAGCATCATATCGTAAGTGCCATAGATAGAGCCTATGAGCTCTCTTACAAAACTCAGAATCACAAGGCATCCCACCGCATAAGAAGCTGTTTTTATAACAATCACTGTAGATCTCAGGTCATTAATTTGGATTTCGGCATTCACCGCCTCAATCCTCTTTAGGTAATGAATGAGTTCATCATAATGATCAACGACCTTTTCTAAAATTTCATGTTGCTTAGCTAGGGGGAGGGAGCTCAAGCCCGGAAAGTCCCTTTTGCGCTCAATCGCACGGAGAAGGTCAATACAGTACTCAACATACCTGTTACAACGTCTTTTAAACGACGGGAACTCAGATTTACTCTCTAAGTAATTATTTAAATCTTCTCTGGCTCGATTATAATTGGCCGCCACAACAGCGCTTAAAATATGATACCTGAGCGTATCAGGCCTTGCATTGCCTGTTCCACGACTTCTGAGCTTCAGTTGAAACTGCTCCTGTATCACTGTCGTTCTTTGTAGGTTTAAATCACTATAGTTTACGGCGCCCATAAGCAGTACTTCGGTCAAGTCGAGGTGAATATTTAGACAAAATACCACGCGTCAACACGCCTTTTGACAAGTATTGCATTGATCTGAGACAATTTAACGGCAAGTAGATCTGACCAAGATCTGTACCCATAGACCAAGGAGTGGAAAATGGACAAAGGCCCTTACAGTGATGTTGAATACTTTGTAAACCCTGAGCATGATTTTACTGAGGCCCAACAAATCCCCTTGCCTCATCAAATCCCCACTCAACTGAACCCAAGCCGTAGTGACAAGGGCCGATCTGGAGCCTTAGACTCTATTATTTTACAAAATGAAGACCTCATGAGCCGCCTTGCTGTTCAAATTCGCAGAAATGCAATCCTCGAGGACGAACTAGAAGAGCAAAGCCAAGAACACGAAAATCAACAGAATTTAACTGAAAACATGAGAGATCAATTATTAATTTTAAAAAAGAAAGATCAATTTATTACCTCTAGAAATGACAATAAAGAGGCCGAGTTAAAAGCCTTGTTTGAGAAAATAAATTTTTCTGAAGTAAAGTATAGCGAATACTATACGACAACTCAGGAGCAAATCGGAGATCTCAAAAAGGAAAGAGCCCAGCTTTTACATATAAAAAAAATTAGCCAAAAATACCGGGGCAAAATTAAAACTATCGCTCAAAAACTTAAACTCAATTTAAACAACAAGGGTGTCCTTTGTGACAACCTAGAACTTGAGAGGCAATTGCTCCAAGAACAACTGGGTCTAGCTAGTCACAGGATCCAAACTCTGAATAAAGAGTCGGAAACCCGAATTCAAAACCTGACTCAACAATACTCTGAGAAGGCCACAGCAGCTATGAAGCAGGCCAAAGTATTAAAAAGTGAAAACTTTGACTTACAGGATAAAATACAAATGCTCAGCTGTGCCTTTGATGAAAACGTAGAGCTAAAAAACAAGGTTATCCAGCTCGACAGAGCCTTTGTTGAAATCAAATCAAAAAAGAGCAAAGAGCTGTCTAGTATTCAAGCTAGCCTTGGGACATACCGTTCAGACTTAAAGGCCAAAGTTATTGAAAACAACACCTTAACTACTTCTCTCAAAGAAACTTCAGAGGAATTGCTAGAGTACAAATCAGAGGGTAAGAGGCTAAAAGATCAAGTTGAGAACTTACAAATGCTCTGGAGAGAAAACCAAAAAGACAATGAAAAGCTGCTTGATCAAAATAAATCACTTCAAAGTCTTAACCAAGAGCTCAGTGCTCGGTTAAATGAGCAAAGATCTGAGATCAGAAAACTTAAAGGAGAGCTGGATAAGTCCCTCATAGAGTCGAAAGTCCAAATCACTCGAATTAAGGAAAACCAGCGACTCATAACCCTTTCGTCAAACCAAAAAAACGAGCAAGAGGCTTTAAAGTTTTCAAATGAGGCGCTTAATAAAATAGAAACTCTTATTTGCGAAATTCAGTCTGGCTTTGACTCCAGTAAATGTGAGTAGTTTATTTAAATAATCGACTTCGTGAATCATACAACACTAAATTTGATTTTTTTGATCTAAAGATAGCCTTTTTTTTAAACAAAATAGACTGTCTTTAGATCATTTTAAATTATTATCACTTATTGCGCCACGTAAACAGTTTTCATACCACTATTTAATAAGGATCATTATATGCATGCCAAACGGCGCATTACGTGAAGCGAACTCAAGATGAGTTAGCTATAAGCCAATAACAAAGGGACATTTACATTAAACGGATTTTTGTAGCTTCATTTGTTTTTTTAATATTTTTTAGCCAAAGCACACTGGCCTTTAAATACAGTCTTTTTGAGCTTGCGGCTCAAAACACTAAAGACTCAACCCCCTCTAGACGAAAATATAAAAGACAATATCACTTTGGATCTTGGGTTAAAAGAGAGGGCACCTGTTTTGACACAAGAAACTATCTCTTAGCTAAGGCCTCTGAGGGCAAGTATACCCTCCGAAGAAAGTCATACTGCAAAGTCAGCTCTGGTAAATGGAGTAGCATCTATGTGCCTGGCCGAATGAAAAAAAGGGCCAGAAAACTACATGTTGACCACTTGGTCCCCCTTAAAGAGGCCTACACTTCAGGTGCCCATAGGTGGTCTAAAGCAAAACGATGTCACTATAATAATTTTACCTCTCACCCTTTTCACCTTATTTTGGTTAAAGCCCAAGAAAATTTACGAAAAGGAGATCGCGCACCCGACAGGTACATGCCACCAAATCCTAATTTTAAATGTGAATACATAAAGCAGTGGATGACAGTAAAAGTGATCTGGGACCTCTCCTTTAGCATACAAGAGTATGAAGCCCTCGAATATCAATTTTATATCAATCAATGTAACCCTTATGCCTTTGTCATAGATGACAGTTTCTTATGGCAGCAACAGACCTATGCCAACCAACCTATTAGAGCCTGTTTAGCAAATAATTAATTGACCTTATTTTCAGCAGAGTTTGGGAGTGGGCTAATCTCATTACCAACTTCTGAGGCGACCTCTTGCTCCACTGGTGCCGAATTGGAAATACCTATAGAGGCACTATGAGTTGCTCCAGAGGGAGCAACCGTTGTTATATACTGAGGCGGGAAAATCCCAGGCGATGGAGTTGAATCTGGCTGAACTTGAGCCTCTGGCTGAGGAAGCTTAAAACTTATCACTGCCTCATTTAAATTTGCATGAGCATAAAAGAGCCCCTCTAAATTAGCTGAAAAAATTTTTTGATATTCTGACCCTAGATTACACATCCTCAAAGTTTTTGCTAACCTCGGGCTAAGACTTCTTACTGTCTCTAAAAAAACAGTTATGCCTGTTGAACCAACAAAACTTAAACCTTCAAAAGATAATATCAATTGGGTATCACAAAAATTATTTAAGCAAACCTTTTGAAGCCTCTCAGCCGCATCTAATGTGAGCTGACCTGACAAATAAATAATATTTATATCATCAATATACTCATGCTTGGCCTGCATATAACCTCCTAAAAAAATTAAACTCATCCCTTACATATTATAATGCCATTAGAACCCGTGTTCTCAAAGCGGCCTTAGCAAAATCTAAACTTAAAGATTAGGTCTTTTCGACCTTAATCCCCTGGCCTTTCGTATTATGTTTAGTTTATTGCCCGAAAGCGAAATATTATTTACAATAATATTAAAGATAGAGGACAAAAATGAAACTTTTTCTTCGTATTTTAAAACTTCTCTCAAACCCCATTTCTGTCGGGGCTGTGATTACTATTTTTATAACTATTGTTTCGGCCGTTTACCTTGAGAGCCGTATGAGCTCGCAAATTTCATTAGCAAGTACGTTTTATAAAAGTCTTCATGTTTTACACTTAAAAACAATCGACTGGAGGTTTTTAGATCGTGGGCCCCGTAAAGGTAGCGCTCAGGTAGCTCTTGTCGCCATTGATGATAAATCTATTGAACTTGAAGGCCGCTGGCCCTGGCCCCGACAAAAAATGGCTCGACTCATTGAGAATGCGATGGCTAATGAGGCTAAAATATTAGGGTTTGATGTCACGTTTTCAGAACCCAGCACTCACCCTGCTAAAGATGTCTATACACTTTTAAAAAGTACATCCAATGTCCCCGAGGAATTTGAGATAAGTCTTAAAAAAACAATTCACCAAACTGATAATGATCAAATACTGGCTCGCTCAATACATAAGCACAGAAATAAAATTATTCTTGGTAACATCCCTAAAAAAACACAACATGATACCTACAGTGATTACCATGAAATCTGCTATAATTGGATATACGAGACCAGCCTAGATTTTAAATTATGGTCTCATGACACTGCTGAGGTGGGTGTTTTTGATAAAACTGATGATTATATCTCAGACAGTATTTCAGATGTATACAAAGAGTTCATTAGCGCCTACGCAGAAGCTAAAGTTTCAGACCTTTACTTTTCAAATAACGAAAAGGGGCGTATTCGACGGCAAAGGCTCATGGAAAAGGAAAAGTATAATTACTGCAACCTTTGGTTAAACCCAGATAAAGATATTTTTTATGAAGATATGAAAAAAACTTGGGGTAAAATCAAAGCTGAGGACGATGAAATTTCAGAACCTACGTTTTTAAAGTGGGTTAAAGAAAAAAAAGAAAATTATATTTCTCATCAAACTGAAAATTATTTATCTCATGTAATGAATATTAAAAAAATTGCTCTGTCATCGAGTCATAACGGATTTTTTACAACACATTTAGATGGTGATGGATCCATTAGGCGCTCCCCACTGGTCATTAGGTCTGGAGATCATTTTGTCCCCTCTATTGCACTTAAAACTTTTTTAGTTGCAAATAACTACAATGTTAATGTTGAGATTAAACCTGATGTCCGGTTTGCGGAACAGAAAAGAAGTCTCTCTAAAATTACAATTACTGACTCAGATACGGGAGATAATGTTTTTGAGATCCCCGTTGATTCACAAGGGTATTTATTTATTAACTATGCGGGCGGGCAACATATGTTCCCCTACATAAGTGCTACCGATTTACTTAACGACAAGCAGACAGCTAAAATACGGCAAATTATCTGGGACACCGAATTAAAAAAATGGGCCCTTCAAAACGAAGTTGAAATTAAAAAATCAGAGTGGATTAAAGATAAAGTTTTTATACTTGGAGCCACAGCAATTGGTGTTTTTGATATACGTGTCACCCCTTTTGAGGAAAACTACCCCGGGGCCGAAACTCATCTTAATGTAGTTGACAACCTTATGCGACAGGATTTCATGAGACCTTTTCAAAATGAAGAGTCTATATTGCCTTTGTTTTTACTCGCTCTAGGGATAACCTTAAGTATTTTACTTTCTCACTCTGGCGCTGTTTTAGGTTTTGTTATTTCAACTCTCACGGTCTTTGCGATTTACTATATAGATAAAACCATCTACTTCAATAATGGGATTATCACAACCGTGTTATTTGTTTATATTATGATTTTTATAGTTTATTTAATTTTAACTTTTTATAAATATTTTACTGAAGAGCAAAAAAAGAGAGAGCTTAAGGGTACGTTTTCTAAATATGTTTCACCCGCTATTGTAAATGAAATACTAAAGCATCCTGAAAATTTAGAACTTGGTGGTAAAAAGCAGCGAATGTCGGTTTTCTTTTCTGATATTAGGGATTTTACGGCTATTTCTGAAAAATTAGACCCACATGCCTTAACAGCACTTTTAAATAGTTACCTCACCCCAATGACAGACCTTGTTTACCAAAACGAGGGCACTTTAGATAAGTATATGGGTGACGCGATCATGGCTTTTTTTGGGGCACCAGTGACTTATAAGGATCACGCGGTAAAGGCTTGTCGATGTGCTTTAGAGAGTTTAAAAACACTAGACAAACTTCAAGAGGAGTTCAAAAAACAAGGCTTTCCTCGTATTGATATCGGCATTGGGGTTAATACTGGAGATATGAATGTTGGCAATATGGGCTCTCAAACTGTACGGAGCTATACAGTGCTAGGGGACTCCGTTAATTTGGGCTCCCGGTTAGAGGGTATTAATAAGCAATATGGAACCAAAATTGTGATTAGTGAATTTACTTACCACGATATTAAAGGTCTCTTTACCTGTCGTGAGTTAGACCTTGTTCGCGTTAAAGGTAAAAACGAGCCCGTCAGAATTTATGAACTGATCTCAGAGGGCTCCCCTAATAAACTTAAAGCCCAAGTTGTTGATAAATTTAAAGAGGGCTATTTACTTTACCAAAAAAGAGAATTCGCAAAAGCGGAGCCCCTTTTTGCTGAAGCACTAAGCATTGACCCTAATGATGGGCCCTCCATGCTCTACTCTCAAAGAAGCTTTGACTACTCACAACACCCACCAAGAGATGATTGGGATGGGGTTTATATAATGAAAACCAAATAATGACGCTTTGCGATTTTGTCGATACTTTTGTACTCCTAAGATAGACTATTTAAAACAACAGATATGAAAAGACATCCATGAAGCTCTATCACACTTTTTGTTTTTTAGTTTTAATCTTTCTATGCCACCGATCCATCGGACAGGTCCGCATAGAAAACTTAGCATTAAGTGCTGATGAAATTGAAAAAAACTTAGAGAACAACTCGGTCCGCCTTGTCGGCCATGTCCTGATTAAATTTAAGGGACAAATGATCGCCTCTGACGAGGCCACTATTTACTTAACTGACAACATAATCACTACCTCTGGTTCGGTGATACTTAAAACTGATCAGTTTTTTGCTTACGGAGATGCGCTTGAATATAATTATAAAACAAGCCTCGGTAAATTTCATAACGGTTATGTGCAGTCAGGACAGGTTGTATTTTCGGGCAATGTTATTGAAAAGTTGGGCGAAAAAACATTTCTTGCCACTGACGCTACGTACACGGCCTGTGACTCATGCCCTCCTGCGTGGAGTTTTACTGGGGCTGAAATTGAAGCCGAAATGGGAGGGTATGCGTATATAAAGTACCCCGTATTAAAAATAGCTAATGTGCCCGTCATGTTTTTACCTCGAATACTTGTCCCACTTAAAAGTGGTCGTCAGTCGGGGCTCTTAGTCCCTGCTTGGGAAACCTCTACAAGCGGGGGTTTTACCATTTCTCAAAGCTATTTTTGGGCCCTCTCCCGCAGTGAAGATGTCACCTTTACTCTCAAAAACTATGAACATCGCGGGCCTAAGTTTTTAGGGCATTATCGGTATGTTTTAAGTGAGGACAGCAAGGGTGAGTTAAAAGCCGCTTTTATAAAAGATAAATTATTTAATGCCAACTCTATTATTGATCGCAACTCTCGGTGGTACACTTCGTATTCACATATTTATCACCTCCCTAAAGACTTCACTCAAAAAATCAGCCTTAACATGGTGAGTGACCTTAAGTACTCTAGGGACTTCCCCTTAGAGCTTTCTGGTCTCGGCGATCCAGCATTAGAAAACAAAGTCAGTGTCACAAAATCATGGGAAAACATATTCACAAGTTTTGAGGCCAGTTACTATATTAACCAATTAAAATCAGACCCTCATGCAAACAATGACGATGCCGTGCACCGCTTTCCTGAAATAAAGCTCTCTTTACTTGAGCAGTCTATTGCTGACACCGGTATTTATTTTAACATGGAAAACGAGTTTGTTCATTTTACTAGGCAAGGGACCTCTTATGATGATGTAGACCTCCTTACTGGGAGTATTAAAACTATCCCGGATGGCACCTTTGACCCCAACACTGATATTCTACGAACTGGTACTCGCATAGATCTAATGCCAACGGTGAGTTACCCTATAAAGGTGAGTAATTATCTTTCAGTACTCCCCTCACTCACTTTTAGACAAACTCATTATACCTTTTATGCCAACAGTAATGACCCCACCTACAGTAACAAATCCTTTAGACAGTACCTACAAACTGATATTAAGTTTTTTACTGAGTTTAGTAAAATCTATGAAGGACTTTTCTTTTTACAAGACCAAAATAAAACACAAACCCTGTATCGACACAAAATTGAGCCTGAACTATCTTACTCCAATATCCCCTGGAAAAACGCAGAGACTCATACTTTTTTTGGCGACTTTCAAAACACACGATTTGACCGCATTAACGACCCCGCTACTGAAAAGGATTTTTTTGATCACACAGGCCCCATCACTCCAGGCAAAGGTAAAGTCCAATTTGATTACAATGACCGTTTATTTGATTTAAAAGTCTTAAAGTATGGCCTTACTAACAGAGTTATCAGAAAAAAGTGGTCTGCAGGTGAGCCTCATTACAAAAACATTGCCACTTTTGGGGTCTATCAGTATTTTGACCTCAATAACTCAGATAGCATGGGCGATCAGGCCAAGCCTTGGTCCTCTTTAGAGGCCCTTGTCGATTTACGACTCGATCATTTTGAAACCAATACCACGGCTAAACACTACCCCTACGCACAAGTGACAGATATATCCTCTCGGGTGAAGTTTATAAATGACCTAGGTAATTATGTACAAGTTTTGTATAACAAAACTCATAAGGTGAATGATAATTTTGAGGCTGTAGATGATGAATTAAATGAAACCTTTGAGCTGGTTTTTGGGTACGCTTCCCGAATGTTTAACGGGTCCTCAACAGTGACCTACTCAAATATTACAAGCAAGATACAATCATGGAATTATTCAATACTTCTCAAACCACCAGGGGGATGCTGGGCCATGCAGTATGACAAGAAAAAGGTATTCGGGACCCCAGGGACACTTTCTTCATTTAATATCTCTTTTGATTTTGGTGGCAGTTAAGTTAAAAGGTCGCTACATGCCAATGCATCATAACCCCGTCAAATTTATTATTTGCGATGGTGGGGCCTATGTTAAACTTAAGCGTTCTAGCTTCGGGTAGTGCTAATTCGCTCTCATCATACTCCGGCTCGTCTTGCGAGGGGACGCCATATACAACATAAGCCCCCAGGGCAATCCCTAAGTAAAGACCTAATGAAGCCCCTCGGGCAACATTTTGTAAATTATCACCCGGCTGGTCTGAAAAAGCTAAGCTTGCAACACCAACAAGGGTACCTGTAAGAACCCCATAAGTACTGGCGGTGATGAACTCTTTAACCGTTCCAGCATGGGATTTATCAGCTCCACTAAAAATCATAAAGGCGGCAAGTATGACTAAAGTTCTAAATTTTTTCATTCTTTAATTCTTTCATATTTATCTGAACAGTCAACCCTGTGGGGCTCATTAGGCTAAAAAATCATAATAATAATCGATGCTCTTAGACGGGCTAACCACTGCTAAATGGCTCCTTATGGGTAAATCAAACAGGGTTTGTAGGTACTCATGAGCCCCGCGCAGCCTCCGGCATTGTTTTGGGCTCACCCTGGGCTGAAAGCTCATATCATAGCCCTCTGACTTTACTTCGATAAGCTCGTACCCGAACTGTGGGTTAAAAAATATTAAATCTATTTCTGCAATTTTTAATTTTACTCGGTGGCCTAAAAGCCTTTTGCCTTGAGCCCTTAAGTTTTGAGCCACTATGAGTTCATCTTCAACACCCCTAGAGGTGCTCTTTGACTCCTGCAAAAGTGGGCCGGTGCTCTGGGCATGGGCCCACTTCGCAAATGGCTTGTTTATGCACGGCTGTTCCGTAGCCCTTATGCTTTTCAAACCCATAGCTTGGATAAACTTTTGAAAGATCACTTAACACCCTGTCCCTAGTTACTTTAGCAACAATTGAGGCTGCTGCAACGGGGTGAGCCCTAAGATCCCCCTTAACTAACGTTGTTTGCTCATAATTATCAAGACCCGGTATGAGTTTATTACCATCAACAAGCACATGACCTGTCTTGACCTTGATTTTTTTTACAGCCCGCTTCATTGCCAGCAAGCTTGCATTTAAAATATTATATTTTGTTATTTCATCTACAGTAGCAAAACCAATACCAACCTGGTGGGCGAGCAGGATCTCTTTGGCGAGGACCTCTCTACGAGGTGCGGATATTTTTTTTGAATCCGTATAATACTCATAGGGTGCATTTGTATTAATAATTACAGCGGCTGCGTATACCGGGCCCGCAAGGCAACCCCTGCCCACTTCATCTACGCCGATGATATATTCTGAGTTTATACTCTGCCAATCAAATCTTTCATAAATTTCTTGAGCCATGTCCCACCCCGTATTAAAAGTATCACTTACAATTTATTAATAATTTTCAGTAATCCAAGTATAAAAAAAAAGCCACAAGGAGTACTTGTGGCTTTGATGCTTTTATTAACAAATTTTAAAGTTAAGAATTCTCTGTTGCTGGTGTTGATGGCGCAGCAGACGCTGATTTTTTTTCGGCCTTGAGGGCTCGTTTAGACTTTTTACCGCCCTCTTGTTTTTGTATAACAAGTTCAGACTCAATTCGTGCCGCTCGCCCAGAAAGCTCTCTTAGGTAAAATAAACGACTTCTTCGTACCTTACCTATGGCAATCACATCTATCTTTTGCACTGATGGGCTTACAAATGGGAATGTTCTTTCTACGCCCACACCACTTGAGATCTTTCTTACAGTAAAAGACTTACCCATACTTGAACCTTGAATTTTAATTACAACACCTTTAAAGATCTGGACTCTTTCTTTGTCACCCTCTTTAATTTTTACGTGGACAGATACTGTGTCGCCGGCCTTGAATTTAACTTCAAGTTTTTTTTCTGCTCTGTCTAAAGTCACTCGACGAACAAGATTTGTACTAACCATTATTATTTCTCCGTTTACAAACGCTTAAAACTTAAAAAATTAATTTACGAACTCACTTAGTTACCACTTAGACATTAGCCGGTCAAGGCAGATACTCACGGCTGATCGTACTGAGAGGTGCTTATATTCGTCTTTGGCCCCACCGGCAATCGGCTCTAAGAGCACATCGCAAGCCTCAAGGGCCTTGTCATGCAAGCCAAACCCTGTGCCAAAAACAATAAAGACAGGCTGCTCTGGGTCCTTTTTAAGCTTCTCACGCATCTCTCTAAACCCTACGTTGCTTAAATGACCTAACTCTCGAGCCGCAGTGGCTATAACAAGCGGGGTCCCATCGATGTCCTCAATAGCGTGCTCTATTGTAGACACAGTTTTAATGCGGTGCAATGCTGTGCTTCTCATAGGGTTATACTTAGCCCCATAGCCGGTCTTCCAGTGGTCTAAAATTCGTTCAACAAACATCAGCTGCTCTTGCATTTTATTAATAATATAATAAGAGCGGACCCCATAAGTTCTACAAACCCTGGCGATGTCATGAATATCAAAGTTAGTTACATTCGTTGCCACCGTTGAGCCAGCCCTATCAAAAACAGGCCAATGCACTAAACCCACATGAACATTAGGGTGGTCTTTATTTAGCTCTGAGTCGTTTACCTCATACATTTTTTTGCCCCTTTAGTATTTGCTCACGGGTTAAACCAAGGCTTTGCATCTCTTGATCTGGTAAATTTAAGACCTCTTCAAAACAAGATTTAAGCTCTAAAGAGGTAAAGTCTTTTAATAAGTCCCCCCTGAAAAGGGCTGTTATAACCACCGAAACACTTGTTTTAAATGCCGTTATTTTTTTGGGGTCACCACTTAACAAGACCCCTGGGACCGATTGATTAAACACCTCACGAGGCCTAGTGAACTGAGGACACTCTAAAAGCCCTCGGTGCTGAAAACTTTCATCTATAGCTGAAAGTGAATTGCCTAAAACACCCGGGATAAATCGAGAGACTGAGTCTATAATACTCATAACAGCCAACTCACCACCACTGATCACAAAATCACCTAATGAAACCTGCTCATCTACATATTTATTTATAAAGCGCTGGTCAACCCCAGCATAGCGTCCACTTATAAGAGTTATAGGGTCACCTTTATGAGCCCAGTCTTGAGCCCTTTGACTCGTCCAACGAACGCCCGTGGGGGACATATAAATAACCCGCCCCGGAGACTTAATACTGCTTAAGGCCTTCTCAAGAGGTTGAGCCATCATGAGCATCCCATCGCCCCCACCAAAGGGTCGATCGTCTACCGATTTATGCACGTCTTTTGTAAAGTCTCGTGGATTAGATATATTAAGCTCTAAAAGACCCTTTTCAAGGCCCCGCCCCACCACTCCTGAATTTAAATAAGCCGTTACCACATCGGGGAAGAGGGTCAGAACATTAAACGTCATAAATCCAACAAACCCTCAGGCAACGACATAAATATTTTTTTACCTTCAAAATCAATTTTATCTATGAACTCTTTAATAAAGGGTATGTCATACTCGCTCGTCTTATTTTTAACTATAATTAGATCTTGCGCCCCATTTGATGAAAACCCAGTAACAACCCCAATGCTTTGCCCATTTGAAACAACACTAAAGCCACTCACCTCACTTAAGTATATATCCTCACCAGGGCTTGAGGTTAAAAACTCGCCTGGGACTTTTAAAATATACCCCTTTAAACCCTCAGCCTGGGTCCGGTCTGTAACACCCTCTAAAAATGCTATAAACCCTTTTTTATGAGGTCGATATTTTAAAATTTTTATAGTTTTTTTAGGGCGATCCCCTGACTCATCAACAAGTTGCACAGACTGTGCTTTTAACTGGTCTAACCAGGCCGCTTCGCCTGAGAAAATTAAAAAATAAACCTCACCCTTTAACGAGTGGGCCTCTTTGATTTTACCAACAGTAGCCCATGAATTAGACATAAAAAAACCTTACTTTCTAAAAAAAAGAACGTAAGGTTTAAAATTTTAAATAGCAATATAAATGGGTGATTATTCAACAATCTCAAGCACACTTCTTTTTTGAAGCTTTGTGCTCGCTGCATTTAATATTGTTCTCATTGATCGGGCCGTTCGCCCTTGCTTACCGATGACTTTACCTAAATCATCTTTAGCCACTTTTAACTCAACAACAGTGGTCTGTTCTCCAACAATGGCATTTACCTCAACGTCATCTGGTGAGTCGACTAATGATTTTGCCATAAACTCTACCAGGTCTTTTAAACTATTTGAATCCACTTTCAACTCCCTTATCCGCTAACGAACCGCACGTAAACTTAACTTACAAGCTTTGTTGTAAACCAAAATTCTTAATAATAAAACAGTTTTTATGATTAATTGTAATAAAACACTAAACAAATGTTTAGTGTTTATAGGGAGTTATGCGCTTTTTTCAGCTTTTCTCATTAAACTCTTTACTCGACTGGTGGGCTGAGCCCCTTTGCTGACCCAATCTTTAACTCGATCTAAATCTAATTTAATAGAAACCTCTGAGCCCTGAGGGTTAGGTATATAAGACCCTACAACCTCAATGTACTTACCAGTTGCGGCTCTTCTTTGGTCAGCTACAGTTATACGGTACTTGGGGTTATGTTTACACCCACCACGTGCTAAACGAATGACTACCATGAATAAAACTCCTTAAAGTGTCTAAAATTCAAAAAATATAAGTACCGTTAAAGGTAAATGGTGGCAAGTTAAAATACTCAAAACTCATGAGTTTTGAGCTCACGAATTGTCGCCACGCGGCATTTTGTTTCAGCACTCATTTATCTTAATCTTTGGCTCGGACTCTACTTTTTAAAAACTATGGGCCCTTAACTGCCACTCCTACAAAACTTAAATTAAATACACTCAACAGACCCCTTTAAAACGGAAACCCGCCAGAGCCCATGCCGGGCATACCGGGCATCCCGCCCCCACGGCCCATCTTCATCATTTGCTGCATCATTTTTTGTGACTGCTCAAATTGCTTTATAAATTTATTAATATCTTTAACCTCTGTGCCACTACCTTTAGCAATACGTATACGCCGAGAGCCGTTAAGTATTTTGTAATTATTGCGCTCGGCTATGGTCATAGAGTGAATAATGGCCTCTATTTTTTTTATTTCTCCATCCGGAGGGGCCATGTTTTTAGCCTTTTTCATCATTTGCCCTGCACCGGGCAGCATTTTTAAAATACCCTGCATGCCACCCATCTTTTTCATCATTTGGATTTGTTTTAAAAAATCCTCCATGGTGAATTTATTTTTAGCCATTTTTTTAGCTGTAGCGAGCGCTTCTTTTTCATCAATGACTTCTTTGGCCTTTTCGACAAGGCTTACTACGTCCCCCATGTCTAAAATACGAGAGGCTAAACGGTCCGGGTGAAACACCTCTAGGGCTGAGACTTTTTCGCCAACTCCTAAAAACTTTATGGGCACCCCTGTGGCCTCTCTAATACTCAGCGCGGCACCACCTCGGGCATCGCCATCTACTTTAGTCAGCACTAGTCCTGTAATACCTATTTGATCGTGAAACCCCTTGGCCACATTGACTGACTGTTGACCTAACATGGCATCGGCAACAAGGAGGGTTTCTTTTGGGTCCCATACATTTTTTAGTCGCGTGAGCTCACCCATAAGCTCGTCGTCTATTTGTAATCGACCAGCAGTATCTACGAGTATGACATCAACCATGTTTTCTTTAGCCCAAAGCTTTGATTTTTCTAAAATTTGCTCTGGTTTATCATTAGGGTCAGAGTTAAAAACGGGTAAATCATTTTGTTGCCCCAATATTTTTAACTGCTCTATGGCTGCGGGCCTATACACATCTACGGGCACAAGGCCGGGGCGTTTAGAGTACTTTTTTCTGATATGCAGGGCCAACTTAGCACATGTTGTTGTTTTACCAGCACCTTGCAGGCCCACTAAAAAAATAACCCCAGGGGCTCCTTTGACAACTAATTCACTTGTGTCTCGGCCTAATATTTCTACGAGTTCGTCTTGAACAATTTTTACAAACTGGTCTCCAGCCGTAATGCTTGTTAACACCTCTTGGCCTAGGGACTTTTCTTTAACCCTTGAGATAAAGTTTTTAACCACTTTAAAATTAACGTCGGCATCTAGTAGGCTTAAACGGATTTCTTTAATGGCCTCTTCAATGTTTTTTTCTGTAATTTTACCCTTACCGCTTACATTTCTAAGGGTTTTTAATAATTTATCTGAAAGATTGTTAAACATTTTTTACTCCTACCAACGCTGAAATGAGCCCCTATTAAAACTATAAATACTTAAAATATAAAACACAAAAAGCAAAACTAAAGACATTAGGGCGGCGAACCAAACATTCACATCACTCACCCCTAAAATAGAGTACCTCACCCCGTTTATAAAATACAAAATAGGGTTAAACATAGATACCTTTTGCCAAAACACAGGCAAAGTATCTATTGAGTAAAACACCCCTCCTAAATATATGAGTGGCAAAAGTATAAAACTACCAAACGCACTTAAGTGATCAAAGGTCTTTGACCATAAAGCCACCGACAGGCCCATCATTGCAAACCCAATGCCGCCCACTAATAAAAAAAACACTAAAAGTAGGGGGCTTTTTACTGAGAGCATCTCACCGAGTTGTATATAACAAAAAATCTGACCCACAAAAAAGGTAATCGTAGCGACCATTAAACCGCGAGCCACCCCACCTAAGCTTAAAGCCCAAATGATTTGGCTATGGCTCAACGGAGAAATCTTGTAATCCTCAAGCTCCCCTGCAAACTTTGACCCCACAACAGAGCTTGATGCATTTGAAAACGCATTATTCAAGCACCCCATCATAACTAAACCAGGGATTAAAAAGGCTAAATAACTCATCCCCGAACTTAAATCTATAGACTTACCTAAAGAGATCCCAAAAATAAGTAAGTACAAACTAGAACTTATTAAGGGCGCCAAGACGGTTTGCACGACCACCTTCATAAAACGCCTTATCTCGCGCCAAAAAAGAAGTAAAAACGGTGTCCACCGAAGCTCTTGTTGAATCACTCAACACCCCCTAAAACCCTGCGAAAGGCATCTTCAAGGCTGCCCTCATTAATTTGTAAATCGACTATATCACTGACATTTAACTGAGTCTGGGCCAAAAGCTCCCCCACCTTCATTGTTGAGGGGATTTGAAAGCTCACCTTGTTTTGATCTTGATGAGTTAAATATTTGTTTGTTAGCGAACCTGTAGTTTTAGAAAGCACCAGGTTTATGTTTCTCTGAGTAAACTCATCTATGAGCTCTTTTGTGGGGCCCACCCTTCGGAGTCGACCTTGATGTATTATCCCAACACGGTCACACAACTGCTCGGCCTCTTCTAAATAGTGGGTGGTGAGTAGTATAGTCACACCGGACTTTCTGAGCTCTGTCACAAACTCCCAGAGGCTTTGGCGAAGTTCGATATCAACACCCGCTGTGGGCTCGTCTAATATTAAAAGTTTCGGCTGGTGCACAAGGGCTTTTGCAATGAGTAGTCGGCGCTTCATGCCACCACTGAGTTGCTTAACTCTTTTATGGCGATGCTCAAATAGTCCTAATTTATGCAGTAAAAAATGAATCTGAGTTTTATTGTTTCTGATCCCAAAATACCCAGAGTGAAAAGTTAATATTTCTTCAATATTAAAAAAACCATGGTTTACTATTTCTTGAGGGACAATACCTGTCATAGATTTAGTCACTCGGGGCTGCACACTCACATCGGTGCCAAATATTTTGACACTTCCGCTTGTCGGTTTTTCGACAGTCACAATGGTAGAAATCAACGAGGTTTTACCCGCCCCATTTGGGCCCAATAAACCAAAGATCTCTCCTGGCTTAACATTAAACGTCACGTCATTAACGGCTATTAATGAGTCATATTTTTTAACTAAATTTAGAATTTCTAATGCATCAGCCACAGGTTTCTCTCTTGAACAGTAAAAAGGACTCACAATAGTCGAATTTAGCTCTCTAAGCAATTGCCCAGCATCAATATTTTGCCTCACCTAACCGATAGGCACATAACTATGGAAGCACCTGCAAATTCAAAATATATATCGCTCAGGGTCGATAACTTTGCTTCGGGCATTAAGACCCCTGTGGATCTCTTTGCTCGCACGGGCAAGAATAATTATGTCAAAATCTACTCCTCAGGAGAAATGCCTAATAAGGCTAAACTTTTACAGCACTCAGGGAGCACAATAAAGTATTTGTGGGTCGAAAAGGAGCATTTCTCTAAACTGACTCGACATAATATGGCCATTGCAAAATTAACCCTAGAGAGCTCAAAGTACGAGCTCGTGCAAAAAAGAAGAGTCCTCTCGAGTGCCGCACACACTGTATTTAATGAGTTCAAAGGCCTTGGCGTAAATGTTCAAAGCTATGCCGTAGCTAGGGAGCTCTCCTCTTACACGACCCGCTTTGTAGACCAGCATAATGACCTCAGTGATTTATTAGAAAACGTCACCACAGGGTCCGACAGCCTCGTAAAGCACTCCATGGCTGTCAGTGCGATGAGTTTAGTTATTTGTAGGGCCATGGACTGGAAAAACCCAGTGACTCGTGAAAAACTGGCCATAGGCGGCCTACTGCATCGAATTGGTATGATTGAACTCCCTAAAGGGGTGCTAGCAGCACCCTATGAGGAGCTCTCAAGCGAACTCAAAGAGCAGTACGCTGAGTACCCTCAAATGGGTTCAGCTCTTTTACATAAGGTGGGGTATGTGTCTGAGGATGTTATTTCTATAGTGCTCCAACACAGAGAAAGGCCAAAAGGTAAAGGGTTCCCCCTAGGGTTGCCAGATGCTCGCATACACCCCTTAGCAAAAGTTGTTGGCCTAGCTGAAGCCATAGTGAACTTAACTTACCCAAATGTTGATAATAATTATAAGCCCTTGTCCCCGGACTATGCCTATAAACAACTCAGTGAGGACACCGACTTGTTTAATAAAGAAATCTTCAAGAGCATACAAAACATATTTGTACGAAATGCACTCATTAAAAAGATCTATTAAGCACCCGAGAATTGACATGTCGCAATACCTGTTTTGCCAAGCTATTTTAAGGACTAAGAAAACTCTTTGAACTGGTCGCTTACGGGTCATTTAAATAATTACATTTTTAAAAAATCTAAATAAAAACTATTTGTTAGTTGACCTTCGGGGGGCGCTCTATTAGAAATGTCTTCTGTTTCAATACAAGTGACGCGGGGTGGAGCAGCCTGGTAGCTCGTCGGGCTCATAACCCGAAGGTCGTCGGTTCAAATCCGGCCCCCGCAACCAATTTTTTTCTAAGAAATTGGTAAAAAAGTAAGATCACAAAAGCAATCATCATAAATACTCAATAACACACTTAAACAACTAAAATCACACAGGAATTCCCTGTTGGCCCGATCGTTTTGTAGAGACTCTTGAAGTCACTGTAAGTCACGCTAAAGACATGTAGGTGGCCGCCAAGTGGCGACTCACCTACCCTGTTTTGGCGACTCGGTTGTTAAGGTGGCGACTCACGTTTTTGAGTCGCCACCCTTCTGTTTACATAGCTGTATAAAACAACTAACTAAGGAGAATTCAGTGATTCGACTATTACTTATTGCCATACTTACGACCGCAGCTTTACAGCTTGGTCTAAACATAAATGAAGTTATTAACTGCCAGGAAAAGCAATGCATAGAAAAGGTAGACCATGCGAGCAAACAAGTTTTAAAAATTGATTGGAAGCCTATTTCTATTTTTCCTAAAGAGGCCCTGACCGTACCCCATTGACTGCAGGTGTCGATATTTCTGTTTTTAGTTAATTAACATCTCCTTATACTGTTTTGCAAACTCATTTGGTGTTTTCATATTTAAAGACCTATGGGGCCTATATTCGTTGTAATCTTTTCTCCACTCTTCTATTTCTTTTTTTGCATG
>JAUVAX010000007.1 GCA_030591685.1 Pseudobdellovibrionaceae bacterium | reverse complement strand
ACCAGTATCACCGCCAGTATCACCGCCAGTATCACCGCCAGTATCACCGCCAGTATCACCGCCAGTATCACCGCCAGTATCACCGCCAGTATCACCGCCAGTATCGCCGCCAGTATCGCCGCCGGTATCGCCGTCAGAGTCTGCGTCGGGTTCATCATAAGGGTCGTCAGGTAAATCGCCCTGATTTACCCCACCACCGGCATTACCGTTTGTTGAGTCATTGCCTTGGTTGCCAGGGCCTGTATTACCCACACCTTGACCAGAGTTTCCGGTACAACCATTTTTACAGTTCGTTTGTGAACTGTTTTGAACCGCTAATGAATGAATTGAGTACGTTGATAATAGAGCCACAAATAAAACTGCGACCACTGCACGACAAGTTCTCCCCAAAATATACCCCCCAGCATATTTAAATATTCTTAATAACGATAAGATATGTACAATTATTCGAGTGTTTAAACAATTTATTTGTCACCAAAAAGGTCACTTTTCAGAAGCAAGTCATTAATAATATATTATTAATTTCAGGCACTTAACGGGCAATTGCAAACAAAGTTTACAACAAAATTATTATTTAAATTTGCCCGCTTAAAAAGATAAATGGAGCTGAAGCTGAGTTCTTGAGTCCGTGGTTTTAACTCCGCCGTCATCCTCAGTTTCATTAACAAACAATAATTCAACCTCGGTCCCTGGGTATAAATAGCTTTTTACCCCTCCCATAACTTGAGTGGCGTTACCTTTTGTATGGTCAATTGCAGTATTTGAAGTGGCATAGTTTAGGACTAAATAATTCTCTCTCCAAAAGCGATATTTATTTTCTGACGTTAATACGTTGCCGCTATTTCTAACAAGAGAACCTAAAATAATTTCCTGAAACTCATATAAAACAGCCTCAAAGTTAAATATAAAATTTTTCCACTTAGCTCCGAGTGCTATTGCCGTAAGATCTGTTTTTGCAACGTTACCCGCAGGTAGCACTGGTTTTTTAGTGGACCAATAAGATAAAAGTGCCGACAAACTATAAGTCACAAAGCGGCCGCCAAAATTAGCTACGACACCCTCGTCTTGTGCATAGTTAGTATTAGACATGGGTTGAATTAAATTAACGTTTGCAAAAGGGACATTGGGGGCCGTGCCCACACCAATCCCCTTAAAAACAGCCGAGTAACCAAGGCCTGTAATTAAATTAGATAACGACAGATGATCCGAATTATAGTTACCAAACATAGGCCTAAAAAGCCCAGCCATTGCATATGTGTTGTACCATAAATCGTCAGCCATAAGATATGCTGACCTTACAAAGGCACTTGTTTCAAAAAGGTCCTCTAGCTCAGTATTAGAGGGAGGGTTTGCAAACCTCACCTCCACTACAGCTGAGTATTTTTCACGAGTAGGCCTTATACGCGCCCCTAAGTCTAAAGACATCGGGAAGAATACCGACTCACTATTGTCCACGCCGCTATTTTTAGTTAAGTACATGAGCCTTAAATCACCACCAAAAGTGGTTTCAAAGTTTCTCTCTAATCGGTAAGGGTCACCATTTGGAACACGACTTAAAAAGTGTCTTTTATTTTTAGCCTGCTTATGCCAGTCCTTATAAACTTTATTTGTGTATTTATAATCTTTTACTCCCACCCTGCTTGTTGTTACAAAGTTTTTAACGGGGTAATAGCCCTTTTTATTTCGTTTAGTCTTCATGTAAGGCTGTTTATTGTGAGGCTTTGGAGTGCTTTTATGCCCAAATAATTTTTTATTTTTATAGCTTCTAAGCCACCTTTGTTGGTTCCATATACCGTACTGGTTGCGAAGCCCGCCGCCGTTAGGGTTGACGTGACAACCCTGACAAGACAAAGTGCATCTGCGATCTACAGGGGGTAAATTTAATCGACCTGGAGCGTGACAGCCAGCACAGTTTTGAGCATAACGATTAGAAACCCAAGGTTCTGCCAAAGCCGCTAAAGAAATTAAAACTACACCGATTCCAAAAAAAAACTTCACCTCTAGGCCCCCTTAAATAAAAAACTTAACAAATGGAACTGATTCGACTTAAGAAACCGACTTTAAACATTTTTCTATTTTTTCAACTAAACTCTCAGCTCTAAACACTAACTTTTCAAAATCATCTCGACCCTCAAACAAGGCCTGTGCTTTTTTACCTTGCTTACGGTATCTTTTTAGGGCGGCACGTGCCCCCTCAATAGAGTATTTATCGTTATATAGGAGCTTTTTAATAATCAATACGTTCTCTACGTCTTTCCGCTCATAAACTCTTTGATTGTGCTTTGATTTTTTAGGCCTTAAGGCTTCAAACTCAGCCTCCCAGTACCTTAAAACGTATGGTTTTACGTCGGCCATTTGAGAAACCTCGCCAATTTTAAAGGCCATACGGTTTGGGATTGTGCTTATCTGATTTTGTAATTCTTCGTTTAAAATTGACTCTTCACCAACAGGGACGGCTATTATTTTTTTAGGCTCAAACTCTAATTCTATCTCCATATACCCTCACCTTATTTCAAAAAAAGGCTGTGCTGTTAATCTTCTTTAATCCCTGAAATATCTTCGCCATTAAGCATAGCTTTTAAGACTTGGCTTGGGCGAAAGGTTAATACTCGCCGAGCACTAATCGTAATTTGATCGCCTGTTTGAGGGTTACGACCGACTCTTGATTTTTTTTCTCTAATTATAAAATTACCAAAGCCAGATATTTTAACTTTCTCGCCATCACAAAGGTTTTTTTTGAGTTCACCGAAAACCATTTCTACGAGCTCACAGGCTTCTTTTTTAGAAAAACCAATTTTTTCGTAAACACGCTCTATAATGTCTGCTTTAGTCATTGTGGACTTGTCTTGGCCTGCCATAGGTAGATCTCCTTAAAAAACTAAGTTTAGGCTACCAAGCCCTTGAAAACTTTCAAGTTTTTTTACTTTTTCGCGCGGCGGCACTAGCCTTTAGGCCTCTATCTTATTCGCACACTCAACTGAGTGGTTACGCTATTTATCACATCCTGCTGTAGTTTTTTAATTTGGCCGTCGTTTAAGGTTCCCTTTTTATCTTGATACCGCAGCTTAAAAGATATGCATTTTTCGTCTTCACCTATGTGCTCGCCTCTATATACATCAAAAGCTCGTACATCCTCTAAAAGCGCACCGGCTGCTTTTTTTATTTCTTTTGTCACAGCTACTGAGGCCAAGCCTTGGGGCATAACAAAAGCCAAGTCCCTCTCTACAGACGGAAACTTACTTAAGGGGGCAAAACTGGACACTCGGGGCTGTCGTCTTAACAATCGCTCCCAGTCTAATTCGGCCACTGCGACGTCTTCTTTTATTTTTAAAGTCTTTAATCGGCTGGGGTGCATCGAGCCTATAAAACCTATTAGCTGCCCCTCACAAAATAGCCCCGAGCACTGCCCCGGATGAACAAAGTCTGGGGCGGCATCAAAGCCCCTCCACTCAAAGTTCTTAATATTTAATTGGGTCATCATATTTTCAATGGACGATTTTAAATCGTAAACAACAGGCCTACTTGCTGGCTTTTCCCAGAGGCTCTCTTTTTGCCCCCAGCACATAAAGGCTAAATTATAATGCTGCTGATACTCCTTATCAGCCCCAAAAGAAAAACAAGCCCCTATTTCATATAAACGACCAAACTCATTACCGTGGCGCACGTTGTGCGTTAAGTTACGCGTTAAGCCTGGCAACAGTGACAGCCTCATAGAGTCTAACTCTTCATTAAGGGGGTTTTTAACCCTCACTGGAGTACTTGTGGTTTTAAGCCCAACGGCTTTGAGCGGCTCTGTGGCCTTTAAAAAATCAACCTGCTCTTTATAGTTAATAAAATGATAATTCATAGCCTGCATATAGCCCTGTGTTGTCAATATCGACTCTACATGCCTCTCTAACTCAAAGGAAGTGTCTTTAACTATGGGCTCCGTTGAAACCTCTGGTAAATACTCGGGTATATTTTCATAGCCATGTAAACGAGCATACTCTTCAACAAGGTCAACCGACTCATTTAAGTCCCACCTATAGGTGGGCACTAAAACCTTCCACTGTTTTGCGCTGCCAGAGACTTCACAACCTAAACGACTCATCCAGTCCTCAAATTCAGACTCATCCACCTCGTAACCTAATTTACTTTGTATAAAAGCCTTGTTGACTAAAATGGTCTGTTTTTTAAAAGGCTTTGGGTACTCATCATAAAAATCCTCAGCAACGTCACCTCCGGCAAGAGTTTGTATCAACTCACAGGCCCGGTTCATGGCAAATACAACACCTTCAGGGTCTGTGCCCCTTGAAAACCTGTAGCTAGAGTCTGTTTCAATCCCAAAACGTCTTGCCGTTTGTCGTACTGTTTTTTGAGTAAAATGAGCTGACTCCAAAAAGAGGTCTTGAGTCTCATCTGTCACTCCAGAGTTAACCCCACCAATAACCCCAGCTAGGGCTATGGGCCCCTGGCTGTCTCGAATGACTAACTCATCACCGGTCAGTTTTAGCTCTGTACCATCAAGAGTTTTAAAGGCCTCTTGATGCTTTGATTTTGAAATCACAACCTTAGGCCCACCCAACTGCTTTAAATCAAAAGCGTGCAGTGGCTGCCCTAACTCAAGCATTACAAAGTTAGTGATATCTACAATGTTGTTTATACTGTTTATATCAACAGCCTCTAGTTTTTTTTGTAACCATAAAGGGCTCGCACCTACTTTTACACCCCTAATTACTCGTCCCGCATAACGGGGGCAGTTACCAGAGTCCTCTAAAGAGAGGGTCACTATTTTTTTTGTGCTCTCTTTTGAGGTTTTAAATTGAGGCTCGTTTAACTTTAACGGTCGGCCTAATAAACAAGAGACCTCTCTAGCCAGCCCAACATGGCTTAAACAATCGGCCCGGTTAGGCGTTACTGATAAGTCAAAAACTACGTCGTTTAACTCATAATGATCTACAAAGCTCTGCCCTGCGGTCGCTTTTTTTAGGGTAATAATGCCGGCTGACTCATCGCTTAAGCCGAGCTCTTTTTCAGAGCAAAGCATACCGCAACTTTCTTCGCCCCGAATTTTTGATTTTTTTATTTTAAAATCCCCAGGTAAAACAGCCCCCGGCAAAGCCGCAACGACATAGTCCCCTTGGTTATGATTTTTAGCCCCGCAGACAATAGGCACTACTTTGTCACCCACATCGACTTTACATAAGCTCAGCTTATCAGCGTCCGGGTGTTTTGCTTTTTCAACAATTTTACCTATAACAATGTTCTTGTAATTGTCTCGGTGGCTTTCGATGCCCTCAAGCTCTAAGCCGGCCCTTGTTAACATATCTCCAAGAGACTGAGGGTTTTCAAAAAACTCCTCAACATCTACATACTCATTTAACCACTTTAAAGATAATTTCATAATTTACACCTTAATTAAACTGTCCTAAAAATCGCACGTCGTTTTCGTTAAATAGTCTTATGTCGTCGACCCCATACTTAATCATAGCCATTCGTTCAACGCCAAAGCCAAAGGCATAGCCCGTAAACTCATCTGAGTCTAAGCCGGCCGATTTAATCACGTTAGGGTGCACGAGCCCGCTACCGCCAATTTCAATCCAACCCGTATGGCTGCATATTCGGCAACCCTTACCGTTGCACTGAGGGCAAGAGCAGTCCACCTCAGCCGAAGGCTCTGTAAACGGAAAAAAGCTTGGTCTAAAACGAGTTTTAATTTTAGTACCAAAATACTGCTTTACAAAAAAGCTAATCGTCCCCTTTAAATGTGCCATTGAAACATCTTTATCAATAAGTAGACCTTCTATTTGATAAAAATTTGGCGAGTGAGTCACATCGGCATCACACCTAAACACACTCCCCGGCGATAATATCCTTATGGGCGGCTTTTCATCTTGCATGGTGTGAATTTGCACAGGGCTCGTGTGGGTCCTTAAAACATGGGTGTCATCAATATAAAAAGTGTCTTGCATATCTCTAGCCGGGTGGTCTTTAGGTATATTTAAGGCCTCAAAGTTATACCAGTCTGTTTCAATTAAAGGCCCCGTGCGTACGGTAAAACCAATCTTTGAAAGTATCCCCACGATCTCTTGCATTGTTTGCGTGAGGGGGTGTTGGTTGCCCCGCGGGGCATCAGGCCCCGGCAAAGTTAAATCAAGATGCTCTGTTTGTAGTTTTTTGTTCATTTCTAAATCATCGAGTTGCTGTAGTCGCACTTGATAAGCGCTCTCTAATTCATTTTTAACAATGTTGACCTCTTTGCCCACTTGAGGGCGATCTTCTTTTGAGAGCTTTCCAAGCCCCTTCATGAGCTCACTAAAAAGCCCCTGCTTACCTAAATACTTAACCTTTAAATCATAGAGTAGTTTAGTTGTGGGGCTTTTTTCAAACGCCTCCTTGGCTTCGGTCAGTATTAATTTTGCTTTTTTCTGCATAAGAGGCTCTTTTATGGGTTAGGTTTAAGTCGAACAAAACCCATACTACAAAAACTTTAGGGTTTTGTTAAAGGTTAAACACTGCAAAAAAGAAAAAAACCCCTAAAGCTCAAATGACCCATGCAAACAGGCCACAAATAGAGTATGTTATGCCCCATGAAAGAACTCACAAGCTCTTCTAATGACCTATTTCGCCAATTTAAAAGCCTTACAGACTCAAAGGGTATAAAAAAACACTCTCAATCCCTTGTTTCGGGCCCTAAAATTACTTGTGAGTTTTTAACTCAGCACCCTCAACTGGTTTTATATATTTTGGTGTTTGACCCGGATCAATTAATAGAGCTAAAGCACATGGTCAAAAACCATATGACCCCTGTTTTATTAGATAAGGAGCTTTTTAATTCGCTCGATACCATTGGCACCCATAAGCCTATTTTGGTCGTCAAAACCCCAACTCTTGAGGTGTGCGACCTGAATATCCCCCCAAAAGGGCTCTGCTTACTCACCGCCATGAGTGACCCAAATAACCTGGGGGCACTTATAAGGAGCGCTGCTGCTTTTGGCGTCACACACATAACCTTGCTACATGAGGCCTGCCACCCCTTTCACCCCAGGGTCACACGTGCGGCTTGCGGGGCTAACTTTAATTTACTTTTAAATAAAGGGCCTTCGATAAAAGATCTCCACTGTGAAATTTACGCCCTTGATTTAGATGGAACCCCTATTAATGACATTCAATGGCCAAAAAACCTCAGGCTTCTCATTGGCGAAGAGGGGCAAGGTGTACCCAAAATCCTAGATGTAAAAAAAATCACCATACCCATAAGTTCACAAGTCGAGTCGCTGAACGCTATGACTTCAGCAGCCATCGCTTTGCACTCGTGGTCCAGTGGCTGCCGGTAAAGGCTCAGGGCTTAAACATTTTACTTAATATTGACTGAGGGGGCTCTTGATCCCATAGGCTTAATATAAACCCGCCGCCGCCAGAACCTGTGGGTTTAACGGCTAAAGCTCCATGGCTTAAGAGCTCGTTCATTGAGTCACCAATAGCGCCTTTAGTTAAACCCCATTGATCAAAACAGTCTTTTGATAATTTCATAGATTTAATTAATAACGGCAAACCCTCTTTTTTTTGTGTCGCTAAAGATTTTTTGGCCAATTGGGTGGATTTTTTCATTTGATCATCCACAAACTGAGCCTCTTGGGGGTTCTTTTTTACAAACCCCTTAACCGCCTCAACACACTCTGAGGTAATGCCCTTGCAGCCACAGTAGGAGAGGTAAAATTGAGGGCTCCATAAAAGCTCAAGCGGTTGTCTGTCGCCGGATTTAAAAAAAGTGATTGGTCGTCCCTCTAAGGCGGCTGCGATGTCAGCACCACTGCTTTCGCCATGAAAGAGATCCTCTAGTTTTTTTGAAAACTCAAAAATAAAAGGCTCTTCAACCCAACCTAGCTTACTAAACCACTTACTAATCGCCACACAAAGTGCGGCTGAAGCGCCAAGGCCTGTCCCAAAAGGGATTTCACAAATAAAACTCAACTCACCTTTCAGGTCTGCCCGCACGCGGGAGACTTTATTGAGAGCTCTCTCTACCACACTCCAAAATACTAACTTAACCTCATCACTAGAGGCCCCTGTAAAATGAACCTCAAAAGGCCTTTCACTGAGTTTGAGTTGAGCCTGTAAATACCGGCTCTTTACGGGGAACACTAAAGCCTCACCGCCACGCAAAACCGAATGCTCCCCTGCGAGTATAAATTTACCGTATGCCTTCAAAGTATAAAGCTCCTAAAAAATAACCTTACCCTTTTACCGCAAAGTTTAGGGATAATTAACTAAAATCACTTTTATGCGCTGCCTTGAATAGACACTCTAGAGCCAGGCTCTAGATCACCTGAGGGGATCCTTGTAACTATATGTTATCACTAATGTTTATTGTTGCCAAAGGCCTTGCCGGGCACTCGCTCTTAGAGTTCAGGTTTAATAAAAATGTATTGTTTAATAAGGGCTGTCATTTGTCTTGCCCTGACGCCTGGCCCAACTAAATAATTGTAAACTCAGAGAGCCCTGGGCTTTTGATAAATCCCTGGGGAGAATTTAGCAGATGAACATTAGCCCCCGCATCCATGGTTACAATGGGCCCTTCACCGTGGCTATCCCAGTAGTCCCTTGCCAAATTAATAACCTTTAAGCTTTTATCTGTCATATAACCAAAACCTGGAGAGCTCGTTTCAAACAATGCATGCATGTCCCAAAATTCAGCCCAACACAGTTCAAAAGCCTTTGAGTAGTCTTTGTCTATAAGTGCTGACTTTAACAACTCACACCTCTGTGTGGCCCTCTCAACACGGCCCCTAAATAATAGACTTGAAGGTACACGCCTATGGGCTTCGCTAGAGCTGATCTTTTTTTTCTCGGCCTCAACAATAACCACATTGTGGGGCAAGGTCTCAAGACTTAAATCAACCAGCTCAACACGCTCCCCCTCCCACTCACACCAGGGAGAAAAAAAGCTCCTACAACTAGAGCCCGAACCTTGACGACTTAGCATGGCTAAGCTCTTTAAATTTAAATCAGAACCCGATATTTCTTTAGCGGCGTTAAACGTGGCCATCGTAAGAGCTGCAAAACTTGAGGCCGAACTCGCTAACCCACAATCTGAAGGAAAGTTGCTGCCGGATTGAATGATAAAATTTTGACTCAAACCCAATTGAGCTTTTAAAAAACGAAAGTGCTTTAAAAACCTATCCACACCAAATTTAGATAGCTTCGGCGCTACAAAAGCCCCTTCATTTAAAGGCTCCCAAGTGTCATTAGGTAAGTCACTTAAACTGAGGCGAACTTGAGTTTTCAAATGATTTAACGTGTACGAAAGCGATGGGTTTGTCGGTAAATTCACCTCAGAGTCTGTTTTGCCCATATACTTAATTAAGGCAATGTTCGAAGGCATTGAGGCTTCAAAACTTTTCATAAAGTGGCCTCAGTTGAAGAGGGCTTCTCGTTACTTTTAAATGCTAAACGTTTTTTAAAATCATATGTGTATTCCATTTGAATACCTGGGCTTATATTTTTGTTCGACGCTACATAAGTGAGCCCAACAACTTTAGCTAAAGATTTTAGCCCCTCAATGTCTTTGTTTTCACAAACAACAAATATAGTATCAGCTCCTAAGGCACCACAGCCTTTAGCTGCTAATACAGACTCAGACATTTTAAAATCGTTCAACAGCTCAATGGTTTCATTACAGATTAAATTTTGCTCTCTTAAGGCTACATCAAACTGCCGCAAACCCTTTATAAATTTAAGCGAGTCCTCGTTTTTTAAGGCTTCAATCGTACTTAGCACTATACTTTGCAATTTTTCAGGGTTTAACTCTTTTAACTGAGATAAATGCTCATGGGTTGAGACTTTGTGTGGAGTTTTAAAAACTAAAAAACTTAACCCCTCAAAGCTCCAAGTGAGCTTTTCGATCTTAAAGGGCTTCCACTGAAACCAACTGATCCCGCCAATAAGTTGCGCGACAACATCAGCACCACTAGGCAACCAGGTGTCGGTTGTTGAAAACATCTGTCGGTAATCGAGCCACACCTGGTGAGCTGATAAACTTTCATTCACCGACTTTAAGTCCTTGGTTAATAAAGATTTTAAAAATAGCATTAATACAAACTGTGCGCTAGAGGCTCCAAGCCCCCCGGCTCCTAAGTAGGGGTCGACAAACTCAACATGTACACCTTCAAAACAGCTGGGGTTGTCTACATATACACGCCCCGCAGGGCTCTCAGGATGTATGCCCTCTAGCCCCGGGTGACCTTGTAAATTTACAACAAGCTCAAACCTTTGACCTGTAGCCGCAACAAGAGCTGGACCACCAAGTAGGGCTAAGTACTCGCCTAAAATAAAAGTCTTGCTGGGCGCTGAAAGTTTAAACCCCATTTTGCTCTACACCCTCTTCTTTTTTTTGTTTTAATGTGGAAGATAACTTTTGTTTAGCCTGGCGCCTTAAGTCACTTAAAATTTCTTTGGCATTTGAAAGGGTGATTCTACTTTTTAGAGATAAAATTTCTTCTAATTTTTTTTGCATCAAAGGCATTTCTAACTCACTAGCCCCAGCACCAATAGATAAGTTTTGTATATGTAGCCTCATATGCCCTTCTATAATGCCAACCGTAGTTAAAGCTTTAATGGCCCCAAGATTTTGCACTAAACCGGCAGCTGCACATATGCCGGCAAGCTCGCTTGAGGTTTCTACCCCTAACATGCGTAAAGACAGTTGCGATAAGGGATGAAGTTTTGTTACACCCCCAACAACCCCCACCATAATGGGCGCTTCGAATATACCAACTAAATCACCATTTACTTGACGCCACTTGGTCACTGAGCGGTACTGGCCATCTCTTGCGGCGTAAGAGTGTACTCCGGCCTCCACTGCGCGCCAATCATTACCCGTAGCAATTAAAATGGGGTCAATGCCATTGAGAACACCCTTGTTATTTGTAGCGGCTCTATAGGGGTCTTCTTCGGCAAAAATTGAGGCTTCGACTATTTTGTCTACTAAAGCGCTCTCAACCCCTCTTACTGTGACCTTTGCTATTGTAATTTTTGAGTCAACGAGGTTTGATAAAATACACATCGTCACTGTTTCACCAGTGCACAGCTCAATAAATGGTTTTAAAAACTCAACAACTTGATTTACTAAATTGGCCCCCATAGCCTCACATGGGTCCATGTATACATGTACGACAGCCATTTCGTACTCATCTGGGCGACGAATCTTACGCACCTCTATGTCTCGTACCCCACCACCGCGTTTAACTAAATTAGCCGCGGGCTCACTGTTGGCTCGGTCAATAAGGCCTTGTTTGTTTTCTAAAATTTTTGATTTAAACGTTTCAAAGTCACTCACCTTTGCAATTTGAATTTGCCCAATAATAACATCCCCAATACTACCGGTGGTGATCTCCCCATTATCTCTAATCCACTTAGCTGTTTTGCTCGCAGCCGCAATGATAGAGGTCTCTTCAACGGCCATGGGTATGGCATATGATTTTTTGTTAATTACAAAATTCGCGGCAACACCAAGGGGCATTTGGTAATATCCAATTACGTTTTCAATAAACTTTTCAGACAACGCTACCTCGGGCTTTGTTTGCGATTTTAACACCTTAACATCGTCCGGTGTTATAACACCCATCTTCATCAAACGATCAAAACGCTCATTACGAGTTAGTTTTGAAAACCCACTAAATAGCTCTTTTATTATTTGGTCTTGAGAACGTTCACTCATAAGACCACCTTTGAGCGCAAATCACCTATTGTTTTAGAGCCGGTGCAAAACATGGCTACTTTCAACTCATACTCAACAGTTTTCATTGCTATATCCAAGCAATCTTCACTTTTTAGCGCCGCCACAAGCATGGGCTTTGCCAAACCAACCACCTCAGCACCCAAGGCTAATAACTGAGCGGCATGCACTCCAGTTCTTACCCCTCCTGAGGCCCAAATTGAATAATCAAGTTTTTGAGCCTTAGCATTGAGTAAACTTTTAACTGTACTAATACCCCAGTTTGAAAAATTAATAGAAGCTCTGTTCTGTAAAGACTCTTTATGACCCCTGGCTCCTTCGATACGCCCCCAGTGCGTGCCACCAAAACCGGCCACATCTACGGCATACAAGCCTAAACCATTTATTTTTTTAAAACACGGTGACGAAAACCCACAGCCGGTCTCTTTAAGTATAACCGGTACAGTTAAATAATCTGATATATTTTTTAAAGCCTCTAAGCCACCTTTAAAAAAAGGTGTGCCCTCTGACTGCAAACACTCTTGCAGGGGGTTTGTATGAACAAATAGTGCAACTCCGTGAAGGGCCTCTATAAGGTTTTTAATTTGCTCTTTAGGGGTTTTTATAAGTTGAGAAAGGCCTATGTTGCCAATGAGCTTTACATCTTTAGCTTGTTTTAAAACTCGGTCCCACTCACTGGCGGCTTTGTCACAAAAAAGCTCTTTTCTTTGTGAGCCTACACCCATGAGCCATTTGTTTTTCTCACAAGCCTTGGCCAGCCTAATATTTAAATCAACACTGTCCACATGACCGGCTGTCATTGAACTTATCAAAAACGGTGTGTCGTGTTTAAGATTAAAAATATTTTGTGAAAGGTCTACTTCAGAAAAGTCTATCTCAGGGAGAGAGTCATGTATAAGCTCAACCTCGTTAAAACCCGCAAAGCCAACGGCTTCGTTTTCAGGGTTTAGACTTAAACGGATATGATCTTTTTTTCGATTTTCAAACGTTTCATTTGTCTCAGTAACGCCAAATGAAGCCTTTTCAAAGTCCATAAACTCTCTCAAATGCAAATAAGCCCAGTAATGTATTTACTGGGCTTAGTCGATCACCTTAAATACATAACCACTTATAATTAAGCAGGTAGTACTTTACTTACAATAGCTTTAAACCCATTAATATCATGAACCGCTAAGTCAGCTAAGATCTTACGATCACACTCAAAAGCCGACTTATTTATTGCACCCATTAAGCGTGAGTATGTAGTCCCACACTGACGAGCCGCTGCGTTGATTCTGATCGTCCATAATTTTCTAAACTCTCGTTTTTTAACTTTACGATCACGATATGCATAAGCTAATGCTCTATCATTTTTTTCAACAGCAACAGAGTAACAGCGAGAGTTTGAACCTCTAGCCCCTTTTGCTCTATCTAAAACTTTATTTCGACGACGTCGCGCCTTAAAACCTCTTTTTACTCGCATGAAAAATCTCCTCTAAAGAACTAAATACCTTTTAACCTGATACATATTTGCACTCTCAACATAAGTTAATTGACCTAAATGGCGCTTTAACTTAGATGAATGCGGCGAAAGTATATGTCTCATGCCTTGTTTTTTACGTTTGATTTTTCCACTAGGTTTTGCACGAAAGCGCTTTTTAGCACCACTGTGAGTTTTTTGCTTCATTTTTCTTCCCTTCTGAAGAGGCGGTATTTTAAAAAATACACTTCTTTAGCCTTAATCAGCGACTTGCTTGAACAAAATATTTACCGCGTCACTGGGGCTTTGACAAGCCTTTTAAATTGAATATAAACATTAACTTAGACCGCTTATACGAACTCATTGATCACTAATTAGAGCGTCAATTTAGGGACTTACACGGGGCGCCTTAAACATAACGCCCCGGGTAATTTCTTAATTAACAGGGGCTCAATAAACAAAAGGGCCCATAAAGGACCCTTTTTAATAAATATTTTTTAATTTTATGTACTCAGCTAAGCCTGTTCTTGGCTTGTGGCCTCTTTTGGCTGCTCTTGGTTTGTAGCCTCTTTTGGTTCTTCAGAGGGCACTTTGTCTTCACTGGGTGCGATAGGCATATCAGCAGCCGCCTCAGCCTCAAGGGCCTTGTTCTCTGATTTTACTTTTTTAAGGTAAACTTTGATTTTAACTGGGTCTGGAGCTAAGAGAATAAACATCTGACGCCCCTCTTTTTTTGGCGGGGACTCGACTATTGAGATCTCCTCCAAAATTTTAGTGACCCTTTGTAAAAGCACTAACCCTAACTCTTGGTGAGCCATTTCACGACCATGAAACCTTAAATTCACTTTAACCTTGTCACCCTCTATTAAAAACTTTCTGGCATGGGTCAGTTTGGTGTTTAAATCATGGTCCTCAGTTCTTGGTCTAATTTGAATTTCTTTAATAACAATTTTAGTTTGCTTTTTTCTTGCCGCAACCAGCTTTTTTTTGTTTTCGTATTTCCACTTGCCATAATCCATTATTTTACAAGTGGGCGGCTTGGCTGTGGGAGCTATTTCTATTAAATCTAGCCCCTTATTCAGAGCTAACTCAAGGGCTGCAGAGCCGGTCATCTCACCGAGCATTGTACCCTCCTCATCAATCAATCTTACAACGGGAGCAGATATGTTTTTGTTAATCTTATACTTACCATCTCGACTTGGTGCCTTTCGACCCCCGCTTCCTTTTCTTTTAATAACAAAACTCCTTCGTTTAGTTTTCTGTATTTAGCCATTGGCTTGTTAGTTGACGTAAATCTTGTTCATTTTTTATGCTAAGGTAAAACTCATCTTTGGTCACTCCATACTTCGTCTCGCCATTTCTGAGCCGGACTGCGATGGTTTTATTTTCAACCTCTTTATCCCCGATAATCAACATATATGGGGTTTTTTTAATCTGTGCTTCTCTAATTTTATACCCTAGCTTTTCACTGCGGTCATCAAACTCAATACGATAGCCTTGGCTTTTAAGGTCTGAACACAACTCTTCACAATATGCCTTTTGGTTGTCAGTGACGTTTAAAATTTTAATTTGCACCGGAGACATCCAAAAAGGTAGGTGCCCTGCCGTATGTTCAAGGTAAACACCTATAAAACGCTCAAAAGAGCCTAATATAGCCCTATGTAGCATTACAGGCCTGTGATCTGAGTTGTCCTCGCCCACATATTTTAACTTAAAAGCCTCGGGCATGTTAAAGTCACATTGCAAGGTGCCTAGCTGCCAAGACCTGTTCAACGCATCTACAAACATTATATCTAGCTTGGGGCCATAAAAAGCACCCTCGCCTGGGTTTATAGTGTAATCAAGCTCTAGTATTTCTAAGGCCTTTTTTAAGGCCTCTTCAGATTTATCCCAAGCCGACTCATCACCCATTCGTTTTTCAGGTCGAGTGGAGAGAAAAATTTTATAATTTGTCATACCCAAAGTTTCATAAACTTCATTTAAGAACTTCATAAATGCTTGAATCTCTTGTTGCAACTGTTCGATAGAACAAAAAATATGAGCATCATCTTGAGCAAAACTTCTAACACGAGTCAGCCCATGCATAGTCCCGCTGCGCTCACATCTATGGAGACGACCAAAGTCTGCAATTCTGTACGGAAGGTCGCGATAAGACCTTAACTCGGACCCAAACATCACACAGTGCCCCGGGCAGTTCATAGGCTTTACGCTAAACTCACGCTCTTCGATTTTAGTAAAGTACATGTTTTCAGAGTAGTTTTCGTAGTGACCAGATTGTTTGTATAAATCTACATCAAATATTTGAGGTGTAATGACCTCGCTATAATCATATTCATTGTACTTTTCTTTAATGTACCTCTGCAGCTGATCGTAGATCACTGTACCTTTAGGGCCAAAAAATGGAGCCCCTGGGGAGATTGGGTTTATAAAAAACAAACCTAACTCTTTGCCCAACTTACGGTGATCTCTTTTTTTAGCTTCTTCTAAATTGTGTAAATGCTGCTTTAACTCTTTTTTATCACTAAAAGCTGTGGCGTAAATACGTTGTAGCTGCTCTTTAGTTTCATCACCACGCCAGTAAGCACCGGCAACGCTTAGTAGTTGAATGGCCTTAATTTGACCTGTGTGCTGCACATGAGGGCCACGGCATAAATCAAACCACTCGCCCTGTTTATAAATCCCTACTTCGTCAGTATCGAGACCCTCGATAATTTCGACTTTAAAATGCTCGCCCATAGACTTAAATGTTTCAATGGCCTGCCCCTTTGACCAATCTTCACGAACAATGGGGAGCTTACGGCCTATAATGTCCTTCATACGTTTTTGTATTACTTCAAGGTCGTTTTCATGAAATGTTTTTTTTGAGTCAAAGTCATAATAAAAACCATTTTCAATCACAGGGCCAATGGTCACTTTAACTTCGGGCCATAACTCTTGCACCGCCTGAGCCATAACATGAGCCGCCGAGTGGCGAATCACCTCGTTCGCTTCGGGGGATTTCATGGTGATAATTTTCAACTGAGTATTATTTGGTAATTTAACTCTAAAATCTATTATTTCAGAGTGATTGTTTATTTGACCCCCGATGGTGTCTTTAGCGAGGCCAGGGCCAATGCTTAAAGCCACTTCTAAAATCGTGGGTTCATGATCAAAAGTTTTTTTCGAATTATCAGGTAAAATTATAATAACTTCAGGCATTTATAAGGACTCTATGACTTTTCACTTTTGTATTTTGAATGCATTATTTTAAAACTCATAACCTCTTTATCGCTGAAAAGGGCACACCCCGTCAAGCCCTGAGGGCCAAAATAAACGCCCTTTTTAAGAACGCACAAGTGATGCGCAGCATAACTAAACAATTACACCTCTAAAATTGGCCCTGGCACCAGTGAACGCATTTAAAAACAAGTTTCTTATTCAAGGGCCGAGCCGTTAAGCCAGGCCTATGTTGCCAAAATTAATAGACCACGTGGTGGTGATCACTCTCTTCAGAGCGTGGATCCTTTAACGGAACCAATGAATTTTTGCTTAAAAACCTAAAGGTTGTGTATAAAAAAGCCCCCATAAATCCTGCAAAAATTAATATCTCAGGGAGTCCGAAAATTATTTTTGACTCATTAAAGGCCGGATAAATCATCCAAAATATATCTACAAACTGAGCCACTAAAATTAAATAACAAACCACCTTTAAATGCCCTGGGGTTCTCTTCGCCCACCGAGGTAACAGCGCAAAAAACGGAACAATAAATTTAAAAATAATTAAAAATAGAGAAACATACAACCAAGGCTCAGTTGTTCGCATGATGTAATAAAAGCTCTCCTCAGGCAAGTTAGCATACCATATGAGTAAGTACTGAGAGAAGGCTATGTAGGCCCAAAAAATTGTAAATGCAAACATGAACTTAGCAAAATCATGAACATGATCTATCGTCATGAGGCCTTTAACATACCCTTTTTCTATTAAATATAGTGTTAACAAAACCGCTACGGCCATAGAGGCTTGAAACATCCCACTAAATGCGTACACACCAAAGATGGTAGAAAACCAATGAGCCTGTAAGCTCATAATTGTGTCCACACTAAATAATGAAAACGAAAACACGAAAAACATTAAACAACCAATTGATAAACCTACATTTTTAGTAGTGAGCGAAACATCACCTGTTTCATCTTGTTTTAAAGACCGCCCTACCATAATTTTACTAAACACTATCCAGCCTGTAAAAAACACGAACATTCTAAACCAAAAAAAACCTTGATTTAAATAACTCTGCTTATGGCTCAGCAGCACATCCTTTGCCACAATGTCCGGGTGTAGCCACTCATATAAATGAGGGGCTCCAATAAGTAGTATAACCCCTAAAAATGCAGCCATTGGCAAAAAGGCCGTAAAGCTTTCTGTGATACGTCTTACGTTAACGCTCCACCCGGCTTTTGTAATATGCTGTAGGCTTGTAAAAAACATCCCACCTACAGCGAGAGTTACAAAATAAAAGAAACCATTCAAATAAGCATGCCATGCTCTTTCGGGGTCTTTTGCCAAAGTCAGGCCAAAAGTCAATACCCCTAAAAACATACACACAGAGTAGGTAATTTTTAAATTTTTTGAAATAACCAGTTTACCCGGCTTTGCTAACTTTTCTTCTGCCATTTGACGATCTCCCAATTTGGCCTATTTTTTACTTTTTTGTAAATGTCTCACATAGTTCACAACACTCCAGCGATCACCTTCGCTCAATATTTGTCGTGAATAACTACCCATTAGGCCATAGCCCTCAGTGATCGCATAATAAAGCCGCCCATCACTTAATTTTTTAATTCTATCACTAAAAATAGTTGGGGGCTTAACACTGAGCTTACCCGCCACGACGGTATCAGATTGCCCGCTCATACCATGGCATACTCCACAGTAAACTTCATAACGTGTTTTACCAACTTCAAGAGTTTCAGGAGTAAAGTCACCCGCCTTAGGGTTTCTCATTGCACCTGAAGCCGTGAGACGACCTTTATATTTATAGGGTTTAAACCCTCGAGGCACTGTGTTTTCAGGGGGCACTCTATTTGAGGGCTGCTCAGAGAGTTCATCATAGTCTTGTGACTTGTTATTAATCTGGTCAAACATTCCTTGAAACGTTTCGATGTTTGTTTTGTTTTTACCCGCATCGCAGCCTGTTAAAAAGAACAAACTCAAACCCACAGCAAACGATAGTATTAATGCTTTCATTTAAAACTCCGCCTTTTTAACTTCTACAGCCCCTAGGTCTTTGAATAAAAGCTCAAGTTTAGCCTCATCATAACTTTTTGAATCTTCAGGGACAAAAAGAGCAAACTTATGACATGTTAAATCTGGGTCAATTATAGGTGGGTCCACTTTAGGTAGGCCACACTTATAAATCATAGCCGCCACCGAACTTAAAGCTGCAAATAATATCGTACACTCAAAAATTATAGGTACAAATGCTGCCAATGAGTTTAATGGCTTGCCGCCAATAACCAAGGGCCAGTCGTAAGCCGAAGTCCAAACCGTTAACCAAATACCAAAAGCACACCCTATTAAACCCGTCACTATTGTTACGTAGGGTATAATAGAACGGGGTATCCCTAAAGCATCATCAATTTCGTGCATGGGGTAAGGGCTAATCGCCTCGAGTTTATCAATCCCCATGTTTTTAGCGGTTCTAGCTGCCCCAACAAGGGCCTTTTCGTCAAGCCAAATACCTGCGACAACCTTTCTGGTTTTTCCGTTAATAAAGCCTTTTATAAAGTCAAATATACTATCCATGGGTTTCATCCTTTCTGCCCACACCAAGAACAGGTTTTACTTCAGCGATTGAAATAGCCGGGAAAACTCGTGTGTAGAGTAAAAATAGAAAAAAGAACATTCCAAAGCTTCCAAAAATAACGCCTAAATCAAAGAAGGTAAATTTGAACATCCCCCAACTTGAAGGCAAGAAGTCTCTATGAAGGGAGGTCACAACAATTACAAAACGCTCAAACCACATACCTATGTTTACAAAAATAGAAATCACAAACATGGCGGGTATACTTGTTCTGATTTTTTTAAACCAAAATAATTGTGGGATAAATACATTACAAGTAATCATCGTCCAATAAGACCACCAATAGGGCCCAAAAGCTCGGTTTGTAAAAGCATAGACTTCATACTCTGAGCCAGAGTACCAGGCGACAAAAAATTCAGAACCATAAGCATAGCCGACAAGCAGGCCTGTGGTCATGATAATCTTGTTCATGTTCTCCATGTGGTTCATTGTGATGTAGCTTTTGAACTTAGGTAAAACTTCTCTGATAATGACCATTAACGTAACAACCATCCCAAAGCCTGAGAAAATAGCTCCGGCCACAAAATATGGCGGGAATATAGTTGTGTGCCAACCCGGCAAGTTAGCCACCGCAAAATCAAACGATACAATACTATGCACAGAAAGTACGAGTGGTGTGGCCAGCCCGGCTAACAGCATATAAACCATTTCAAAATGGTTCCATTGAGTGGCTGTGCCCCTCCAACCTAAAGATAGAGCCCCATAAACAGTTTTTCTAATTTTATTTTTTGCTCGATCCCGAATTGTCGCCAAATCAGGGACCATACCTATATACCAAAAAACAATAGACACTGTGGCGTAGGTAGATACAGCGAAGACATCCCATAATAACGGCGACCTAAAGTTCACCCATAAAGGACCTCTTTGGTTTGGATATGGCAGCAACCAATACGCCAACCAAGGTCGACCAGTATGAAGTAAAGGGAATACGCCGGCCGTCATAACAGCAAAAACAGTCATTGCCTCAGCTGTTCGAGCAATGGATGTTCTCCATTTTTGGCGAAATAAAAATAAAACAGCCGAGATCAATGTACCGGCATGTCCAATACCAATCCAAAAAACGAAAGTAATAATCGCCGTACCCCAGCCTACAGGGCTGTTGATCCCCATGAGACCAATGCCTTTAGCAACAATACATCCCCAAACTATGATGTAAAAAATAAACAGCATTTTAGCCGAAAACAAGGCGGCTAAAAAAGCCTTGCCTGGCGGCCTTTCCACCACCTCGCATATATCCTCGGTGACATCTTTTAATGATTTATTACCTAATACTAAGGGCTCTCTTTTGATCACTAATGACCCCCTTGATCTTTTTTTGAGTTTTCAGTTTTTAACTTGTCTGTATTTCTAATTTTAGTTTGATACTTAAGGGCTGGCACCGCGTTTAACTCCTCAAGCAAACTGTATGTTCTTTTTTCACTGAACATCTGACTTAGCTTACTATTGGGGTCATTCATGTCGCCAAAAACAATGGCATCAGCGGGGCAGGACTGCTGGCATGCGGTTAAAATATCACCGTCTTTTAAAGCACGTCCGTCTTGCTTGGCCTTTTCTTTTGCTGATTTAATTCTTGGTTCACAAAAAGAGCACTTTTCCATAACTCCCCGGACACGTACTGTAACCTCAGGGTTTAATGCCATATTTAAAGGCTTTTTTATGTCTTTAGTATAATTAAACCAATTAAAACGTCTGACTTTATAAGGGCAGTTGTTGCCACAGTACCGTGTACCTACGCAGCGATTATAGGTCATTGTGTTCAGGCCTTCATCAGAGTGAGTGGTTGCCGCCACTGGGCAAACCGTTTCACAAGGAGCATTGTCACAATGGTGACAAGTTATAGGCATGTTTAAAATAGATGGGTCATTGGGGTCACCAGAGTAGTAACGATCCACCCGAATCCACTGCATAATTCGGCCCTCCATGACATACTTTTTACCAACAACGGGTATGTTGTTTTCAGCCTGGCAGGCCACTACGCATGCCGAGCAACCGTTGCAGGTGTTCAGGTCAATGGACATGCCCCATTTATGACCTTTATACTCATGCTTATCCCAAAGACTAAAAATTTTATGCCTATGAATGTTGGCCTCTTTATTATGTTTATACTGATCATGGGTGGCTTCAATTGCAATTTGTCGCCCTTCCATGGAGTGATGCCCCTGAGGGGTAACAAGCTCTACATAATCGCTAGTAGAACTAAACTCAACAGGCAGCCCTGAATAAGCCACCTCATTGGCATTATACTGTGCCAATTGATAGGCATTGACCCCAATGCCGTCAGCAACTTTACCAGCGCCTTTTCGACCATAGCCCACGGCTAAAGCTAAGACTCCTGACTTTTGGCCTGGCTGTATATGAGCAGGAATACTCACGCTGGTCGAACCCACTTTAAGATTTAAAACCTGACCCTCTTTTATATGTTGGGCCTGGGCGTCTTGCACCGAAATACAAACATAGTTATCCCAGACAAGTTTAGTCACTGGGTCTGGTAACTCTTGAAGCCAAGCCATGTTTGCAAGGGCCCCATCTTTTAATATAGATTTTTGATAAAGTGCCAACTCCCACTTGTGCTCTTCAGATGGAGAAATTTTTGAAAACTGTGAAATGTTAAAATTTCTTGCCCCTGTAGACCTAGATCTTTTTGTTCGACTTGTATCAAACACTCCCTTTTGAAGTAGCTCGTACCAAAAATCATCAAACGATTGGCTCGCAAAACTTACAGAACGATTTTTAGACCAAATGTTATACTTCCAGTGTTCTTGTAAATACTTATACCAGCTTTCTTCTTTAAAGCGATTAGGACCCATCCCTGAAAGGTTCGCCCATTTCATTAAAGACTCTTGAAAGGCTCTTGTTTTATATAAAGGTCTAATTGTAGGCTGCTGGATAGCATATACGCCGGAGAGCCCCTCAGAGTCCCCCCATGTTTCAAACTGATGATGGTCAGGGACTATATAATCACTAATACGCCCCGTTTCGTCGTTTCTATCACCTAAGTAAACAATCAAATCTAATTTTTTAATCGCCTCTTTAAACCCAGAAGTCTCTGGTAAAAAGTAAGCCAGGTTAGTGCCTTGAACAATTAAAGTTTTAATTTTACCGCTATTAATGGCTGAAACTAACTTGTTAACGTTCTCAGCACCCCCATCAAAACCCCTTTGGCTCGCCTGAGAGTAGTCTATGGTTTTACCATCATTACCTAAAACTGAGTTTAAAAAGTTCGTGGCCACTTGTAATTCTAAAGCCTTGCTAGTTTTTGACTGCATGCCTCCGGAGAGGACTAAACTTTTGCCTCTGTTGGACCAAAGCTCATCTGTAATTCGAGAGATAGCTCCCTCTGGCAGATGCAAAGCTTTTATAGCTTCATCAAAGCTTTTTAAAGCTCGAACTACCCGCCTATCGGCAGAGTATGATGTTCGGCCTTTTTTGATAATTAAGTCACTTAAGATAGCCATAACTGCTGTTAGTTTTTGCGTCGGCTTTACCTGAAACCGCTCATCGGCATTGGCCCCCGTTAAAGACAGTACTGACTCAAAAGAGATTAGCTTATTCATGTCTCCATCTGGGTTTCGGCGCTTAGAGAACTGTTTACTAAAAGAAACGGGAGTGACGTAAGTGCCTAAAAAGTCAGCTCCAACACTCACAATTAAACGAGCCTTTTGAATTTGATATCTAGGAAACACTGACTTTCCGTAACTGGCCCGCTGACCCCTTTTAACGGTTGTCTCATCTACAGAATCAATAAAAAATAATTGGCTTTTTGTGGCCCTAGTGAAGTCTCTAAAAAATTGCTTTGAAGCCGATGTTTTTTGCCCCTGCGTGACAACAGCAACTGAGCCTTTTTTTACAGCTTTTGAAACCGCTTCATCAATTTTTTCATAGGTTGTCGAAATCATGTCAGCATTTGTTTTATTTTTATTTAAAATATTTCTTTTTGGCTCTACCAACCGGTCCGGGTCGTATAAGCTTAGTAGTGCCGCATGAGCACTTGCTGACAGGCCCCCTTGGTTATCAGGGTGGTCCGGGTTGCCCTCAATTTTAATAGGGCGACCTTCTCTAGTTTTAACGACCAAACCAAAGGTTTCATGCCCCTCAATCATTGTTGACGAGTAGTAATTAGCTATCCCAGGTACAACCTCTTCGGGGCGATTTACGTAGGGGACAATTTTTTGGGCCGGGCGCCTAACACAACCAAAAGTTGTTAAAGCTAAACTGGCGCCCATGAGTTTTAAGAACTCTCGCCTTGCCCAGCCACTCTCAGTCTCTACATTTGATAAAGGGCTCTGGCTAAACTCATTTTTTGTCTTTTCAATAAACTCAGGGTCCTGTCTCCACTGTTCTAATGACAGCCAGTAGTTGGGAGCCCCGGGCTTCTTATTGCTATTTAATTTCGTATCTTCCATTTGGACAGGTCTCCTCAATTAATAGTGACAGGTTCCGCAGTTTATAGAGGCTTTATTTTCTGGTTTTCGGTGACAGTTCACACACCAGCCCATTGACAAACTACTGTATTGGTAAACTTTTTTCATAGTTTCAACGGGGCCATGACAAGTTTGACAAGACTTACCCGCTCTAATGTGTGCTGAGTGATTAAATTTTACATGATCTGGAAGTAAATGAACCTTTTGCCACTTAATAGGCTTGTCTGCATAAAAAGAAGACGTCATTTTTTCGATTTCTTTTTTATTTATAGTCTCACCGTCTGTTTTTACAGAAAGATGACAGTTCATGCAAATATTTAAACTCGGCACACTGGCATGCCTAGAAACCTCAGTTGTTGTGTGGCAGTACTGGCAAGCAATTTTATTTTTACCGGCATGAAGGGCATGTGAAAATTGTATGGGTTGGTCGGGCTCATACCCCTGGTTATAACCTAATTCTGTAGCGTTACTGGTTAAGCCCTTAACAAAGCCAACAACTCCAACTACTACAACCACAAGAACAACGAGTCCAAATATTTTTTTTGGCATATTTCACCTACTTAGCGTCTACTTAGCATTTGATTTTCAAATAGAATATAAATTTTTAAACCCAAAATAAAAGGATGGCAACGAAGATTTTAAAATAATTAAACAAATCTACAAAAAAATATTATTGCAAAAAAAAGAAGCTTTCAGAGACCTCTTATAAAGTTTATTTTTTTAAAAAATATTCAATAAATAAGCCTATAAGGGTGGCGATTAAAAACCCGTTCCCCCTTTATCAGCTCCTTTTAAAAGGTTTTTGTTTGTAAAAAACTATGGCTTACTAAAAAGCTCTAAGTCCAACAAATGAAAGCGATTCTCTTTTACGGCTTGTTTCTGATATAACGCGCCCCCGCAACAAATAAAACAAATAAAAGCTGAATAATCACAACGATGGCTACTTTTTCAATACCGCCAGCTCCAAACCCGTAAGAGTGCAAACCCGCACCCAACCAAAAATTGACCCCATACCAGGCCATAATAACTAAACTAAACGCCGCAACGGCAGAGGCCGAAAGCCCAAAGTTTTTAATTAAGCCTGCTACTTTAGCATGTAAAACGGCCAGGTAACCCAAAAGTGCAATGAGCGCCCATGTTTCTTTTGGGTCCCATCCCCAAAAACGACCCCATGAGTAATCAGCCCAAACACCACCAAGAATAGTCCCCAGCGCTAGCAAGACCACCCCGATTTGTACGGATCTATATATGGCCTGTGAACCATCTTTAATTTGCTGTTTATATTTTTCTTCTCCAATTAAAGTGGTTACTAAATTCAAGTTCCCTATCGCCCATGCTAAAAAGAAAGCCCCATAACTAATAACTATCAGCATAACATGGGTCACTAACCAAAAAGTGCTTCTTAAAACAGCCTCTAGTGGCTGCAAAGAGGGGTCTAATACAGTAGGGGCTAAAGATGCCATTAACAAACATCCCGCGGCGACAAAAGCAGCCGCCATCAGTATGATTTTCTTTTTATAAAGAAACTCTAAAATAAACGAAAAGAACACCGTACCCCATGCGGCCCAAATGACGGTTTCGTACATGTTCGACACTGGTGGCCTTTGCACTATATAAACCCTCACTAAAAAGCCACATGTATGCAGTAAAAACCCTAAGATAACAAAACCCCAAGCCGTACGGTAAATCCATTTTTTTTCTGAAAAGTAGGCTATGGCCATCACAAACATCGATAAAAGATAAAAAAGTGCGGCCTTTTGAAAGGGCTCAAATTTATGTAGCCAAAGCTCTGCTTTAACCCTAGATGCGTCAAAATACTCACCCTCATTGTACGATGTTATTGCCTCAGTAAAGTCCTCAACGGTGTAAGTGGGCTCAGCGACGCCGCCTTTTACGGATGCCAAAACTGATTGAGCAAAACCCTCAGTGAGTTTCTTAAAGGCCTCCTTAGGCGCCCCTTTTAATTGACCCACAGGAGTCCACGAAGTATCTGAACTTTCTTTATTTGGAGCGACCCTAACGGCAATCCCAAGCTTAAAGGCATGATACAAGTTCAGCTGGCTATTTAAACGCTTTACGGCTTGGTAGAAACTATCTAACTTTTCTTTTCGACTTTGTTTTAACTTTAACTCAGAAATATGCAGCCCAACACGGTCACTGCCCATAAGTTCTATCGGGGTAAAATGCTTATTTTTTTTGTCTGTTAATTTTAGTGAATCCCTAAGGCCAGCATGTGACACTTCAACAAGTGGTGTTTTATCCCACTCATCAGGCACAATCATCCACGTAAATACCACTTCAGCAGCTGATCTCTTTTTGTACGTCTGTCGGCCATAAATAAGCTGCAGGCTCTCCCTGGCTAAAGACTCAAAGGGCTTAATTCGCCCGGCGTCTTGCACCGGAAGTGATTTTAAACCATCGATCATATCACTGGCAAAACTAGGGGGTGACAAAAACATGCAAGCCACTATTAATAAACTATATTTTAATAAACTATATTTCATTTTTAATCCTATTAACTTTAATCATAGCCTTTTTAAAGTAAAACAACATAATAGTCCCTAAAATGATAAGGAAACTACCTAAATATTTTAAAAACCGACCAGGGTCTCTATTTACAGATAAAATTGAGGCCACGGGCTTACCTGAATCGTCTTGTTCAAAGCTCGCTTGATAAAAAGTAAACCCCTTTTGTTTAAAGGGGTCATTCATGGAGATCGTTGCCTGTTGCCCCCCCTGAATGGTGATGTCACTTTCATAACTCATGGCCTTCATAGTCCCCTGATAACGCCCCACCCTAAACTTATTTAAAGTCATATCAAAGCCCATATTTAGTCGAGTATTTGCATAGCTAAAAATAAAAACTTCGCTATCTGTAAAAAATTTAACGACTGAGTTTAGCCCTACCCAACTTTCTTTTTCATTAAAACGAACTAAAACAGCCGGCGTCGTAAAGTCATTTGGGTACTCACGTGGTTCATAAGTCACAACTTCACTGGCATTTAAAAAATAATTGATAATTCTTAATTTAAAATCCATAAAACCTGTATCTACGACGTCTCCAACCTTTGCCTTGCCTGAGGCAATAAGTTTTTGGCGCGATTTCGAGAACACTTTGTAGTCTATAAACGCTTTTTGGCGAGATGGAGTCATCAGTATTATGTTACTCTTACCATCCCAAAGGTATACATCTTTTGCAAAAACAAGCTCCAAGGGGCCTAAGCTAATTTTATCTACGCCCTTGTTTCGCCCCGGCATAAGCCATTTTGTAGCTCGAGCTCTGGAGCCCTCAATCTGAACCCTCACCGCTGGCGGGGCCGCATTTTCTAACGATGAAGTAATTTTAGAGTTTCTAATCGTGTAGTTCTGATACTCAATAACCTCAATTTTCTTTTCCCCTAATGGTATCGAGTACGGACGCTCTCTGCTTGGGCGAGAGTTAAAAAAATCCACCCTTCGTTGATCTAAGAGAGCGTACTTAGACCCATCAAATGAAGAGTAGACCATTACATCTTCAGTGAAGTGTGTGATGTGGCGCTGGGTTTGCCCAATACCGAAAATAATACTTCCGTCGACACCAAAGTACTTAGTTAATACCGATCCATAGAGGGTCGTAACAATACCAATATGAGCGAGCACAAAGGGCAGGTGATGCCTTTTCCAGGGCCACCGATCAACCATCACTAAAATCAATTGCACACACAGCAAACCCAAAACACCATGCATGTAAAGGGATTGGTAAACGAGCCTCGATGCTAATTTAGCATCATATTTAGCCTCAACAAAAGTACCAACAGCCGCCACTACCCCCATAATAATAATTATAACAACTGCCAATTTTACTGAAATTAATAACTTAAATAGGCGATTAAACCATTTTGGGTAACGCTTTTTAATGCGTCTAAAAACATAATAAAAAATCACACCCACAGCTATTGATATTAATACTGGAAATAAAACGTGTGTAAATAATATTTTTGCAATATCCACGGTGGAAACAACGCCCTTTTGATAACCGTAGAGCGACGACAAAAGGGTTTTGCTCCATTCTGTTGGGGCTATAACGCCTGCCTGTAGAGCAAAAACAAAAGCCGAAATTGTTGAGAAAAATATAAATATGCATATTGCCCACAGCAACGTCTCAACATTATTATTTATTAATTTCATAAGTTTATTGGGGGTTTGTTTACAGGTATTTAACAACATCTCTTCCTAATGATAAAATTAATTCGTAGTAGCTTAGGTATAATTCTTGTTTTGAGTCTAAATAAGAGAGTTCTGCTCGCTCCCTCGCCTTTTGCATTTGCAAAACCTGAGAGTAATCGAGTCCTCCACGTCTGTATAGAGAAAGCCCCTCTTTATGGGCTTTAATCGCAGCCACTTTCCACTTCATAATGTCTAAATAAACACTCCTTGAAGATTTAAATTTAACATACTTAATTTCTAAAGCCACTTGAAGGTCCCTTAAAAGCTGATTGCGTTTACTTTTCGCCTCTAAAACCTTTAATTCTCCCGACTTTTTTAAGTTCACAGAGGATAGCGCCGAAAACATGGGCACCTTTAGTGATAAAAGTAACGAGCTTTTCTTTGAGTCGTTTTCAAACAGCTGATTCGAGTTCGTAGATTGATACCCCATCGAAGCCACAAGGTTCAAACTCGGCAGGTGAACAGACATGTCTAATTTTTTATTCACCTCTTGAAGCTCAATTTGAAGCTTTGCTAAAACTATTTCTGGTCGAGCCGCTATGGACTCCTCATACATCTTAAGCTTTGTAATAAAAAGATCTTTAGGCTCTTGAGGGAGATGTATATTTAAAGGGCTACTGAGGTCGATTTTTAAAGCCGAATTTATTTTACCTTTAAAGGCTTCTTTTTTATTTTTTAGCAGTTTGAGCCGAGATTCATAAGAGTAAAGTTCAGATAAGCTTTGCTGGTATTCATACTTTTTTGCGTCTCCTCTTTTGATTTTTTTTCTCGACAAAAACACGAATTCTTTTTGATCTTTAAGTGATTGTGACGTGGATAAAACTTGACCTGATAAATTTTTATATTGCAACGCCCATGTAAGCAACTGCCTTTGAATACTTATGGTTTCAAGCTTATAATTTTGATAACTCATTTTCTCTAAAAGCTTCTTAAATTTAAGCCCTTGCCAAATCGCGCCGCCCAAATAAATAGGCTGTGTTAAAGAAACTGTGGCATTGTATGTTTCGCTTTGAACAAAGGTGGACCATGCGCTAGGGACCTTTTGACTCGACTTTGAAAAGTCGGCATCCATCGCAGGAAAGGCTCGCCGGACAGCCTCCTTATACAGCTGTGCCTCGCTTTTGTACTTGCTCATAGTGGACGAGAGCTTGTCATTGCTCTCTAAACTACGCACAATAATTTCTTTAAGCGTAATGGGCAAAGCGTTGAGCTGCACACTAACAATGGTTGCTACTAAAAAGCTATAGAGTCTTAACTTCACTCTTTATTACCTCTAACGCCTTTAATAGTTTATTTTTAATCTCTTCAAAGCTATTCTCATTTTTTTGTTTAGTTTGCTCGTTCATATAAAGAGAACGATTGAGCTCTACCTGGATGGCATTACACCCCTCGCTTGGTCGACCATAGATTTGAGTGATTCGGCCGCCCTGATAGGGCCAATTACAAATGACTTTAAACCCGGCCCTTTCATAAGACGAAGCCACCAGTTGAGTGAAATTATCATCACAGCTTTGCCCACTCACATCACTAACAACCACGTCGGCTCGAAACTCACCAGGGTCCTTGTGCTGACTTGTCCCCACTGATGGCATAGAGTGTAAGTCCATATGATAGACTTTTTTTATACCTTGTGCTTTAAAATCATCATACTTTTTTCGTATTTCGCTGTGAAAGGGCTCATAGTATTTTTTAATCAAAGTCTCATGCAGCTCTTTAGTGATCGGCTTATCCATTAAGCAAAGACCTGTTGTCGTGTTTTTCCAGTGGAGTCCTCTCGAAAAGCTCCCAGCGCCATTAGAGTGGCCAAGCACCGTAGATGAATCAACATCCTCAGGCATTCGGTTAAGGTCCACAGCATACCTGTGCCACTGAGAGTTGATGAGCCCTATTTTCAACCGATCAGCTGCTGGGGCGTAAAGCTCGTCAACAAAACGGTCCACATCACACATCAGCGTCAGCTCATCTAAATCAAGCAACCAAGGGGCCTCTTTTGGAACCACCTCTCCAGAGTGCGGAGAAGACAGAAAGATTGATGAGCCCATAAGCTCTCCTTTTTGACGCGACGTTGATATATAAAGCTGCAAACTGTTATTATCATTAAAGAATGAAAATTTACACTAAAATTGGCGACAATGGTACTACTCAATTATTAGGCGGGAAAAAAGTTTCTAAGTCACATACACGCCTTTGTGCCTATGGATCTATTGACGAGCTTAACGCCCACGTTGGCCTTTGCATCAGCTTACTTATGGACCCACAAGAAAACCTCATTGCTCGCCAAGTCATTGAACAACTCACTCACATACAGAGCTTATTATTTAATATTGGCAGCCATTTAGCTTGTGATGATGAGGGTTTATCAAAAAAACTTCCCCCTATAGGCCTAAATGACATCGAACTTATAGAGCGACAGATCGATGACCTTCAAGCTCAACTGCCTCCACTTAAAAACTTTATTTTACCTGGTGGGCACAAGGCCAGTTCACAGCTTCATATCACTAGGTGTGTCTGTCGCCGAGCCGAGAGAGGCATCGTATCACTGAACACAGAGACCCCCGTTAATCCCGAAATACTCATCTATGTAAATAGACTTAGTGATTTAATGTTCTGCCAAAGTAGAGCTGTAAATATGTCCCATGGTATTAGTGAAACGGAATGGGTTCCCTCAAAATGAGAGTTGTTACCGCTGAGGCAAAAGACTCAAAACGATTAACAAACTTTTTTTCAAGCTTAAGCCTGCCTGGCAACATGGAAATAACTTTAAATAGAACCCATAATTTTTTTGATAAGTATAATTTGTTCTCCAATGATCACATAACACTTATGCTTGTGGATGACAAAAATGAACTTCAGGCCACTGCCACTTTAGTTTTTGTAAATGTAGTCATTGGCACCTCAGAACAAACCATTGGTCTCGCCACTGACCTGCGAATAGCCAAAAATAGAAAAGCCCTTCTCGCGTGGTCAGATATATTTTTACCTGTTCTTTTAGAAGAGCGTGCAAAGAGAGAGTGCAAGTATTTTTTCTCCCCCATTGCTCAGTCTCGTGTCGCCTCGTATAGAAGCTTTATAAGGCCAAGGTCAGTAAATAGAAATTTTCCTAGATATCACCTCTTTCGACGCTTTAACATAACAACCTTACATGGCATTTACCCTTGGGCCTCATCCCCTTTAACAACTATTGATATCAGGCCGGCTCATGTATCAGATATTAGCGCTCTTCAAGATTATATAAAAAATAGACAAAAATTAATGCCCTTTTACATACCACAAAAGCATACGGACTTATTAGGCATGATCAGCCACTGGCCAGGGCTCAAAATTAGTGATTTTTTAATGGCTTTTGATAAGGATAAAAATATTATTGGGTGTGCGTCCCTTTGGGACACCAGCAACGTAGAAACCATTCAAGTCATTAACAAAACTAAACGAGTAAAAACTTTTGAACAAACTCTAAAGACGCTCTCTTACCTAGGAATTACAAGAGCTCTGTTTAACAGTTCAAGCAACACATTGAATATGATGCAGCTTAATTTTCTTTACGCCAATAATCCTGATATTTTTTATAGCTTGCTTAGACGAGCTTTTCAAGTCACCCCAAAAACTCATTTTTTAGCTTACCTTAATTTTGAAAATCAAAAAAGTTTTTTACCACCACGTGGATTTATATCACAAGGGGTCCCCTATAACTTGTATTGCTTATTAGCCCCAGGGGATAACGTGCCTGAGTTCTTAAAGCCTACTTTTTTAGAAAAGCCCCCTGATATTGACCTGGCTGTTATATAAACTACTGTGCCTGCTGAAACTCTAAAGGGTTTAAGTGCTTCCAAAACCAATTGAGCATTGGGTCACAATCTACCGACTCCATAAAACAGAGATCCTCTAGATTAAATTCTAACTTTAGACTATCAAAGCTTGTCCCTGGTCCAATATTAATAAACTTGCTTACAGCATGTTCATCAATTAAATGCCTCATTAAAGTAGATTGACTCAGGCCTTGATTTGTCCCCTCAAGCAAAATCTCCTTTTTATAATCCTTAAAATAATATGTTGTCAGCTGGCTGACATCAACCCCTGACGATAAGGTTTGCGTAGGCTCTATCGTAAAGCCCTCGTCCATTGATAGCGCGGCCTTTGAGCTTAAAACTAACTCTGGAAAGGTGGTCTCCCCTGAAAGGTACATTAAAGCAGAGTCACCCACTTTGTTGCCTATTAAATAATGAGGGTCTTGATTGTTTTTTAAATAACGATCAAATAGCCCCACCTGAACAACCGCGACAGCTAAAGATTTAAATTTTATATTTGCATAAAATCTTATATTTTCAGAACCAATGAAGTTAATAAAATCAAAAAATGGCAGGCCCGCATCAGACCAAATTTTTTCTGCCTGTTTAATCCTTGATAATACCTCTGGTATTCTTACTGAATTGATTCGAAGCTCTTCAAAATCAAGCGCTCCTATGCCATGAAATATGACGGATGTGTTCATCCCCCCCCCTTTTTTTTAATTATCCCCAATTGAGTTCATCAAGTTTTTACCTGACTCACTCTTACCCTTACAGTAGCAAACTCTGTGCCTACTTAGTTCCACATTGAAACCACTGATTGTGTGATTATCTCGACTTGAGGGGGTGAAGATCAAGAAATACATATCCTAAGTGTAAATGTTACAAAATAAAGTGTAAATGACCACAAGAGACAAAGATCAATAATGTTACATAGTTAGCTTAAATTCTAAGCAGCAATGCTGTCTTTACGAGCCAGAGGCAAGTAAATAATAAACTCCGTCCCCTTTGATGTTTCATTTAAAACAAGACGTCCACCATGGTGCCGCACGATACTTGTGCTGATGCTTAAACCTAGCCCTGTTCCGTGACCAATAGTTTTTGTTGTAAATAATGGCTGCTTTATTTTCTCTCTTATATCCTCTGGTACACCCGGGCCCGTGTCTGTGACTGATATTAATAACTGCTCATCAGCAATAGAGGTCTCAATACGGACCCATCTATCATCAACCGTCATAACTGCATCAAATGCATTATTCAATAAATTTACAAGTACCTGTGAGAGCTCAACCCTACGACAATCAAACAACAAATCTGCATTTTGAATGTTTTGTATAACTTCAAACCCGTTATTTTTAAATCGTTCATAACATAAACTTAAACTCTCTTCTATAAAGTCACTGAGTTTAGTCGGCTCTAAAGCATCCCCTGTACTATCTCTAGAAAAAGTCCTTAAACCAGTGACTATCTTTGCCACCCGTTGAACTGTGCTTCTAATTCTTTGTAAAGATTTTTTGACCTTATTTAAGTCTACACTGTTTTTGCTATACATAGCCTCTATTAAGTGAGCCGATCCATCAATGATAGTGAGCGGATTGTTAATTTCATGAGCAATCCCCCCAGCCATCTCACCTAAAGACACCATTTTTGCCGAATTAATGGCTTTTAAATTTTGTTCTGCAATGAGCTCTTCCATTAATACCTGTGAAGTTACATTTCTTAGAATAACAAGAAGCTTATCAGCACTATAACAGGACATTCTTACTTCATAGCATTTTTTAGTTTTCCCTATAACATCATCATACTGAAGTGTCTGTACGTTACCTAAATTAATGGTTTGCCTTATTAACTCCGAAAACTTTGAAGAAAGTTCACCACTAAAAATATCTGTAATGGGTTGATTTATATAAAGCCTAGGGTCAATAAATAAATCGGCCCCCTCGCCTGATTCATAGCTCACAATAGTGCCGTCAGTCCTGATTCTAAACAAAATATCAGGGAAGGCTGAAAACATAGACTCTAATTCTAAGTTTCTCTCGGTCACTTCAAGTGTTCTATTAATAATTTCAATTTCAAGATCTCTGTTGAGCTGTTGAAGCCTTAGCTCTGTAAACTCTCTGAGCTGTACCTCTTTATTTTTTTGCACCAATGCTGCTGCCGTGCTTATTTCACGCTCTTGGAGTATTAATGCAATACTTACTGAAACAACAGAAAACAGTATTGAAATAAAAAGACGTGACCAGTACATAGCGTCCATAATTAAGTACGCTGATAACAGACCAGAGGAAGTCACGCTTGTTATTTTTAAATTATACTGACTTATAACTGATTTTTTACTATAGAGTTGATGTTGATGATTATGATGATTTAAATTTATCTTACTAACTGTTGAAAAAATTTGCCTGTCTGAAGACTCACCAACTTTAATTGTAATTATAGTATTAATATCTTCGTTACGGCCTCTCTCTAGAAGAACCGATTTATGAATCTTTAACCTTGCAACAACACCTATAAAGCCTATTAAATCATGTTTTTTATTTTTAACCGGGGTGACATGAACCACTTTATGATAATCCTCATTTTTTAGCTCGAAAAATCGACCACTCGCCTCACGACCAGGGTTAAATAACTCTTTAGGTAGACTGCTGGCGAGTACTTTTATGCTCAATGGCCTGCCTTTAAGTTTATTTGTTATCAATATTTTATGACCGTCTCCTTCATAATTATTTGGTACAAAAAATAAAGAATCAATTTGAGAGTTTGATTTAAGGGCACCCATTGAGAATGTTTTAAATTCATTTTCATCAACATAGTTTGAACTTAAATAGTAATTTTGAAATGACTTTGCTGTTTCTAATACTTGATTTAGGGATAGTTCCATAAAATGTTTATTTTCAATAGCTCCACTGTCTACCCGTGCAAACACCTGCTTTACATTGCTCTTGTCTACAAAAAAAAGAGAAAAAGCATTCGCTATAAAAAAGCTGACTAAACCAAATATGATATACTGCCTAACCTTACGACTCGACTCAGGCACATACCCAAGAGCAATCAGTGTTATTGGCAATGAGGATGTACAGCCCACAATGAAGGCCGAAAAAAATCGAATTGAAACTCCAAAAACAAAAAAGCTATTCACTTCAGGGCGCAGGCTCATGACTATCATACATCCTAATGCCCCTATCATTGAAAGGCCCAAAACAGTCGTCATAATAGCTTTATAAATTTGACCTTTTTTATGGTCCCTCTTAGACATACATTTAGTAAATATCAACCACCCGACAATAATTTGTAACATGCTGACCAAAAAAATAGCTAAAAATAAAATTAAATCAGAGCCCGGGATAAGCTCTTTCGTAAATGGAGCCATAACTACGTACTGTGAAAACAGCGCAACGGCAATGACCAGGCTGAGTATAATTTTTCGCCCATATACAATTAAGTATCCTAAGCCAATACCAGCGGCAGGAATAATAAATAAAGGAGTCACCTCGGCTCCAGGTAAATTGTAAAAATAAATCCCCGTGAGGACAAAACATGAAATTAATATAAAAGACTGTTTAATTAGCATTATCTACACCTTACAAGAAACCTATCGGCGCTGATAATATCTAATTTTAAATATATATAGCCTCTGACTAAAAATTCAGATGAATATAACTAAACTTTAGTGACAGCAGATTGTTACAAAATGATATTTTATATCCGCAAACCTAGGTCGTACCGCCTGACATACAATAGCGACTCTCTTGGGCGTAAAGTGAAGCGCCCTATCATAGTACTAATTAGCATAAAAAGTTGTCTTATTTTTAGACATTCTTATTATACTATCTGAGGGCTTAAATCGAATACCCAGCCGAGAGTGATACTCTTCTAATTTTTGTACAATATACTCAGTGCCCAGACTATCGGCATACCTTAAAAGCCCACCGCGAAAAGGGGGGAATCCCGTCCCCATAATCATGGCCAAATCACATTCTTCAGGAGTGTTCACAATATGATCTTCTTTTAAGGCCCGAGAAGCCTCGTTAATCATTTGCATGACCCCTCTCTCTATACACTCTTTAGAGCTGTGTCCTCCTTTTGGAAGTTTTAGCCCCAAATCGGCATACACAGTTTCGTCTACCTTGGTGGCTTTGCCCCTTTCATCATAACAATAAAAGCCTTTTTTATTTTTATGACCCAGCCTTCCGGTGCCTTCAAATTTTCCAGCAAGCTCTGATATTTCTATTCTTTCACCTAATGATTTTTTAAAACTCTTTAACACTTTAACACACACATCAAGACCTACTTCATCCATAAGCCTAAAAGGACCCATGGGCATTCCAAATTCGTGGGTATAATAGTGATCCACACTTTTTATATCAGCACCCTCTTCGAGTAAAAATAAAGCCTCTGAAAGTAATGGCAACAAGAGTCGATTGACTAAAAAGCCAGGGCCATCTTTTACAACAACAGGTGTTTTCCCCATTTTTTTAGCCAGCGAAAATATAGTAGCTATAGTTTCATCACTAGTTTTAACACCTCTTATGACTTCAACTAAAGGCATTTTATCAACCGGATTAAAAAAATGCATCCCTGCAAAGTACTCGGGACGAGGGTGAGCCTCTGCCATTTCATTTACACTTAAGGATGATGTGTTTGTAGCAATAATACATTGAGGTTTACATTTTTGTGCCACCTCAGAAATAACTGATTTTTTTATCCCCATGTCCTCAACTATGGCTTCGACCACAAGATCCATTGAACTAAACCCAGAGTAGTCTAAAGTTCCAGAGACATGACTCATTTTTTTTTCAAACTCATAGGCCGTGAGCCGTCTTCGATTAAGTTTCTTTTTCCATATATCACTGGCGGCCTTGTAGCCTTTAGCTATGGCATCGTGGGTAAGGTCCTTCATTCGCACATCAACACCCTTGTCTGCACCGATGTAAGCAATACCGCCCCCCATGACCCCTGCCCCTAAGACTCCCATTTTTTTAATGTCTCTAGGTTTAACATCGGCACTCTCGACGCCTGTGTTTTTTTTCACGGCCTCTAGCATGTAAAAAAGATTGATTAAGTGACGACTCACTTCAGTTGTTGCCACCTCACTAAAAGCTTTAGCCTCTATATCTAGGGATTTGCTAAAGTTTTTTGAAGCATATGTTTTTTTTATTACGTCTAGAGCTCTTAAAGGCGCCGGATAAAAACCTTTGGATTGTTTAAGAACTGATTTTTTAGCTTGATTAAAAACAACTATTCGCCCCGGAGCAGAATTTAAAAACTTATCCATTATAGATTTAGGCTTATAAGTATTTAACCGGGCATTTTTATGAGTTGAAACTTCTTGGGCCCATTTAAGCGCTTTTGACTCTAGTTGATCAACCGGTACCACTTGGTCAACAAGTCCTATTTTTTTTGCTTTTTTTGAGATCACCGATTTGCCTGCTAAAATGATATCTAAAGACGCGGGCAAGCCAATAAGCCTGGGGAGCCTAATGCAACCACCAAATCCTGGTATAATGCCTAGCTGCACTTCTGGTAAGCCAATTTTTGTTTTTTTATCATCTGTACTCATGCGGTAATTACAGGAAAGAGCAAACTCGGCCCCTCCGCCCATACAGGCCCCATGAATAGCTGAAATCGTTGGCATCGGTAAGCTCTCAAGAGCATTAAATACTTCATGGGCATCAATAAGAACCTTCATGAAATCTTCTTTTTTATTTATTTTTTTGATTTCATCAATATCAGCTCCTGCAATGAAAATATTCTTTTTTCTAGATATAAACACAACCGCTTTAAACGTTGAAACCTTTAACTCTGCGATAACCTCTTTAAGTTGAGCCATAACATCAGCATTTAATTTATTCACCTTCTCGCCCTTTAAATCAATTTCTACAAGTGCGACGCCCTCTTTATCAATTATCTTAAAAACCTTTTCCACTTTAACCCTCTCTTTCTAGAATCATTGCCCCACCCTGACCGCCACCGATACAAAGTGTTGCTAACCCAAATTGAACATCTCTTCTACACATCTCTTTTGCTAATGTTACAATAAGCCGAGTGCCCGTAGCCCCCACAGGGTGACCTAAAGCTATGGCACCACCATTGACATTTAACTTGTCAGGGTCCACTTCACCTATTTTTTGACTTAAGTTTAAGTTTTCTTGTGCAAATTGGTCACTTTCAAAAGCCCTTTTACAAGCTAAAACTTGTGCTGAAAACGCCTCATTGAGCTCTATTAAACCAATATCCTTTAAAGTTAAGCCGGCTCTTTTAAGTGCAATAGGAGTTGCAAACACGGGGCCTAGTCCCATTTTTTCAGGTTCTAAACCGGCAAAAGCATATGACCTAATTTTAACCAGAGGTTTTAGGCCTAAACTTTGTGCCCTTTCGCGACTCATAATTAAAAGCATAGCGGCCCCATCAGTAATAGGGCATGAGTTGCCAACAGTAACAGAACCATTTTTTTTATCAAAATAAGGTTTTAATTTAGAGAGCTTCTCGACTGATTGACCCTCTCGGGGGCCTATGTCACCTGAGACCACTTGTTTATAATCTGGGGAAACATAGACGGGCACAATTTCATCACCCAAGCGGCCTGAGTTTACAGCCTCAATCGCTCTGTTATGACTGCGTGTTGCAAATTCATCTTGCTCATACCTACTAATGCTGAATTCATTGGCAAGGTTTTCAGCTGTTTTGCCCATACTAAGGCCACTAAATGGGTCGGTTAAACCCTCTAACAATGAAAACCTTGGCTTTAAACACTTCAACTGAAATTTCATTAAGGCTTTCAGCTTTTGAGCTATTGTTTTAGAAAAAACAACCTCACCAAATACATTTTGGAAAGATTTACTAAACAAAAGTGGCAACTGGGACATATTTTCGGTGCCTCCAGCTAAAATAGTATCCATTGTTCCTGATTTTATTCGCTCATAGGCACAAGAAACACTCTCTAATGCCGATGCACAGTTTCTATGCACCGTAAACGCAGGGACTGATAGTGGCAGACCAGAGCGCAGGGCTATAACTCTAGATAAGTTAGCAGCGTCAGCGGGGTTTCCAGTATTGCCTATTATAACCTCATCTATGCTCTCTACGGGGATGCCTGTTTTAAAGAGTAGCTCTTTCAGAGCTATTTGACCAAGTAGTACAGGGTGTACATTTTTAAACTGCGCTCCCGATTTGACAAAGGGTGTTCTGATTCCTTCGACAATAACAACGTCACGAGCCTGTAACACTTTTTACCTCTGTTTCATGTTGCGATGAGTCTGCACTGTTTTATCAAAATTGTTTATATGCAGCAACATACCCTACTTTTTTTTTTACTTTTACATGTTACTCTCTGGCAGTTAACTTGACCACTAAAAATAAAATATCATTTATCTTTTTACTATAACTCTAATTTTTTAAAAGGCTCAGCTATGAATAAAAAATTTCAAAAACAAGCTCTTGAATATCACTCCAAAGGCAAACCCGGTAAGGTCACCGTTATCAGCAGTAAAGAGTGCAATACCGAGGAATCCCTCTCGCTCGCTTACTCCCCTGGAGTTGCTGCCCCTTGTAATGAAATCTTTAAAGACCCTGCAAAAGCCTATGATTACACTGCAAAGGGTAACCTTGTTGGAGTTATCACTAACGGCACTGCCGTTTTAGGGCTGGGAAACATCGGCCCCCTTGCTGGGAAACCTGTCATGGAGGGAAAAGGTGTGCTTTTTAAGCAATTTGCAGACATCGATGTTTTTGATATTGAACTCAATGCAAACTCACCTAAAGACTTTATTAACGTAGTAAAAGCCTTAGAGCCCACCTTTGGTGGCATTAATTTAGAAGACATAAAAGCTCCAGAGTGTTTTGAAATTGAGGAAACCCTCATTAAAGAACTCAAAATACCTGTGTTTCACGATGACCAACATGGCACTGCTATTATTTCGGCAGCAGCCCTGGTAAATTCACTTCTTATTACTAAGAAAAAAGCAAAAAGCGTAAAGGTTGTTTTTAATGGGGCTGGCGCTGCGGCCATATCTTGCGCCAAGCTTTTTAAAAAATTAGGGGTTTTAAATAAAAATTTAATTATGTGCGACTCTAAAGGCGTCATTCATTCTGATAGAAATGATTTAAATAAATATAAAGAGCAATTTGCAATTAAAACAAAGCATAGAACGCTTGCTGATGCGCTTAAGGGGGCTGATGTTTTTGTAGGCTTAAGTGTCGCTGGTGCTCTAACAGCTGAAATGCTCAAAACTATGGCCAAAAAACCAATCGTATTTGCCATGGCTAATCCAAACCCTGAAATCGACCCCAAATTAGCCCGCAAAACAAGAGATGACGTCATCATTGCCACCGGCCGAAGCGACTACCCTAACCAAGTGAATAATGTCTTGGGGTTTCCCTTTATTTTTAGAGGCGCATTAGACGTTCATGCTACAAAAATTAATGAAGAAATGAAAATGGCAGCCCTTCAGGCCATTGCAACCCTTGCCAGAGAGGATGTTCCAGATAGCGTTTCAGCCGCCTACTCTAATAAACAATTCTCTTTTGGACCAGATTATATAATCCCTAAACCCTTTGACCCTAGGGTTTTAGTCAAAGTCTCCTCAGCGGTGGCTAAGGCGGCCATGGACTCTGGTGTTTCTCAAAAACCCATTAAAGACTTTGTTATGTACGAAGAGCAACTTGAACAACGACAGGGATTTAAAAGAGGGTTTATTCGAAATACAATTAATCGAGTAAAGCTCACTAATAAGACAAAAAAAGGGAGAAAGCCAATCATTGTTTTCCCCGAAGGGCGAAGCCCTCGAATATTAAAGGCCATCAAAACAATTATTGATGAGGATATTGTAGAGCCTATTATTATTGGCTACCAAGATGCTATTGATAAAAAACTCGATGAGCTTGAAATCAATGGCCTTGGTAACACAAAAATAATTCAATCCACCTCTCACCCTAAATTTGAAGAGTATGTAGAGAGCTTTTACCAACTCAGAAAGCGCCGTGGAGTTATGTGGTATGAGGCCGAAAGGCTCATGTCTGACCCCCATTATTTTGCGGCTATGATGGTCCGAAATGGGGATGCTGATGGAGTTATTTCAGGAGCCTCAAGAAACTATGCAGACTGTGTAAAGCCTATATTTCAAATTATTGAGTCGGGGAAAACTCATTTAGCTTCGGGCTTAAACATAGTGCTCTGGAAAGGTAAAATGTTATTTTTTGCCGATACGACTGTTAATATTAACCCCACAGCTGAACAACTAGCTACAATAGCCATACATGTATCTAAAATTGCATCTTATTTTAAAATTCAACCTCGAATCGCTATGATCAGTTACTCTAACTTTACGGCAAACCATGAAAGTTCTAAAAAAATGAATGAGGCGGCACGTATTGTTAAAAAACTGTACCCTTCTTTAATTGTTGACGGTGAAATGCAGGTAGACACGGCGATTAACCCAAATATTTCTGACTCTGTATTTCCTTTTTGTAAAATAAAAGGGGGGGCCAATATACTGATATTCCCCAACCTTGATGCTGGAAACTCTGGGTATAAACTAGTTCAACAACTCGGCGATGCTGAGGTTTTAGGCCCCTTTTTAGTAGGCCTTGAAAAACCTGCCAATGTGCTACAACGAACAGGTACTGTTGAGGACGTTATAAATACGTGTGTATTAACAGCGCTTCAGTGCCAGGTCTCTTACCAGCATCACCAGAAAAAAAAGTAAGCTAGTAAGGAGCCTCGTTGCTGATTGACAAAAATTCAAAATCAAAAGAACAAGTCATTATTTTAGGTGTCGGTTTAAAAAAAGACTCGTACTCTGAAATTAAAGACAGTCTTTTAGAACTTGAGGACCTCGTACACACCGCTGGCGGCGAAGTGGTTGGGAGCATTGTTCAGGTCCTCGAAAAATATACCCCAGCAACCTTCATTGGCAGCGGAAAGGTCGATGAACTTACAGAACTTTGCCAAAGCACAGAGGCACAACTTGTCGTTGTTGACCACAGCCTATCAGGTGTTCAAATCAGAAATCTTGAAAAAAAGTGGAGCTTGAGAGTCATTGATCGCAGCCAACTCATTTTAGATATTTTTGCTCAAAGAGCTCAAACTTATGAAGGAAAGCTGCAGGTTGAATTAGCTCAAATGTCTGATCAACTGCCACGAATGGTGGGGGGTTGGCTAGGGTCCCTATCAAGGCTTGCCGGCGGAATTGGAACAAGAGGCCCTGGAGAAAAGGCCTTAGAACTTGACCGCCGAGTTATACATAATAAAATCAAACTCATTCGTGCAAAACTTAAAAATGTCAGCCGCCATAGACGTCAACACAGAGCCAAAAGAAGACGAAGTAAAATCCCTAGCTTTGCCCTCATTGGCTATACAAATTCAGGGAAAAGCACCCTCTTAAACCTGTTAACAAGCTCTAAAGTCTTATCTAAAGACCAACTCTTTGCAACATTAGACCCTACAACAAGAAAGTTTTATTTACCAAGCCTCGGGGACGCCCTAATAACTGATACTGTTGGTTTTATCAGAAAGCTACCCACTCAACTCATAGAGGCCTTTAAAGCTACGCTCGAGGAGTCTGGGGATGCTGACATCCTTATTCATGTCATAGACCTTGCTAGCCCACAGATGGAGCAACAAATAGAGGTCGTTGAGAATTTAATTAAAGAGTTTGCATGGGACAATAAGCCTATCATCTCTGTTTTTAATAAGTTAGACGTAGCCCCTCCTCACTCCCAATACAAAGTCAAAATCCACCCTCGAGCCTTTATTAGTGCAAAAAATAATGAAGGCATCGACAAATTAAAAACTATTCTGACCGATGGCTATTTGTCACTCACTGAAGAATATGAGCTTTACTTTCCGATTATTAATCAGGATTTAATTTTTGAATTAGCTCGGGAATCAAAAATAAATAAAAAAGAACAGGCCTCTAACGGCACACTTGTTTATGCTCACCTCACAACTCAGCAGCTTAATAAATGGGGCTCATTTTTAGCCTAATGTCACTGTTGCGCTTAAGGTAGTGTTTTGCTCTGGCTTATTTTTTGTAAAAACAACTTATTATTCTAAAGCAAATGTGAGTCACTTCAGCATCTCAACACTATAGGACTCCATGATATACCCCAGGCAGTCTTGACTTATAATTCGAGTATTACAAGTTAACATTGAGGGAATAAATGCCTTTTTGACGGTTATTTTTTTTCCTATGTAGTCAAAAAAATCATCTGATAAGTCCTCTTCTTTAACGCCTACTATTTGTAATTTGACCTCAGGGTTGTTTCTATATCCTATAGTTTCACCAAATTTAAGTGTTTTAAAGTTATAGAAATCTAAATTCTCTTTAAAATAAAAGTCTGTATCCGCGTTTGGGCTAAAACTAATCGTACAGTTTTTAGGAACTCTAATAATAGCGTAGCTATGATAAATAGTCAGTTCAGAGTCTAAAAGAGGGCTCTTACTTAAACTTTCACGGTTAAGAAGTTCATTAATTAAATTAAATGCCCTTTTTTCAGCGCTTATGTCTCCAGGCAAGCCGCACTCAACAGTTAGGGCTGGGCAAAAAGCACAGCACGCCACACTTAGGGTAGTATCGGGGTTTGTAAAATAAACGGAAGTTTCACTAAATAACCTCGCAAGATGTCCATTAACTATCGATAGTTTATTAAAGCATCCATAAGCTGGGTTTGAGCCCGTATTATTATGTATATCAATGACAGCAAAAGGGGTTTTTGATTTAAAGTGATTTAATATCTGCTCGGCTTTATGTTCAATGAGGGAGTTAGACCTTCTCTTCCAAATTCTATTATAATCAATCGACCCCTCTAACATTCGTACGGAGTCTCTTGCGGCATCTACATTACCTATAAGTAACACAACTGGCCGGGGTAATGATTGGCCCCCTTCATACTTATCCATAATATTTTGAATGGCTCTTAAGCCCGCCGGCTCATTCCCATGAAGCATTAAGCTTAAAATAAGGGGGTTTAAGTGGGGGTTGACCCCATTTAATTCAACGATATCTAAGCTTTTAAAATGCTGATGAAGTTCATAAGGCTCTAATTTACTAAAACCCTCTGGCAATTTATTGTTTACTATTAACATGTTACATCTCCATAAAGAAAATCTAAGCCTTTTCTAGTTAAAGCTGGGCGGCCAATAAAATCAACACCACATATGTCACAAATGGCGTCAAAATGCCTTGGCATCAGAAATGCAATACATAGATTTCGATAACATATGGTGGCCTTTTGCCACCATACAAAACAAAGGGGTGCATATGAACCAGAAAATGCCTGTCTCTCAAAAGATTGCTCTTATCGCAAAATCCAAGGGCTTCACCCAGAAAAAACTAGCACAGCAATGCGACGTGTCGCGCATTACTATACATAGGTTCTTTAATGGTCAAACACAGCTGAAGTGTAATGACTTAATGAATCTATTGAACCTAATTGGGATTGATGTGGAAACTCAACTCAATCAAAAACTCAGCCTTGAGGCGCAAGTCATAGAGCTGGGCCACGTTGTCGCTCTATAAAAAAAAAGGAAGCCTCAAAGGCTTCCTTTTTTAATCTAAGAAAAAATCTCAATTGTTATATAACTGAACTACCAGACTCGTTATTTGAACTTCCAGGAGGTCGGTTTGTAATATTACCGATACCAGGGTTTAAGTTCGTGGTTTCAGAAACAATAGTGCTCCCTGCAGGAATAGTATTTGGCACCTGTGGCTGAGCCTGAGCTGCTGCTGGATTGGCTCTATTGTCCATACGTCTTTCTTCAGTATCAACAAAACCCATATGAGGAAGACACCATACTATAAGCTGAGCGCGTGATTTCACGTTCATTTTTTTATAGATATTAGTTAAATGAAATTTAACTGTTTTTTCAGTAACAAAAAGCTGATTAGCAACTTCTTTGTTTGATAGACCCTTAGTTACTAGTTCTGCTACTTCTGACTCTCTGTTTGATAATCCATTTTGGATTAGTACATCTCTGAGCATCCTTGCTCCCTTCCCTTTAAAGTTATTGTTTACCCTGTTAACAATTTAGGCGACGTCAATGCTGCCTATATAAAAGTCTGACTGATTCTCGTGTATTTCGCAAGGGGATTTTATTTTAAAAATTATAAACTGGACCGACTTTTTTACAAGGGACTTTTCACTAGAGGACTCTTGACTATTGGCCCCTCGATAAACATAAAGGGCAATTGCTTATCTTACTGTATTCACTATGTATTATTCAGTTTTAATTTATTTTATTTCAATAAAAATCAAGCTTATAGTACGTATAACAAAAGTCCATTAACCGAAACTTGAAAATTAATTATTATGTTTCAACCCCTAAACCTTCAGCGAGTACTCACTTCTGAGATTTTTAAAATCTTTAGTAAAGGTAGCATTGTTTTCTACACTAAAGACCCCCTCGACTTGGCGCCCCCAAGTGTTCACTTTAGCCCAATAAATAGTAAGATTATGGTCAAATAAACTTTTGGCCGCAACGAACCAAAACCCCCGAATCCTTTTACCTCGAAAACTTATTAATACTTCTGCATCAGTTTCACTGACGATCTCGATAACTTCAAATTTAACATCAGGTACAGTTTCAGGCTCAATACTCACTAAAGGGATGATTTTTTTAAGCTGAGTTGGGGTTTTATTCGTTTTCACTAAAAACCAATCATAAACTCCAAAAGGTTTAAAGCTCTGAACAGAGCACTGATGAATCTTACATCCGCTGGCGTAAAGAGCACTCACAAATTTTAAAAATATACCGGGTTTATCTTTCAACGAGTGGAACCTCACCCAATGCTCGTCCTCTGAAACCCTAAAAAACCGTACAGGCAGGTTGACCTTTGTAGTCTTAAGCCTCTTATAATCATCTAATAAAAGTGCCACTGACACGTTCTCAACAAGTGTTGGGTCAAGGCCCTTTACAAAGTCTTCTGAGAGTTCTACTTTTTTATCTCTAGCTTGAGTTAATAACTCCATAAATTGATCCGCACCCTTAGACTGAAGGGCAATAACAAGTTCATTGAGCAGGCGCTCCTTCCAATCCGTCCATGCATCTGGGTTAGTCGCCTGAATATCAATAACTGTAAATAAAGCCAATTTTATAAGCCTAGATTTATTAATGCCCTTTTTATGCAAGTACTGCCAGGTAGAAGCCGCCTTAGGGTTATGTTTAAAGGCCGCAGCACTAAGGATCAAATGGTTTTCAACCAACCACTGAACCTCATCAAGTAGCTTTTTAGGCAACCCAAAGTCAGTTAAATTTTTGAGTACTAATTTTGACCCTAGGTCAGAATGAGAACCCGGCTGCCCCTTTGCTAAATCATGATATAAACAAGTCCACATAATAATTTTTTTATCCAAAGCGCTCAATTTTTTTACAAAAACACCAAGAGAACCAAAAACAGAGCTTGGCTTTTTTACCCCTCTTATAAAGCTTCTTAATGCTTGGAGCGTATGAGCGTCTACCGTATACCTATGATACTGATCATGTTGCACTAGGCCCTGAACACGGTTTATTTCAGGCACAACTTCATTAATCAACTTAGAGCGAAACAAGCTCACAATGAATTCCTCAGATTGCTCTGGCACAAAGTACTGAGCCATTAGCTGACCCATAGCCCTTCGAGTGGGCTTTTTTAAACTAGGTTGATCTAAAAACAGCCTTACCTTTCCTTGAAATAAAATACCCGAATTAGAGCTTAATACTTTAAAACACCCCGAAAAAGACTTTATATTTAGCTCTTCAATTTTACTAATCTGAGTTACAGATATTTTAGCTCTTTCAACAATCCAGTCGGCATAAAAACTAACCTCACTGAGTGTTTTATGAAAATACTTATTAAAGTCAATAACACTGTCAAAACCACAAAACTCTGACAACTCTTTTTGAACAGTTGCGTTTAATAAATCTGTACCAGCATTAATATGGACCCAGTGTCGAATACATATAAAAAACCACTTAAAGCTCTCAAGTTTTTTTACAAGTGTGTATACGTCCGGAAAACGCACTGAAAACAATTCGCAAATATATAAGGCCTGCTGTAGATCTCTAAGCCCTCCGGGCCCGTATTTAACATTGGGCTCTAAGTAGCTTGAAATTGAATCGTATCGCAGACTTCTTTGCTCTCTCTCAAGCAACATGTCATTGATTAATTTGCTTGAAAAAGCCTGCCCTTTATTAATAATCATTTCTTGTTGTTGAGCTAATAGAGCGCCCGCCTCAATGCTAAAAGGGAGAGCTTGAAGAATAGCCGTTACGTCAAAACTCCCTACCCCGACAGACCAATCATTAATGTCCTCGGGTACGCGGTAACGAAGCTTAAGGCCTTGGCTATGGATATCATCAACTAAGTGCTTAACTTGATCCTCGGGTCCACAAAAAATCAAATCAATGTCCGAACAAGGGCACAGCTCCCCTCGGGCCCACGATCCAACCACAATGGGCAATGATGGCCCCCAGTATTTGGACGCTGAAAGCCTTGCTAATAATTGCTCACCTAACCAATTTGAATACTGTTTACCAAAGTTAATTAAACTCGTACTCTCTGGGTCATTAATTTTACCACGAAGAACACTTAAATGATCCGTAGCTGAGATGAGCTGTTCTTTTGTTAAATAAGTTTTTGTTGCCATGCCGCTATCTTATTTAAAGCCTCAATAGGCGTTATGCTTTGAATGGAGGTGGACTTGATTTGCTCTAATAACTCTTCACTCTCAGGCTCTAGTACTGAGTCTTCACTAGTCCCTAACGTGGCCCCCATGAGGGTCATCTGACCTGACGCAGGCGAATCAAAGGCCTCCCTAGTTGTTTGTAAATTTTGAGCTCTTTTTGTGATCTCTAAAGGTAACCCCGCCAATCGAGCAACCTGAACCCCATAAGACTTATTCGCTGGCCCGGGTTCAAGAGTGTGAAGAAATAAAAGGTCTCCCTTATTCTCTTTGATGGTCATATGAGCATTTTTAATTTGTGAAAACCGCGCCTCTAAACTTGTAAGTTCATGATAGTGAGTTGCAAAAAAAGTCATGCACCCTTTTTTTGAAATTAAGTACTCTAAAAGTGACTGCGCCAAACTCATCCCATCGTAAGTACTTGTACCTCTACCAATCTCATCTAATACTAATAGTGACGAAGACGTGGACTGCTTAACCATATGCGCAGCCTCTTGCATTTCAACCATAAAGGTAGAGAGGCCTTCGTTTAAAAAATCACTAGCCCCAATACGAGTAAATAATTTATCAAACACCGGGAGTTCAGCATGTCTGGCGGGCACAAAGCTTCCCATTTGCGCTAACAGCGCTGTAACGGCTACCTGCCTCATAATTGTTGATTTACCAGCCATATTAGGGCCTGTTAATAGCAGGCATTGCCCTTTTTTTATTTCAATGTCATTTGGGACAAAAGGTCGACGAACCTCTTGCTCAACAACAGGATGCCTGGAAGACGATATCTTCAAGTCCCCATTTATTGAAAACTCAGGGCGGCAATAATTATATTCAATCGACAACCATGCCAGGCTTGAAAACACATCCCAATCACTCCAAAGTCTGGCCGCACTCAATAGGCTTTGAGTTGATTTTAATACTTGCGTTTTCAAATCATTAAAAAGCTCTAACTCAAGTTCTATACGTTTAGACTTTGCGGAGAGTACCTTTCCTTCTAACTCGTGCAACTCTTGAGTGATATACCTCTCAGCATTACTGAGGGTTTGCTTTCTTTTATAATTATCCGGCACTTTGTGCTTATGAATATTAGTGACTTCAATAAAATAACCAAACACATTATTATACTTTATTTTCAAACTCGGTATGGATGTCTTTTCACGCTCGTCCTGCTCCATTTGTATTAATAATGTCTTACTATTTTCAGAAAGTTCTATAAGTTCATCTAAAGCGGGCATGAACCCTTTATTTATAATCCCTCCGGATTTAAAATTGATGGGGGCCTCAAGGTCAATTGTTCTCTGAATACTTTCGATGACACTTTGAACACCGAGGAGGCCCTCTTCTTTTAAGAACTTGGGCTTATAAAATTCTGTGGCCGACAGCCCCGCCTCTAAGGACTCTCCTAATGAAAGAAGATCTTTAGCATGACAATTAGATGAGGTGATTTTACTCAGGCGCCTCTCAATATCACCAATATTAGAAAGCATCCTGCGAAACACTTTTAATCGAGCCGAACTATTAACCCAATACTCAACTTGATCTAATCGCTTAGAAATTTCTGGCTCGTCAGAAAACGGAAAACTCAAATAATTTTTTAATAACCGAGCCCCTGCCGAAGTTTTTGTTCTATTAATCGCAAAAAAAAGGCTACCCCTAGTTTCACCTTTATAGGTTTGAAAGACCTCTAGGTGCCTAAGTACTGTCGCTGACACTTGCATGCCTGTAGATAAAACCCTTTTTTCTACGGGGCGCAGGGTGGTTAATACGCCTGCCCCTTGCATGAAAACGGCGTAATCTAAAAGGCACACCATAGCTTTTGGTAAATCTTTACTGGGTAAATTACATTGAGTGAGCGAATGAGTTGTTAAGTGAAGCTTTAACGACTCTTTTTGTATGCTTTTTCTCACTTCAGGTGTCACTACTAGCTCAACAGGGTTTAAAATATTTATAAGCTCATAAGCTTGGGCGAAACCCTCTATTTTATAATAAAATCCAACTCCCGTTGAAGTGTCTAAAAAACCAATGCTGTTGTTATCAAAACTGCAAATGTAGTTGGCTGACTGCTCATCAAGTGTTTCAGGGTCATAAACCATACCTGGGCTTAAAATTCTTGTTACGGCTCTTTTGACAAGGCCTTGAGCCAGAGCCGGGTCCTCAATTTGGTCACAAATAGCCACTTTATGCCCAGCACTTAAGAGCATTGCTATTTTACCTGCAATACTATGATGGGGAACACCACACATAGGGGTGTCATCTTTTGATTTTTTATTTCTCTTTGTTAATGCGATTCCTAAGATAGGGGCCGCAATAATTGCGTCCTCATGAAACATTTCAAAAAAATCACCCATTCTAAAAAGTAAAACCTTATCTAGATGATTATTTTTTATATCCCAATACTGCCTCATCAATGGAGTCAGCTTTTTATCTGACATAGGAGAGCCCCTTTACAAATTTAAAAGCTAAAATTAGGTCACTTTACAGTTATTAGCAACGAGTAACTGTTCGAGCAGATAGAGGCTCAAAATTACATAACGCAATGCTTAATAATGCAACGCTCTTTAACAGAGCTCAACGTAAATAGATTTGAACTGTTTTAGCTTGCTCTTAAGGGGCGAGAGTTGATAAAAAATGGCTCCATAAGGGGATAGAGAGTGAACATCCGTCAGATTAAAAAACTATGCTTATTACCTCTATTAACATTTTATATTGTCGCCTGTGCGCCGGAAGAGCGTTTACAGCCCCCGCTCCCTCAAACTCCTAACGACCCAAGCACAAAGCCCATCACCGAGGTCGAGAAAAATAAAATTATTAGCATCTATTTTAGTTTAAAGTACACACACAAATTAACATCGTTAATTGGAGAAAACTTTCTTGAGCCACTGTTTATTAACCCAAGTGTTAAAGATGATACGATTAACTTCATCAAAGAGAACTGCCGCATACAATCACACCCATCACCCAAGCTTATCCAAAGGGTTCTGTATAATAAATCGTTTTTAATCACAAACCCTATCTCAGGCCCTAAAAATTGCCCACTTAAATTTACCCAAACCATCAACCCTACGACTAACAATTTCAAACACCGAGTCATTCACACTGTTCCTATGCAGGTGAACCTCAAAATCACTCATCCCAACTCTTTACCAAAAACTCTTTTAAATGAAATAAATTTTTCAGGTCGAGCTACAAAAATTACGATTTTTACTACACACAACTCAGGCAACTCATCTATTAACGAACGTGTCTATGGGCTTATCTATGACTCTAATTTTACAGAGGTCGCTGTTGATTATAAATCCAATATCCGTTACTGGTGGGCTTTTGGGGAAACAACAGCCCTTCAAGCCACTCTCTATTGGGATTTAAAATTAAACCAAAAAACTTACACGATTAAAGAATTCTACTCCCTCAGCAGTGATGGTCAGCTAGAGCACAGTCTCTACTTAAATAACGAACAAATTTCAAAGCCTGATGAATTTAAAACTACCTCAAACTATAAAAATAAACTTACCCATAAAAACATAAGGGGCCCATTAGCCCCTTATATTTATGTACTTACTTGATTTTTTATTAAATATAATAATCTTACTTATTTAGAAAGAACTGATAAAATTATATTATTCTCAATATTCCATCTTAAAACTTCTGGTGAAAGTAACCGTTGGAGCTCTTTGATGTCCTTTTCTACTTGGGCTTTTTGAGCGGCCTCATCATCAACAGATTTTTCTGCAGCCTTATCCTTACTTGAATCAGGCGTAGATTGCTTAAGGAGCTCTTTCATTATTTCAACATTCAACATACGCTCTACAAAGCCCCACTCAAGCGCCTCACTACGCCCGAGTTTTAACAACTGAGCCGCTAGCATTCGTGTTTTAAATTTATACTTAAACACGGGGAGCTCAATGGCTGTAGCACTAGACTCTTCTGCATTTAATGTCATCCCTGTGCCACTGGGTATATTTTCATACATAAAGCCCTTAACTACCCGGTCTTCTTCAACAGCAAAAACATAGTTCATTAGAGCCACCTGCAAGTAACTAGCAAACTCAGTTGAAAGTTTATGGTCCGGCAGCTGACCTGTCGCCATTAGCATTTGTAACGACATATCTAAAAGGTACTCATTAATTTTATTAAATAAAGCTTTCGCCTTTCTTAAAACAATCTCTTTATCGTGAGTTGTTAGCTCATAATTAACCCCAAAATCAGTAACGCCGGAGTCGTATTCACCTGCATCCATTTTATTTTTAAGCGCTTTATACCAAGCCTCAGACAGATCACCAGGGATGAGTTGTAGAACACTCATTAAAGTTCCACTCTTGTTAATATCTGAGAGTAATTCGTCATAGCGCTGGGTTTTAACATTATCAATATTTGATTCATCTATATATGAGTATGTTCGTTCCACCTTAATACTTAAGGGCTTATTACCTAATGCTGTGAGTAACTGAAGCCTTGGGCCTAAGGCCCAAGCCGCATACCCAGGTATATTATTAAACGTTGACTCCTCAATAGGGGTGACTTGGTCTTTTCGAAGGCCGAACTTAGAGGATATTAGCGAGTTAACAATCATGCCTGGCAGAACCTCAAGCCTGCGAAACACCTCAAACTTTGAATAGTCTGTAATACTTGAACCACTATCATGCCTTTCGCAGTCTACATAGGCGGCTACATGAGAGTCTGTACAAAAAAGTGGAGTCTCAGATTTATTTATTTCAACACCTAAGTATAAATTTTTAATAACAAGGTCATCATACTTTAAGGCGGTTTTTTTTGTTACGGCTTGATCTCCCACCATAAAATCATCTCTTGCACCTAAATAATCCATCATCGTAGATGAAATAACGACTCCCTCAGGGGTTTTACCTTTTTTTACATAACTTTCAAATACGCTTTTCTTGTTAAGCGCTGAAACATTAGATGCCAATGAACCAGCAAAGTTATGTCTTAAACCTAACGTATGTCCGACTTCATGGGCTGTTACCTGCCTGATTTGATCTTGAGATAACTTTAAAAGCTGCTCATCGCTCACTCCTGAAGCCAGTAAACTTTGTATTTTTTGCTCCCATTGTTTTGTGTTTTTAAACTCACACAAATGAGAGGGCTCAAAACTTTTTAAGCCATATTTATTCTTCGGCTCATTTGCTTTTAATGGGTTTATTTTTTTCAATAACCTACGAGCCTGAATCTTTGACCCAATTGCAAATACACTTGTTAAATAAACTTGCGCATTTAAAGTTTCACCCGTTCGGGGGTCCCCTTGAGCATCAGCGTACGCAAAACCAGCCTCTGTCCAGTGCACCCATTGAACTATATTTATATGGGCCTGAGGGGCAGACATAGCTTCAGGGATCTCTACAATCTTTATGACCTCTGAACCAAAAGCCTTGTTCCAGTATAGGACACCATCTTTTACGGCCTGTTTGTATTCGGCCGGTGTGTTTGCTGAAATAGCATATGATATTGTTTTATTGTGATCAAACTTGGAGGCATAACTTTTTGTAACCCCGCCGAGCTCAAACTGAGGGGAAACTTCAAAAAAACCAAACTGTTCAAAGCTTTTTGAGACCACCGGTACAAAATTAGAATTTTTTATGTAAGGAGATAAAAAATACCTTACTTGCACAGACCCTGATGTACTTTCTAACGCGGCTGCATTATTAAGTTGCAACACTTGATTAATTACGAGAGTTTGCTCGTCTGCAAAGTAGGCCTTTGAAATATAACTAAGGTTAGACTTGATAGTTGCAAATTCGTTAACGTACTTGCCGCCTTCATAATCTTGCCCATGCCATGAGCTACCTAAGAAGAGCTGGCTCATGCCTAAGTTAAAATCTATAGTTAACGCCTCTTCACTTTGATCTTTAATATCAAATTCAGCAATTAAAAATTGAGCAGGGATAGCCTCAGAAACAACATGCCCCTGAGTGGCCTCTAGCATGTAAACCTTATCGCCCTTTTGTCGAAACGAAACCACCCGACTTTTTAAACCGTGAAAGCTTGGTGACTGGTCTTGTTGAATCAAAGACGCTCTTAGCAAAAACTCCTTTTCGAGTGCTGATTTATGTATATGAATTTGTGACCGCTCTACGCCTATTGGGTTGATACTAGAGAGTTTAAAGTATTTTTTAATTTCATTTTTTGGTGTTACATTAGGTTTTGATGAGCAGGCCGTTAAAAGAGCCATCAACAAGGCAATACTTAGATGCAAATTTTTCATTGCTTTCCCCCTATATGAATTTTAATTCCCCCACGAAATTATTAAAATGAACCTAATCAATATGAGTAATATTTTCAATCTTTAAGGGCTATTTTTTTGAATTAAAATAAATACATGCTCTCATAGGCTCAGACCATGAAATATTCTCACGCGACAATAGGCGTTACGTCATTAGTGCAAAAAAAATGTACAGGCATTTTTTATTTTTAAGTTTCTCAATTATGGATTTAATTAATAGTTAATGGGCCCCCGCGATCAATAATACTTTCGGTCATTGAGGCTTTTTTGTTGTGGGCGTTTTGTTTAAATTTTTCAGCAAGAGCTTGTACGCTCTCTCCATTAGGTATTTCAAGCCATCGACTGTCAACACCAGGGACCTCCAAGGGCACTTCAAAACCAAATACGGGGTGTTTTACTGTTTTTACTTTATCTAATTCACCATTTTGTATAGCTGTAAGTAAGGTTCGGCTCACATTAATGGGGAACCTCTCGCCTTTAGCGTAACCTCCAACTGTCCAGCCTGTATTTAATAAATATACGGGGACATTGTACTCTTTAGCGAGCCGAGCCAAAAGAGACGCGTACACTGAAGCCGGACGAGGCATAAATGGGGCGCCAAAGCAGGAGCTAAAAGTCGCTTCAGGCTCAGTGACTCCGATTTCAGTTCCAGCCACCTTGGCCGTATAGCCAGAAATAAAATGATACTGTGCTTGCCACTCGTCAAGCCTAGCAATCGCGGGCAAAGCCCCAAAGGCATCCGCTGTTAAAAATACAATGGATTGAGGCGGCCGAGCCTCTTGTTTTTGATCAAATACTTTATCAAGGGCCTCTATACAGTAAGAGGCTCGTGTGTTTTCTGTTAAAGAATTGTCAAAAAAATCAACCTCTCGGTCCTCTAAATTAAAAGTGACATTCTCAAGGATAGAACCAAACTTATTAGCCGCATTGTAAATATCTGGCTCATTATTTTTATCTAAATTAATGAGTTTAGCGTAACAGCCCCCCTCAAGATTAGAGACCCCGTTTTTAGACCAAATGATCTCATCATCACCAATTAAAAACCGCTCTGGATCTGCTGAGAGAGTTGTTTTACCTGTACCAGATAAACCAAAAAGTACCGACGAGTTATCTCCTGTTTTTAAACAATTGGCACTTGAATGCATCGGTAACACGCCAAATTTTGGCATTAAAAAATTACACAATGTAAACGCTGATTTTTTAATTTCTCCGGCATAGGCGGTGCCTATAATACCCACCTTTAACTTTAGGGGGTCTAAAATAATAGCTTTTTCATATTTATGATTTAAACCTAAGTCTGAAACCTTACCATAAGGGTCATGTATAATTGTAATCTCTAAGTCTTCAGGGATTTGGCCCTTTAAGGACTCTACAACTTCTTTTCGAAACATATTTTTTGCAAAAGCAATATGCCAAGGGCTTGATGATTTAACCTTTACTTTAAAGGCCCCCACGTATCCATCCATTTCTAGTGGATCGTTTGCATCGACCCGCGCCTCTAAACGATCAAAAAACTCTTTAGCAAAACTAGGGGCTATGGGTTGGTTAACATCTCCCCACTCAATATCATCTTCAATTTCAGCCTGCCTTACAACAAAACGCTCTTTTGTTGAGCGGCCGGTGCTTGCCCCTGTTTTGACCATTAAAGCGCCATCTTTACTTAACGTACCAAGGTGTCCCTCAAGGGATTTTTCAATAAATGGGGCATTGTTCATTTTTATGAATCCTCTTATTTAAAAGTATTAAGCTTTTTCAGGGAAGTTTTAACTCTTTTTAATATGATTTTCAATAGGAGATGCTCAATTGAAGACACGAAAAGCAATAAATATGTCGCCGCAAAAACACCTGAAATAACATATAGTTATGCCGCTTCCTTAAAAACACCCAGAGCTTTTGGATTAAAGGGCTTAAATTATAAACATTAATAGAAATCGCACCCATTTTTCAAATGTATTGTAGGTAGAAACTGAACACCTTAAATTAAAAAAAAGGGGGGCTCAAAAAAGCCTATTTTAAGGGCATTTAGACGTTTTTTACACTTTAATGAATTAAGGCTTTAACGCCTTTATGAGCTTCTTATAAATCCCACCAAAGGCACCGTTACTCATAAGTAACACAACATCTTTAGGTTTTGCTGTTTGTTTTATAAACTCTATTATCTCATCGATTTCAGGTAAAAAATAGGCCTCAACCCCTTGTTTTTTAAGCTCTTTTATAAAGACTTTCGAATCAAACCTTTCGGAAGGGTCAATTTTACCCTGATCAAAGGCCTTTGGTAAAATAACCACATCTGCTTTTTTAAAGGCCTCTATATAATCATTAAAAAATATGTTTCTTCGAGCGGTGGCTGATCGGGGCTCAAAGACTGTAAAAAGCTTACGCTCATTGCCATAGGCCTCACGCATACAATCAATCGTTAAACTCACGGCGGTAGGGTGATGGGCAAAGTCTTCAACTAAAGTAATCCCTTGGGGCTCGCCTATGACCTCTTGCCTTCTTTTTACCCCCGTAAAACTCGCCAACCCCTGTAACACCTTGTGCATGGGCCAACCCATTTCACGAGCCAAGGCGTACACCGCCAATGAGTTTAGCGTATTATGTGGGCCAAATTGCTTTAATGCTATATCCGCAATATTTGAGCCCTCAAAGTTAACAATAAAATGGTTTCTCCCTGAAATATTTTGGCGATCAAAAGCACAGTAGTCCGCCTTTTCAAATCCGTAAGTCACAACCTTACACTTAGCAAACTTTATAAGTGACTGTATATTTTTGTCCTCGGCACGGCAAACGAGGGCCCCTTCTTTAGGGATCAGTTCAATAAGGCGCTTAAAGGACTCTTTAATTTCATCAACAGAGTCATAAATATCAGCATGATCAAACTCAATACTGCTTAAAACAACATACTTAGGCTTGTAGTAAATAAACTTAGGCACTTTATCAAAAAAAGCGGTGTCGTACTCGTCCCCCTCAATAATAAACCAAGGACTTTGCGGGGACCTAAAAGACTGGTTAAAATTTATTGGGATCCCCCCCACTAAATAGCCCGCATTTTTTTTACAGACCTCGCTCACCCAAGCCATCATTGAGGTCATTGTAGTTTTACCATGAGTCCCCGTGAGCACAATAGAGTTTCTGTCTTCAATAATAAAATCCCCCACAGCTTTTGGTAAACTCGTATAGGGGATGTCTGATTTAAACAGCTCTTCGGCCTCTTCAAAATTTTTACTTATCACATTACCAACAACAACTAAATCAGGCCGTGGAGTGAGGTTTTCTTTTTTATACCCTTGCATGATTTCAATACCTAAACCCTTAAGCTGTGTAGACATAGGGGGGTAAATATTTTGATCACTACCAGTGACCTTAAAACCCATATTTTTTAAAATACCAGCCAAAGACCCCATAGCCACCCCACAAATACCCATCAAATGTATATGACTCCCTGGCTTTAAACTCACGCTACAAACTCCCCGTTTTGGGTTAATATTTCAACGACCTGGTCATGTATAAAAGGCCTAAATTTTACAAACTCTCGATTCTCTCTTGTGGGGTGTACACGATTACTTAGTACCGTAACAAGTAAATCTTTTTTGGGGTCTAACCAAAGGGAGGTCCCGGTAAAACCCGTATGCCCAACTGACGTGGATGAAAAATATTGACCACAACTCGCATGCCCAGATGTTGGCAACATAAACCCCAGGCCCCAATCACCATTTTTTTTGGGCGTAGATCGCTTTAAAAACTTTGTTACAGTTTTAGAGTCAAAAGCTCGTGAGTTACTTTTTTTTATCCATGCCCTTCTTAGTAGTAACCCCCATTGAGATACATCTTCAATACGGCCAAACAACCCGGCATGAGCTTGCACTCCCCCAAGGGCCCAGGTGTTATCGTCGTGCACTTGCCCCCTCAAAACTTGCTTACGCCAAGGGCAGGCTTCGGTGGGTGCATAATCTTTTTTTGAATATAAGGGCTTGTTGTTCGCCGAAAAATGAAGAGTGCTCCTCTTGCCATACATAGGAGCTATGTCACTCCAAATATGAAGTAATGGTTTTTTAAAAACCTCTTCTAAGAGCAACCCTAAAGTTAAAAAATCTAAATCTGAATACAATGCTTTTGGGGAGCGTCTTTTTTTTTGGCTCGCCAAAAAGGCTTTTAATTTATGGCAGCTATCGCCATGAATATTTTTATCACTGATCATTTTATAAATTGGGGCCCAGGCCTTAAACCCAGCCGTGTGATTGAGTAGCTCTTTTATTTTGGCGTTCTTAAATGGAAACCAAGGTAGATAGTGAACCACTAAGTCCTCAACACTTAACTGACTCTTTTTACAGGCCCACATATAAGCGGAGGTCGTAAATATAATTTTTGTCAGCGAGGCGAGGTCATAATACTTATAAGTCTTGCCCACATTAAGGTCGATTTTTTTACGCCCCCGAAGGTACACTTGAATTTGCACCCCTTGAGTGATTTGGTCCAACTCAACAGGGTACGTTTGTAATCTGTTAAGTAATTGATTGTTATATTTATGACTCATTGAACACCGAAAGAACTGATTTTTGGCCTAAATTAATTTGAGCCTTTTTGTATAAATGAATGGGGTGATTATGTGGGCCATGCCCCACCTTTAAACCTGTTAAAACAGGGATTTTAAACTCTTTAGAAAACTCAGTGAGTGCCTTTTTAATATAAGTCTTACCTGAAGGCTCTTGAGCCCCTGTGAACTCGCCAAAAATTATAGCCTTTGCACCTTTAAAAACACCGGCTTGCGCACAATGAGTGAGTATCCTATCCACCGAATAGCCCCTCTCGCCCACATCCTCAAAGAAAACTATTTTACCTCGTGAATTAAAGGGCCTTGAAGTGCCCAATGTTGTTTGTAAAACAGATAAATTACCACCCACAATAGGGCCCTTGATTATTTTTTTATCAACGCTATTAAGCAACCTTAACCCCCCATAAGTTGTTTTTAACTCAGGGGCTAGTAAGTATTTTTTTAATGCTTTTAAGTTTGATTTTAAAAGCTTACCACTATCAAGCTCAGCAACAAGAGGGCCGTGCAGCCCCTGCCATCCCCATAGCTCATTAAACATATGGTGAAGCCATGAGTTATCACTGTAGCCTATAAATATTTTGGGAGTCTTTGGCTTTAATTTGCTTAATTTTTCAACAATTCGTGAGCATCCATACCCCCCCCGGACAGCCCAAATGACTTTAGACTCTGGGTTTAAAATGGCTTCTTTTAGAAGCTCAAACCTTTGTTCGTCAGATTGAGCCAGGTAAGGGTGAGAGGCGAAAATCTTTTTAGAAACACGAACCCTTAAGCCCCAAGACTCAATAACTTTTATACCTCTTTGTAAAAGAGCTTTATCGCATTGAGAGGCCGGTGCGACTAAGTCAATGGTGTCTCCCGCATTTATACCTCGCCACGCACTCATAAAGCCCCCCTTAATTAAACTAAATACCGGTACAGAGTATCACAGTTTGCACCTCTTTAATCACGTAATGCAAAGAGCCATTAGGGATACCAACAGGGTTTACATAAATCAAATTTTAAGGCAACCTTAGCTCTTCAATTTTAGGGACTCAGGATGTACAAACGACTCATTATAATTTGCTGTATGCTGCCTCTTATGGCGAAAGCTCAAGTGTGGCAAGAGAGCATCAAACCAACACTTATAAAGGCCACAGACTCCCGAGGGCTTACTATACTTTTTTCTGGCATCGCTGCGGCAAGCTTACTCAAGGGTTCTGACCCCGCACACTTAAAGTCTATACAAAATAACATAAACCTCTCGCAAGACTTAAACGATGCCGGTGATTTTTTAGGGACCGGCATCCCAGGCGTAGCCATTGCCGTCAGTCAGTATTATTTTTTTGAACACCATAGTGAAGCCCTCTCTCATCTCGCCACGATTACTTACACGGGGGTGTCAACAGCACTACTTAAAGCCGCCATTAACAGGGACCGTCCCAATGGCGGCGGGCACTCTATGCCCTCAGGCCACACCTCAACAGCTTTTGCCACAGCCACAGCACTAACTTATGAGTACGGCTGGAAAGCCGCTAGTATTGCATACCCCATTGCCCTATTAGTGGCCCTTCAACGGCTCGACGCGAATGCCCACTGGCCCAGTGATATATTAATGGGGGCCACTATCGGTGTTTTTTGGGCCCGCGCTGTACATGAAAATCAACATTCAAACATAACCCCAGTAGCACTTAGTGATGGCGGCGGATTAATATGGCAAAAACAATTTTAACATTGATTAAACAAACAATCCTTTTTGGGGCTGTACTCTTGTTTTTTATCAAACCTATTGTAGCGGCTGATTATCCGCCAAAAAATGAGGACATTATAGTCCCTGGGTTTTTAGACTCTTTTAAAAACCTACCCGAAGACTGGATGTTATTTAAAAATGACCTTGTTGACCCCAAAAATCGCTCAGCCTTTTGGAATGTCATGGCCTGGACAGCTGTTACCGTTGCCACTGATTACGAAAGCTGGCAGTACTTCAAGGACATGCACGATGATAGCCGCTCTATGCAAGTGATGAACTTTCATTTTGTAAGTGCTGGGGATGGATTTTTTCAATTCTCTTTAGCGGGTGTTTTTGGAGCTTATGGGGCCGTCGCCGATGATCACTTAGCCTTACGAACGGCCCAACAAATCACAGAGGTTATTTTAGCCACTGGGGCTGTCGTACAACTCATGAAACATGTGACTGGCCGAGAGGCCCCACTAAGAACCTCAACCCGTACTGGCAACTGGGTCCCCTTCCCTGAACAGGGTATTTACCACCGAAATGTGCAAAAATACGATGCCGTACCTTCTGGCCATTTAGCTACGGCGTATGCCACGTTTTTAATTATATGGGACAACTACAATCATGTTCCTTGGATCCCCTGGGTAGGCTACCCCATAACAGGGCTTATTGCTGTTGGACTCGTGGGTACAAGTTTACATTGGATTAGTGATTACCCCATAGGCTTAGCCCTGGGACAAATGTTTGCCAACGTAATTACGCGCAGAAACCACAAGAAAAAACCTCAGGCTTCTCTCTTAACACCACAGTTTATCCCGATCATAAGCAGTAACTCTACACCAATGATGGGGTTAAAATGGATATGGTAATAAAATATTTATGCTTTTTCTTATGTGTTGGTTTTCTGCAAACAGGTTGCGAGGTCCCTTTAACAAGAAAAAACATTCGCTCCCCTCACCTACCTGTGTTTGCTGAAATCACCCCACAAACTAAAAGCCCGTCAAACCCCTACTGGATACGCTTTGCTGGCGTTGACGATGACGTGAGTATCACCCTCAGTGATGGTTATGTATTTAAACCCGACCGACCGACACTTATAGGAACCCTCGGCACTCATTACCGATTTAATAATGATTATTATATATATGCTATGACTGATGGGATTGGCACCCAATATGATGCTTGGTTTAACGACGACTCAAAAGCCGGCATGGGTGCCTTTATTGGTGTTAATAGCTCTTGGGGAGTACAGGTTTTTGCTGCCAAAAAAATGGGCCAACTTTTTGGCGTCGATATCACTCTTTACTCAAGCCTTCAAAGGCGAGACGGATACCAGCATATCGTGTGTGAAAACCTCCAAGGAGCACTTTGTAGAGAGGGAGCCCCCACCTCAAACAACAACATGCGCTCGCAACATAAAGCCATTGATTATATTTTAGGGGCCGAAATAGGTCGAATAAAAATAGGAGACCTCGGAAACACCACGCTGAACTTTAAATTTGAAGTGGGCTACAATCAAATTTTAAACCAAGAGTTAGAGTTTGAAAATTTCCCGTCAAATTTTACGCAAAATAAAAATAACCTATTTTTTAGTCTTCACTCCGGGTTTACACTTTGGTAAATAAACTCGGTTATTAAAGTCACGTGTTCACACTATTTTTTTTTGAGTATTTAATAATTTTTAAAACCAGAAAACTTCAACACTAAAAAAGTGGCTATTAATAATAGAGTTATAAAGCTCCCTTGGGAGGCGCTTTGAAAACACATCAATAATAACTTTTAAAAAAAATTACTTATTATAAAGTTTTGTTGGGTATTCACCATCAAAACAGGCGGCACAAAATTTGTTTTTGTCCCCGCTTACGGCTTCGAGCATCCCATCCATACTTAAATAAGAGAGTGTGTCAGCCCCTATAAACTCCCTAATCCCATCTAAGGACTTTTCAGAAGCAATCAATTGCTTTCGCCTAGGCGTATCCACGCCATAGTAACAAGAACCTGTCGTGGGGGGGGAGGCCACTTTAAAATGAATCTCTTTAGCCCCAGCGTTTCTTATTAACTGAATGATTTTTTTACTCGTCGTCCCTCGCACAATAGAATCATCAATAACGACAACGCTCTTGCCTTTTAACACCTCAGCTTGAGGGTTTAGTTTTACTTTAACTCCAAAGCTACGTATGCTTTGGCTGGGCTGAATAAACGTTCGACCCACATAATGGTTTCTAATAATACCAAACTCAAAGGGCAAGCCGCTTTCTTGAGAGTAACCAATGGCTGCAGGCACTCCACTGTCAGGCACCGGAATGACTAAATCAGCGTTAACAGAAGCTTCCTTAGCAAGGCAACGCCCCATTTGCTTACGGGTTTCGTAAACATTTTTACCAAACACAACAGAGTCTGGCCTTGAAAAATACACGTGTTCGAAAATACACTGGGCTTTTTTTGGGTTCTCTGAGAATAGCTCAGAACCCTCTCCCTCGTCAGTGACCCAGTAAATTTCACCAGGGTTTATTTCTCTTTCATATTCGGCCCCTATAAGGTCAAAAGCACAGGTCTCACTGGCGACTACAATACTTTTTTTACCATTATCAAGGCTTCTTCGCCCTAATACTAAAGGCCTAAACCCTAACGGGTCTCTTGCGGCAACAAGGCCCTTAGAGGTTAATATAACAATTGAAAACGCCCCCTCAAGGCGAGACAATGAGTGCTTTAAAGACTCACGAAAGTTCCCCTTGGGGTTTCGAGCCAGCAAATGCAATAGCACCTCGGTGTCGTTAGTGCCCTGAAAAATAGCCCCGTCTGAAATAAGTTCTTCTCTTAAAGCATTAGCATTTATAATATTGCCATTATGAGCAATGGCAATGGGCCCATAAGTTAATGTGGCCGTCAGAGGTTGAGCGTTTTCTAAATAATTATCCCCCATTGTCGAGTAGCGCACGTGCCCTATAGAGCCGTCCCCTTTAAGGCGTTTTAAATCATCTTCTTTGTACACCTTACCCACAAGGCCTAACCCTTTATGAGTAATATGTTGACCCTCAAATAAACTCACTATGCCTGTAGACTCTTGACCTCGATGCTGTTGAGCGTAGAGCCCTAGGTAAGTCATCTGACTGGACTCTGGGTCCCCCCAGGCTCCAAATACAGCACACTCTTCACGCCAATGTTTCAAAGTTTTTACCCCACGAGTTTGAATATTTATTTTTAAGATCTTTTAACTTTAAATCAATGAGTCCCTCAATTTTAAAATCATCCCCACCAGTTTCACCTACGAAGTGGTAGGTGAAGTTTTTTAGGTTTATATTATTTAGCATTGTCTCTAAGGACTGCTTTTCGCTAGGGGAGATCGTAACGATGGCCTGGTAAAGGGTTTCGTTAAACAAATCATTAGCTTCAAAACCAACAGGTAGTTTAATCTGCGCTCCTATACCTTCACTCGTCATACGAAAAATTGAATAGGCCAACCCAAATTTACCCACAGCTTTTGACGAAGATATTGGGACCTCTTGAACCGTTTTTCTAATAAACCCTAACCATTCATTAATCACTTTTACATCTAGCTCACCTTTAAACTGCGGGGCTCTGTTTAAAACCTCGCAAGCCGCCCCGAGGGTTTTAACTTGATCTAATTTTAATAAATAAATTAACTCCCCAGAAGATTTAAATTGATCAGTGGGTATATTATTTAAAGAGGACTTCAGCCCCACCACCCCTGTGGAAGGAGTTGAGGTGATATTTGTCGTTTTTGTTTCATTATAAAAACTCACATTACCACTTATAACAGGAGCATCTATGGCCTCACAGGCCTCACTCATGCCCTCAACTGAGGCTACAAACTCACTCATAATGTTTGATTTTTCAGGGTTGCCAAAATTCAAACAATCCGTGACCGCTAAAGCTGTAAAACCCTTTAGTGCTAACTGTAATGAGGGGTGAAAAACGGCATCCATGCCTCCGATACTAGCATCCATTCTCATTAAATAAGGTCTACAACCTAAAACTATTCCGAGGGCTCTTTTCGAAGGCAGCACAACCACCCCTACAGACTCAGAGCAGTCCCTTGCTGTCGCAGCGCCGACTCTTTGGTCATACTGATTATAAATCCAACTTTTTTCGGCCCCCATTAAGCTCTTAAGTATGTTTTTAAATGTGTTTTCGGGGTCCTCAACATGAAGCTTAGTTAAGTCAGTGACTTTGTTTTTAAACTCCCATGGCTCATAAGCTCTATTGTAAATCGGAGCACTGTCAACAATGGCTGAGGGGTCTAAGCTACATATAATTTTATTATCCCAATAAAGGTCCACATTGGGTGTTGGTAAAACCTCACCGACAACCTCGGCATCTAAACTCCAGTGATGAAATATTTTTTTTAATTGATCCAAGTTTTCAGGGCGGCAAATTAATAGCATGCGCTCCTGACTCTCGGAGAGTAAAATCTCCTCAGGTGTTAAACTTGAGTCTCTCAGGGGGACTTTATCTAAGTGCATAGAAACACCCACCTGACCCTTAGCTGACATTTCAAATGCCGAACTGGTTAAACCAGCAGCCCCCATGTCCTGAATGGCCTCAACGAGGTTATGCTTCATTACCTCAAGGCAGCTTTCTATTAAAAGTTTTTCGTAAAATGGGTCGCCAATTTGTATGGTTGGCTTTTTACTTTCACTGTCATCATCAAAAGATTCACTGGCCATACTGGCCCCATGTACCCCATCTCGCCCTGTTTTAGCACCGACGTACACAACTAAATTACCAACACCATGTGCCCCGGAGGTACACACCTTTTGCTCTGGCCCAAAATAGCCTAAGGCAAAAGCATTCACCAGAACATTTTGGTTATAGCTTTTATGAAATTCTGTTTGACCTGTCACCATGGGCACACCAACACAGTTGCCGTAGTCAGCAATACCTCTCACAACACCATCTACAATATGGGGCATGTGCTTCTCGGTGGCCTCTCCAAAGCAAAGATAGTTACCAAGAGCAATGGGTCGAGCCCCCATAGTGAATATATCTCTTAATATACCCCCCACTCCCGTGGCGGCCCCTTGGTGGGGCGAAATAAAACTGGGGTGGTTATGACTCTCCATTTTAAAAGCAACAGACTCTTCGTCCCCTAAATCAATAACACCAGCGTTTTCACCAAAGCTCTCTTTGACTCGCTCGTTTTTAGAGTAAAATTTTTTTAAATGCACCTTAGAGCTCTTATAACTACAGTGTTCACTCCAAAGGGCTGAAAATATAGCCCACTCAACCCCTTTGGGCGCACGACCTAAACAGGTGACTATTTTTTCGTATTCTTTTTCGCTCAACCTATAATGCTTTAAATTTTTCTTTAATGATTGCATTTTTTACCCTTTTAAATGAATTCAAAAAAATTTGTTCCCGACGAGCTACCCATCCAGTCCCACATCGCTCTTTCAGGATGAGGCATTAGACCCGCTACATTTTTATTTTTATTCGTAACCCCTGCAATGTCAGCCACTGAACCGTTTGGATTTTTATCATAGGTCATCCAAATCTGATCTTGATCCATCACTTTTTTTAAACTCTCTGGCTCTAAAAAATAACATCCATCGCCGTGAGCTATAGGTATCTCGCATTTATCTATTTCACTGCCCCCCCATGATTTTAAAGGGGTTTGTAAGTTTAATTTTACCCACTGATCAATAAATCTTAAACCTTCATTTTTTATCAAAACTCCAGGCAACAAACCCGCCTCACATAGTATTTGAAAGCCATTACAAATACCTAAAATGGGGACTCCTTTTTTTGCCGCCTCACTCACTGAGTTCATAACAGGAGCTTTTGCCGCCAAAGCACCACTTCGTAAATAATCACCGTAAGAAAACCCACCAGGTATGACTAAGGCCTCATATTTAGAAACCTCAAAAGAGTCTTCATACCATAACCACTCAGGCGTATGGCCGACCTGCTCTATAGCCTTAAAAACATCTCGGTCACAGTTAGTCCCTAAAAAACGAACAACGCCGACTCGTTTCATACGATCTCCAGCTGAAAGGTCTCTACAAGTGGGTTAATTAATACAAATTCTGTTATTTCTTTGGCTTTTTTTAAGGCTTCATCCTCTGTAGAGGCTTCAACGTTGAGCTGTATATATTTGCCCACTCGACAGCCGTTTATAGTGTAGTTATGCTGTTGCAAGGTGTTTTCAACAGCTCGGCCCTGAGAGTCTAAAACCTCTTCTCTTGGTAAAATCTTTACCCCTACGATCATTTATAAACTCCAGTTTTGTTGGATTTTTAATAATATCTCTTCATAGCTTTCTTTAACTAAACCTAAATCTTGTCTGAATCGGTCTTTGTCCATTTTTTCACCTGTTTTTTTATTCCATAAGCGACAAGAGTCAGGGGTGATCTCGTCGGCCAGTAAAATATTATTTTTTAAATCAAAGCCAAACTCTAATTTAAAATCCACTAATGAAATCTCGCATTTATCAAAAAACTGAATTAATAACTCATTTATTTTTAATGCCCTTGATTTTAAATCATCTAATGTTTTTTGCGACTCAACAAACCCTAAAACTAAGGCCTGCTCGTCGCTTATAAAGGGGTCACCCAACTCATCTTTTTTATAAAAAAACTCTACGAGTGGTTTTTTTAACTGAACACCCTCTTTTAAATTAAACTTTTTAGCCAATGATCCGGCTGTTATATTTCGTACAACGACCTCTAGGGGGATAATACTTAATTTTTGACACACAACTTCACTTTCGCTCATTTCTTGAACCCAGTGAGTTTTAATATCGTTAGATTGTAAATATTTAAAGATATGGTTTGTAATTTCTAGGTTAATTTTACCCTTACCTTCAAACTCACCTTTTTTTTGAGCATTAAACGCCGTTAAGGAGTTTTTAAACTCCAACCACACGAAATTTTCATCAGACAACACACTATAAATGGTCTTCGCCTTGCCTTCGTATAAAAATTCACCCTTTTTGTAACTCACACTGTTTATCCTTTTTTTATTAAAAAAGCACCAATGTGCTTTTCAATATTTTTTATGTGGGTTTTGCCTGAAAATATATCATTTATTTTTTTATGATTTAAATGTTTCTTTAACAGTTTATCCGTGAGTAGCTTACCCTTTAAATTCTCACCCTCTATAAGTGAGTGACTCACTCTTTGAACGTGCTTATAGGCCTCTTCGCGGGAGTACCCTTGATTGACAAGCTCTAATAATACGTGGGAGCTAAAAAGTTGCCCTTGAGAAATATCCATATTTTTTAACATTCTTTTTTTATCAACAACCAGGTTTTCAACAACTCCAGCCATTCGGTCTATGGCATAATCACATAACATAAAGGCGTCGGGTAAAAATACCCTCTCAACACTCGAATGACTAATATCACGTTCGTGCCATAGGGCGATGTTTTCATAAGAGGCGGCGACAAAGCTCCTGAGCATTCTGGCCGCGCCGGTTAGGTTTTCACTACTGATAGGGTTTTTTTTATGAGGCATAGCACTTGAGCCCTTTTGCCCCTTTGAAAACCCCTCTGAAACTTCACCGACCTCAGTTCTTTGTAAGTGCCGCAACTCAACTGAGAGGCGCTCAACCCCAGCCCCTAGTAAACACATCACATGCATAAGTTCAGCGTGACGATCTCGAGGGATTACCTGAGTGGCTATGGTCTCTGGCTTTAATTTTAACTTTTGGCCCACTTTTCTTTCGACCTGTGGTGATAGGGCCGAATAGGTACCAACGGCCCCGCTTAGCTTACAGATTTGTATTTGATCGACGGCTTGATTAAATCTAACTTTATTTCGGCGAAGCTCTGAGAGTATACCGCATAACTTCATGCCAAAGGTTGTAGGCTCGGCATGCATGCCATGCGTGCGACCGGTGCAAAGGGTTGATTTATGCCTTCTGATTTGAGTCAGTAGCGCCTTCTCAAACCTTGATATGGATTTTAGTAAAACTTTTGAAGCCTTTTTTATTTGCAAGCTCAGAGCCGTATCTAATACATCAGAAGACGTTAAACCAAAGTGAATAAAGCGCCCGTTTTTGCCCACACTCTCAGCCACATTTGTAACAAAAGCGATGACATCATGTCTTGTTGTTTGCTCTATTTTTTCAATACGCTGAACATTAAACTTTGATTTAGCTTTTATGTCCTTTGCCGCAACTTTTGGTATAATACCTAATTGGGCCTGGACCTCTGCCACAGCAATTTCTACATCTAACATGCTTTGAAATTTAGACTCTAATGACCAAACCTCTGCCATTTCTTTACGGGTGTAGCGAGTTATCAAGTTGACTCTCCTTTATGTTCACTCAAACTTTTTAATATCCGCTCTTGTCTTTGAAACTGTCCCACCCAGTCCATGTTGACCCAAAACTCCGGGCCATCATAATAAACATTATTAAATATGCTGGGTTTAAAAGTTTTTAGTTCTTCTCGGTCATAAACCGGAAACCTGGGGGGCCCTAGGGCCTCATAGTTATAATGATAGTCTTGGGGCATATCTACGACCTCAGGGTATGACTCAGGGACTTTTTTATGAATTAATTTACAAATAAAACTACTTAAATTTTCAAGGTATGACTTTTGAAACCTGTGCTGTGTGGGTATACGTACCCATACATCTAATGAGTCTTCTTGGACTGTTTTTTGAACAAGACACATGTTTTCATAGGCCCAGGTGAGCTCTAGGTCATCAATAATAACAAACTTTAATGGTAAAGACTCTGTCGCTAATGTTTTACTGAGTTTTAAACGATAGCGAACCCAAGCCCATTGGCTTTCAACCGCCCCATTAGGATAGAGGGTTTCTGTTATTTTTTTTGAAAACCTTTGGCTTTCGTCAGAGCTGAGCATCCAAATAAAATTATCTGCATCTATCACCTCAGAGTGAGCGGACTCTACCTCAAGTGCTGAGACTGACTTTTTATCAACTTGCATATCAACAACCTTGGCCCCACTAATAACAGTGACTCCTTTGGTCTTGCACCAATTTAGGGATTGCTCTAGCCCCCTCCGACTTACTCTTCGAATATAGTAGGGCGAGAAAAGGTTTAAAGGGCGACCACGACGGACAGACTCATTGTTGTCTAAAAATACATTTGAGGCCATTTGATGGGAGAGGTGAGCAAACCAAGAGTGCTGAAATTCTTCTTTTTGCAGCTGTTGAGCACTCTCACTCACCTGCAACTCAGTTTTGTTATTTACTCCAGAGACATGTTGAACATTTACACCTTGGTTTTCAAAATCAGATAACCAGTGAGCCGACAAACTCCCCTTTAACTCTATGGGGCCGGAGCTTAACCACAGAACAAAACCCTCATCAACAGCCTCGTGGTAATCGTCTTCAGAGAGCCTCTCTTTTTGTGAAGCCTTTAAAGTATCTGCATGAAAAAAACCAAAAGGACCCTCCCAGTCTTCAGGGGCCCAGTGCCCAAAAAGCTGGCTTACATCAATTAAAACAACACTCTTGCCCTTTTCAGCCAGCTCTGCAGCTAACCAGTTGGCTCGGCCATAGATTGAAATAAGGGCTACATCGTACTTTTGACTCATCCTTGCTCCGTAAAACCGTTATAGTCTACTAATAAAGGCTCATCGCCTGTGACAATACTCCCTAGGTCAAAACAATCAAACCCTAACTCTTGAGCTTCGGCTTTAACAACTGTGACACTCTCTTTTGGTAAAACAACGACAAGGCCAAGGCCACAGTTAAAAGTTTTTAACAGAGACTCCCACGAAAGCTTAGAGCGATTTTTAGCCTCAATAAATAACGAAGGCACTTCCCAAGGTAACACCTTAGCCTGAAGCCCTTTTGGGATGACTCGGGCCACATTATCAATACCCCCTCCAGTAATATGAGCAAAGGCATGCGCTTTAGTTTTAGATAATATCTGACTCACGAGTTGAGGGTACAAATGTGTTGGTTTAATGAGTTGATCTATCCAGTCGGCTATATCGCTTTTAAAAAGCTTTCTGACTAAAGAAAACCCGTTACTATGAAAGCCCGAACTTGATACACCTAAAATTTGATCGCCCTCACAAACTAGGTGCGACCCTAGTGCCTTTTCTTGATCAACAACGCCCACACTAAAGCCAGCTGCATCAAAGTCATTGCCCTGATAAATACCTGGCATTTCTGCTGTTTCGCCACCAATGAGTACACACTGGCTTTCGATACAGGCGTTTCTAACACCTGTTAAAAACTCTTTAGCTGGTTCGAGCTGTAATCGACCGGTTGAGTAGTAGTCTAAAAAAAATAAAGGCTTAGCGCCACAGCAGATCATGTCGTTAACACACATGGCGACGAGGTCCTGCCCCACCTCAGCGTAACGATTAAAATCTGAGGCCAGTTTAATTTTTGTCCCCACCCCGTCAGTAGCACTCACTAAACACGGAGATTTCATTTGCGAAAAGTTAACACTAAAAAGTGCCGAAAACCCACCAATACCTGAAACCACTTGTTTTTTTAACGACTCTGGAGTGGGATCACTCCCCTTAAGCCAATCGACAAGAGACTCGCCTTTAGCGATATCTACCCCAGAACTTTTATAGTCAATAGCCATCGACAGACTCCTTAAGAGGGCCTGAACCTATCAAAATTTATATGAAAATTCAATACTTAGGTCAGTTGCTGAGAGTCAAAAGGCTTAAGATTTAGAGCCTTTTAGTATTATAATAGACCCTTAACACTTGGAGGCATTTAGTGAAGTTAGCCGTTTTGTTTTTATTCTGTTTTTGCATGGTTTTTCAGCAGGCTCAAGCGGCCCCCACTGGCTACTTAATGGCTCAAAATAATTCTGGGAGTACTGACCCTTTTGCTGATTTTAGTGAGTTTTCAGAGGACGCCGAAGAAGAAGCCGACATTAACTTTTTTAAAAATGGTCGTTTTTTTAACGCTGGAATCATGATCGGGACTCAAGTTTACACAGAGGCGATGGCTGAGGTCTTTAGCTCCTCAACCCCCTTTGGAATTTACATCACTTACTTTTTTGACCTGCGCTTTGCTTTACAGTTTACGTACTTATCAAGCCAAGGTACTGCCAGTGCTGTATCTAACCTTGAGAATACGTTTAGCAACAGCTCTGAACTCACTATGTTTGGCATTGATATAAAGTATTACTTTAACACGCAAAATGTAACTCGAGGACTTGCTGATTTAAACCCTTATTTAATTGTTGGCTTTGCCCAGGTGGTCAGGACCATCTCTAGCGATGCCTCTTTAAACATTGGGCAAGATAGCACTAACGGGTTTGAAATTGGTGCCGGCATCGAGTTTCCGATGTTGCAAAATAAAATGTATATTGGGTTTCAGGGGATGTTTCATTTAATTAACTTTGCTAATGAGACTCAAGAACTTGAAATTGACAACGACCCTACAGGGATCTTCCCAGGTGGAGATGTAATTAGTGCGTTAGCCATAGTTGGTGTTAACTTTTAAAATAAACCAATAAGTTGTAAAACTAAACACACCACTGTCACAGGCACTACCGCCCATTTAATAATAAATCGCCAGTGGGTGTAAACAGAGGGACTCATAGGGCTGGATTCGTCAAAAAACTCTTGTTTTAAGGTTTTTTGATCTAATTTATATAAGGCCACCTGGCTTACAATTAATGTTAATAAGGGCAGAGTCCAATTAATGAGCAGCTCATCCCACAGCTTAAAAACCCCGCCTGATTGAGTTAATATATGACTAAAAAAATTACTCGAAAACGATGGCAATATGGACATCACAACACACACGCCACCTATAACTATTGCCGCCTTTGAACGCTTAGTCTCAAATTTTGTACTCACGTTATCAATAATGGTCTCGAGTAACCCAATGCTCGACCCTAAAGCCGCTACGTATAAACAAATAAAAAACCCAACTCCAAATATAACTCCACCTTTAATTTGGCTTAACAATACAGGGACTGTTTGAAATAACAGCTCAGGTCCGGCCCGAACCCCCTCTATGGACATCACCAATGGAAACACCAAAAGTGCTGCAAAAATAGAAACTAAAGTATCCATTGTTAATATTTGTAAGCTCGCTCGTGGCACAGAGGTGTCTGACCTGAAATAGGACCCAAAGGTAATCATAACCCCAAAGCCCATACTCAAAGTAAACAGTAAGTGACCTAAAGCCGCTGCTGGGGAGGTGATTTTTAATTTACTAAAGTCAGGGTAAAATAAATACTTCAACGCCTCAGTGGCTGTATCTAAAGAGAGTGATTTTACTGCCAAAACGACAACTAAAATTACAAAAAGAGGCATTAAATACCCCACTATGCCCGGCCTCTCCTTTTTTTTGGTACGAAGGACAAATAATAAAACAATCAACATATGAACGCCTGCAAAACCAACCTGCAACCATCCATTTTTCTTTAAAGTTGATAAAATAGTGGCCCCCTGAAAGGCCTCATCAAATAAACCTAAAGAAAATTGAGTGAAGTAAAACAACACCCATCCGCTAATGACAGCAAAATAAGTTAAAACGAGTAAGCACACAAATACAGAGATATAGGCAATATACCTTAAAGCTCCCTTTAAAAAAACAGTGTCTTCTGTTTCAGGGTGCCACACCTTTGCCCCCTCTGTTGCTAAACTCTCTAAACAAACAGAAATAGGGTTTCTTTTAATTTTACCAATCAATAGTTCAGAAATTAAAAGTGGTAAGGCGATGAGGATTGCAAAGAAAAAGTATAATAATAAAAACGCCCCTCCGCCGTTTTCATAGACTACATAGGGGAATCGCCATAAATTGCCTAAGCCAAAACCAAAGCCCATAGAAACAAAATAAAAGCTAAATTTGTTTATAACACCCCTATGGTGTTGATTCTGAGGGCTCACCGAGCTCGTACTCCTGAATGTGCTCTTGTATATGCTGAGCCTCTTCTTGATTTATAAGTTCATGGTCGCTCTCAATATCAATGGTTTTTGTTTTTTTATTTTTTTTGCTTTTCATACAGAAAATTCTAATAGGTATACCTTGAAGATCAAATCGTTGTTTAATTCTTTTTATTAAAAATCGACGGTATCCTGTTGTTACCCCTTCGGGTTGATTGGCAAAGGCAATAAAACTAGGCGGCACCTGATGGGTCTGAGTTAAGTAATAAAACTTTACATTTTTTGTACCATAAACAGGGGCCGGAGCTTGGCGAATACTCTCGAAAAAAAAGTCATTTAATTTAGATGTTTTTATTTTAGTACTCATTTTGACCCACACATCCTCAATGAGTGAAAATAAATCATTAATACCTGAGCCTGTTTTTGCACTAATAAACACTTGTGGGATGTCGTCAAAAAAGTGAAATTTTTCATTCATTTGCTCACGGTACCACTTGCGAAATTCGGGTCGTTCTTTTTTTGCTAAATCAATTTTGTTACTAACGACAATAACGGCTTTGTGGCGGTCTAGTATGTACTCTACCATTTTGGCCTCTTGCACAGAAGGGCCTATGACCCCGTCTATAACCAAAAGCACCACATCAGCCTTTCTAATGGCATCATATGATTTAAATGACGAAAGAACCTCAACGCCGTCTTTTCTCTTAGACTGGCGCCTTAAGCCGGCCGTGTCGATGAGTACATAGTCTTTTTCGTTATATTTGAACTGGGCCTCTACCGCATCTACAGTAGTTCCGGCAATAGAAGAGACCATCATACGGTTTTTATCGAGCAAGAAATTACACAGCGAGCTTTTACCCGCATTAGGTTTACCAATAACGGCGAGGCGAACGCCCTCTCTATGAGTTGGCACATAGGGCTCCTCGGGGAGCTGGCCTATAATCCATTCGACTATGACATCTACGCTGTCTCGCTTTTCAAAGGAACAGGCGATCACGTCGATGCCGAACTCATAAAATTCGGCTAAAATGAGCTCTGAATTTTGCATCTGGTCGACTTTATTAACCACTAAAAACATCGGCTTACCTGATTGCTTAGCAAGCTTTATAATGTCGCGGTCCTCGGGTACGAGGCCTGATTTACCATCCATAACAACAATGAGTAAGTCTACGTTATTTATAAGTTCAGAGACCTGTTGTTTAATCAGCTGCGAAAAGGTGTCTGAAGCCTCTGTTATACCGCCAGTGTCTACAACATCAAACTCATGACCCCACCAATCAGCAGGTTCAAGGTTAACATCTCTTGTTACTCCGGACTCATTGCGAACAACGGCCTTTCGGGAGCGAGTCAATATATTAAACAATGTTGATTTACCAACGTTTGGACGGCCCATTATGGCCACTTGTGGAGACCTAGTTGCGGGCATAGCCATACTCCTCAAGTGCTTTGTTAGACTTTAACCATTGAGCCCTGACATTTACATGAAGGCTTAAGTATATTTTAATATTAAAACTTTGCTCTAGCTCGATACGGGCGGACTGGCCAATACGCTTTAATGTGCTGCCCCCGGTGCCGATGACCATACTTTTATGACTCATCTTATTGATTATAATGTCTGCGTAAATTTTTGTAATTTCAGGGTTGCTCTCATCAAATTTTAAAATTTTAATGGCCAACCCATAAGGGATTTCTTGATGGAGGTAGTAAAAACACTTCTCCCTAATCACCTCAGCAGCTAATTGTCGCAAATTTTGAGTTGTGTATATTTCAGTATCAAATAATGGCTCTGGAGTTTGGGGTAAAAGCACCTTTAATAGGGGCAGAATGTTATCTTGAGCTTTTTGAGGGTTGTTTTTAGCTGAAGTTTTTATAATCGGAACATCAAGCCCTGACATGAGCTCAATAAGGGCATTCATGCGTTCTTCTTTTTTTTGATCCACCTTAGAAATAATAGCAATCCATGGCTTACCACTTTTTTGGCATAATTCGACGATCTCTTTAGCTAATTCTTTTTTTTGAACATCTAGGTTTAAAATGGCCATTAACACATCTGAGTCTTCAATGACTGACTTGTACTCTTCTTGCAGGTAAAAATTTAAACCCGTCTCTGCATGTACAACCCCTGGGGCGTCTAAAAAAATAACTTGTGCTTCGTTATCTGTCCAAATCCCACTGATTCTTTGCCTTGTTGTTTGAGGCTTGTGACTCACTATAGATACCTTTTCGGCAACCAGTGCATTCACCAAAGTTGACTTTCCGGCATTGGGTTGACCAATAACCCCTACATAACCTGCTCTCATTATAAACCCTCCAAAGCTAAACGTGCGGCCTCTTGAGAGGCTAATTTTTTACTGTTCCCTTCGCCCTGCCCTAAAACAGTGACGTCGACTAATACCTGTACAATAAAATTTTTATCATGATCTGGCCCCTCTTCATTAATCACTTTATATGAGGGGGTTTGTTTATGACTCTCTTGCACAAGCTCTTGAAGCCTTGTTTTGTAATCGAGCTTATACTGAGTACTTAAATCAACGGCTTCAATTTTTTTATCAAACAAATCGACAACCACTTTGTAAGCTGAGTTAAAACCACCATCAATAAACACAGCCCCTAAAAGGGCCTCTAGTGCCGAGGCGAGTAGTCGTGGTTTTTTAGTCCCACCAGATCCGGACTCACCCTTGCCAAGCTTAAGAAACTCACTGACCTCTAACTCTTCGGCAATTTCAAAAAGGGCTTGCTCATTAACAAGTGAGGCGCGGAGTTTTGATAAATCCCCTTCATCCACCTCAAGAAACATACGCATTAAATAATCACTTAAAACTAAATCTAAAACAGCATCGCCTAAAAACTCTAAACGTTCGTTGTTGCCAATAGATTTTTTTAAATTTTCATTGTGGTAACTTTTATGAGTCAGGGCTCTTGTTAATAAATTGCTATTAACAAAACGATATTTGATTTTTCGCTCAAAGGTGGTCATGGGCGCCTCCTATAAATTCCAAAATGGCCCAATAAAAATAATTTAATATTTGGGCACATACTATAGTAAATCTTATTTATTACCTAACTTTTTTTACTAAGATATATTTCTTATAGGGTGAGTGGTTAACCCTGATCCTGTAGGGCTTAAGGGTTTGAAAACGAGTAAAACTGCCCCTCAAGTGCCGCTCAAATCAAAAACAATAGCACTTAAAGTTTTTTTGACCCCTTTTAGGCTTTAAAAGGTGGGTGAAGTAAAAACCCCTCGGTCGATCACCCATGAGGTGACTAGCTTTGCCGGGGTCACATCAAATGCCGGATTATAGGTATTTGCAGTTTTAGGGGACCAAATGACACTCTCAAAGGCCCCGTGAACTCCTAGGACTTCAGCGGGGCTTCGTAGCTCAATTTCAATTTGTTCACCGCGGGAGCATGAAAAATCAATGGTTGTATAAGGGGCCGCGACATAAAAGGGTATATTATGATAATGACAACTTAATGCCACTGTATAGGTACCGATTTTATTGGCAAAGTCCCCATTGGTTGCAATACGGTCAGCTCCAACAATGGCTTTTGTGATTTTGCCTAAACTCATAAGGTGTGCCGCCATATTATCACAAATTAAAGTGTAGGGGATGTTAAGCTTCTCTAGCTCCCAGGTTGTTAACCGTGCGCCCTGTAAAAGGGGTCTTGTTTCGTCGACATAGACATGAATTTTTTTACCCTGCCTATGGGCCTCTGCAATGACCCCAAGTGCTGTGCCCACCCCCGCTGTGGCAAGCCCTCCGGTATTACAGTGGGTTAGTATTTGATCTCCATCTTTGATAAGTTCAGCACCGGCTTGTGCAATTTTTTGACAAAGCTCTATGTCTTCTTGGCAAAATTGAACAGCCATATTAAATAACTCTTCAGGGTTATATGCCGTTGTAGCCGCTTTAATCAGCTGATCAATAACCCACATCAAATTAACAGCTGTGGGCCTGGTCGAGCGAAGGCGCTCACAGGCTTTTAAATATTCGTTCTCTGTAGCCCCACCTATTGCATAAAGAGCTAAGCTTAAACCTGCAGCCACACCAATAAGCGGAGCACCCCTGACTTTTAATTGAACAATAATGTCACACATTTGCTCAGGCGATAAAACCTCTACCCACAGCTCTTTATGAGGCAACAGAGTTTGGTCTAAGATAAATAATTTTTGATCTTCGAGTTTTAACGATAAGGTTTTTATTTTACCCATAAACATTAACTAGTATGGCAATTAATATAACCTGAGGGAGTGTTATCAGGGGTAAAAACAAAGCTATTTTCCAAGAGCTAGTGGTTTCTTTTAAGCTCATAATCTCGGTGTAGTCTGTAGAGACGCCTGTCATTAAAAATGCAAACGAATTGCCCGGGGCCCCTGCTCGAGTAAAAATATCGGCAGCAATGGGGGTTGAGCCCTCAGAACACACCTCAATAACTGTGGCAATAACTAAAGTAACAAGTAAACCTAAAGCCGTTGGGCCTAAAAAGGACTGAAAGTGCTCAATAGATACAAAAGCCCTCATGGCCCCCGCAATAATAACCCCTAAAAAAAGCCATTTTAAAATAGGTATTGAGTCTTTTGTACCTACCCAAAAAACTCGACCCCAGTCTAAAGGATTTGGGGTGATTTTTTTAAATAAGCCCTTAATCTCGCTCATGACTTTATAGTCATCAGGCAGTGAAACGGTATTAGGGTTGCCTGGCAATATTTTTTTATCTACAAGAGACTCAAAAACAAGACCGCTTATTATAGCAATAACTCCTGAGAACAAAATAAACAGCAAAGTCCATTTTAACCCAATCAAAGCGACTAAAATTAACGTTAAACTTAAAGAGTTCCAGGGGCTGGCAATTAAAAAAGCCATCACCTGGCTTAAACGTGCACCTCTTTTGTAGAGCTTCATACCTACGAGCAATATACCGTGTGAACATAAATCTAATAATAACCCTGCAATGGTGGCCCTTATAATGCCCTTTAGCCCCTTGTCTTGACCTAAAGAGGCGATAACAATCTCTCGGGGGATAAAATCGAGTAGGCCTACAAAAAAAGCTCCTAGGGCAATGCCCCACCACATTTTGTTCATGAGTTCAAAACTGGCATGAAAGAACGTCGCCATAGCCCCCGGCATGGGGGTTTCAACGAGGTGGCCCACATACGATACCACTACCGTTAAAAAACAAACCCAAAAGAGTTTGTCTAATTTTTTCTTTTTAGGAGTACCATTACCCTCATCACAGCAGCTTGACATGGGGGTTACACTAGGTCGATTTAAACCGAACTTCAACCCTTATTCTTTTATTAAACCCCTCTTTTTACAGGAGGGGTTTAGGTATAAAAAAAGCCCCCAAAAAATTGGAGGCTCATATAAACTAAAGCGTATTAAGGGTTTGACTCACAGGTCTAAAATTTAAACTTACCGCTCACTGATAACTGAGTGTAGCTTTTCTCCTCAAGGGGATCTAAGCGGTCTACACCAAAACGATTGCTATAAAATGTCGAATCGGGGCTGCCTGTGAGGTTAAACATGTACTTATAGTCAAAGCCTAAGGCAAAGTTTTGAGTTAAATTAAAGTCAACTCCAGCACTAATGCCCACATCAAAGGTGTTTGTAGCCGCATCTTTTCGGCCTAAAGGTAAAATACCATTGTAGCTTTGTGGCTTATAGTTTCTACGGGTGTAAGAGCCGATCACTCCAAAAATAGGCTGCGTACGGCCATTAAATATTTGCCCTTCAAATACAGGGACTTTTATCGCCATGGCGATATTATATTGGTCTATTTTTTCATATACGGGGTTAAAATTACTCACAGTGTCCTCTAAAAATAATTTTGAGTAGAGCACTGAACCCTCAATAATATAGTTTTTAAAAACTTTTGTACCAAAGGCAAAACCAATAGCACTGTCACTTTCAACATTACTAGCGTCGTACTCACTTGTGCCAAAAAGTCCGGCCATGTACCACTGGCCTGGTTTTTGAACAAACTCCCCTGACATAGTGTTTGTCGAAAGAGCATTTTGTCGATCAAGGTTATCTTGCTCTAACTTTTGAGCAATTTGCTCTTCAGTCATAGACTCAATACCTTGCCTTTGATCTTTAACAACATCAGATGCGAAAAAATCAATGGGCTCAGCGACAACCTCTGTAGATGGCTGCTCGGGTATAAGTGAGCCTTCTTTTTTTGACTCCTCAATACCGGCACTGTCGGCCTGAGCTAACTCTTTATCTAGCTCACCAATTGGGCCTAGTACCCCTGCTTGGGTTTCGTTCACTGAAACCTCTTCGACTAAAATATCTTCTGCGAATACAAAACTAGTACCCACTGATATTAGAAAGATGATTAACGACTTTTTCATTTTAGCTCTCCTTAATACGCTTTACTTTTTACCAACCATAATTGCAAAATTCTCAACTCCACCGGCTTTTATAGCATCTATTATAGAAACTACTGTACCGTGTGGGACATTTTTATCAGCTGAAATAATAGCCTTTGAACCGGGGCTCTTATCCATAAACTCAGCAACTAACATACTCACATCACCCTCGGTTGTTACGCGGCCATTAAACAAAATTTGACCTTCATTTGTAATAGCAACACTTAATTTTGAGGTTACTTTTTTTGCTGCCGATGATGAGTTAGTTAGCTTTATATCCATAGCGTTTTGTACCACCATGGGGGCCGCCACCATAAAGGTGATTAAAACCACTAATATAATATCAACAAAGGGGACTATGTTGATCTCTGACATCAACTCATCGTTATCACTTATACTGCCAGCCATAATATTAGCTCCTCTTTGTTTTTGCATGAGTTAAGCAAAGGTCTCTAATGCTCTCTAAATTCATAAGCACACTTGAAACTTGCTTTCTAAAATAGTTGTAAGAAATCACTGCCGGCAAGGCCACCATTAGACCAATAGCCGTTGCAACGAGGGCTTGTGAAATACCCACCATAACAACACTGGGGTCACCTTGAGCATCAGCCAAAGCCTGAAAGGCATGCATAATGCCAAACACGGTCCCTAATAAACCTATAAAAGGCGCATTAGAACCAACGGTGGCTAAAAAGTTTAAATTCTTCTCTAAGCGAGGTCTTTCGGTTTTTGTGTAGACGTCGAAAATCTCGTCTAGCCCGTTGACTCCGTTTTCTTCGATGTGGCGCATACCGTATGAAAGTGCACGACCCTCTAGTGAGTTCCAATCCTCAGCCACTTGGCCAATTTTTGTCTTATCATTAGTGACTAAAACCTCTTTTATTCTGTTAGCGACCTTTACACTGTTTTTCTTAAGATCTCTAAAAGCTAAAAAACGCTCTATAATAATAGATATACTCATTAAACTTAGGGCTACTAAAACCCATAGAGTTACTTCATGTCCGGTTTGACCCATAAGTAAAAAACTTTGATTCATCGTTTATATCTCCTTTTTGACGCAACACAACATCGCATACTTTTAGCAACAACGCAATGCGTAGCAACGACAGTGCCACAATTAAGTGGATTTTATTGAAGATGAGCCTTAATTTATGAAAAATTTTTAAAAAATACGGTAAATCCCTATATAAATTACATAAAATGAAGCTCCTATGTTGTCTCCCTTTGCATAGCCCCTAACTCTAGTGATTTTGAAAAAACCATGTAATAACAGGTATTTATAAAATAATTACGCGGAGCATTGACTTTTAACGCATCAGGGCATATGGTTTGCATCGATTGAGTAGAGGAACAACCCTAAAAATACATGTGAGGTTTGCTGTGTTGAGCATAAAGAAGTTAATAGAGTCTGCTAAAAACAAAGTCTTAAAAGCCAAAGAGGACAAGCGGGCCTTTCAGTCCATGATTATCTCAGGGAGTATTCACGCGCTGGCTGTTGTTGCGCTCATATTCTTCTCACATCAAAAATTTATTGTTGAAAACGATGTTGTTGAATTTACAGTACAGGCTGGTGACACCCTGCCGGGCTTAGACGAAGTGAACTCTAATATAAAAGAGGCCACTCAAACCGCTAAGCCTAAAAAGTCAGCCCCAGCTGAAGTAAAGGTGGCTCAAAAAAAGGCTCCTAAAAAGAGTGTCAAAGAGCCTAAGGCTCTTATTAAAAAAACGGCCCTTATTAAGAAGACCACTCGAAAAAAGTCTATTGATAAAATTAGTCGAACAGCTAAAACCGCACCACGTATAGATGCTAACGGGGTCCCAACAGATCCAGAGCTTAAAAAAATCTACATGGCTAAAAAGCAACTTATAGCAAATGAAAAAGAATTTAAGCGTCAGCTGAAGAAAAAGAAAATCGAGCGCATCCGTCGACAAAAAGTAGAGGTCGCCCAACGAGAGTTTCGTTTAAAACAAGAGGCGTTTAACTTAAAAGTATCTAACGCCCGTAAGCAGGAGAGAATCAAGCGTCAACTGGAGACGTCTGAAAAGCAATTAGTTATGCAACGGGATAAGCTAAAGTTACAAAAAATTGCCCAAGATGAGTACGAAATCGTAAGGCGAGGGCTTTTAAATAAACAAAAAGTACTCCTCGCACAAGAGAGAGCTTTAAAAAATTCGCAATCGGCCCTTCATAAAAAGGAAGCCTATAACAAGCGCCTTGCTGATAACCAGCAGCGATTGGCACTTAGACAGGCGGCTTTAAAAGCTCAATTGGCTGGTAATCAAGAGATTGCACAGCACAAAAGAGCTCTTGATGCCAAAAGAAGAACTGTTGAAGCCGCTGAGGGCCGAGCACGAATTAATGCACTGGCTGCAAAAAGAGCCTCTAATGCTCGTAGGGCGTTACAAAATCAAGAGGCCAGCTTAAGAATCAGGGCCCAACGTACCCGGTCAGCTGAAAGTAAGTATGGCGTTAACCTACCTAAAAACTCACGCTCTTTTGAAGACTTAAAACAGCAACCAGGTAACCCTAAGCCCTATTACCCTTACGAAGCGCGTAAGCAAGGTTGGCAAGGTAAGGGGTTAGTTTTGTATTATGTTACAAACGATGGTTATGTTAAAAATGCTCAAGTCGTTAAAACAACTGGCTACAAAGTGTTTGATGAAGTGGCTTTAAGAACTTTTAGAACTTACAAGTTTTACCCCGGACAAAGTGGTTGGACCTATCACCCGGTTAAATTTACATTAAGGTCAAAATCTAAAGGGGTTATGGCAACGGATCTATAAAAGGTCTTATTAAAATATTAAAAAAGGCAAATGGCTCACATCATTTGCCTTTTTTTATGCCCATTAACGAGAAGTCTAAAATTCATTTAATTTCTTTAAACAAAGGCCGGGCTCTACACCTTAAAGCACCCCTTGCCCCCCTACCGAGTGCCAAATTAATAGGCTCCATGCCTTCTCGCAGCGCAATAAGCCCATTAAACCAAAAATAAAGATTGAGTCTCCCCTTTGATCTCATTATATTGCTCATTCAATAACTGTCACGTGGGGTGGTAGTTAAGTTGGTTATAACGCCGGCCTGTCACGCCGGAGGCCGCGGGTTCGAGTCCCGTCCGCCCCGCCATTTTCATCCAGAAATAAAATCAAAAAACTGAGAAGCAGCAAGTTTCATTCATGCATATAGTTTCATGCGGGGTGGACAGGACTCGAAGTGATTGAGCGGCCATGATGAATGAGCCAGTGGCTCATTTAGCGTGGTAAGTCAGCCACGACGGCTGACTTAGCGACTGAACCGTGCGCCCGCAGGAGTTGGCCGGAAGCCAACTCCGCAAGGGTAGTCCCGTCCGCCCCGCCATTTCTTTCCACAGTAAAATCAATTGATTACATAATAGGGCGTTTGAACTATCGCACTTTCTCGCCATAATTATATCTCATTAAAAAGTGAGTATCTGTTTTTTCAAAAGTCTTAAACCCCAATCGTTCATAAAGTTTTTTGGCTGAAGTATTGATTTTGAAAACTCCAAGTTCGAGTGATTTAGAGTCTTCTTGTACTTCTTTTTGAAGATTTTTAATGATTTCGGAGCCAATTCCAAAATTTTGATATTCGGGTAGAATAAGAATATTTACCAACGCAATTTTCGATGGAGTCTGCCAGGAGTGAAGGTACCCAGCAATGTTTTCATTGTGATAGATAAGTTGAATGTTTATTGGATCAAAGTTTTCTTTAAAGTAGTCATTTTGAAACTCTTCATCCCAACCCCAAATTTTTGAGACATGAGATTTTAAAGTTACATGATGAATACTCTTTAATATCTCATAGTCATTTTCTTTTGCTGGAACTAATTTAGATTTTTGCATAGTCAGTCATTTATACAGCGGTAATTGACTCAAGGCAATAGGCTCTAAAGTCGCCCACTCTGCCCCGCCATTTCATTCTCCATAACTGTATTTTCAACATTTCATAGCATATCCTTAAGCACATGCTACAATTCTACTGTTATGCGTGAAAAACTCTACTTAATTATATTTGAAGCTGAAACTACGGCAGGTAAAATTTTTGACATAGGTCTTATTGTCGCTATCGTTTTAAGCTTATTAATAACAACTCTTGAGTCTGTTGATGCTGTTAGAACCAATCACCAGGAACTCTTATTTTATCTTGAATTATTTTTTACAACTCTTTTTACCATTGAATATTTTGTACGTGTTTATGTAGCGACTTACCGGCTCAACTACATCAAAAGCTTTTTTGGCCTTGTTGATCTTCTCGCCATTCTCCCCTTTTACATCAGTTTAGTTTTACCTGGGGCACAAAGTTTAACCGTAGTTCGAGGCTTAAGGGTTCTCAGGATCTTCAGGGTCTTTAAACTCAGTCACCACTCTGCCGCAAGCCACTTTCTGCGCCGATCAATTATACAAAGTTGGCCAAAAATTTCCGTATTCCTTACCGCTGTCGTCACTATGGTCTTTGTGATGGGCGCTTTAATGTATCTTGTTGAAGGGGCTGAGGCCGGCTTTACATCTATCCCCGTGTCTATGTATTGGGCTGTAGTGACTATGACAACTGTCGGCTATGGTGACATTGTGCCCATTACAGCTCTCGGACAATTCCTATCAACACTACTTATGATTTGTGGTTATGCCATTATTGCTGTTCCCACAGGCATTGTATCTGCTGAGATGACTAAAGTCTCAATCTCTGAAATGGGATCCACAAGAACTTGCCCAAAGTGTTTCACTGAAAACCATCGCCAAGAAGCCAAACACTGCTATGATTGCGGAGAAGCACTAAACCGTTAGACCTCTAGCTAAGTACCTTTTTTTTACGGTCTACCTTTTTTTATTTATTAACTGGAGACGCCGTTCCTGACCAAATGGTTTTAACATAAGAGCCGTTGTTAACTTTTGTACTTCTAAGGTCCACATCAACAAGAGTATTGAAGCCTTGTTGGGCGGCCAGGAAGGCCAGTTGAATCAAAATTTCTTTGCGGTCATCACAGTCTTTTATTCTCAGGAGCTTTGCTTGTCTGCGAATGAGTCGGGTTTCGGCGCTTTGCTCTTTGCCGTATATATCCATTTGTTTGGCAGCCCTCAATGTTTCTTGCAGGAGCTCTATCTTGTCAGATATAGACTCGTGATAACAATTCGGACAAAATATTTTGCCCTGCAATTCTTCAGGTAGCAAGGATTGAAACTCAAAACAGTTTTCATCGATAAAATAACAACAGTGCTTGCAGCTAGCACTAGAGCATTGGTCGCATTGAAGGGCGGTTTTGTTTTTACAGCAAACGGTACATTCAGTATTTTTCATAAATAACTCAAATCATAAACTTTTAGGTTAAGCATAATTTAGGCCACACAGTATTCGGTTGTGCTGGTATAAGTTCATAGTCACAAATAGCATAAAATACCCAAAAGCATACCTGGCTAAGTGAATTTTTGGAATATTTACCAGTTTTTACACCTAAGCTGGCCCGTTTGCTCTTTGATTTGTTCTGATAAGGATTAAGGTGACGGAGCAAAGGATTAAAGATTAAGGTGACAGATTAAGGTGACGGAGCAAAAATATTTTCATTAATACGTCATCTCGATATCCAGTAAGGGGCTAAAATTACACAGAAAAAATCATTTTAACGCTGTATAGAGAGATTATGACTGAGTGTCTCCGTCCCTCTTTTTTCTCTTTTTTCTCTTTTTTTTAATTTACCGCCATGATGGCGGATCACATTTAACAGGAGGAAATTCTATGAACTCATTACTCATAAAACTCATGCTTATTTCTGCGTTTATTCAACTGGGCATTAGTATGTCTGACGTTGTTAATTGCACAACTAAACAGTGCCATTGACCGTACCCCATTGACTGCAGGTGTCGATATTTCGGTTTTTAGTTAATTAACATCTCCTTATACTGTTTTGCAAACTCATTTGGTGTTTTCATATTTAAAGACCTATGGGGCCTATATTCGTTGT
>JAUVAX010000019.1 GCA_030591685.1 Pseudobdellovibrionaceae bacterium | reverse complement strand
TTTAGGGCTCACCGCTGCAAGAAATCATTTACACAAATATAATGGTGATATTAAGATCACTAATACGCCAGGCAAGGGCTGTGCGTTCGAGCTTATAATTCCACTTGTACACAAAATTGAAGAGGCTCAAAAAAAGGTAGATTTATTTATCGACGCGACATCAGGGGATATCACTGACTTTAGAGAGTCAGGCTTGGGTGATAAGGCCGACCCATGGGTGAGCTTTTCAACTAAAAACCCCTTGGCGAAGTATGAGGATGAGGGAGCTGCCCACGAAAGCTCTCTTGAGAGCTTTTCAGTAAAAGCCCCTGACAGGCCAGAGGCTCCAAAGAGTACTTTAACAAAATCTTACGCAGAAAATCGCAACGATGAAGACGAGGATGATGACGAAATGCCCGACCTCATGATTGCAACTTCATTGAGTGGTATAAGTTCGCAGGAGACACGGGTAAGCAAGACTGAGAGAGAAGACCCTGCGACTGGTGAGGGCTTAGAAGCTGAACGTTCAGAACAAAAGTCTAAAGACAATGATAACCAAAAGGTTAAAGTAAGGCCACCAAAGGTAAGAAATTAAAAAAATATGGATTTGACAGAAATAAGAGATAATTTCTCAATATGTATTTTAGATGAAAACCAGGCTCGCTCGAAAGAGCTTTTTGAGGCTCTTCAGGGGCACGGTTATTTTTCGCGAATGTTAAAAACTAAGGCTCAGTTTGATGAGAGTATTAAGGTGTCTCCGCCTCATGTTATTGTGTACGTGTTTGACGGAAGCTTTGTTGACGACGTGTTTATTAAATCTATTTTTTATCGCCTCCCGGAGTCTCATTTAATCTTAGTGGCCACAGATTTAACTCTTTTAAACGCCGTTGAGTACCTTAATATGGGGGCCTGTGATTGTATTGAATACCCCTTGATGGGTGGGCTTTTAACAAAGTCAGTAGACAGGGCTGTGGAGAGAGATCATCTGTTTTATGAAAACGAGCAAATTAAACAGACCTTGGGGTCGATACCCATGGTATTAGACAATACCTTACCTGAAAACGTCTGTGGAAACATGGGTGGAAACGTCGGCGGCGGAGAGGTGTTTAATAGTTCAGACCTGAGCTGGTTAAACACACTAAATGAGCAATCATCTCTAGATCAGGTTATTCAAGAGTATTTGCAGTACCTTTCGACTGAAAATACGGAAGCAGAAGTTTTATTTTTTAAATACTACCCTAACTATAGAGTCCTTGCCGTTAAAGACAGCCGGTATTTTGATGTGCAGGGGGTGCCTGGGTTAACTGTCGATTTGTTAGCCGAAGGAGGGGTGGGTGTTGAAAGGCTCCTGTCCGCCCCTAAAAAAATTAAAGGAGTTACTGAGCTGCTAAAGCAAAAATTCAATATTGAGAATTATAAAATTAAAGAGTTAAAATTTAGTGATGTTTTTTTTGGTTTTTTTGTTATTTTTTCTGATGATAAGAGTAAAGAGGAGCGTGTACGGCCTCAACTGAGGCATAAATCTGTAGAGCAAAAATGCTTATCGTTATTGACACAGAGCAAGCTGGATCAATTAGGTGTTTTTGATGACGTCACCGGCGAGTTAAACAGAACAAAATTTTTCTCTCACATTTCAGACGAAATAAAAAGAGCCCGAAGAACTTTTTTGCCCGTTTCTTTGCTTATTATTTCTTTAGATGAGAATGAGATTTTAAGGGGAGACGATTTGATAGATCACAAACAGGTTTTATTAAAAACAGTATCTCAAATCATATCTAAAACTTGCCGGGTAAACGATGTTTTAGGGCGCATTTCAGATAATGAATTTGCACTTATGTTGCCACACACATCTTTTGAAGGGGCTTTAATAAAAGCTGAGAGACTGAGAGCCATGGTCGAGGATGTTGACTTTTCTAAACCATTAAGTAGAGACACAAAGGTCACTCTTAGTATTGGGGTCAGTGAGTATCCGAGCTTTTGCCATGACAGTCGTGAGTTATTTACTACAGCCGATGGAGTGTTAGAAAAATTAATGAAAGCTTCTGAAAATCAAGTGGGGGTTGTTCAGGTCAGTGAGAGTTTTACTCCCGATTTTCTGGTAAAAAAAATATAGGAGCCTGTGTTTGTCAATAAGGACCACATTAGTTGAGATCAATCTAAATAACTTAACCCATAACTGCCGTCAAATGCAGTCTCTTCAACCCAAAGGGTTATTTTTTTGTCCTATGGTGAAGGCCGATGCCTATGGGCATGGGGCTGAAAGAGTTGTAACAACTCTGATGGATCTTGGTGTTGATAATTTTGGTCTTGCGCTTTATGAGGAGGCTCAGGAGTTAAGAGAGTTAGGGATAGTGGCCCCCCACCTTTTAGTGTTTGCGCCCTTTAGCTTAGAGGCCTTAAAGTTGAGCCAACAATTGAGCCTCACTCCAGTGTTGGCCACCCTGTCAGATTTTAAGATACTTTCATCGTTTGAATTTACAAAACCTCAACCGGTTCACTTAATGATTAATACAGGGATGAACCGTTTAGGGCTTGATATGGAGCATATAGAGTCAGCAATTAGTGAAATAAAGTCGAATCAAAACATCCAACTTAAAGGTGTGTGCACTCATTTAAATTTAGCTGAAGATATGGGGCATAGTGAGAGCTTTTCAGCGTTACAGCTTAAAAAGTTTGAGAGCATAAAAAAAGCATTTAAAGGGCTCACAGATAATTTTCATGTATTCAACTCAGCGGGCCTTATTGGTAAAAATGTTCATTCTGGTTTTGATATATTTAACAATATAGGCTCTCGCCCTGGTATTTCTTTATACGGTGCTATGAGTGAGCTTTCAAACTCAATGTCTCAAGAAAAACTTAAACTTTTAGGTTTAAAGCCCGTTATGGGGTTAAAAACAAAAATTATTCATACTCATAGGCTTCAGGAGGGGGAGTCACTGTCTTATGGCTGCACGTGGAGGGCTCAAAAGCCAACAACTATAGGAGTATTGCCTATCGGGTATGCTGATGGTTTGAGCCGAGCCTTGAGTAATAGGGGCGAAGTATTAGTGTCTGGCCGCAAGTGTCTTATAATTGGGACCATCTGTATGGATTTTTGCATGGTTGATATTACTGTTTTAACTAAGGCTCAACAGGGCGATTGGGTGTATGTAATAGGCAGGGGGCCAGAAGAGGGTCCTTCAGCGGCGAGTATTGCTGAAAAATTAAACACGATCTCTTATGAAATCTTAACCGGTGTTGGCAAAAGGGTGCCTAGGGTTTATAAAGGTCATATATGAAAAAGTTTTTTTATGAGGTCGGCAGTACTACGTTATTTTTCACAGACTCTGTGAGGCTCATGTTTGCGAAGCCGTCCCGCATGCCTGATATGATTCGCCACATGAAATTTATTGGCAATGACTCTGTTATAATTATTTGCTTAACAGGTGTTTTCACAGGCCTTGCAATGTCGTACCAAATCTACATAGGGTTTAACTTGGTCAACGCTACAAATTTGGTCGGCCCAACCGTTGCCTTGGGCATTTTTAAAGAACTCGCCCCTGTGTTAACGGGTTTAATTGTTGCTGCAAGAGCTGGTGGCGCTATGGCAGCACAAATTGGTACCATGAGGGTGAGTGAGCAAATCGATGCTCTTGAAGTTATGGGGGTGAACCCCATTCAATACCTATCCTCACCAAGAGTTTTGGCGGCGGTTTTAACATTACCTTTGCTTTGTGGTATTTTTGACATTGTAGCTATTCAGGCCTCAGAACTTCTTTGCGTGAACCTATTAGACTTAGATAAGGCTATTTTCTGGAATAAAATTGAACTTTGGATTCGCCCTCGTGATGTCATGGAGGGGTTAATTAAAGCGGCCGTATTTGGTTTAACATTTGCGACCGTTTGTTGTAAGACGGGCTTTTACACTAAAGGCGGGGCCAAGGGGGTTGGCGATACAACAAATAAAGGGGTCGTTTACTCGATGGTTCTTATTATTGTGTTAAACCTTCTCGTATCTAATTTAATTCGATTGTATTTTAGCCTTGTGGAGTCTTTTTAATGGAAATGGCAGTAGAGATACAAGATTTAAAAAAATCATTTGATGGCGGGAAATCTTTTGTTTTAAATGGAATAGATCTAGTCATCCCAGCAGATAAAATCACAATGCTTATTGGCTTTAGTGGTACAGGAAAGTCCGTACTTATGAAGCATATTTTAGGCCTTATGAAGCCCACAAGTGGAAATATAAAAGTATTTGGTAAAAATTTATCTCAGCGATCAGAGCAAGAGTTAATTGCCCTTCGCTGTCAAATGGGTGTTCTTTTTCAGCACGCTGCTTTATTTGATGATATGTCTGTTATTGAAAACGTGCTCTTTCCGTTGAGTGAGCATCGAAGAGACCTGTCTAAAGCACGAAGACTTGAGATTGCGCGTCATAAATTGAAAGTCACGGGAATGGACAGGGAGCACGACCAAAAATTACCTGCTGAAATTAGTGGGGGTATGCAAAAGAGGGTGGGCCTGGCTCGGGCACTTGCCTTAGACCCTAAAATACTGCTTTATGATGAGCCGACAACAGGACTAGACCCCATTTTAACTGAAATGGTGGACAACTTAATTTTAGATACCCATAAGCTTCATAAGGGGGCCACCTCGCTTGTTATTTCTCATGATTTGATGGCAGCCTTTCGTCTTGGAGATTATATTGTCATGCTTGATAAAGGTAAGGTATTATTGAGAGGAACAAAAGAAGAGTTTTTAAATACAGACAATGAGTTTATACGAAAGTTTATTGATAAAGGGATTAGGCGTAGTTAATGTTTAAAACACCAGAGTTTAAAGTAGGCTTATTAATTGTTATTGTTACCGGTTTGATAGCAAGCCTAACGCTAAAGGTTTCAGATGGCCCAGGGATGTTTACGACTCAAAAACATCTTTGGTTTGTACTTGAAAACTCTACAGGCCTTGTCCCAAATTCAGCGGTTCGTATGGCAGGGATACGAGTGGGTAAAATCGATCGTATTCGCCTGCAAGAGGGCAAAGCCAGAGTCGAAATAGCCATAGACACCAAGCTGTCGTTCACAAAACAGGGATATGTAAACATTCGTGCCCAGGGTTTACTTGGGGATAAAGTTGTTGAGCTTTATCCGGGACCTGTCGGAGCTGAAGAGCTACCCTCTGGCTCGCAGGTATTAAAGGTTATCGACAATGGCGCTATTGATGAGGTTGTGAGTGATGTGGGTAAGATCTCTAAATCCCTCGGTGAACTTGCCGATATTATTACGAACGCTTCAAAAGGAAATGGCGATGCGAACACGCCTATTGGTCGAATAATACTTAACATTGAAAAGGCGACTAAAGATTTAGCCAGCGTAACTGCCGCAAACCGAGATAAAGTGAGTGACGTCATGGATAGCCTCCTCGAAATTACGGGGACTCTTGATGACATCATTAACGGTAAGGGAGAAAACGGATTTAGGCCCGCCTGGAGTAAGGCCGTCGATAGTCTTGATAAACTCAACTCTGCTATGGGGAACCTTTCAGAGGCCTCTCAAAAATTAAATAATGGTCAAGGGACTTTAGGGCGTCTTATTAATGATGATGAGGTTCTACAAAAAGTAGAAACAACAATGGATTCCGTGAACGAATTCTTAGGTAATACATCTGACTTAGAAACCAGCATTGGTTATCATGCTGAACATATCCCAGATAATGGTGGTTTTACAAAATCTTATTTAGATATAAAAATTCAACCCGGACTGGATCGTTACTATTTGATTCAAATAATTAGTGACCCACTAGGCAGTCAAACGGCAGACCGCACGGATACCGTCGACGGTATCCCAACTACTACAACAACCTTAGATAGAAAGGCTCTAAAGTATAGTATTCAGTTTGCAAAGAATTTCTATAACTTTACGGTGCGTGGTGGTGTTATAGAGAGCTCCGGAGGTTTAGGGTTTGATTACTTTTGGCTGCGTAAAAAACTGAGATGGTCTACAGAGTTGTATAGTTTTGATGATATGAAAGTTAAATCCTACGTTAAGTACGACATTTGGAAGGGCATATATGTAATTGCCGGGGGTGATGATTTGTCAGATGCTGCAAATACAAATACCTTCTTAGGGGCAGGGCTCTTTATTACAAATGAAGATTTAAAAACATTTGCTTCAAAGGTGTCTTTTTAATGGATAAACAAATTTCAAGCTTCAAGCGTGCTCTTGTTAGTACATCAAACAAAGAGGGTTTGGCAGAGTTTTTAAAGCCTATGCAGCAAAAGGGGCTTGAAATAGTTTCTACTGGCGGCACGGCTAATTACCTTCGACAAGAGGGCTTGGATGTTATTGACGTCAGTGAGCAAACAGGGTTCCCTGAAGTGATGGGGGGGCGGGTTAAGACCCTTCATCCTAAAATTCACATGTGTCTTTTGGCGAGAGATTACGTCGAAGAGGATAGTTCAATTTTAAAAGATTATAATATTCAGCCCTTTGATTTAGTTATAGGTAATCTTTATCCATTTGAACAAGCGAAGGTATCAAACGAAGCAAAAGGCCGCGATTTGTACGAATTTATTGACATAGGCGGTCCGAGTTTTTTAAGAGCCGCTGCAAAATCTTTTGAGCGAATCACTGTGTTATGTGACCCCAAAGATTATAGTATTTTTCATAATAAAAAAATAATCACCCTTGATGAACGTAGGCATTTGGCGTCTAAGGTGTTTGCCCATGTATCCGTTTATGACTCCATGGTTGCAAAAGAGCTAGGCATAGGAATTACAGATCCAGAGTTTTCAGTAGGCGGAGGGTTTGTTGAAAAGCTAAGATATGGTGAAAACCCTGTTCAAAATGCGAGTTGGTACAGGGGTAAAGGTGAATCCTCGGGCCTACATAACGCTTTGATTTTACAGGGCAAGCCACTTTCATATAATAATATTTTAGATATAGATGCTGCAGTAACTACTATACGTGAATTTAATAAGCCCACTTGCGTGGCCGTAAAGCACTTAAACCCATGTGGAGTCGCGACTTCTGACAATATAAGTGAGGCCACTATAAAGGCTTTAAAAGCAGACCCGGTGAGTGTTTTTGGTGGAGTCATTGCCGTGAATCAAATGCTCAACCAAGAGGCTGCTGAAGCACTTGTTGAGGGGTTTGTTGAGTGTGTTATCGCTCCTGATTTTTCAAAAAAAGCTCTTGAAGTGCTTTCCGTTAAAAAAAATCTTCGTGTTTTAAAGTGGCCAGAAATGATGACTAAAGATCAAGAGGTAAAAGTAAGGACCGTATCCGGTGGGTTTTTGGTTCAAACCCAAGATGAAGTTTCTTCGTGGTCCGAAAAATGGGATATTATTGGCGACACTCCAAATGACTTTATAAAATCAAATATCGAATTCGCCTGGAAGGTCTGCGCGCATTTAAAGAGTAATGCTATTGCGCTGGTGAGTGATCACCAAACTGTGGGCTTAGGTATGGGTCAGGTGAATCGAGTGGATGCTGTTGAGCAGGCCATTGGTCGTCAATTAAAGCATCATACACAGGCAAAAGGTCTGGTTTTGGCAAGCGATGCCTTCTTCCCGTTTCCGGACAGCATTGAACAAGCCCATAAAGCTGGGATTGAATGGGTTGTCCAGCCTGGGGGGTCCATAAGGGACGAACAAGTCATAGCCAAATCTAAGTCACTGGGTGTAAACTTAGTGATGACCGGTCAAAGACACTTTCAACACTAACTGTAATAAGAGGTTTAAATGGATTCGGCAAATTGGCTTGTTAAAAGCTCGGGCCGTATACTGGGCCCTTTCACACAAGCTGAACTGAGTGCTAAATTAAAAACTCGTGAACTTTCTATTCATGATGAGGCCGCTGTTCCTCAGGCTTTTTGGAGACCTCTGTGTGATGAAAAGAAATTTGAAAAAATTGTTAACGAAGTAAGACAAGAAGTAAATAGCGATACGAGCATAACAAAAACCTTTAGCGATGAGATGACTCTTACAGATGAGTATCACCCTATTTCTGACGACCTCACAGGCGAAATTGACACTAAAAATTTAGAGCTGACTAAAGAAATTATTATTGAAAACCTTAAGGATGAAACTCAAATTCCTCCTGAAACCACTCCGCAGCCAGTGAAGTCTTTTGGGTATCAAGCTTCAGATGTGGCCTCTGCTGGCGCACAAATGTTAAATAAAAAAATGTGGCTTACTGTTGGGACGGTTGCGGTTCTTCTTTTGGTCTTAGTTTTAATACAGACGCTGATCATAAAACCAAAGAGCGATCATGAAAAATATGACGAGTACGTATCGTTAGGTAAAGATGCAATTCATTTAGGACTTTACAAGGAGGCGCTAGATAATTTAAGTGCAGCCTATGAGATAAATTCTGAGGGCAAAGACATATATATTTTTTTAGCACCTCTTTTAGTTCATCTCACCAGCCAGTCTTTTTTGGCAGAGGAACTTCTCCATAGTGTTGAAAGCGATGGTGAGCCTAAAATAAAAAAACGGGCTATAACAGCCTTAGGGACCTTGGGATATAAAGATGGTAATAAAAGTTTAGCAACAATTTTTTATAAAAAAGCCCTTGATATAGACCCTAACTATACCCCTGCACTTGTTAACCTTGGCCTGCTTCAGTCATTAAGGTCAAATTATAGAAAATCCAGTAAAAGCTTCAAGAGAGCATTAAAAATTGATGATGAACCTGAAATGATTCGATTTTATTATGCACTCAGTTTAGTGGCTCAATTAAAAGGTGAAATAGTATTAAATAAATTGTTGCAAGCTCAAAAACACCTAAGGTGGGTGGCTAAAAAGGGCGCTTTTTTAGCTCAAGAGTCTAAACTGATGCTCATATATCTGAGTGTGCTGACTAACCCTAAAAAATATGCGGATAAAGAGGTTACAAGTCTCTTAGATATGGACCCTGAACAGTCTAATAATCATAGGTATAACTTATTTATTAATCAAAACTGGGTTCAGTGGAGCTCTTTAGTGGAGTATTGTAACGCCATAAAGTTATCTGTAAAAAAAGAGCATTTAAAAACAACGTTAGATGCTTTTTGTAGCATCAAAGCTCTTAAAAGGGATAAGGCCAGTAAGTTAGCCGATAAATTAGCCCATCAAGCCCCTAAGGATGCACTGGCACAAGCCGTGGTGGGCTATATAAAGGACAATTTAAATTTAGAGTCTGAGGCGCGTATTGCCGTCAAGGGAGCCGTCAAAAACAATAGTAAGCATAAATTTTCACTGCCAATGATATTACAAGCGCGCTTCTGTATGAGAGAGCAAAATTACGAGTGCACATTGAGGGAGTCAACGCTTGTGCTTAAAAATAAACCCCGTAATTTAATGGCTCTTTCCATGTTGGCTACCACACATTTTCACGACGGAGAATTTGACAAAGCCGGACAATTATTAAGAGACGGATTAAGGGTTTCGACAGAGTATTCACCCCTTTTGATGCTTAAAAAGCAGATGCAAGAGGCCGAGTAAGTGTTTATTAAAACACTAATTATTGTATCCATATTTATAATTACAAGCTATGGGGTTTGCTCGAGTGCAAAACCCATAGAAGGTAAAATTTTTGAGTCTTATAAAAATTTATCCCTGCCAAAGTCGATGATTAAAACTATTGAAACACTATACTTAGAAAGCTTTAAAACAAAAGATACAGTAAGGGTGCGCGAGCAATCAGACGCTGAAATATTAGTAAAACTTAAGAGAAAAAGTTTAAAAACCACCATAAGGTTTGTTCCTGTAGATAAAGCCCCATTATCTGACCCTATAAGGTTTAATTTGCCGCTGGGGGGTGGTGTTATACAGCTTGGAGAGCATATTAATTCAAAAGTGTCTGGCCGATTTAAAGTGTTTTTTGATATTTCATTGGGCGAAAAGGTCAGCGTTGATGTTGAGGATTTTAAAAAAAATATGAGGGTATATTTTTTAGGAAACTCAAAGAAAAGATATATTAAAAAAATAAAATTAGGATCAGGGTGCTATTCTTATCATGATGTAACTCAATTTTTTAATAAAACGGTGCATGCTGAGGGTCTTCTTGTGGACTCAGAAAACCTGTCTCATGTGAGCACCTTGGCCGGTCAGTTTGTATTTGTGTTCCCCAACCTGGAGGACCTACACTTGGCTGTGATTAAGTTTACAGACTCACAAAATAGAAACTTACTTTGTCGTATATAGTCTTTAATTAGTTACTCCCACTTAGGCACCAAAAACGAATTAAAGCTATCAACACAGGTCTTCTTACAAACTAATGTATGTGTTTAATGTACAAATAAAAAACTTTAGTTAAAAAGGTTTAATTTCATAGACCTTTGTAGGGCCGAAGCATCTATGTTCTGTAGTCTTAAGCATATTAGGTTATGATAATAGAAAAATAAATGAGGGAGGATTTTTATGAAAAAACTAGTATGGACGCTTGGGTTGGTTTTACTCTTTTCAATCACAGGATGGGCAAAGGGATCAAGTAACTCAAAATTTAGATACGATCTTGGGGTCGCACACCCTAATTACCTTGGGGATTCAAGCCCTGTTGGAATACTGGCTAATGATGGGTTTGGAGTCACAGCACAGTCAGGGTCCTTTAGTGGAATTAATGTTATAGGGCTTGGCTTGCATTATGGTCATGATAACTTCGCTCTAGGCGGGTCGTACTTTGAGGCTGACACGACCCCAAAGGTTACTGGAGATGAAATCATGGGTGCTGTCCGGTTTTCTATGGTTAGTCTAGGGGTCAATGATGATATAGATGTGGGGCTTTTATTTAACATCTCTAACAGCTTTAGAGTGGGTATTAAGTCTGAAACAGACTCTGCAAATACAGACAAAACAAATACTCTTGGATTAGCCTGGGATATGAGCAGCGTAACTCTGGCCTTAGACTACGCCACAGATGAGGACGATGATACACATTTAGGTGTAGGAGTCGGCTTTAATGGGGGTGGATTTTTTGCAGGGGTTAAACATACTATGACCACTAAAAAAATAGGTGCAGATACGGATAAATCTGAGGTCACCCTTGGCTATGGTAGGGACAGTTGGTTGCTTGCTGTTGCTTTTAGCCCCAATGATGCTCCTGTGGATGACGATTTTGGTGTGACTTTTACATACAACTTTTAAAGTGATAGGTATTTAAAGAGCCCTTAACTCACTGGCATACCTTTTTTTTGTAAACGTTAGCGCGTGATAAAAAAAAGAGGCCCCAGTGAATTAAGGGCTTTTTTTGTCAACTTGCTGCTAAAATTAAATTCACCCTTTCTTAGGTATGCTGATGCAACCCCCTCTGTTTGAGAAGAAAAATTGACCCATTGGATGATCAAAATACAGTGCCGTAATAGTTGTCGTAGTAATGGTGTCGTACTAGTGTCGTAAATGAATATATTAAAAACAAAACCTGACCTATAAGGCCTTCATTGTAACAAAGATAACTTGTAATATAATTATTGACTTCAAACGGTGCATGAATGAGCTTAGGGCATGCTATACATTGTCTCCACGCCCATTGGGAATATACAAGATATCAGTGAACGAGCACTTGCCTGTATTAAGTCTTCAGACTTAATCATCGGTGAAGAGCGAAAAGTAACAACCTCATTTTTAAAAAAGTACAAGCTAACCGGTCGACCTATTGAGCTTTTAAATGAGCATAGTGACAAAAGTGATTTAGAGTTTTTGCTTGATCAGTGTAAAAATCAAGTTGTGAGTTTAATCTCTGATTGTGGAACCCCTGGGTTTTGTGACCCCGGAGCGGACTTAGTTTATTTGTGTCGACAAAACGACATTCAGGTGGTCCCCGTGCCTGGAGCCTCTAGTTTAATGACCTTTTTAAGTGTCTGTGGGCATCGTTTAGATCAATTCTACTTTAGAGGCTTTTTACCCGCAAATAATGAAAAACGTGAAGTTGAGCTCAAAGCCCTTCAAAAAGAATCTCGCGCCGTAATAATCATGGACACCCCCTACCGTTTAGAGAAAACCCTTGGAGATATGAAAAAATATTTCCCCAAAAAAGTATGCATTATTGGCTATAAACTCACTCAAGAAGAGGAGCAAATAATTGAAGGTTATCCTGATGAACTGGCTCAACTGTTCTTAGGGCATAAGGGTGAGTTTATATTGTTAATAAAATAAAAGAGGGAGACCTAAATAATGAAATGGAAAGTTTTAGAGTCTGAAGAGCTTATAAAATTAGGGTTATTTAAAATCAGAAGAGACCGGTGTGAACTCCCAGATGGTCGAATTATGCCTAAGTACTATGTGGTTGAGTTTCCTCATTGGGAGCATGTGATTGCTCTCACAGAAGGGGATAAAATGGTGCTTGTTGATCAATATCGCCATGCTGCTGAGAGGCGTTTTTTAGAATTGCCAGGTGGGACCTATGAACCCGGTAAAAATGAGACTGTAGCACAAGCAGCCCTTAGAGAACTAGAGGAAGAAACGGGTTACAGTGGTGAGTTAGAGTTGATAGGGACGCACTACCCCAACCCCGCCCTTCAAACAAATGAGGTGTATGTTTATATTTCAAGAGACTGTAAAAAGTGTGGTCCACAAAATTTAGACCCCTTTGAGGATATAGATGTTAAACTTTTACCTATAAATGAGGTTTATAATTTAGCGCAGTCAGGTGAAATCGGCCATGGCTTAATGTTGGCCTCATTATTGTTAGCAAAAAATCATATATTTAACTTGTGAGTATTGTAATACAGCCAAGTCAGCAATAATGAAGTATCTAAGTGGGCAGAGGGTCTATTTTTCTTTATAGTTAAAATTCATACCAATGGAGAGTATTTCATCAGGCTTCTCTTCTCTTTTAGAGTGGACAGAGTCTACAAATATAATTTGCACCTCAGGTATTTCTTTTATGATTAAATTTACGTTGGCCGGTTCGTTTTCAAAAAACCAAATATCATCATGATTTTTTATTAAATCTATAAAAATATCTCGTTTAAATTTTGAATCACTCATGCCCTTTTGAGGCTTTAAAATAAGTTGATGATGGCTGTCATCAACAGGAAGCTCATGCATGAGCAATACTTCTCGAGAACCCTTGCCCATCCTATGGGAGTCTCTCCCTGTTAGGTACATAATTCGTGCCCCTAGCTTTTCTAAATACTTAATGTACTTAATAACTCCCTCATAGGGTTTATCAAAATGTAAAAAATCATTACTAAAAAATAACTTTGACCACTGCTTATGGATCTCTTCAAAAAAATCAATAGTGCCTGTGATTTTAGCTCTAGAAAGAGCTTCTTTAATGCCCCAGTCCGTTGACTTTACAACGATAGATTTAAGAGCCAAGGCCTGGTCAGGGTGGCGCGATGCAAACTCAGGGTCATTAGCTATGCTTTTAAGTATTTCTTCAGTTCGCGGGCTTACATCAAAAATTGTTGAATCTAAATCAAAGACGACCAAGGTGGGGGCCTCTTGAGTGCTCTTTGTGACTATTTTAACTAAGCTTTCTAAGGGCATGATTTAGACCTTAACAAAGACTCATCTCAATTGTCACGAGTAAAATCATTATGAAGTGGGTTATGACCAAGGTGTTTCATTTAAAATAGACCACCTCAGTTAAGTACTCAGTGAGTCTTCTGTTGGCAACGCTTATCATCCACTTATTTAAAACTCACTTGCTCATTACTAAACAAGTTGAGTGTTTAAAAGGTAAAAATTGTCTTTTGAGGCAAATGTAAATGCAATCAGATTAAAGTATAGATTGTGCTATATCTCAATCCGGTATGTTTCAGATTGAAACTAAAAAATGAGCATTGAAAACAAGTTGTACAAAATAATTAAAATAAGCTCATTTAAAGCTTGTAGATGCCTGTAATTATTATTTTTTTTACATACAAAGTCTTAAGTCGATGAAATAAACATCCGATTTTAGTTTATAAATATTGATTAACTTTGAAGCAAGGACTTAAGTTATGAGTAAAGAAAAATTTCATGTTTCACATGAGGGCCAAGAAATGGGTCCATTAACTCTTAATGAAATTGTTAAAAAAGTTAAATCAAAAAAGTTATCGGTTATGGATTATATCTATAGTGAAGAATCAGGTGAGTGGGTCTCCTTTGTAGATCATGATGAGCTTATGAAACAAGTTAAGTCGGTGAAGCCACAAGCGCCCCCTACAAATACTGTTGAAAAGCCTCATGGCTTGGTCGATGACGAGCCTTCAGATATTAAGATTGGTGAGGCTGGTGACATTACAGAGTGGTTTCTATTAAAGGGTGAAAATAAATTTGGTCCGTTCTCATACGGGGACGTCATTAAGATGTTACAAGAAAAGCTCATTTTTGAATTCGATTTTATTTGGAAGTCAGATATGGATGTTTGGAAGAGGATCGCAGAAGTAGAGTCATTTACTCCAGAAAAAATTAAGAATTTAAAAAGTGAATCTACGGCCGAAGTATCAGAATTGTTTTTCAGAAGAAGACATAAAAGATCAGTGTATAATGGCACTATAATTATACACAATAACAGTAACGTTTGGAAAGGTCGGGCCATGGAGATCAGCTCCGGCGGGGCCGGCGTTATTATGGAGAACTCTCTGGCTGTCCCTGGTGATACCTTGTATTTACATTTTAAACCCTGTGATGGGGTTCCGCCATTTAATGCTGTCTGTGAAGTTGTTAGTAAGCAGTTTGTTGATGGTGTTAAATCAAAGGATTCGCCCATTAGGTATGGTTTAAAATTTACTACAATTAATGATGATACTCAAAAAGCAATTATGGCCTACTCGAATAGCGCTAAGGCCGCATAGCTTTTTTAGATTTAAATTTAATACGCTCAAACTTCTGTATGTACCCTCCAGAGCAAAATAAAAAAAAAGGGAGAAGTATATAATGTCTCCTTTATTGAATGTAAAAATAATATATCAGGGGGATATAAATGGATTCGTTAATATCAGCAATTGTCGATCACGGGCCAGTTTACGTAATTGTAGTTATGGGCATTTGTGGACTTGCGCTCATCGTAGAGCGAGTTAAAGTATTGTATTTCGATTATGCAATACAATCCGAGTCCTTTATGACTCAGGTTAAAAGCTATATACTTAGTGATAAGGTTGAGGATGCTGTGACCTTTTGTGCTGCAAATGAAAAGGCACCTTTGGCTCATGTTATTAAAGGTGTTCTCGAAAGGTCAGATAGGGATGATGAGGGGATCTATCAGGGGCTTGATATTTCGCTCTCGGAGGTAATACCAAATCTTGGTCGAAGACTCGGGTACTTATCGATGATCTCAAACGTAGCTACACTTGTTGGATTATTAGGGACTATCCTAGGTTTAATTATGGCCTTTAAGGCTGTGAGTTTCGCCGACCCCTCACAAAAACAAATTATATTATCACAGGGTATTTCAATGGCCATGACCACAACGGCTTTAGGACTATCGGTAGCGATCCCAGTTATGATTGCTTATTCGTTTTTACATTCAAGGCAAAATAAACTACTTGAGGAAATCTCAGAGTACTCTACAAAAGTTGTAGACTTACTAATGACTCGTCACTATCAACCTTTTACAGAAGATGCCGCTTTCCCTGATGACCTAGAGGCTAAGAAAATCCCTGAGTCGAGCAGTAAAGGGTCTCCTCCGCCATCAAATAGAAAATCAGCTTAACCTAAGGACTTTTAAAATGGCTTTTAAAAGAAATAAAATACGATTTAAGAGTGGTAGTGACGAGGAGAGCACATATGACCTCGATCTATCCCCAATGTTAGCTCTAATGGTAACTTTAATTCCAATTATGCTCCTAGCCACAGTATTTGTAAAAGTCACTATTATTGAAAGTGCACTTCCACAAGTAGTGCAAAAAGCAATTGAGGAAGATAGAAATAATAAAAACAAAAAAATATCTATTCAACTGAATATGAAGAAGAACAAGTCCTTTTACTTAAATATTTCAAAAGGCAAAAGGTCAAGAAAGAGCATTAAAATATCTAGTCGAGGTGGTCAGTGGGATCTGAATCGTCTCCATACTCAACTAGTAACAATTAAGCAAAAGTACCCACGAACTTTTAGGATTGATCTAGTTCCTGCTGAATCAGTATCATATGAGGATATTGTAAAAGTTATTGATGAGGCGCGTGGTACTAAGTCAGAGGATCCTAAGCTTTATATACGAGACAAAGAGTCCAATAAAAGAGTCGAGACGACAGTTATGTTTCCGGATATTATTTTCTCAAACGTAGTGGGGGGCTAGATGAGTAGAGTTGTTAATGCAATGAAGAGAAATAATAAAAAATCTACATTCATCCTCCAGCTTACGGCGATGGTGGATATGTTTACTATTATTATTGTATTCTTACTTAAAAGCTACTCAACAAGTGCGGTTAATATAACTCCTCAAAAGGGTTTAGATTTACCAATGTCATCTTCCTACACAAGCCCGGTGGAAGGGGTTAAGGTTGTGGTATCAAAAATGGGTATTTTTGTTCAGGACAGGCAGGTAATTACATTTGAGAATGGTAAAATTTTAAATAGAGATATTGCTAGTGAAGACTCAGATTTTATTAGTGACCTTTTTAAGGCTTTAAATAATGAAGCTGAGAAGGCTAGGGCTATTGCTGAGAAGAACGAAGAATATAAATTTGACGGAAAAATAATTATGCAAGCAGATAAAGAGCTGCCCTACGGGGTGTTAAAAAAAGTTATGTATACAGCCTCGATGGCAGGGTATGCGGACTTAAAAATGGCTACATTATCAATGGAATAGGTGAAAGATGTTTAAGGCGGTAAAAACCATTCTAATAATTCTTTTGCTCACTATATTAAGTGGGTTCAAGGCCTATTCAGCGCAGAAAGGCTCAATTGAGAGTCAGCTGAGGGGGACTTCAGATATTACGGCCCTGAAAACTGAAATATTAGTCTCAAAATCTGAAAAAAAGGCCATAAAATTATTAAAAAAACTGATAAGAAAGTACAAGAACACACCTCTAGAGCCAGATATGCAAATGAGGCTTGCAGAGTTGTATGTTCGAAGGTCAAAAACAGTATTGTTTTTTGAACTCAATAAGGATTCAAGAAAAGTAATCTCATTTATGCCCAGGACGCTTAAAAATCAATCATCTAAGAAGTTTTTAAAAAAGGCCATTAGGGTTTATAGCTATATTGAGTCAAAATTCCCAACATATGAAAACATAGATCTTGTTATATTTAACAACGGAATGGCCTATCAACAAATAGGACAGGGCCGTAATGCCGAAAAAAAATACTGGAAATTAGTTAAAAACTACTCGTACTCACCACTTGTTCCAGATGCACATTTGGCAATAGGAGAGATCAATTATAAAGCAAAAAGTTTTAAAAACGCATTGTCACATTTTCAAGCCATTAGAAAGTATCCGGACTCACGGGTTTATCCTTACGGTTTATATAAGGCGGCTTGGACTTATTATAATTTGCGAAAAACAGACCTAGGGTTAAAACAATTAGAGGATGTTGTTAAATATGGCCGTTATGTAGTAAAAAATAATATTGATGCGAGGCTTGATTTAAGAAAGGAAGCCCTTGGCGATATGAGTTTATTTTTTGAAGATGTCCACTCAGCTAATAGAGGTTACGAGTACTTTAAAAAGTGGGCTGGCGAACTTGATGCCAGTGTTTACATAATGAAACTTTCACACCTTTATAAAATTCACAGTAAGTATAAAAGTCGAGAAATTATTTTAAAGGATTTTATAGAAAATGAAACCAGCTCATCGTTGTTACCTACGGCCCACCGATATAGGGTTGAAAACTATGAAGATATGAAAAACAGGCCTCAGGTGGTCTCACACCTCAAAGCTTACGATGAATTTTGCTTTAAGAGTGATTGGTCAAGGGTGAGTGCCAAAGATAAAAAGCGATTTACAGAGATCAGGGACTGCAAAAAAGACCTGAACAAACTAAGTCTAAACTTAAGCTCTAAGTGGATTAGACTATGGAAAAAGAACCCCACGCACCCAGTATTTGCCCATTCGGCAGAGGGGGCGTTCTCTGTGTATTTATCTCATAACACTAAAGGATCTGTTGCTACAAAGGCTCGATATATATATGCGGACCTGTTATTTCAATTAAAAAAGTACTCCCTTGCATCATCACAGTATAGCCTTGTGGGCAGTTATGTGCTGGGGACTAAGTCCAGTAAAGGCCAGATGGCACATGATTCACGGTATGCAGCCATTGTGAGTCTGCAAAAATCAGTTAAAGATAAATGGAACGATACAGATGAAAAGAGTCTCGTTAAATTATCAAATAATTACATTAGCAATCATAAAAGAGGTAAACACCGGTTAGATGTTGAGTTTAAACTAGGGCTTATCGCCTACGAGAAAGCCAGGTACAAAGAAGCTAAACTTAAGTTTATAGTACTTGGTGAATCCTACAAGGACCATAAAAAGGGGATTAAGGCCCAGGATATTTACCTTGATATTTTAAATATCCAAAAGGATTACGCTCAATTAAAAACTTATGTATATAAATTAATAAAAAGAGAGAAGTCAAAGGGTAGAAAAATAAAATTAAATCACCTCTACGAGCAGTCTTACTTTCTACTTGTTCAAAAGACTGAAGAAAAGGGAAAGCTTAAAAAGGCCGCTAGTGATTACAAAAAGTTTGCCATACAAAACCCTAAGTCAGAATTAGCAGAAAAGGCTTGGTGGAATGCGATACAAATCCATTATAAGATGCAGGATTTCCTCGTCGGCGCGAAGGCCGCTGAATCTTACTACCGACTTTTTCCAGCGGCCCCTCACGTAAAAGAGGCATTAGTAAAGGCGGCCCAATCATACGAGGCGATTGGTAATACTCAGAGAGCTGCAGTTATTTTAGAGTCTTTAAGTAAGAAGGATAAAAAAGAGTCTGTTAAATGGTTAACATTAGCAGCTGATTTTTATTTTTTATCAGGTAAAACAAAAAAGGCAAAGGCCCTTTACTTTAAGTTGTTAAATAGCCCCAATAAAAAGATTCAGCACCAGGCCCTTAAGAGTTTGGAGATTTTGGAGTCTTCAAAGCCCTTATCAAAGGCCCATCAAAGGATACTTAATATAATTATAAAAAATAAGTTTCAACCTGATGCCAGCTTGGCTCAACTTAAATATGTTGAAAATTATGCTAAAACAAATCAATTGCCAAAGGCCTTTGTTGAGGCAAAGAAAATATTAAGCATGGGCTCTAAAGCTTCTACATATGCAAAAGCTCGAGCTCGATTTATACAGGCAGAAATTTTACAAGGTGAATTTGAAAACCAAAGTTTAAAAACAAGTTTAGATCGATTATCCTTAGTATTAAATTTAAAAACAGGAAAACTCGATAAAGCACAAAGAGCTTACGAATCGGCCATTAGATACGGGGACCCTGGGGTTTCTGTTAAAGCAATGACCCGGTTGACGAGCATATATAAGAATTTTTATAAAAGCCTTTTAAATATGCCAACACCAAGAGGTCTTGAAAGTAAAGATGAGCCTACCTTTCGGCAAGAAATTGAAAAAATAGCATACCCAGTGGAAGAGCGTAGTGTTGAGACTCTTTCAGAGGCCCTGAGCTTAGCTAAAAAGTATCAATTACATGATGGCAGTGTTACTGAGTTGCAAAATAAGTTGAACGAGGCCAATATGGTTAAGTCACTGCCAAGCCTAGTTAAAGTGGGTCACCTGCCTCCAGTTTTGGCCATTGAATACGGAGGGGCATTATGAAGTTAATTTATATACTTTTATTTGCGTTTATGTTTACTGCCTGTGCCAGTGTCGGTCCTACTAACAAGCAAAAGGTCTTAAACTTTAAATCAAAGTATGAGCCCAAATCAATGTCTGATGTGAGCTCAAGAGATTGTAAGGGGACTCACGTATTAAAAAAATTCAAAGAGTTAAAATCATTGATGTCCTATGCTAATTCATGCGTAAAGGTGAACCGTTGGAAGCGAGTGCTCACTGTCAGTCGATTAATGCTTGAAAAGCACTCAAAGGCTCCCTGGGGGGCTTACTATTTAAGCTTGTCGGCACTGCATAGTAAACACTTTGAAAGAGCCTTATGGATGGTTGATTTGGCCCAAAAGAAAGCACCAAATGTAGGGCTGCTTGAGTTTCAAAAAGCCAGGATTCACTGGAAGTTAAAAAACCAAACTCTTGCTGTGAAGAGTTTGGAGAAGGCGCTCTCGTTAGATCCGAAAATTATTGAAGCACACCTGTTTTTAGCTCAAATTTATGCCAGAGATGCGATGCCTTCAAAGGCTTTAGAACACTATAAGTATGTGCTCACAAAAGAGTCAGATAACTTATCGGCTCTACATGGCATCAGTCAAGTTTATATAGATACAGGAGAGCATAAGTTAGCAGTGACTCACCTTAAAAAATCACTACGTAAAAATTCAAAAAGCCTAATTGCAAGACTGAATTTAGCGCTACTGTATGAGGAAAAGCTACTAAATTTAAGTGCGGCTCTTGATGCCTATGAAGACTTGCAAAGTGACCATGGGCAATCAAAAGTAATTAAGGTTACAGGGGTTAGTGTAAAGAAAAAGATAAAAAATTTAAAATCTAAAATAGTTCAAACTCAGAAGCTTACAAAAAAAAGAAATCTATCTTCACTGAGCAAAACAAAAAAGAAAGGGGTTACTAAATGAGAGCCTTTATTATTGTTCTATCGATGAGCATCGTGCTCCCGGCATTTTCAAAAAATGTTATTTACAGAAAAAAGCAAAACGTTAGTTTTGACGGAGCCTCCGTTGATGGAGTTTCAAGAAACCCAGATGGAGCTTATTTAATGCAAAAAAGGGGCTTGAAATTTATCCCCCTTTATAAAGTGAAAAATAAATTTGATAGTGAGATTAAGGAATCAGTAGATTACTTGAGGTAAAAATGAAGCGTATAGAATTAGAAATTCAGCATAGTTATAAAGAAAAGTTTATGGGTCGCCATAGAATCAAACACACCTCTGGCTTAACAACCCTTGGGAGCTCTCGTGAGGCGACATTAAGGCTTTTGGGTGATCATGTGTCCCCCTTTCATGCTCATATTGAGTTTTTAAACAACAACTGGGTCATTTCTGACTTGTGTAGTGAGTCGGGGACTTGGCTGCAGTCTAATAAGATTGTTGAAAGAAAAATACATAAACTCACCACTATTCACATTGGGGAGCATGTATTAAAGCTCGCTCCAAAAATAGTAGAGAGCACACTTTTCTCGAAAGAAAACGTTAATAAAAAGAAACTTTTTACAAACTGCAGGCGCCATCAAATTGTTGTTAGAAAGCTTGATTATGTTATTGAAACTATTCTGTTGCCGGAATCGAGCTCTTATCACTTTTTGTATGATAAGAAAGATAATATCTTAGCGCCACCAGAGGGTGGTAAATGGTTGAGTTGCACTTTTGGTGATACAGAAATACAGCAACGTATAATAGATTGCCATGAGCTTGATTATAGCCCTTCTGAAAAGGTAAAAAACTTTGTAGACCCTTCGTTAAAAAAACCTCTTCTGGGCGCTTTAGCTTTAATGTTGATATTTACATCGATTATGATTTTATCCCCAAACAATAGTGAAGAGGTTGCGGATGAGAATAAGCCAAAAGTGAATAAGTACACAAAAATAATATTTGACGCAAAGTCTGTTAAAAAGTTCAAGGCTCAGGCTAAAAAAAGTCAGTCGAAAATCGCCAATCGGCAGCCGGCGGCACGGTCAATAAGCTCTAAATCGACAACGATTACAAAATTATCTAAGCAAAAAACAGTGGTCAAGGTGGTTAATAAGCTAAAGGCCTCGGGCTTATCAAAGCTTATTGGTAAGATAGCAAAACGAGCTTCTAAAACAGCACACCTTATTAGGGCTACGGGGAGAGTTGCTGGCTCTGGGCCATCAGGTCGTGCTTTGTCTAGGATGGGTCGGGCCAGTGTTGGGGCCTCTAGTTCAAAATTAGGTAAATCATTTAAAGTGGCAGGCGTTTCTACAGGGGGTAAAGGGGGCGGCGCAACAAATTTTAGAGGCACAGCCAGCCTCTCCACTGGGGGCATTGGCACAGCAGATGTTGGTATAATTGAAGAAGAAACTGTTATCGAGGGGGGCCTACCAAGAGAGGTGATTGCAAGGGTTATTGCAACCTATCTGGGGCAAATCAGGTACTGCTACGAACGTCAATTGGCCGCTCATCCGGGTCTGTATGGTAAAGTACTTGTTCGGTTTACTATTGCTGGTAATGGGAGGGTGAGTGCTCAAGGTATAGGTTCTTCGACGATGAACAGCCGAATGGTAGAGGGTTGTATGTTACGAAAAGTAGCTAAATGGAAGTTTCCAAAACCAAAAGGTGGCACGGAGGTCAGTGTGTCTTATCCATTTTTATTTAAAAGCACCCTCTAGTCCATAGAGGCCTAAGGCATGTGTATGCCAACAGGCAGGGGGCTCCTTGGTCTGACTCGGTTCTCCGTGATCTTACTTTGTGACCTTACTTTAAGTCGAGCAAGTGACTCTGTTTTAACTATTGAGTCCCTTGTATCATTTAAATACATAATATGCCCAATCCTGTTACCGCTTCAGATATTGTAAAATCAAAGAGTCTCAATTTAAGATAGGATTTTTATATTGCCAGTCAGGTATTATCTATACTTTAGGTTAGAGTTCATATGGCAGGGGCTCTTTAGTGCTTCTATTTTCTTCATGTTTTAGATTACAGCTCATGTAGGGAAGCCAAAATTCATTTTTTTGTTAAACAAGTTTTCACAGTCTTTGAAAGTTTAAGAAACTGTCTAAGATATAGTTAACATCATGTAATTATTGGCGAAAATTTATTGTCAGAGTTAACGATTTAAACACTTGTATCCGATTTGTCTTTAGGATGAACATTAACGGGATGATCGTATGACAAGAGATTTAAAAAATAATAAGTGGTTACAGTGGTTTAACTTTGGATTACTAATAATGTTTTGTACATTAGTTCTGTTTGGGGAGTCCTCTTATGCGCAGTCTAAACAGTACTCACGCAAAAAATCTGTAAAAAAATCAGTGAAATCAAAAACTAAAAAGAAGACTTCAGACAAGTTAGATATTACGGGCCTTGAAAAAAAGTACTGGGCACCTAAGGATACTGATTTTACAGTTGTACAAAATAGAACTTATACGAAAAAAAATAAATATGTGGTCTCTTTAATGTACGGCGTACCAATTAATGATCCCTATAATCAGGGTTATGCGTTGTCCTTGACGGGCAATTATTTTTTTAGCGAACGGTCGGGGGTACAGGTCTCCTATCAAGAATATGATTTAAGAGACGGAGAGTTAATAGATGCTTTTTTAGGAGCACCAGGAAATACAACGTCGTTGAAGCCGGATTATGGAAGGATAAAAAGTCAAATTCAAGTGGGGTACACCTATGTGCCTGTATACGCTAAAGTGAGTGTTCTGGGCAAAAAAATTGTGTACCTAGATATGGCTATCACCCCACATATAGGAACTGTCAGTTATGATCAGCTGTTTAGAGTGGGGGTAACGCCAAACTTCAGAACTGAAACCAGTAGTCAGTCTTCAATTTCATATGGTGTAGATATAACTCAATATATCTTTATAGGTAGACATATTGCTTTGAGGGCAGATCTAAAAAACACCTTTTTTAAAGAAGAAATACTAGATTATGTGACTGGCAACCCAAAGCGTAGCCGAACAACAAACGCCACCTTGTTTACTTTTGGCGTATCATTTTATTTTTAAAGTAAGGATAGTTAATGAGAACTTTTGTTATAAGCCTAGTTTTAATTTTTTCACTCAGCTCACAGGCTCGATTGATTGAGGGGGCCTATTCAGTTAAGTCAACAACCAGTCAGTCGACGTGGATGAGCATAAAAACATGGGTGAAGAAAAAGACAAAGGTCATACGAGCAGGCATAAAAAAACAGTACGCCCCTGTAAGTAAAACCAGTGAGCCGCACACTAAAAAAAGAGCTGAAAAAATAAGTCTTTTAGATCAAAAAATAAAGCAGGAGCAAAAAAAATCTGAAGCAAGAGTTAATGAGCTTTATTCACAGTTGCCAAAGTACAGCTCTACTGAGGCTAATGATAGTTTAACTTCAGTCAAGAGTGTGAAGAGTCAGTTGAGTCAATATAGGCCCTTAAAAGTTAACGATAAGGGCACTCAAGGGGACTTAGGACTTAAGAAAACGAAATCAGGAGTGCCTACATTTTCACTTTATAGCCGTAAAAAAATAAAGGCGAAGTCAGGGCGGTTAAGGACAATAAAAATAAAAGTCTCTATCCTGCCAAGACTAAACATCGGTCAAGAGCCGCAGGTTTCTAAAAATGACATGCAAATCAGTCAATTAAATATTCATTCACCAAATTATAAATTAGCCAAAAAGCTCCAGTCAAAAGAGACGGTAAATAGAAAGTTAGTAAAGACATGGTTAAAAACTAAATTAAAAAAAATAAAGAACGCAAAAAATATAAAGTTTAAAGATTTTGGCGTGGCAAAGGTTGTTACTCTTAAAACCATAGAGGCTATAAGCCCTCAATTAACCCCTGAGGCATCTATAGATGAAAGGGGTATGTTAAGGCTCACTAAAAATGAAAGAAAAATGCTCTCAGCCTTAATTTTATACTCAAAGGGTGGGCAGTGTCATGCGGTTGTGGGTTTATTTGATGAGTTGTCAAATGTACCTGAGTTTTCAAGAGAGGCGAACTTTCATTTAGGTGCTTGTTCTCATAAGATGGGTTTTTACTCTGAGAGTACAATTCGTCTTGTAAGGGTTATTTCCAGTGAGGACCCTTATTTTAGCCCTAAGGCCATAGAGTTAGTACTTCAAGGTTTACCTATAGAGTACGAGCCGCGCATTGCTGCTGCCATTAAGGGTATTAAAAATAAATCACTTATTCCAGATGGTGGCCTTAATAGAGTTCATTTTATTTTAGCGCGCACAGAGGCTAAAAAGCGAAACTTTAAATTGGCCGCGAAATGGGCTCAAAAAGTACAAACTAAAAGTGAGCATTATCCAAAGTCATTATTCATACTGGCCGTGGCCCAGTATGCAGGCGGCCAGCCAAAAACGGCTATAGCTACCTTATTAAAAGCGCGTCAGTGGATGGATAAGAGTTCGGTGAATAATACAAATTTAGAAAATTTAATTTCTACAGATTTAGGCCGTATTTACTTTCAAACCGGTCAATATAAGCTTTCTCATGTTGAGTACTTAAAGGTTGGCAAGGACCACCCTTTATGGGTGAGTGCCCTTGTCGAGCAGGGTTGGACTCAGCTTATGCTTGGTGATGTCTCGGGCGCCATTGGTAATATGTATTCACTGCACTCGCCGTACTTTAAAGCCGTATTCATTCCTGAAAGCTATGCTGTTAGAAGTATTGGATATATTAATATTTGTCAGTACGGGGATGCGTACCAAACTCTTGGCCTTATGGAGCAAAATTATAAGCCTTGGTTGAAGAACATAAAAGCATATATAAGAAAAAACAAAAGTTCAAAAAGCTACTATAATACATTAAAAAAATACCTTGCCGGAAAGAGCTCGGCGACCGTAAAGGGATTACCCTATCAGGTGATTCGAGAGATGGCGCGAAAGCGTAATTTTTTAAACCATCAGGATTCACTCAATCAGAAAGCAGATGAGCTGGCGCAGTTTAGATTTATTAGTAGTTATATAAAGAAAGATAAATATAAAACAAAAAGAAAAATGGGCCGTGCTCGAAAGAGCATAGCGACATTAAAGGCTAAAATAAAATCAGCAAGAACACATAAGACAGATGAAAAACTAGCTCTTGTTAAATCATGGAAAAAGCTAAAGGCCATAAAAATAAGGGCCTATAACGAAGCCCGATTTAAATTATCAGTCTTAGAAAACAGTAAAAAGGGTTTTAATCAGTTAAAAAAACGAGTTTCAAAAAGGCTCAATAAAGAAAAGTCTAAATTAAGGTCTATCGCCAGCTACGCATTAAAAACGAACATGAAACTTATTGCAAAGCATATGAGCCGTGTAGTTGAAAACAATGAGTTTTTACGCTACGAGGTTTTCGCAGGCAGTGGAGAGAACATTAGGTACCTGTCAGCAGGGGGTAGAACATCTGGTGCAAACAGGCTCCCCTCAAGTATAAAGCCTAAGCAGACCCTCACATGGAGTGTCACGGGAGAGTATTGGGAGGACGAAATAGGGAGCTACAGATCGGCACTGAAAAATAACTGCCCTAAAAAGAAGTATGCAATCCCTAAATCGGCAAAAAATTAAGATTTTTAACAGGAGACGAAAATGAGAAATAAAGTACTAGTTATAACCTTACTTTTAGCATCGATTTCATCGTTTGCAAAAATGAATGTTGAAGAGAAGCTTGAACAGCTAAAAGCTAATAATGAAAATGCAAAATTTAATTTTGAACAATATAATGAGAATTATAAAATTTCAAAAGAAAACGAAAAGCAAGCTTATTTGGCCCTTAAGGACCTTAAGTCTAAACGAAAACAGCTCGTAAATAACAGTAAAAACATAGAGAAAAATAAATTAAAAATCAACAAAATGAAAGCTAAAATTTTAAATTTTAAGGCTCAGGAGTCGAAGCGGCTGGCGAGAGATTTAGCTAAAATTAATAAGTTAAAAGATCTCTTGGTAAAAATGGAGGCGCAAAAATTAATGCGAGAGCAAAGCATAGCTGCGTATGATCAAAAGGTGCAGGAAATAGAAAGTGAAAAGGCCCTGTGGGTAACCCAAAAGCAAACTATGGGCGAAGTGCTCGCAAGTATTGATGAAAAGCAAAATGAAGTTTTAAAGCAAAACAAATCATGGGCTCAAAAAAAGAAATCATACAAAAAAGAAATGAAAAAATGGTCTAATGAATCTAAAATTGCCGACAGCCAGTACGGCAAGTATAAAGAGCTCGCCAACTAACTCAGTCGGGGTGTTCTTTTAGTGTCGCACTTGCATTTTCGAGTGTGACCTCGTTTTAGGTCGGCATTGTAGCGCGACCTCACACAATACATAGTATAAAAACTCATAGAGAGTCATTTTTTTATGTATCTATTGCCATCAAAGAGCATAAGTTTTAAAGGGAGCTTTGAATGGTTTTTTGATATAAAAAAAATACGGTGAGGCACTTTTTGATTTTGAAAAAATAGTTAGGTATCACTAGTGACGCTTTTTTAAAAAATAATGAGTTTAACTAGTGAAAGTTATTAGTTTCTCTTGATCATCCCTCTTTTTCCCTCGTAGACTTTTAGTAACTACAACTATCGGGGTATCGCAATGAAAATCATAGTCATTTTTTGTACACTACTTATTTCATTAAATAGTTTTTCTATTTTTAATGAAACATATTCTTTAGAAACTCAATACCGACAACTTATTCGTTTTGCAAAGCAAGCCGATCAAAAGCCAGTTCTCAGCGACTGGGAGGGTTGGTTTACAGGTCGGTGTTTTTTTTACAACTCTCCTCAAGTGGCGGCGGCCACTTTAATGACAATGAACGAGGTGGATACGCCGGATTCGGGGCCTCTGTTTCCGGATGAGAGCCTGTACAAGGTCATCTCTTTCGTGGACCCAGACTATAAGGCTGACTTTTATGACCATCTCACTTCTAGTGAGTCATCTCAAATTCAGAGGCTTCTTGATAGACACTTGCCGCAGTTGCCACTGTTAAAATCTAAAGAGTCCTTTTACAGCCAAGAGCGCCATTTTGGGTTGGAGCTAAAGATTTCTCAGTACGAGGACTACTTGATTGTTCTCTCCTATGTGACGGACGAGGGAGATCCTCAGGGGCGTTTTCCGCGAAAAAAGGTCTACCAAGCGTGCTACTACTTTTCTACTTAGCAAAAAGTGAGCGCTTAAATAAGCGAGTTTGAGGGGGCTTTTACATCATTGTGCCCCTTATTATTGCACAAGTAGTTTAATGGCGGCGTAACTGAAATTAAGTATCAGTTAGGTCGATATTAGCGCCTTTTACGCGTAGATATTTTAATCAAATCCGAACCTAAATACTAGTGACACATATTTATGAAAATGCTAGAAGCTAATTGAAAATATTTACTTTTTTTATTTACAAGGTCTTTTATAACTACCTGTTTTCACTTTAATTTTCTCCTTAGTTTAAAGGGGTCGTTTTAGGGTTGTTCATTGACCACAGTAGGCTTAAGTGCGGAGAGGCGTTTACATGTCAGAGGATAAAACTCAAATAGATCTCATTGAAAGCTCCCGTTCTTACGCGTTTACGACAAGTTTAGACAAGGTCATCGCTTGGGGGCGTAAAAACTCACTCTGGCCCATGCCTTACGGTACTGCCTGTTGTGGGATAGAGATGATGTCTGTAATGGGACCCCGTTATGATTTAGCTCGTTTTGGGGCTGAGGTGGTTCGGTTCTCACCAAGGCAGGCGGATTTACTTTTGGTTGCCGGTACAATCACTGAAAAAATGGCCCCTGTGATTATTAGAATTTATGAGCAAATGCTGGAGGCCAAGTATGTTATTGCCATGGGTGCCTGTGCCAGTTCGGGTGGTTTTTATCGAGCGTATCATGTTCTTCAGGGGGTTGATAAAATTATTCCGGTGGACGTATATGTCCCCGGTTGTCCACCCACTCCTGAGGCTGTTTTAGATGGGCTTATGAGTTTGCAAAAAATGATTCAAGACAATACCCCTCGACCGTGGCGGGATAACTGGACTCCTGGGACCTATAGAGACCGGTCCCAAAGGCGGTCATGGAGTAGTGAGTTAGAGACACAAATTTAAATTCTGGAGTGATTAAATGAGCCAATTAGATACGTACAAAGAGCTTTTATCAAAAAATTTTTCAGACGTTAACCTGAATTTTGTTAATGAGTTTGGCAACATTTCTGTGGATGTTCCAAAAGATAAAATAGTTTCTATATTAAAGTTTCTCAAAGACACCAAAGAGTTTGATTTTCTAATGAACTTAACGGGCTTAGATTATCCCCACCGTGAAAAGCGCTTTGAAGTGGCCTATGAGCTGTTTTCATCAAAAGACTTTAAGCGCCTTCGTTTGCGAGCACAGGTGGGTATAGATGAAACTATTGACTCAGTCATCCCTGTATGGAAATGCGCGAACTGGTTTGAGCGTGAAGCTTATGACATGTTTGGTATTGAATTTGCGGGTCACCCCAACCTGTCTCGTATATTGTGTCATCATCAATTTGTGGGCCACCCCCTAAGAAAAGACTACGATGCTGATCAGCAACAGCATTGCACCGAAGCCCGACCTATATTTTTTGATGATGAACCTAACTACACCCCCAAAGAAACTTCTAATTTAGTGCCACTAAATATTGGCCCCTCTCATCCGGCAACTCATGGGACCTTAAGGGTCATGTGTGAGTTAGATGGCGAAACTGTAAACCGAGCCAACGTTGAATTAGGATTTCTGCATCGCTGCTTTGAAAAAATGGCCGAAACACACCCCTATAACCAGGTAATACCTTATACCGATAGGCTTAATTACTGCTCAGCCCCTATGAATAATATTGGCTACTGCAAAACAGTAGAAAAGCTGCTCGGGGTCGAGATCCCTGCAAAAGCTCAAGCGATGAGAGTAGTTCTTTGTGAGTTGTCGAGGATCATTGACCACCTTGTTTGTATTGGTGCCAATGCTGTAGACTTAGGGGCTTTGACCGGGTTTTTTCATTTATTTACATATCGTGAAATGGTGTACACTCTTTTTGAAAAATTATGTGGGGCCCGTTTAACGGTTTCAATGACTCGAGTGGGGGGGATGGCTCAAGATGCTCCGGAGGGTTGGTTTGATGATGTTCTGGAGACGTGTAAAAAGATTGAAAAGGGCATCTCAGATGTCGAAGGCCTACTCAGCGGTAATAAAATTTGGATTCAGAGAACAAGAGACATTGGAAAAATATCCCCTCAAGAAGCTATTGATTGGGGGTATACAGGCCCGTTACTCAGAGCTACAGGTGTTGGTTTAGACCTTCGAAAAGCAGACCCTTACTATGGTTATGATCAACTTGATTTTGATATACCTGTGGGCACAAGTGGCGACTGTTATGACCGGTACTTGGTTCGTATTGAAGAAATGAAGCAATCGATAAAAATTATTAGGCAGGTTTGTAAAAACGTCCCTGGTGGTGACTTTACGATTAGAGATAAAAACATAGTGTTACCCGAGAAAAAAGACGTTTACGGCAATATAGAGGGCTTAATGAATCACTTTATGTTGGTCGTTAATGGGTTAAGGCCTAAAAAGGGCGAGATTTACGATGCCACTGAGGCTGCAAATGGAGAGTTGGGGTTTCACTTAGTGAGTGATGGCTCGGCGAACCCTTATCGGTTAAGAGTGCGGCCGCCTTGTTTCCCTATTTATCAGTCCTTCCCTGATCAGGTTAAGGGCGGGTTAGTGGCGGATGTTATTTCGGTATTAGGTAGTATGAATTTAATTGCAGGAGAACTCGACAGGTAAGGGTTAGGTATCATATGGAAGCTTTTAGTGATGACATTTTAGTGTTTATAAAAAAAGAGTGCAGTCGGTATGAAACTCGGCGCTCAGCGATTATACCTTGCCTCTATAAGCTGCAAGAAAAAAGGGGTTGGATAAGCCCTGAACAAATTGGCCAATTGGCTGTGGCTATGGATATCCCTCCGGTACAAATCAATGAAGTTATGAAGTTCTACACGATGTTTAATCAACAACCTGTAGGTAAACTGCATGTTCAGGTGTGTAATAATATTTCGTGCACGATGAATGGCTCAAGAGAGTTGACGGATCACCTTTGTAAAACCTTTAACGTAAAATCCGGAGAAGTAAGTAGCGATGGGCGGGTTACAGTGAGTAAAGTTGAGTGTTTAGGATCTTGTGATACAGCGCCAATGATGCAAATCAATGACGAGTATTATGAAAACTTAACACCAGAAAGTGCGACTAAGATTATTGAAAAGTTGGGAAAGTAGTATATGGCTGAAGTAAAAATTATTACAGAACATTACGACAAGGACGAGTTTATAAGCCTTGAGGGGTATAAAAAATTTGATGGCTATAAAATGCTAAAAAAAGCATTTAAAATGTCGCCTCAACAAATTATTGATGAGGTAAAAAGCTCTGGCTTGAGAGGGCGCGGCGGAGCCGGCTTTCCAACAGGTGTTAAGTGGGGCTTTTTACCTGATAATGGAGAAGAGCGCTACTTACTTTGTAACGCTGACGAGGGAGAGCCCGGTACATTTAAAGATCGAAAAATGATGGAACGAGCCCCTCACCAACTTATCGAGGGCATGATTATCTCTGCTTTTGCAGTGAACTCTCATAAAGGTTATATATACATAAGGGGCGAATATTCATATGCTGCAAAAGTTTTAGAACAGGCCATTAAAGAGGCTTATGACGCCGGGTTGCTGGGTAAAAATATTTTAGACTCTGGTTTTGATTTTGATTTAGATATCTATAGGGGCGCTGGTGCTTATATTTGTGGTGAAGAAACGGGGATGATTTCTTCTTTAGAGGGTTTAAAGGGTCAGCCCAAATTAAAACCACCGTTTCCGGCCATTAAGGGCTACTTGGGTAAGCCAACAATTGTAAACAACGTAGAGACCTTAGCCTCAGTTATTTATATACTTCGTGATGGCGTTGATGGGTACCGAAAGTATGGGACCGAAAAGTCAGCAGGGACCAAACTTTTTTCAGTGAGTGGTAATATTAACAAACCTGGGACTTACGAAGTGCCTTTGGGTTATCCGTTAATGGATTTAATTAACAACGAGTGTGGTGGTTTAAAGCCCGGTCGCAAGTTAAAGGCCGTTATACCCGGAGGGTCTTCGGCCCCTGTTTTAACCGCCGAAGAGTGCCAAAAAGCAAATATGGACTACGAGAGCTTAGCTCAACTGGGTAGTATGCTGGGCTCAGGTGCCGTGATAATAATAGATGATTCTAACTGTATGGTGGATATGTTGAATGTAATTATGCATTTTTATCACCATGAGTCTTGTGGTCAGTGCACCCCTTGTCGGGAGGGTACGGGATGGCTTCATAAGGTTGTATCCAGTATCTCTTCGGGCACCGGCCGTCTGCAAGATATTGATCTTGTTGATGAGGTGGCGTCTCGCATGATGGGTCGTACAATTTGCGCACTTTCAGATGCGGCCGCTATGCCAGCAAGAGCTTTTATACAAAAGTTTAGAAATGAATTTGAATTTTATGTAAGAGAAGGTCGTTCAAAGGTTAAAGGAGTCACCGATGCTCAACTGTAAAGTGAACGGTAAAGAAATCAAAGTTAAACAGGGCACACTTGTTATAGATGCCATTAAGCAGGCCGACTATGATGTAGCACATTACTGCTATCACCCAGGTCTCTCAGTAGCTGGGGTTTGCCGTTTGTGTATGGTAAAAATTGGTGATAACCCAAGGTTACAAATTGCTTGCAATACTCCGGTGCAAGAGGGCATGGAGATCTCAAATGAAGACGAGCAAGTTAAAGATGCCGTTAAGTGGGGGCTTGATTTTCATTTAATTAACCATCCCTTAGATTGCCCTATATGTGATCAAGCGGGCGAGTGTGAACTGCAAATTCAATACATGAAGTTTGGTCAGTACGACCCTGAAATGGCAGAAAAAAAAGTTAAAAAACGTAAAGTTGTTGATTTGGGTTCAAAGATAGTCCTCGACACTGAGAGGTGTATACTTTGTTCTCGCTGTGTTCGTTTTACAGACGAGGTTTCAAAAACTAACGAGCTGGGTATTTTTAACCGAGGTGACCGTAGTGAAGTGGGTACTTTTGAAGACAAGCCGCTTGAGAACGATTACGCCTTGAACACTGTAGATATTTGTCCCGTAGGAGCCTTAACAAGTAAAGATTTTCGATTTAGGCAGAGGGTTTGGTATTTGAAAAACCAGTCTACAATATGCACGGGCTGCTCAACGGGTTGCAATGTTAAGGTTTATTATAACGAAGAGGGACTATTTAGGGTTAAGCCTGAGTTTAACGAAGACATCAATGGTTACTGGATGTGTGATCAGGGCCGGGACGTTTATAAATTTGTAAACAAAGACTTCAGGTTACTTGAAGCTCAGTCTGTTACTGAGGGCCAAGCAGAGCCGTTAAGTGCCGGAAAGGCCGCCCAATTAGCGGGCGAGAAGCTTAAGGAACTGACCAAGGTCAATGGCCCCGAAAGTGTAGGAGTTGTCGTTACAGGCCAATATACAAACGAAGAGTACGAGAGCTTATTTGATTATATGGTTAATAAATTAAAAGTTAAAAACATATATCATTGGGTGAACAACTCAGACACCATGGATGACTTTGATGGCCTGCTTTTAAGAGGCGATAAAAATCCAAATACATACGGACTAAAAGAAATTATGAAAAAATATAGTATCCAAACTAATATGTCAGACCTAGAGGGGGCCATTAAGTCCAATACAATAAAGACCATTGTGGTGGCTGGTCCAGAAAACCAAGCTGTTTACCCGGACTTTAATGAAAGGGCAAGTCTCTTTAGTCAGGCCAGTAATCTTATTTGGTTCTCTGCTGGCCCAGTGAGTGCGGCGACAAGTAAGCACACCCTTGTGATACCGACTAAAACATATGCCGAAAAGTCAGGCACTTACGTTAATTACAAGGGGACTCACCAGAGCTCGCACAAGGTGACTACGATTGTTCGTGGAGCTTTAAGCTTAAGTGACTCTGTGACGTTAATGTCTGGTGAAAGTATTTTAACAAAGCCAGTTGGGCCACAAAAGGCCATGAAGACTAACTTTTTTGTTAATAAATCAGGGGAGTTATAATGAGTATTGTTAAAAAGCCTGATTGGAAAGCTAACTGGTACCTCATTGGTATATTCAGCGGCCTATGGTTTACTTTAAAAACTATGGTGATCAATATTTTTAATAAAGACAAAATGCCAACGGTAAATTACCCCGAAGAAAAATACGAGTATGGGCCCCGGTTTAAGGGCAACCACGTATTAACGGTTAAAAAAGACGGTTCGGTGAGGTGCACGGCGTGTATGTTGTGTGCCACAAATTGTCCGGCAAACTGTATTACAATTGCAGCGGCCGAGCATGAGGACCCCACTGTAGAGAAATATCCCATCTCTTATGAAATCGATATCTTGAGATGTGTTTTTTGTGGGTTTTGCGAAGAGGCCTGCCCTGTAGATGCTATTCGCATGGGTCCGGAGTGGCAAACTCCTGGCCTCGGGCATCAAGATTTTCATTATGATATTCAAAAGTTAGCTTACCGTGCGAATCTAAAAGGTGGTGTGCTCTCTCGTGTTGATGATGAAGAGCGCCATCACGCGGGGATATAAAGAGTAGCTTTTCTAAAGAGATTCGTAAAAAACCCTTATTAGCCCTAGAGTAAGGGTTTCTTAGATCCACAAATCCCATTAGGCTTAAGCTTAAAGCGTCACTAAACTCCCCATGCGTGTTTAAAATTTTAGTATTTAAAGTACTTGCGCCTCCGGAGGTCTATTCTTTTGCCACGGGCACGAACAAATTGACCTGCCTTTGTTTTTTATGTTGAAATCATACAAAAGCTAAAGAGGGGGCTTGAGGCCAGTGTCAATTATTCAGGTACAAAACTTAGTAAAATCCTATAAAAAGGGCTTTATACCTAAAAAACAAACTGTATTAAAGGGTGTGAGTTTTACACTTCAGCCCAGTACGATTACTGGGTTTTTAGGGGGCAATGGTGCTGGTAAAACCACCACTATGAAGTGTATTCTAGGTCTCGCCTTTCCGGATTCAGGGCAAATTAATTATTTTAACGGTCAGTCTTTAACCTCAGAAACTAAATCACGAATTGGCTTTTTACCAGAAAGACCTTATTTTTATGATTATTTAACCGGTGAAGAATTTTTAAAATTTTACGGGGATATTTCAGGGAAATTTAAAAAAAGATTAGATTTAAAACAAAGAATCGATTTTTTGTTAAAAAAAGTAGATTTATACGACTCTAAAAATAAAACTCTTCGAGAGTACTCAAAGGGCATGTTGCAAAAAATTGGCATAGCTCAGGCCCTTGTGCACAGGCCCGAATTTATTGTATTAGATGAGCCCATGGCCGGCCTTGACCCCGATGGTCGGTACTACTTAAGTGAACTGATCAATGAAACAGCTAGGGAGGGCACGGCTATTTTTTTTAGTAGTCATTTACTTTATGACACTGAAAAGCTTTGTGAAAACTTAGTTATTTTAAAAGATGGGGTTGTGATTTTTGAAGGTAAAACAGAGCAGTTAATAAGTAAAATGAATTCTCAGTTGAAAATCACTTACCAAAAAGCAGGGGCTAAAAACATTGAAATGGTTAAAGCAGGGGCTGAGTTAACAATAAAGCTGTCCGCCCTTCTTAAAGAAAAATTTGAAATATTATCCGTCGAACCTGAATTGATAAGCCTGGAGCAAGCCTTTATATCTATGGCCATGAAGGGGGCGAAGTCGTGAATGTAATATTATTAATTGCCCGAAATACATTTAGAGAAATCATAAGGGATCGTATTTTATATGGACTTATTGTTTTTGCTCTCGGTTTAGTGGGCGTAAGCCTTGTCCTGGGCCAGTTGACGTTTTCAGAGCAAGCGCGAATATCAGCAAACTTCGGATTTACAGGGGCTCACATAAGTGCCGTTTTTTTGGCTATTTTTGTAGGTAGCACACTCGTGTCAAAAGAAATAGACAAAAAGACAATTTTAACTATTTTGGTTCGTCCGCTAACAAGGGTTCAGTTTTTAATTGGCAAATCACTGGGCCTTGCAGCTGTTATTACAGTTGTGATTACGGGCCTGGCCGGAGTGATGTTATTAATTTTTAATGGCTTAGGGCTTGAGGTGACGTACCTGTTTTTAGTCGGCTTATATGGCATTTTTTTGGAATCTTTTTTGCTATTAGGATTAAGCCTTTTTTTTAGTAGTTTCTCTAGGCCCATCATGGTGGTTTGTTTTACTGGGGGAGTTTTTTTAATAGGCCACTGGCTGGGGGATTTAAAATTTTTTGCCTCTAAAAGTGAATCTGAATTTTTTATGGGGTTTGCAAATATCATTAATATTATTTTTCCCAATCTAGAAAAATTTAACTGGAGAAGTTTATTTTTATACAATGATGATATTTTTATTACCGAAATTTTATCGGCATCCATATACTCATTGGCATGGTTTAGTTTTTTAGTAACTTTAACGGCTTTAGTATTAAGGAGAAAAGATTTTGGCTGACCTCTCAGTTTTTGATTCTGTTGTGTTCACATCGGTATTACTGTTTTGTTATGGTTTGTTGTTTGGAAGTTTTGCGAATGTGATTATTCTTAGGCTACCTAAAAATATGAGCGTAGTGAAACCAAGAAGCAAGTGTCCAAAGTGCGAAAAAAGTATCCGTTGGTTTGACCTTATCCCCGTTATTTCATGGGTTTTATTAGGTGCAAAATGTAGAAACTGTAAAGCTAAAATTCACTGGCGTTACCCCTTAGTCGAACTGCTTATGGGCGCTTTGTTTTGTGGAATGTATTTGAAAGTAGGATGGTCATGGCTTTTATTAGAGTATTTAATTTTTAGCTTTGGCTTGGTCGTGGTGAGTTTTATAGATTTAGACCATATGATTTTGCCTGATAGTTTTACGCTCTCAGGAGTTGTTCTTGGGCTTTTGGGGGGCATTTTGAACCCCGCCCGCGAACTCATGCCGGCTGTTTGGGGAGTCCTGTTTGGCGGTGGTTTTTTATGGGCAGTGGCTTATATTTACTATTTGATTAGAAAGGAAGAGGGCATGGGGGGTGGGGATATCAAACTTCTCGCCTGGATTGGGGCTATTTTAGGCTGGACTTCGGTCCCGTTTGTCATACTTGTTTCATCTATTATTGGCACTGTATTTGGAGTGTTTGTGGCCTTGAAAAACAAGGCCGGAATGCGTTCAACAATACCCTTTGGCCCTTATTTAGCCCTTGCCGCATTATTGTATATATTTTGGGGGCAAGAGCTGGCTCAGTGGTACATGGATTTATTCATTCCAAGCCTGACTCAAGCACATTGACAAGTCTGTAAGTGTTCGATTTAATTTAATAAGGAAAGTTTTTCCTATCCTTAAGTAGTACTGCTAGGTTAGCGGCTAAAGAGGGGTTAAGCGGTACTCGAGTTAAACATCTAATAAGGGCCAGGATGGTACTATTTAAGTCTAAGAAAATTGTTGGATTAGATATAGGAACTAGCTCTATCAAGCTGGCTGAACTGTACGTCTCTGGTCGAACGGCACATCTCTCTCATTTTGCTATGGTTGAAACGCCAAAAACAGGGATTGCTGGTGGTGAAATTATAGATGTGCTTCCTATAGCTGAGGCTGTGCGCTTTGTTTGTGAAGAGGCTAAGACTAAAGTTAAACAAACGGCAACGGGCCTGTGGGGACCTTCAGTCATCGTTAAAAAAATTAGTATTCCAAAAATGGATAAAAAACTCGCTGCAGAGCAAATTAAGTGGGAGGCTGAACAGTATATCCCCTTTGAAATTTCTGATGTAAATCTAGACTTTCATTTTCTAAGTACCACCAATGAAGATGAAGACTCCATGGATATATTATTAATAGCCGCCCGGCGTGATCAAATAATGAAATACATTGAAATTATTGAGTCCAGTGGTCAAACCTGTTCAATCGTAGATGTAAACGGAATTGCGCTGGCTAATTGTTTTGAGTACAACCTTGGCAAGCCAAAAGAACCAACTGTTGTTTTAAATATTGGAGCTCAGTACACAAACTTCATTGTCATTAACGGAAGTGACACTCTGTTTTGTCGTGATATTTCAGTAGGAGGAGATCTTTACTCTTCTGAAATTCAAAAATCGATGAATATGAGCTACGATGAAGCAGAGGCTTTAAAATTAAGTGCGGCATATAATACATCTATGCCCGAAGAGCTAGGTCAGGTCATTGAATCCGCTCATGAAACATTTTGTAATGAAATTCAGGGCAGCATGGAGTTTTTTTTAAACACAACTCCAGGCGTAAATATTTCTAAAGTTTATGTAACCGGCGGAGGCAGTCGAACTCCAGGTATAGTGGAGGCGTTGTCTCAAGAACTACAGCTTGAAATTGAAGTTTTCAATCCGCTTTTGAATATAAAGGTGAGTAAATCACTAGGTGTTGATTTTAAGAGTCAATACGGTGATTTTATTTCAGTGGCTTTAGGCTTAGGCTTGAGAAAGGCCGGTGATGCATGATAAAAACGAATTTACTCACTAATCATGTAAGCACTGAATCATTAGAGGTCGGACACGGGGTCTCCTTGTCGGATAATTCGTCGAATGGTTTTTCAGACGAATCAGAAACTATTGTTAAAGTTGTGCTCATCTTATTGGTCTCAGGATGTTTATATGGCTATCAAGTGTATAATATTGGAAACTTAGATGATGTTATTCGTCAAAAAAATGCAAAAATCTCTAGAGGGGCCGCTGACATTACTAAGCTGAGGGTCGAGGCCGGAAAATCAAGTGAGTTACAGAACGAAATAAAAAAATTAAATGAAAAATTAAATCTTCTGGATTCTTTATCAAAAAAACGTCTTAAGGAACTAAAGGCACTAGACTTTTTACAAGACAACATCCCAGATGGTGTGTGGCTAAATAAAATCACATATGATGGCACAAGTGTTGTTCTCAAGGGGGGGGCCATAAACGATAAAGAATTAGATGTTTTCGTAAAAAACCTTGATAAGAGCCAGTATTTTAAAACTGTTATTTTATTGAAAGCAGAGAAGGTGAGTGGTCAAGGAAAGGGAACCGTGAATGCCTTTGAGGTTTCATCAGTTATGGGGAGCTTAGATTGACAGAGTTTTTGGAAAGACTAGATAATTCAAAAGCATTTTTATATAGCATTATATTGGGCGCTATTTTTTATGTCACTATGTATGACGATGGCTCTATAAAAGAGAACCAAATAGAAAACCTGAATGTTCAGGTACAAAAAAATACAACCGAAATTATTAAATTAAAAAAAGAAATCCGAGAGATTCAAGGGTTCATAGTCACAATGAATAAACTAGGGGCTAAGTTTGATAAATTACTTCAATATATACCCGAAAAATTTAATGTAAATGATCAGCAAAAAATTATTTCTACTGAAGCTAGAAGTGTGGGAGCTGAAGTGACCTCGTTAAAAAGTGTAGGGGGGGGTGAAAAGTTTAGTTTTTATGAAGAAATAAAAGTTACTGTACGCCTTAAGGGTGCTTATTCTCAAATTATTTTATTTCTCTCGAATTTAACTAAAATTAATAAAGTTATTGTGATGGATAAAATGACTTTGTCTACTGTAGGGGCAAAAATTAAAGGAGAGCCCTCAGCTGTCAGTTTTTCAGGAACATTTATTGGTTATAGGTACATAAAAGATAAGTCAGGCGGTTTGCGGCGATGAATGTGGTGGCTTCATATAAATTATTATTAGTATACGCACTTGTAGGCTTTGGAAGTGTTGGCGCTGCGTTTTATGTGTCGACTTATTTAATCCAGCCCTCATTTTCTCAACCAGCTGAAGACCTAGATGCTAAAATTAGGTCTAGTAAAATAAATAATGATGAGGGAACAATTAAAGAAATTGGATTGCAGGTTACGGGAGTACAAGAAGATGACTACATATTATTTTTAGAGCCCTATAACTACGATCCAATAGGCCGGAGAGACCCATTTGTTAGAATTGGTGATGAGGCCTCTCTTGACGCAGCTCATGGGGCGCAGCCTCGACCGTTATTGCCCCTAGAAAGGTATGATCTTAATGAAATTAAATTAATTGGAATAGTGTGGAATGTTAAAAACCCTAGGGCCATGTTTTTAGACCCCACTAAAAAAGTTCATGTGCTTGGTAAAGATGAGAGAATAGGTCGAAATCAAGGATATATTGCTGTGATTAGAGAGGGTGAGATTATCGTTGTTGAAACAACAGAGAAAAACGGTGAACTCATTTACTCAACAAAGGTTATGAGATTAGCAACTAATAAAGACAAAGAGGGTCGAGGATGAATCGATATCTTATAAGAGCACTGACGGTGTTTATGCTTTGTGCGGTTTTTGTGAACTGTGCATCTAATGAAAAACCAGAAGATACAGAGTTAAACCAGTTATTGGCGGACGAAGACTGGGGAGAAGGTGAAGACTCAGAGAGCGATGCCAGCAACGATGAGGGCTCTTTTGATGATGACTCTGAGTCCGACGAAGATGAGTTAGCCGAGGAAGGAGATGAAGACTCCTTTGAAGATGAAATAACTGAAGGTGATGAGGATGAATTAGCCGAGGAGGAGTCCACTGTTGAAGATGAAGGGCTTGATGACCAAGCGGATCCGTTTCAGGAAGAGTCTGATCAACAGGCTGCTGTTGAGGACGAGGCCCCGTTAGATGTGGAGGCGCCGGATGAAGAAATGGGTGCTGAGGCTCCCGAGGGATTTGCAACGGCTGAGCCGATAGATGTAAATAAAATCACTTATGAAAGTAACAAATCTGGGGGGACTGTCGTTATTAAAACTTCAGGTGAGCCCGTTTATCAAACGCGCTTAAATGCTCAGACCAATCAGTTCGTTGTAGAGATCGCCAATGCAAATTTGCCTGAAGAGGCCAAAAGGCCATTAATTACAAAAGACTTTAGAAACTCTGCATTTAATGGTGTGAATGCTTACCAAGAGTCGGGCAGTAAAATTGCTCGAATAGTTATACAGTTAAAAAACTCTAATGAACCAATGGTGCAAATTGAGGGCTCTAGCCTTCTCATTTTACCTACGATGATGGGAGGGTCTGAGCTTGGGCTTTCGGCT
>JAUVAX010000090.1 GCA_030591685.1 Pseudobdellovibrionaceae bacterium | reverse complement strand
CTGTGGCCTTTGGAGAGCCTGAAGAGTTTGACTTTAAATCGTTAAATATACCCGCCGCATCTTTTTTATATTTTTGTATATGACCAAGAAGCTCGTGGATTTTTTCAATGTACTCTTGCTCTTCGTACTGAGTCTCTTCGTCTTCAAGGCCTCTAAAAATAGCCTTGATTTATATTCGGCCCTCATCAAGCCTTTTACCTAAAAGAATAATTTCATTTGTACCAATGGGGGAGAGTAAAATAGCTCTTACGATTTCTCTCTCACCGTTTTCAATACGAGTGGCGATTTCAACTTCGCCCTCGCGAGTGAGCAATGAGACTCCGCCCATTTTTTTAAGGTATAATCGAACAGGGTCATTACTTTTTGAGTCAGAGGCTTCTTCGTCCTCGTCACCATCAGCTTTCGTAGAGGTGCCCTCAGCACTCTCATTACCGGCACCATCAGAGACTTTTACCTCAATACCACTCATTTCTAACGAGTGCATAAAGTGATCAAGTACTGAAGCGTCTACAATTTCTTGTGGAAGCAAGTCGTTGATCTCTTCGATGGTTAAATAACCTTGCTCTTTACCGAGAGTTATAAACCGAGTCACCTCGTCGATGATCATTTCGAGTTGGTTTTCAATAGGTGCTGGTTGAATGCTTTTAGTTTTTTTTGTTTCAGATTTTGCCATGAACTTGATTCTCCAATGTGTTCACTTTGTCTTTATATAACTCTTGCTTTTGCTTTTGGATCTCGCTGAGTTGTTGTAATAACTCCATTTGATCCGAGGTCTCCCGACCCTTCATGCTTCTTTTTAGCTCGTCAGCTTTTTTATCTAAAGACCTGACTTTAATCTTTCTAAAGCAGTCTTCGGCAAGCCTTTTTTCAGCCTCAGTTGTTAGACCCTTAAACTCGCCATCAAGGTGCATTGTAATTGCACTTATTGGCTCTACCCGGTTGACTAACAAAGTCGTTAACTTATCAAATTCATTAGGCATTTGCATGTAAAAAGTTCGCGCCAAATGAAATACTTGTACTATGTTCTTATGCGAAAATTGTTCCAAAATATCTGAATTGATAACTTGCTCAAATATATCCCTCTGCCTCAGGGCGAGGTTTAGTAGGTATTTTTCTGTTTTTTCGGGGTTAGTGATTATAATTTTTTCTATATCTTTGATATTATTTGCATTTTCCAGGCCCTGGGGCCTCGGCGCTATAGCCTCAGCAGCTGGCCTGATTTTTGCCGGACGAGCCACTTCAAGAGCCCTTTTTAACCAGCCCGCGGACACTCCCAGTCGATCAGCCAAGTCTGATGTGTATAAACTTTTAAGCCTAGCGTCAAAAACCGCACATACATAGGGCGCTAATTTGTCAATAATGGCTACTTTTTCGCTGGATCCGCCCAGATAGCCCACAAAATACTTGGATACAACCACCTCAAAAAGCTCTTGAGAGCCTGCTATTTTTTGCTCTAAACCCTCTACCCCATGAGCTATAATGTAATCGTCAGGGTCCATTTGATCAGGCAAAACACACCCCTTAGGGTAAAGCCCTTGAGAGAGTAAAAGAGGCAAGCTCCTTTGAGCGGCCACCTGCCCGGCCTTATCCCCATCAAAAAGTACAATTACATTTTTAGTGTAACGCTTTATTAACTTTGCATGATCAATAGTAAGGGCCGTACCTAAAGTGGCGACCACATTTTTTATGCCCACACTATAAAGGGCCAAAAAGTCCATGTACCCTTCGACAACAATAACAGCATCTTTGGAGCGAATGTATTTAGCTGTTTCATAGAGGCCGTAAAAAATTTTACCTTTATGAAAAACCGTACTCTCTGGGCTATTTAAGTACTTAGGTTGGCCCTCGTTTATAATGCGCCCACCAAAACCAATGCACTCACCGGTGTGGCTTTGGATGGGGAAGATAATACGATCTCTAAAAATATCATAAAACCCATCGCGACCCTTTGTGCGCGCCTTCACTAGGCCCAGGGCCTGCGCCTGCTCTAATGAAGCCTTGCTTTGGGCTAACTTGTCAGAAAGCGCCTCCCATTGATCTGGGCCGTAGCCGATTTTAAATTTTTCAATGATGTCTTCACTCAAGCCCCGCTGTTTTAGGTAAGCCCTAACTTTTGAAGTTTCAGGCAAGCTGCCTAACTGCTGAGTAAAAAATGCACTTGCGTACTCGTTAATTTTATAACTATATTTTTTGAGCTCATGGACCTTGTCCTTTTGCCCTGACGAAAAACCCTCTTCGTCTTTTGGCAGCGCCAGCCCGGCTTTGTTGGCCAAGTACTCAATAGACTCTGGAAAGTTAAGGCCCTTTATATCTTGAGCGAAAGTAAAAATATTACCTGATTTTTTACACCCAAAACAGTGATATAACTGCTGGGACTCAGAGACCGAAAAACTCGGTGTTTTCTCTATGTGATCTGGATAGGGGCAGAGCCCCATATGCTGCCCCCCAGAGCTGGGCTTAAGCTGGGAGTACTGGGAGATCTCCTCAACAAGATTGCTCG
>JAUVAX010000043.1 GCA_030591685.1 Pseudobdellovibrionaceae bacterium | reverse complement strand
AGATGCAGTAAACTACCTGGATCGCATAAAAAGATTTTGCGGCCAAAATATATTTTGGGCAAAAAAAAAGATCCTTTCGGATCTTTTTTTTTGAGTCTAAATTTAGATTTGAGATGGTAGAGAGAGGCGGACTCGAACCGCCGACACCTGGATTATGATTCCAGTGCTCTAACCAACTGAGCTACCCCTCCACAAGGCAAATCTAAAGTAAAAATAGGTACCTCCCGAAGCTCTATTAGTCAACGATAGGCTCTATGATTTTAAGCTCTGACCACGCGAGTTATTGAGTTATTTCAAACTGTTAAGCTTGACCGTCTTCGCTCAATTTTATTCAATTAACTGTCTCTATGGTGGCCCGATGGGAGCATCGCCGTAGTGACCCCCTCAAGGCTGAGGGGCCAAAAAGCCGGCTTATGAGCCGTCGCCACCCAAAGGAAGGGAGTTAAAATGAAACTACAAAATATTTTTATTACTCTATTAACAGCACTAACACTGAGTGCGTGCTCTAAGTCTCAAATGACTCAAATTAATGAGGCGCCCCCCCATGTTGAAACCTTTTCCCCTTGGTTTTTAAATCTAGAAATTAGCGGTGTGACCTCTAATTTCGGAACTCTTAAAAAAGACGGGTTCGTTGATTTTGGCCTTGTCATACCCGCAATAAAACGAACAGAACTTATTTACCTAGATTTAGAGTCCATACTAAGCCCAGAGACAGACCTTATTGATGTCCCCTTTTATGACTTTGAGGTACCAAGTAATGTTACCTTTCCCAAACAAAAAGAATCCTATTTTGTAACCATAACTTTAAATAAGCCGAATTATCGTTTTTATGTAAAACAACCCGGCTCTTACAAAATGGTGGCAACACACGGCAAGTTTCCATTAAAAAAAGTTATTAAAGATCTTAAAGCTAAAAAGTCTATGTTTGAAATTATAAACCACTTTAAATTTATCCAAAGTGGGTCAAAAAATGTAACCTTAGCTAATAATATTTCTGAACAAAATATTCACGTGAATCAAAACCGGTTTAGCTCTCATCTCACGATAAAAGCGCCTCGATTTAACAGCTCCCTTGCTATGATCAGCATCGCTCTGAGAGAAGATAGTGGGCTCTTATCTCCAACTGATCTAAAAAACCTCAAGCCCGGTCAAACAATGAGGCTTACTACCACCTCCACTAATGAATCCAAATACGTGGCCTCTCTTTTAAGGCGAAATAATATTTTAATACAAGGCGCAAGCATATATAATGAAATTAAATCTCAAGGAGAGAAAAATTTAAACGAAATGTCACTTGTACTACAAGATGAAGAGGCCCTATTAAGCCCGGCTGAGTTCTTACCCCTAATCCCCAGGCCGCGACTTCAAAATAAAACCTTCACACTTAATGCCCCTAAAGAAACAGACAACATAATGCCTTTAGGCACCTACTTGGGCTTAATAGAAATTGAGGACATTAAAAAAGGTAAAATGAAGTTTGAAAAAACAGCTCGGGTTTGGGAGCAGATGACTGAGGGCTGGCAAAATGAAACCCCCTACCCTGATCTCGACTTTGAATTCAAGCCAAATCGTCGTTACAGATGGGTGGTCATGTTTTTGGGGCAAAAGCGAGAGCCCTTAAAGTTTTTAGATTCATTAAATTTAAACCGTTTAACCCATGTTACTCGCAATGCACTTGATTTATAAATCCCTTATCCGTATCCCTCTCATTGCAGCCCTTTTTTTTACTCTCTGGGGCTGCTCGCTATCTTCGACAAAAAAAACACCACAGCGCAAGCAACACACCATTTACTTAAATTCAAAATTTGAGCACGTATGGAGAGCGGCTCAAATTTCGCTAAGCAAATACCCACTGGCTACAAATAACCTCGACAAGGGGCTTCTCAAAACACAAATGATCTCTAGTTATGATATTTGGAAACCCGCACACGTTAGCGTTAATAATTATGGCGGTAAATCGTATACAATAAAAATAAAAATTCTCCGGGGGCGATATAATGGTAAAAAAATCACTAAAGTCATTGTTAAAAAAAGTCTTCAAAGGAGAAAAGATTTTTTTTCAGGGGAAGAGTCTTTAATGTCTGATGGTTTAGAGGAGCAAAAAATTCTTTATCGAATAAAGCGAGAACTCATAATAGAAAGAATCATTGAGCGCAGGGCTTCTTAAGCTTATCTCTTTCGTGCTGCGTGAGACCAGTACCATGATTTCCATGCCACCACCTGTTTTTTAAGCGACTGTTCTTGAGCTTGTTTTAATCCTGAAACTTTCTCTAAACCTCTAACTCCGTAATACATAACGCGCTCATCGACGTCTTCAAGCATGTTAATAAATAAACTCTCATCACCGGGCTCAGAAAATTGCACAAGAGCCTCTGCGATGTCCTTTCTAATCCAAAGGCTATGTCTCTTTTTAAAATTAATCGGGCTGTAGAGTTCGTTATAAAGGCTCTTCTTACTTGCTTTAGCGTTAATAGCGCTGAGCGTTTCAACAGCTGCTGTTCTCACAACAAGAGCCTTGTCTTTGAGTAATTGAATAGACAAATCGTGTGCAAAGGAGGGGCTACAGTATTTGGCAGCTATAACAGAGGCGTTTCTCAAAAACCAATCCCTTGAACGAGCGGCTTTTTTGATTTCAGGCTCTGCTTGTTCTTTAAAAATAATGGCTAACGTTGTTAATGAGCGCCAACGATGCTGCATTGAGAGTTTTTCATTAAAAACCATAGATTTTAAACTAAAAAAAGCCGACGAACCCTTTTTAGATATTATTTTAATTCGATTTTTAATGGGTAAATTTAAAGCCATTTTTATTTCATCATCTAGAGGTGACCTTAAAGCGGTCAAAGCTTGAGTGCAAAAAAGTAATATCACGCTAAAAGTGACGAGCCTCATATAAATCCTTTTACTTTGGCTTTAACATTTATTTTATCGGCTCAAGGTAAGCGAATGAACCTGATTTTTTGAATTTTTAACTTACCTATTTTATTTTTTTAAAATTCATATTCATTAATTTCACTCAGTAGATGTTAATAAGCGCTCAGCCTCTTGAGTTCTTTTTTTCTCTTCATCGGCCGCATCTTTAACCATTGTATCTACTGCGTCGTCTGATAAGTCCTCTACGACATTTTTTTTGCCTGGTGAAGAAGCCCCTTCTTTATTGGCCTCTTCGTCTACTGCGGCAGAGAATTCAGCTAAAATATCATCAGTAACTTGGTCACCTTTACTGTCCTCAGAGGCAAGAGCTTCATCGGCTGGAGCCTCTTTTGAAGCCTCTGCATCACTCTCAGGAGAGGCAAAAAGGGCATCAATGTCATCCTGAGAAGCACTCTCTGGGGGAGCCTTCGCCTCCTCTAAAGCCACATCACCGGAGGGCACGTTATCTTCTACCTCTGGCTCATCCTCCAAATCAAAATCCTCCAGGTCTTTCAACTGATCTGCAATATCAGCTCCGACCTCTTCAAGGGAGCGACCTTCATCCTTAGGCGGCTCTATAACCTCCGAGGCTTCAGGAGATGGCGTCGGGCTCAACTCGACGCTCTCTGATGGCTCTTCACCCGAGGAGGGCTCTAAGTTCTTATCACCATCTAACTCAGCGGCTAAAGTGGGGTCTAAATCTTGAGGACTTTTTGATTCAACGGCTAAATTGGGCTCTGAAGGCTCTTCACTGGCCGATTCAGTCACTGGAGGAGTCTCTGAACTTGAAGAGCTCTCTGGGGCCACTGTTGGCTCAGCACTCTTATCCTTCGTAGGTTGATCTTGAGGGGGGCCTGATTTAAAACCCTCTAGCTCTTCCTTCAGCTTTGCGTTTTCTTCTTTGTACAATGATAGGTCAGCAATATCGTCCTCAATAATTTCGTACTCAAAAAGCCGACCCTCTAAATCTTTTATCTGATCAATAAAATCTTTTACTTTGTCCTCAGCCTCGCTATTAACAGCTCCCTGTTGCTTTAGTAGCTCCAGCTCATCTTCACGCTCAGTTAAAAGCGTCTTTAATTGAGCAATTTCCTGAGGGTCTGGTACATACTCCGCTGTATTCTCTTTAGACTCATCGCTACCTTTACCACTATTCTCATCCATTTGATTAATTTGAGCCCCCGCCTGAGCGAGTACTTTTTTTAAAGTTTCCTCTATTTGTTCGAGTTGGTTTGAGTTGGTCTGTGAACCCTCATCATCTTTGCCCCTAATCCAGAAAAATATAAGAGCCGCAAAGCAAGCTGAGATAGCCAGCACAGCTCCCTGTATCATCATTTTGTCATTTTCAACAATTTGCCTTAAATAGTCCATATATGAGTTAATTCTCCCAGAATAAGGGCGAAAAGGTCAAGAAATTCAAAAGTTTATAAACATTAGTCCTATACCAGGGCTCTACAAACTCACCGAGCCCATCGAGCTCCTGTTTTTTTATGACTAAAGTTCCCCCCCCCATCACAGCATGGCCTTTTATGTCTGCAAAATACCTCACTTGACCGGGGTAAAATTCATAAGACCCCCTCATTCTCAATTAGTACTTTTTTTTAGGTTGTGTTAGAACATATTTATGAAAAACTATGATTTACTTATTAAAAATGGCACCGTACTCGTACCAACAGACCCCTCTCAACCTTTGGCTAGTGTTACTGAGACCAAAACAAATGTTGCTATTAATAAGGGGCAAATCGTTGAGGTTGGACCTCTAGAGGGAGCTCTTTCTGACCACACTATCGATGCCCAAGGGCTCCATATTTTACCTGGGCTTATCGACACACAGGTACACTTTAGAGAACCTGGTCTTGAACACAAAGAGGACTTAAAAACAGGAACTCAAGGGGCCGCCCTCGGTGGCATTACCGCCGTTTTTGAGATGCCGAACACTCACCCCTCAACAACCACCTCTAAGGACCTAGACAGTAAACTGAAACTCGCCAATAACAGATGCTTTACAGATTTTGCCTTTTACATCGGAGCCAGCCCTGAAAACGTAAACGAACTTAAGGAGCTTGAAAGTCTCCCTGGGTGCAGTGGCGTGAAGGTCTTTATGGGGAGCTCCACTGGAGATTTACTCATTAAAGAGTCCGGACTCCTTGAAGAGGTCGTTAAAAATGGTTCTCGCCGCATGGCCGTACACTGTGAGGATGAAAACAGGCTCATTGAGCGAAAGTCCATTGTTGAAAAAAACCCCGGAGACGTCAGCCTCCACCCTGTTTGGCGAGATGAGATCACCGCCCTCAACGCCACTCAAAGCATTGTTGATCTGGCGAAAAAGCATAACAGACCCGTCCATGTTTTACATATAACAACAAAGCAAGAAATGGATTATTTAAAAGAAAATAAAGACTTCGTCAGTGTAGAGTGCACCCCTCAGCACCTCACCCTGAGCTCACCAGAGTGTTATGAAAAGCTCGGCACACTCGCTCAAATGAACCCCCCTATCAGAGGGATAGATCATCAAAACAGGCTTTGGCAAGGGGTCAAAGAGGGCACTGTTGACATTATTGGCTCTGATCACGCCCCTCATACACTTAAAGAAAAACTCGAGAGCACTTACCCCAAAACCCCCTCTGGCATGACGGGTGTTCAAACATCGGTCCCCCTTATGCTCGACCATATTCACCATAAGAGACTCACTCTGACTAAACTTGTAGAGCTTATGTGCCTTAACCCCTGTAAATTATTTAAAATTAAAAATAAAGGGGCTGTTGCAAAAGGGTTTGAGGGGACTCTGACCCTTGTTGATTTAAATAAATCTAAAACTATTACTAATAAAAGCACTGCCAGTCGATCCGGATGGACCCCTTTTGACGGTAAAAATGTCGTGGGCTGGCCCACGCACACCATTATTAGGGGTACAGTTGTCATGCAAAATGATGATTTAAACGAAACCCCTCAAGGGCAACCTATAGAATTTAATTTGTCTTAAGTTTTAAGTTCTAATTTTTTTAATTTTTAAGAAGAGCAGACTTTTGTTAGAAACATCACATCTTCATGTCCGTCTGAAGACTGAACATGGACTTTATAGCTCTCATCACAGCTCAGCTCTTTAATATTGTCTAAATTCACCTGAAAGCCGCCCCCAGTACAAACACTGTCCCCACTTAAAAGGATGCTTTGCCCGTCAAGAGTCACCAGGTTCCAATCAAAAATTTCCCCATCAGCGAGCTGCCGTTGGCAAAAGCCTTGTAAAGTGGCCTCTGTATCTACTTCATCAACTTCAAAATTACTTTCAACAAAAACCAATTTCCCCTCATACCACTGATCTACAATTTGGACCATTCCGCCCTCAACAATGGCAATACCCCCCTCGTCGGTGGGTAAAGGCTGCTCAGCACAGTTTTGAAAGCCCCCCATGATAAGAGACATAAAGCCAACAATAAACAGGCTCTGCTGCACCCCTTTAAAACTCATATTTTTATATCGGTCCATATCTTAATTTTAAAGCAAGTTGAGATAAATTGCCCATATATTAGATACTCTTCTCATATCAGTACAGGCTGGGAAGCTAACGTCTTTTGATTCTCAGCCCTTAATATTTTAAACAATACTGATATCTCATTTGGATACGAAAGCCCTGTTCAAGCTATAAAAGCGGTGGTGTCCTAAAGAAAACACCTATTGATTGTAGTGGTCTTAAAAAGGCTTGTCCCTGATTATTGGGCACTAAAAATATTATGACAAATCATACGTGAGCTCAGTCTGGTTTCTCTTTTAACCCAGCTCACTGCTGATTCATATTTTCCGCCTCTCATTTTTCTCCTAAGGTTCTCTTCAAAATTTTGATATTTTCTGGCCAGCCCATTTTTACCAAATTTGAGGTAAGTCATTAAGCCTGTGGCCCCCATAACACCAAGAAATACTGTTGACCCAGTTGCCACCTCAGGGTTCAAACCATGAGCGGCCAGCTGGTAAGAAATCTGCCCGACGGTTACAAATAAGTTTAACATAAAAATATTAATTTCATTTCTAGCGTTGATTGAATAGTTACGAGGAGATGGTTTCGTCTCATGATTGTGCCTGTCATAAATAAACTTTTGAAACCCGTATCCGGCCCACATTGAAAGCCCTGCAGCCTTAACCCCTGTACTCATTAGCCCCTCAAAGGTAACGGCCGCATTTAAATCAAAGTAGTGGTTCACGCCCACAACCGCCGCACTCAAAAGAGTTATAAAGCTTAAAGAGAACACACTTTGCCTTAACAGGTACTGAACTTCATGAGAAGCATCATGGCTCAACCCCATTTTATCAATGATCTTAAAATCTTTATACTTAGAGACAAAATTTGAAACTCTATTTGTATTTTTTTGCATAGCCGCACCAAAGAAGGCCGCCGGGGCCGCAACCATCGAAGCATGAAGGCTTGTGGCATCTGGGGCCAAGACCCCCGTGTATAAAGTAGAAGCGTGCACAACAGCCCCGTTAACAAAAAATCGAATTGTGGCCAAAATATTTGTCATGCGCTCCATAGGGCGAGGTCTAAAATTACCTATCAAAATATGCTCTTTGCCGGTGTGTATCCTATGAGCTAATAAATAACCGTCAAACAAATCATCTGGCAACTTTTTGACATCTTCAGATGGCATATTAGGATCGTACTTTAAGAGGTTCTCCCAGGCCATTTCATCTTTAATAATGTGTGAGGCGTCCATTTTATCACCCCTAATCCGGTGCATGATCTGGCGGTATCTCTTATTCATCCAGCGCTTTGAGGAGTAAATATTATTTATTTGATCAAAAACCTGATCAATATTGCCCCTAGGAAGGACTAAAAATTCAACCGAAGCATCTGAGTTACTCTTCCAAACATCATCCATCCTGCCGGCCATATAGCCAGCAAAAGCCTTGATTCGGCTTCTTCTGGTAAGAGCTCCTTTTTGAGGGGTGTTTAAAAAAGCATAGTTAATCGTTGTTTTGAGTTCTACTTTTTCACCGTTATGAAGGGTGACTATACGAGTGTCACTTTCATTTTTAATAGAAGTTATTCGAGCCTTCACCTCAGCATAGGAAACCGAGGCAGCCATATACACAGCCAAACTTAACAGAGTACGAACAAATTGTAAGTTCAGTGTTTTCAAAAACTCTCCTTAGAGAAATCTTGCACGGCTTTTGGGGAGACATGCACATATGATGAACGTTCTACAATGCGATGAGTTAATGAGTTAAGTTACCGTAAATGCTTGATAATTGCAAAGGTAGTTATTTCAATTGGTGGGGAGTTTTTACAAAAAAGGGGTGATAACTTCAAACCCCATAGGGTCTGTTTATCAGACTCATAAGAGTAAAAGTAACAAGTCTGTAGACTTTACATAGTCCATTGTGAGACTTGCTATTTACATTATTACAAAGTGACTTTACTTGACCCTTAAAATTCGAGCCATATAAAAAGCATCACTGTTAAACTGATCCGGGAGTAGCTGTTGTTCTTTATCGAGTTTCCACACGCCTGGGCTCTGATTTAAAAACCACTGCACTTGATCTTGGTTTTCTTGTGGCAGGAGGCTACATGTTGCATACACAAGCACGCCTCCTTTTTCTAAAACTCGACTGTTTGTTAACAAAATTTCTTGTTGAATTTTAATTAACTCCTCTAAACGCTCAGGGGTGAACTTCCATTTAGTGTCTGGGTTTCGGCGTAAAACACCAAGCCCCGAGCAGGGTACATCCAGCAAAACCCTATCTATTGAGCCCGCAAGGCGCTTTATTAGTTTTTGATTTAATAATTTACACTCTATAATGTCCACTCCGGCACGAGAGGACCTCCTACGGAGCTCTTTGAGCTTCCACTCATGAATATCAGAGGCTATCACCTTGCCCTTATTTTTCATCAAAGCCGCTATATGAAGTGTTTTCCCTCCAGCGCCAGCGCAAGCATCTAAAACCCTTTGCCCTTTTTCAACTTTTAAAAACTCAGAGATAACCTGTGAACCCAGGTCTTGAACCTCAAATAGTCCCTTTTTAAAAGGCTCCAAAATAAAAACATTTTTACGCTCCAGCAGTTTAATGCCTGGGGTGCCCGCCTCCGGGCATGGTTCTGCAGCCACGCCCTCTGCTTTTAATTGCCTCACAACTTCACTGACCGTTGCTTTTAAGGTGTTTGCCCTTAAATAAATAACCGCCGGGGTGTTTAGCTGATGTAAAAGATCAGGCCACTTTTTTTGATAAATTTCAGTCCCCATGCTTTGTAGCCAATCGGGGATAGACTCTACCTCTTTAAGGTCTGTTAACTCATCTTTTCTGGCCTCAAATTTTTTACTTGAAAACTCTTTAAACTCTACACAATCAGGTAGCTCACCATACTTGTCATATAAAAATGTGGCTAAAATAAGGTTGTAACTTTCGGGGGGTAATTTTAAATTACAGGACCAACTGTGGCCCGAGAGCACCACATACTTTCTCCAGTACCTGACCAGCTCATAATAATTTTCAGCAAAAAACCGACGATCCCTAGATCCCCATTTTTTTTGCCTCTTAAAGTGCCACTCAATGACCTTGTCAGCATAGTAATCCGACTCAAAACAGTCCTGTAGGGCTTTAATTAAATGTAGGGTTAAATGATTGTGCCATTTCATAGATCTATAGGCTGTAGCATACATCACGATGGGCTCAAAACATTAATTCAGAATAGGAAAATTGTACCTAGATTAACAAAAACAGCGTTCATCTGCCCGTCACTCAGTATATGAACATGGTTTTTAATACCACTTTCAAAAAACAACCCCATCCCATCAAGAACATCAAAAAAACGAGCCCCCGCAACCAGCTGATAGTCAATAGAGAGTGATGACTCCCCTTTAAGTTGCTCAAAAAAGATACCCAAGCCCAAGCCCGCACCAAAATAAAGTGGAAATCGACTTTTCACATCCGGAAAGGTCACCATGGGCATAAAACTCGCCTTATTTGCTGAGCCCTCTTTGAGGCTAAAGGAGCTAAAATCCATAAGTAATAAAAAATCTGTCGAACCTACCCACTCGCCCACTCGGTAAGAAAGTCCCATGGAGAGAGTGCCCACATCTTTGCCCCCTTGTGCCCCCCAGTTATAGGAGTCATCTCGCAAGTTTGTGCCCATATAAATATTTAACAAATGAGTTTGACCGCTGGGGGCTCTTTTTTTTCTCGCCCGCACCTCTGGTGCTGACTGTCTTTTTTTAAAGTAATCCTGTGCTGCCTTGTTACCCACAACAGGAGCTGAATAGGATTCAAAACTAAAAAAAATCAACACTAAAAAAACATACTTCATTTATATACTGTGCTGCATGATAAATTTTGACTCAACCTGTTTAACCTAATACTCTCACTTGGCATCAAAATTCTCCATCTTTGTCTAGTTAGTGAACTCATCTAAATCTCGAAATGAGCCTCTAATGCCAATAGCTCGGACTTCATATCGAGCAGAGCACCAAAGGAGGGTCATAAAAATAAGATGACGTAATGACCCCCCCCCTTTTTTTGAAATATATTTTTCACGCCGAGCTTGACCATTTTTTAGATCTAAAATACAAAAACACTTCGCATTAAGAGGAATATTATTTATGTACTGCCCGAACTGCCAAGATAGTGATAGCCGAGTTTTAGACACTCGAATTCAAAAAGAAGGTGAGATCCGTAGGCGCCGTGAGTGCTTAAAGTGCAAGAGTCGCTTTACGACCCTTGAGTGTGTTCTACATGCTTACCCGCTTATCATTAAAAAAGATGGTCGACGAGAAGCCTTTTCAAAAGAAAAGGTAAAAAAAGGTGTTCAGTATGCTTGCTTGAAAAGACCTGTAAGCTTAGCTCAAATCGAGCAAATCGTGAGCTCGGCTTGTCAATATGCTCTTGAATTTTCTAAAAAAGAAATCAACGCTAAAGAAATTGGCCAACTCATTATGCAAGAGCTTAAAAAACTTGATGACGTGGCATACATTAGATTTGCTAGCGTCTACCGAACATTTAAAGACGTTCATGAATTTGTGGAGTCCCTCGAAGTTCGCCCCACGCCCCCACAGCTTGAAATATAAGATTCAATGATCAATTTAACTAAACGCCACCAAGCCCGTGAATTTGCCCTCCAAGTATTATTTCAAACTGAGTTTGTCAAAGACATCGACATTAAAAACAGTCTTGATTATTTTAAAGGAGCCATTGATTCATCAAATGAGGTGTACAAATTTGCTGAATTTCTAGTGAGAGGTGTGAGCGGTAAAACCTCAGAAATTGATAAGCATATCCAGTCGTATTCACAAAACTGGTCCCTTTCGCGCATGGCACTTGTTGACCTGAATATTCTAAGAATGGCCGTGTTTGAAATGCTCTATTCAAATAATGAGGTCCCCCCCAAGGCAACCATTAATGAAGCTGTAGAGCTTGCTAAACAGTACTCCACACAAGACTCCTCTGCTTTTATTAATGGAATACTCGATCAAATATTTAAAAACATGTAGTCAACCCACTCGGAAGCCGGTAATGTTATGTTTTACCTAAGCTCATCGACAATTTCTTTTTGAGTTTTCGTTGTTTTTAGTTCAATTAATCACTCAGCGTTGGAACTCTAGTTTATGAAGATTCAAACCTTATCAAAAGCCGGCGCTTACAGACCCGGAGCCGATATTTGGGTGATCCCTGAGCTCAACTCTTCAAAATGGTCCCGTCAAATTGATTGGTATCTTAATTTTATTATCTCAAGAGGCACAACTCATAGTCCTAAAAAATTATCAAAAACTCTCACTCATATTCTTTCTGAAAACGACATGAAGCTCACCCCTTTTAAACTTAACAAACAGGCTCCTCTTATGTTTGCGAGCCAACATCGACTACCCAACAAGCAAACGGTTCTTTTGCCTCTCAATAAAGAAAAGGTTAAATGGATCCAATCTATTTTAAAACTCTGGAGTGGTCTTAACCATCCTTTTATAAGAGTTTTTTTGCCTCCAAATTTCACTGACGAAGAGTTTAATTCGCTAAGTCCTCAAGATAGCGAGTTTTTAAATAAAGTCACTCTGGTCCCAAGCCTTAAATAAGGATTCTTTTTTATGTCTCAATCCACTGTATATATCATTTCCGATGGCACAGGAGAAACAGCCAGTTCCATGGCCAGGGCGGCGCTCATACAGTTTAAGCAAAAAGACCTTAACATTATCAAGGCCAAAAATATCCGCACAGAAAGCCAGGTAGAGGCCCTCTTAACAGAAGTTTCGGCTCAAAATGGATTTATTATTCATACTGTCGCAAGCCCTGCCTTGAGAAAAAAAATCGCAGAATCCACAAATGAGAGAAACATTCAAAGTGTCGACCTACTAGGCCCCTTGCTCGAAGAGTTACACGTTTTTTTAGGCGTTGATTCTGAGGCCGTAGGGCAACCAGGGATTCTAAGAAGGGTCGACAAGGCTTACTACAAGCGCATAGAAGCTATTGAGTTTACAGTAAAACACGATGATGGAAAAACATTTAACCGACTTACTGAAGCCGACATAGTGCTTGTTGGTATTAGCCGTACGAGTAAAACACCACTATCTATATTTTTAAGCCATAAGGGCTGGAAAGTCGCTAATATACCACTGGTACTTAATACCGACTTACCAGAGGAACTTTTTAAAGTGGACCAAAGAAAAATCGTAGGCCTCACTATTAGCGAAGAGAATCTTTATAAAATACGCCGCAAAAGACTTGAAAAATTTGGGCAAGACCCTGGCAGTGAATACGCCAGTAAATCTCACATTCAAAAAGAACTGGATTTTGCAAAAAATATTTTTTCTAAAAACAGAAAATGGCCGGTGTTTGATGTTACCGATCGAGCTCTTGAAGAAACCGCCGGAGAAATAATACGAATCGTCGCCAGTCGCCTTAACCTACCCTATGATTTATTACTTTAACTCTTGAGTTATTATTCAGGTCAACTTTTAGGGTTCAAAAAAGCCTTAAAGCCTCTGTGTGATTTTTTTAAAAAAGTCAGGGGTCAAATAACCCTAAAACTCTCGTGTTATTATAAATAAGCATAGGGTTTAAAAAAGTGGATTTAAACTTTAATATTACTTTAACTCTTTACACTGTTTAGGCGCTTGCTATGCAGGCACTTACTATGAAAGTGCCTGCTGATGCAGGGCTCGATAAAGCACCTCTGACATTTTTCGAACTTCTTGTGTTTTTTTGAAGTACAAATTAATGTTTACTGAATACTTCATGTCATCGACGATAACATGAGTTATTCGCCCTGTTCGGACCTGCTTTCTGATACTAAAACTTGGCAAAAACCCCCAGCCTAACCCTGACTCAATAACTCGTTTAAGAGTACCGACGTTGTCGGCTTCAAAAACAGGTATAAAGGTTGTGTTAATTTCAGTTAATTTTTCTTCAAGAATTTTTTTAAATCCACTATACATTTCGGAATAATAAACAATTGGTTTAGTTGAAAAATCTGACATTTTAACTGTTTTAGGGACCGAGGGGTCCTTGCCTGTAGCCACGAGCCACATGTCATCTTTAAGTAAAAACTTACTCTCAAATTCAGCTATTTCTTCACCGTGCTCCACTTTAATATCAGGTAAGATGGCAATATCAAGGTCTCCGCTTTTCATTTTACTAATTGTGCTCTCAGCGGTTCCATATACAACTTTAATATTAAGGTTCGAATTGTGCTTTAGAAACATTCCCACTATAGGGCTAATTAAAAACAAGCCCATGGAGTTAATTGTACCTATTCTCAAGTGCCCCGATAATTCCTGGGACATTGTTTGCAGTGCCACCTCTGCTTGTTGAGTGAGATGAAGAATTTTTTTTGCATAATCATAGAGCAGTTGACCTTTAATAGTAGGCTTTACCTTGCGGACTCCTCGCTCAAGCAAACTTACATCCAAATCATCTTCAAGGTTTCGGATTTGCTGACTCACTGCGGGTTGAGTTAAACACAGTTTATCCGCGGCGGCGGTCATGCTTCCCTCATTTAAAACGGTACAAAATGTAACTAACTGTTGGTGATTCATGGTCTACTCCTGTCACTTAACAAAAGCTAAGTTACTAAATTTTTCATTTTTTTGCAATGCAACATACTACTTTGCATAAAATTTTCTTATAGTAAATGCTATAAAAATTACATCCCTATTTTTTTAATTTTAGAAATTTTTATAAATGCTTCGGTCTTCATACGGAGTGTCTCGGTAAACTTGTTGATATTACTCACTTTTATTTAAATATAAATTTTTCTTATTGCTGTGAAAAAAATATACTTTATTGTATTTTTTTTACCCCTAAGAGAAATTCATTCTCGAGGTAGGGGGATACTTTATGAGGAAACAAAAGGGATATTTATTAATCGCGGCAATCAGTCAGGCTTTGGTGTTTTCAGCGTGCGCACCCAATGAACCCATTAATTATAAAAAGCCAGCACCTTTATTGCAAAGCTCTACAGGGGTATTGTACAAAGCCAGTTCAACTGAAAAATTAGACCTTTTAATAAGCACATATCCGGGCCTTGAGCTTCGCCCATTAAATGTTAAGCATCACCTATATGAGGCTTTTAATATTTCTAAAAAGCAAATCCAAGATGTCGATGCGAAAGCCTTAATAACACAGAACAAGATTCTTATAAAAAGCAAAACGGCGCCGAAAAACTCAAGCCGTGCACTCAATAGTTTTATGTCTGACTGTAGAAACGGGGCGGTCTCGAAATCTAGAGTTATTGAGACCACTTCAGTGAGCAAAGCTGTTAATTATAAAACAGTCCAGTTGTCTCACACGCTCACCTTACAAAACTCAGCTACAAGTGAGGACACCCAAAACCTTTGGATGATCAAGGCCCCAAAAGGGTCCATGCTCCCTAAGGAACCTTTTTTTACAAACTCTTTAGTGCTTAAACTTGATATGGTCGGAGTTTTTAATATTAGTAGCTTTACAAAAAACAAAGCGGGGCAGTGCTCTGAAGCCAGGGCTTTAATTATTGGGACTCATAACCCCGCACATATCCCTACGCCAGGCGTAGCCATACCGACTCTTGGTGTTGAAAAATTTTATCAATTACAACAAACAAATGCCGTTAAAGCTTTACAGACCACTAAAGGTGAAGGCGTAGTTATTGCTGTTATAGATACTGGGGTAAATTATAATCACTTTACCTTAAGCCCTAATATATACAGAAACCCCAATGAAATTGACGGAAATGGGGTTGATGATGATGGCAATGGATTTATTGATGACAAAATAGGGTATGACTTTATTTATAATGACAACCGACCCTTTGATGACAATGGCCATGGGTCACATGCGGCAGGCCTTGCAGCCTCATACCATTTTGGAATAGCTCCTCGAGCTAAAATTATGCCCCTAAAAGCCATGTCAGCGCTTGGTACTGGTGACTTAGGGTCTATATCAGCAGCCATATTGTACGCTGTTGATCAGGGGGCGCATATCATCAGCCTTTCTTTAGGTTATGAGGGCCCGCAAAACCCTCTTTTAACTATGGCACTTAATTATGCCAATAAATCTAACATTATTGTTGTTTCAGCCGCCGGAAACGGCGACCAAAGAACGGGGCTCGGGTACAATATTGACTCTCGTCCTATGTACCCTGCTAGTAGTCCCTTTGAAAATATTATTACGGTGGCCGCATCTGCTTTAAATGCACCTATAACGGGTTATTCTAACTACTCCCCTCAGTCTGTTGATATACTAGCTCCCGGAGGGAATCGCCAATTTCCTCTTTTTAGCGCTTACATTGAGAACCCAATGGGCATAGCTTTGTCTCCAAGCTTAGGGACCTCCATGGCCACTCCCATTGTTGCTGGCTCTGCGGCCCTCGTTAAAAGCCTTCACTTTGGCCTTACCTCTGTTGATATTAAAAGTATATTGCTTCTTGCGGGCGTGAGAGACCCGAACCTTTCCCCTTTTGTACGATCCTCAAGGTCCTTAGATATAAACCACGCCCTTAATCTTGCGAAACAAGGCCTACAACAAGCCCTAACTACTGGACTAATGTTTTGATTTAATACAAATAGTTAAGATTAATGACTCCACGCTGCTTTAATTTATAATATAGTAAGGTAACGCATCTTGGAGTCCTCATTAATGAATAAGCGCTTAATTTTACTATTTTGTTTAATCACATTTTTTATTTTAGGAACCCCAAAGCAAGTTTTTGCTAAAAGGTTTCGGAATTCATATATTAGTTTTGAACTCCCCAAAGGGTGGACCTGCCGACTTAAGGGTGTCTCTTGGTTTTGCACTCACAATGACAAGATCATTAAACGTGAGGCACAAATCGTTATTGTTGCGAAAGAGGCCGGACCTAGTGATAATTTAAAGGTTTACTCTCAATACCTCAAACAACCAAGAATTATAGATGGCTATAAATCAGGGACCACCGCAAAATCTAAGCCTGTTCATGTTAAGGTCTCAACAATTGGTAATAAGCAATGGGTCGACAGTCTCCATGTCAGTGGTGAAGCTGAAGCCTATTACACAAGGTATATTGGGACTGTCCATAAAGACCTTGCGATTATGGCCACCTTTACAATCCATAGAAACTCTTACCCCTACCATAGCGCAGATATCCTTAAGGCCATTAAAAGCATCACTGTTGTGTTTAATAAATCAATAATTGCTAACTCAAAGTCCCAAGCCGGACGGCATGGGAGCCCCACGGGCCCGCTTGGTAACCAATTAGGGTCCTCGAGTATTGATCTAGACGAGGGCGAGGAATTATCAGGGGAAAGCTCCTCCTCTGGCAGTACAACAACCACTATTATAGGGCTGTTACTGATTTTAGGAGCTCTCGTTATTTACTTACTAAAGAAAAAGAAGGTTTTATAATGTTAAAAAATGTAATGATTTTTCTTTTCATGATGCCCGCTGTAAGCTTCGGAAAGGGGTTTTCAAACTCCTATCTAGAAGCTGAAATACCAAACTCCTGGACCTGTGAAACCTACAAAAAATTATGGATATGCAAAGATTTTAATCAAAAAAAAGTAGACATTATAACCTACATGCGTGCGAAGCTTACGGGCGCTGGCGAGTCATTTTTAAACTATGAATCCCTTTTGAAAAAGCCAAGGACCACATCTAACCAAAAAGGTTCAAGCATAACTAGTACCGTTAAAGACGTGAAACGAATTTCAATTAATGGCTACACATGGGTTAAAGCTCTGCACTCAAACTCTGAGCTAGAGAACTATTATACCTATTATCTGTTTACTACTAAAAATAATATTTCTATTGCCATAAATATCAGCCTTCATAAAAGTGTATTCAAAAAGAATCAAAAGTTAGTTCAAAATTTTATAAATTCATTGAAAGTAAAAAATATCTCCATTGTGCCAAAGTCTAAAGCAAATCTTGCCGGAGACAGCTCCTCGACAGCCACTTCATTTTTAGGGTTAAATAAAGACGAGATTTTTACTTTTAGCATAAAAAAAATACTCACAGGGCTTATGATTTTAGCCTCGGTTGTATTCATAGTATATGCTGTTAAAAAGTAATCTTACTTTAAAATACTTTTATAATTTATTTTTTTATACTTAAACGCTTTTAATTGTTTATTTACATTAGAATCAGTACTTACTAAAATTATATGCATTTTGTCCGGGTGAAAGTATTTTTTTATTGTTTGATTCACCTCTGACAGACTAACTCCCTCTATGGATGAGAGGTATGTATCTAAATATTTGCGCCCTAGTCCATAAAAATTTAAAATTAAAATATTTGTTGCTAACTTTTCAGGGGTTTCAACAATAAGAGGAAAGGCTCCCTTTGAAAGTGCCTTTGCCCCCTTAAGCTCTTCAGAGGTAATGCCTTGAGTGACAAAGTTTTTATAAACTTTAACTGTTGAGCTTATTATGTCTTTCACTTTATCATGCCGTGACGAAGTGGATATTTGAAAATGCCCACCCCTTTTAAATGAACTAAAGTGAGAGTAGGCCCCGTAAGTCAGCCCCTGTTTAGTTCTTAGCTCCGACATGAGTCGACTTGAGAATGCTCCTCCAAAAACTTTGTTTGCAACCATCAGTGGTATAAAGTCAGGATGCCCTTTGTTAACCCCATAATGCAAAAATTTAACTTGGGTCTGCTTTGTTTGCGGCTTATCTATTAAAGTCACTTGAGTTTTATTTAGGGGTTTTAAACTTTGATATTTAAAACTCGCAACATCTCTAGACTTCCAAGATTCAAAGGCTTTTTTAATTTTGATCTTCATGTTTTCAGAAAAGTTACCTACGACAGCTAACGTCGAATTATTAGGCCTATAGTATTGCAAATAAAGTTTAACTATATTTTTTTTTCCAATCGCCTTTATTGTACCTAATTTACCGACCTTACTATAGCCGTAGGGGTGGTCTTTATAGAACAACATTGGGGCAGCGACCCGGGCTAAAGAAGCCGGGTTATCCATGGTGTTTTTGATCGTAGCTAGTCTTAGCCGCTTCGCTCTTTTAACCTCAGAGGTCTTAAAGCTCGGTTTGGTGACCAGGGTTGAAAAAACATCTAATATTTCGTTTTGATACTTTGAAAGCCCGCCCGCTGAAAGAATAGTGTACTCCCTACTACTCTGTGACGAGGTCCAAGCCCCCATTTGGCCTAATTTATCTGATATTTGAGTTGCTGACATACTCCCAGCCCCCTTATCTAGTAAGGATGCCGTTAACGAATTTAACCCCTGATACTTTGAACCATCATGAATATTACCCACTCCGATAAGCATAGAAAATGTGACATATGGTAACGTTGCGTCTTTAATAAAAATTAAGTTTAACCCATTATTCAGCTTTGACTCGTCAAAGTTTCTGACTTTAAAGCTAGGTGTCGCACAGCTTGAAATATAAACAGATATTATTAGAATCAATAGTTTATTCATGGGAGCCCTCATTTTTAGGAATAATTTT
>JAUVAX010000076.1 GCA_030591685.1 Pseudobdellovibrionaceae bacterium | reverse complement strand
ATCCTCGCTTTGATTTCCTCTATTAACCCTAGTCAGCCGTCGTCGCACTTTTTTTTGATTATATGATCTGACAACTTTCCACCACGGAGCCATTTAAAACGCTACCCCGATGACCGTCAGCAGCAGCAAAAAAATAAACGGTCACCCACCACGAAAAGTGAGGCGCCCCTTTTGTGATAAAAGTGTGAACCATGTGATCGGTATGGACGGCAGTATATGTGCCCGGCATAAACCTAAGAAAAATTGGTTGGCTCGGCCGGATTCGAACCGGCGACCCCCACAATGTCAATGTGGTGCTCTAACCAACTGAGCCACGAGCCAACATGATCGGTTATGAACAAAAATTTATGCCACCTTTATGTATTATAATCAATAATGAGAGCGAAGAACTCATCTGCGGCGCGGCGCAATAAGGCCCTTGGGCCTTTGCGGCTCAGCTAGTAAATTTTTATTTTTTAAACTTTGCTCTTACTTAGGGTTCGCCCAGCTACCTAAAGTACTTCTTATAGGCATCTTCTTGGTTTTCTAAAGAGTTTCTGAGCTCTTCTTCTGTTATTTTACTTAACTCTGGCTCGGTGGGCGCTTTTTCACTCAAATCATTTATAACTTTGTTATTCAGCTCCTCGGCGGTCATTTTACCAGCCTCTCCGGCTATTTGCTCGTACCCATTCGGGTCGTCAGCTTTTATGTCTTCAAGAATCATTTTTTTTGACTTTATCTCTAACTGCCTCATCATCACTTTAGTCTCTTCTGAGGCATTAACCATGGCCAGGTTGACAGGTCTAATTTTAGTCTCCTTTTGAATTTCAGCTAACTTTTCTTTTGAAATGGGTCGGAATCTTACTTTATGTTTTTTTACCTTAGAGGCATATTTTACTTTTAAACGAAATCCTTTTTGAACCATCTTTGGCTTTGCTTTTTCGCTTGTACTCACTGCGACCTTGCCCCTGAGTACATCTACAGAGGAGGCCTCTTCAGAGGGGTTATAGGCTATATAAAAATCTGTTCCACGAATACCAGCAACAGCCACTTTTGTTTTTACCTTCATGTTGCTCCTAGGTCCGGTCTTTGAAATAACAGCTCTGATTTTACCGTAAATTAAGTTAATCATTTGTAGCTTTTTTTTGCGTTCTTTAATACTGCCCTTTAAATTATGCAAACTATAGGCAGTACCTGGACCTATCATCATAGTGTCGCCATTTAAAAAATTAATTTTTAACTTAGAGCCAGCCCCTGTTTTAATCACTTGATTAAACATTAATTTAGTACCCACTCGTGCTTTTTTGATTATATAAAATTTATTTTCAAACTTTACGCTGGGCTTTGATGTATCAGGGGCAAGGCTTGGCTTAATAAAAATCTCAACAGGACCTTTGATCATTGTAACTATACCTGCCTTTTTCGCCACCGCAGGGCTACTGAGTACTGAAATAACAATTAAACTAAAAAAATGTTTCTTTATTAGTTGATACATCATAAAATTCTCCTATATTTAAAAAATTATAGCGAACTCAACTAAAAATACAAGTAAGGATCTACTGTTGAAAAAATTAAACTTCTATATAGCATTAATGTTTTTTGCTCCCCTGTTTGTTCACTCTCAAGTTTTAGCTGAAGAAATCGTGCTAAAGTACCCCGAATTACAAGTAAGCCCAAGAGCGAGTAAACGTTTATATATTGAGGCTAAAAAAGAAAGCAACAATACCCCCAATTTTTCGGTTCACGCCCCGGCCCTTACATCATCCATCATGACCCTGGCTTCAGCTTACTATTTGAGCAACAACACACCTGACTTTGATGACCTTAGAAAAGTCGATGAGGCCAAAAAGGTGGCCAATGCTGGAGTCCTCATTGGGGCTGCGTGGGTGGGAGTGATTTCTTACATGGCTCACAACTACAAACCCTACCAACAGGGTTACCGCGAAGTTAAAAAAATGTCTAAAAAAACAAAAGCCGACAACCTGGCTTTAGAGCGCATAGCCGAAGAAAAACTGAAAGAAGCTGTTGAAACCGGTAAAAAAATTAATTTTTTAAGCACATTAAGTAATTTCACAGTTTCCGCTGTTATGGTTGGCTACGGAAAGGGCGATACGGCCTTGTTTGCCGGCCTCTCGGCCCTAATCTCTTTTGCACCCTACTATTTTAATAATTACTGGAAAACGGTTAATGATCGACACCAAGAGTACAAGAAAAAAATCTATGGGCCGGTGTCTATGCCCTATTTTGATTTAGACAAAAACGGACAGCTTATTTCTGGAGTTCAACTGAGCCTTCAGTTTTAGTCGTACTTGCGGGAACCCTAACGCTCCCGTCACCCATTGATTTAGCAAATTTAACAGCCTCTGAAACCGTTAAATCAAGGCCTGTTTTGCTAATGCCATACTCATAGGCCTTTATAAAGTTATACACCGCCATGGGACTCACCTTAACCAAGGTTTCAGAAATACTAAGGGCCTTTGAAGTTGTTACACGTGGCCCTTTGCCTGTAGTAAAATAGTTAAACGCGACCATAAAGGGGCCGTAGACTCCCGTAGGTGTGTCTTGACCATATAACGAAATACGATATGAAAGTTTGGCACACACTGGCTTTGATAAATCTAGTGCATTTTGACTGACACAAAATTTAACTAATTTTGAAAAATCATTTTTTGCAAACTTTACGTCACCTTTATAATCAAACGATAGCCCCCGAGCGAGCTTTATTGATGTGTCCAAATCTAAATCTAAGTAGTTTTTTAAAAAACTTTTTTGAAAAACTTCTATATAACTATTTGTTGCCTCATCACCTGCTACGGCTGCCTGTATTGCAATCTTAGCGCTGTCACCAACGTAGGTATCTGATTTGACCATAAGCTCAAAGACTTTAATAAACCTTAAAGCAGCCCCTTTACACCCCTTTGAAACCTTATGTGCAACAGACTGAGCCCAGGCATGCGTATAGTAATTTTTTTTAGTCTTTAAATACTCAAAGGTGGTTATATACTCCCTTACTGTTGGGCAATAGTGCTCAGAAAGGTCGCTTAAAATTAACTGGACCTGCTCACCATCAACTTGTACATCTTTGGCTGAAACTAACTTTGGATGCTGGCAGCCTGTAAGTAACAGCAAAAGTGAAGTTAAATATATTATACCTTTAATCATATTGAGTCTCCTGAGGTTAACACTTACTTTTCGACATTAAATGCCCAAAAAAAGAGTCTAGAATTGATATTTCAGCAAGACTTTTAGCTTAGTAACAATTTAAACCTTCGTTAAATAACGACGACCAAAGAGATGAAAACTCACTTAAAACTACAGGTGCCTCTAAAATGTTTGATAAACTATTAACTTTTACAATATCCTCGCCGCAGGGTTTTATTTTATTAAATAACGACAGGTCGTTTGTTAAGTTTATAGAAACCCCATGGCGTACTACGCCTCGCTCTACCCTTAAGCCAACAAAAGCCACCTTTAGGCCCTCAACATACACCCCTGGATTATTGGTTTGAATATCTGCAGGTGCGCCGTACTCAAAAAATGTTTTTGAAGTGGTACTTAGCAACAACTGAACGTAATCTCTTAGCTTAAGGCCCCAAAGCTTTATTGGTAAAATAGGGTAAATAACTAACTGACCGGGGGAGTGCAACGTGGCCTCCCCACCTCGATCAGTGTGAAAAACCTCAATGCCATTTTCTTTTAACGAGCTTTCACTGACGACCAAATCTTGCTCTATTGAGGCGCGTGGGCCTAAAGTAATCACCGAGGGGTGTTCAACAAATAAAACAACTGGCTTTTGACCCGACAAAACACCCTTGTGATATTGCCCTTGTAATTTGAGAGTTTTTTTATAGTCTGAAAGACCTAAGTCAATGACGTCATAGTCAAATTTCATAGGTCCGATACTGCCACCAAGCAGGGTCATTAACAAATATAATTTTAAAATTATTTAATAAAGCTCTACGCGGTCGTTTTCTCTAAACCCTGAACCGGAGTGAACAATGCCTATGGAGCCATCTTTACCAAAATAGCTCACAAGCTCTAGGGTTCCTTTCATTCGACCGGGGGCATTGCCGATAAATATCCCCGTTTCGGGGTCAAAAATTTCAGGTCCCTTTTCGGTGATTTTTAAAATATCACCTACCTGTAAGCCTGATAATCGACCGGCATTGACGTAGATTTTATCCCCCGTCACCATAGCCACTCGGCCTTCCCATGAAATTTTTTGAACAGATCTTACAATCAAACCTACCGACGAGTTCATAGCTTTAATCACGGCCTTTTTAACTAACACAGGGTCTTGTTCTAGATAACGATCACTGTAAGAGTATTTAGCCACCCGGGTTGTTGTGGTTTCCACCTTGGACCTTTTCACCTCATCAAGTAATATCTTGCCATTTTTAGCCGACGCCATCCTTAATTTGATGACCGCCTCCACCTGAGCCTTAATCTGTCTAATGAGGCCCACTTGGTCGCCAATTTTTTTGGCTCGAATCTCTAGAATTTTACCCTCAACCAACCCTGAAATCCCCATGCCTGCAGTGATTTTTGAAATCCGCTCAAAGTTATACTCATTTTTTTGATTTAAAAATTTTTTTAAATCTTGAGGAAAATCAGAATTTTTAACAACAACAAACTGACCCGTACTTATGATTTGATGAACCAGCGCCCTTCGGGCTATGTTTCTAATTTTTGAGCTACGAGTTAATTTTTCATCTAAAAAGGGAAGTACTAAAATTCTTTTTTTAACTCCCCCTTTAGCTCCCCTAGCATAATGTGGGACATCTAATGTTGGAGTTTTTCTGCGAGGACCTCTTTTGGGGCTAAACACAGAACACCCAAAAAATGATAATGACAAAAATATAATTAAAGTTCTAAAAAGCATATATACATATTAATGGTAAAATAAGAGTTTGAAAATACTTAGTTTCTGTAAGCACTAGCCTATAGGCTAGTGCTTACGTCTAGTTTGATTTCATTTGAGCTCACATCATCTAATTCAATAGAAAGGTGGTTTAGCTTTAGTCGTGCAATAACTTTAGCCAGCTCATGAGGCAGCGCTGAAGCATCTACCTCAAAAGTCACACTATCAGGAGCAAATAATCGCTCTCTTATTTCTCGAATTTCATTTAAATGACTGAGCTTATTTTTTAACAGGATTAGTTTTTTATAGGATATCTTGCCGTTAAATGTGATTTTTATCAAACTAGAGCCAAAAGTCCCTTTTTGCCAAGTTGAATAAACTTGAGAGACTAAATCTTTAGTAATAGTCTCAAAGACCTTTCGGTTATTTTTTTGAACTACTTTTTTAAACTCACCACCAGTAGTAACATACCTCCTCTTAACGTCAGCAATCACTCGCCCGTTACCGACTTGATAGGCCGTAAAAACAATGACTGATTCGATTTTATCAGAAAAATTATCCTTTTTTCTGTATTGAATTTTACCCTTAACAAAAATATGAGCCTTAAAGTACTCACTTAAAAACAAAAAATCACCCATGCGGGGGTTTTCGATTTTAAAGGCTTTTGGCATAATTTTTATGTATTTATGCTTAATGGGTAATAAAACAAAAAAAGACTTTTCATCAAAGGACTTTCT
>JAUVAX010000031.1 GCA_030591685.1 Pseudobdellovibrionaceae bacterium | reverse complement strand
CCTACAAATCTAAAAGCATAACTGAGTTTTGGCAAAGGTGGCATATTTCTTTATCTACGTGGCTAAGGGATTATCTTTATATCCCCTTGGGAGGTAATCGGACAGGTCGATTTATGACCTATCGAAATTTACTCATAACTATGTTTTTAGGAGGCCTGTGGCACGGAGCTGCCTGGGTATTTGTATTGTGGGGGGCTTACCATGGTTTACTTTTGGCCTTTGAACGGTTTGTAAACAAAAGGCGTACATTTAAACCTAGTATGTTCTCACTGATTAAAACATTTTTTTTAGTCAACATGGGGTGGGTATTGTTTCGTTCGCCTAATTTAGAATTTGCTATGGATTGGTACCGAAAGTTATTTGTTTGGAGTGGTCAATTTTCAGTAACTAATTTTTCATCAAGTGCTAAGGATAGTTTTTTTATAATGTTGTTTGTCGGGATGATTTTAATATTTGTTGGCAAAAATACTTTTGAAATGGAAAGACACGGACTTTTACTGACAAAGAAAAAAGCCTTTTTTTTAGCCATTGTTGTAGTTATCGCAACCATGGATTTTGCAACTAAATCACCTTTTTTATATTTTCAATTTTAGGATTTAATTAACATGGAAGCTCAAGCAAAACAGTTTACAATTATATTTTTCTCAGTACTTGTTGTTTTTCTGGCTGGTCTGGTTGGACTAAATACTTATGTTGACCCGTTTAAAAACTTAAATGCCCCTTGGCGGGGCGATGTAGTTACTGAATATAATGATATTTTTGTTAAATTTAAACTCTTAGAGCGCTTTAAAGATTTAGACTGCTTAATAGTAGGGTCTTCAAGGAGCGAACATTTTGTACCAAAAATTGTAAACCCACATTTAAAATCAAATTGTTTTTCGTCCTCAATCGGGGGAGCAAGCGCGGTCGTAAAACTACTATACATTCGAAAGGCTTTAGAGAGCCCGAGGTTAAAAACAATTATTTTTGTGTCTGATTTTTATGAGTTTAATAACTTGCCTGTGGATGCAAAATTATATTTTCAGACTGAAATGAGTCAATACGTAGGTGATTATGTGTCTCAACTTCGAACTCCTGATTTCAAAGACAGAGTACTCTCATATATTGAGCGTAAGGTGACAGAGAGATCTATGAGGAGCCTTTTTAAACCCTTAAAGGAATCGTCATTTAAGGAGAATGGAACAATTAGGAGTTTAAATTATAAAAGTCCATCCAAGGAGCGTTTGAGCGCCGCCATAGGTAAAAGTTTAGAGGAGTACAGGTCGGGGGCTTGGTCAGGCTATACAGCGCTTTCAGCGCCAATTAAAAATATAATTTATGAAGTCGGGGGCTTAAGCCAAAGCAGGTCGATTAGGGTTATATTTATAATGACTCCCTATCACCCACAGTTTTATGCACAATTTGTAAAGAATAAAAATTTATATAAACTTTATGGTAAATGGAAGTCAGTTATGTTGGGGCTTAATACGTTTAAGGGTGTTGAGGTTTATGATTTTACGGACTCTGAAAAGTATTTTCCTAGTAATGGTGATTATTGGACGGATGGAGTACATTTTCAAATTAAATCAGTTCAAGAGCTACTCAAACATATCCCTTGTGCACCAACGTGTAATTATGAATAACCACTAGTGAACCATACAGTTAGGATTATCATCTCATTTTGATACATGTGGGTTTAAGTTGAGTTAATTCGATTTTTGAGGCGCTGTATGGCGGGGTTGAGGCTCATGGGTGTGGTAATATTAAGGATAGAGTGAGTGGAGGGAGTCATTATGAGCCGTATGTCATACTTAGTATCTATATTCTTTTTGTGTATTGTTTTTAATAGTTGTGACTCTGGAGAGGTTGAGTTTGCCGCAATTGAGAGTTCTGTGGAGTCTCATGGGGATACGACAAATGGGAGTACGCCTGTTGGTGACCCAGGGGGGTCAGTGGACCTTGAAGTGGTTGTATCAAGCTGCGCTGACTTGCAAGTTATTGAGCAGACAGTGAAGGTGAATTTCCCTGATCCTCAGGTCACTTGTAAATGGGGTGAGAATGGCAACCTTGAAAAGCGAGATAAATTTTTGCAGGCGAGAATTGAGCAGAACTTTGATCTAAGTATTCCAGAGAATGCTGTTATTTGTGGACTTAATTTTTATGTGAGTGATCAGCCATATAGGTATGATGACCATTTTTTAATGACATTTGATGATTCGGTTATGGCCTCTTCTTATGACTTTGGATACCTTCTGAGTAGTGAAGGGGGAATTTTACAATATGATTGGGCTAAAATAGCAGGTGAGGTATGGGACAACTCTAATGAGGGTGTGTTTTGTTTGGGTGCTGAAACTGACGGGTCAACTTGCGCCTTTCCAGCGACGGACACTCAGGGTGTTATAGATTTAAATTTTAACACGGGGTTAATACAAAAAGTGATGGCGCTTAACTTAGGTAGGAGTAGTCACAAATTATCATTTATAACGATAGGTGATAATGATGAGTGGGATTGTGAGCACTCAGATATATCCTTTGATGTTGATATTTCATATGTAATTAACCAATAGGTGACGGAGTCATTTTTTAAGTCATTTCCCAAACTTACCAGGCCCCTCTGCCCGTTCAGACCCTTGATTTTCTCCCGAAGCCTAATTGTCCTTCGTAGCAGCGTTTAGGGCATTAACTTTTCGTTAAAAACGCATCACCAAGGCTTATGATTCGAGAATATATGTTTTTAGGCTCTTAGGTTTTACTATTTAAGTAAAACAGTGCCCTCGCACCACTCTGCGCTCCTGATATGATATTATGATAACTTTTTTAAAACCTAATTTTTACTAGGTTGTGTCGAGGCAGTTAGTTTTTAGCAGCACTTGGTCTAAAAGGTCTTTTGCTGTGCTAATCATTTGATCCTGCCACATGGGGCTGCCGATGTACTTTGCATACATCCATTTTGAACCAAAAAGCTCACTCGTTAAATACTTTAAAAATAACTTACGGTATTTAGACTGTCTTGAGCGGGGTGTTTTACCTAGAGTCACATACCACTCGGGCAAAGTTAATAACTTTGACCAACTGTCTTTAATACCATGAGCAAAAAACTTGTAACTTGAGTATTTGTAAAACTTTAATTTCTCTAGGCTCACCATATTGGCTCTTATAGGGTTGGCCTCGATGTAAAAGTGAACCCTCATACAGTGCTCAGAGTTTTCAATTAAAGGGGTCTTAGGGCGCTCATTAGCGACCTTGTCACTGCGGCTAAAGATTTTATTAAAGCTCTGACCAAAGCGTGCGTGAGAAACCCTCATAAAGCTTGAGAGGTAACTAGAGTCTTTATCATAGCTCATCTGCATATGGGCATGGTTATCCATGAGGCAATAAGTATGGAGCTTTACTTTAGAAGAAACACTCATGTGTTTTAAGGCGTATTCAGTGCACTTCATATAGAGGTCTTTTGTGGAGGCGGCTTTTAATAAAAACTCACGGTTTTGGCAGCGCCAGAACTTATGGATAAAGCCGTGATCAGGGTGGAGTTGGGTGGATCTTGGGATACGCATACAAGCATGGTTGCAAGAAGTGGCGCATGTGCGAGTGGTACATAAGGAGTGGCTGAGGAGTGGAGTGTTCGGAAAGGGAGGGGATGGGTCCGGGGGGCGGACTCCGTCACTGTTGGATTGCGGTTTATGATTTTACGGACTCTGAAAAGTATTTTCCTAGTAATGGTGATTATTGGACGGATGGAGTACATTTTCAAATTAAATCAGTTCAAGAGCTGCTCAAGCATATCCCTTGTGCACCAACGTGTAAAAATTAAAGGCACTATGCTTTTTTTGTGAGTTATTTTCTTGAATGAGGCTTTATTACTTTAAATTTATAATCTTTAGATATGGGTGTGTTTAAAATGTCATCTATAGATTTTGATTTAAAGGGTTTAATTTTGTTTTCGGTGGGGATTTTTGCAAGAAGGTTCTCAATTAAATTTTGAAAAACTCTTTTTTGCCATGCTCTTTCCTTGCCGGTACATTGGGTTTCATAAATAAAGTACTCTGAAATATACTGTTCATTTTTGTAGTTTAATAAAATAAAAAACTTAAACCCGTCATCTTTTCTTAAAATAAATGATTTAAGTGTATGAGTTTCGGGTATAGACATTGATATTAACTGGAGCCATCGGCGAAATAAATCGCCCATCTCATCACGTGGGGCAAAATTAAGAAAGTTTAAATTCATGATAATGACTCGCTTTTTTAGACCAACTACTTATAAACTAATCGTCATTAAGTTTTAGAGAGTTAAGGGCGTTTTAAGGTTTTTAGTACAAAATTTGCTCTTAATAACCGTACGCCCTTTCAGTCTCAAAATAGTACAGTAGTTTGACCTATCAACGGAGCCAGTAGGTCTAAAGGACTTGTCTGTATTATATATTAGGGGTAGCATCAGCTTCTATGGATAAAGATGCCACAAGCTCTGCTGCGACCCTATCGGTCATTATTATCACAAAAAATGAGGCCAAAAATATTGAAGCTTGCTTAAAGTCTGTTAGCTTTGCTGATGAAATTATTGTTTTTGATTCAGGGAGTACAGATAGTACGGTTTCACTTTGTCAGCAATATACTAAAAAAGTGTTTTCAACCGATTGGCCTGGGTTTGGCCCACAAAAACAAAGAGCATTAAATATTGCCACTTGTGACTGGGTGCTGTCGCTAGATGCTGACGAGAGAGTGTCAGAAGCTTTAAAGAGTGAGATACTGGCCGTAATAAAGGCCCCTGATCATGAATCTTACTGGCTTCCTAGGCAATCTTATGTTTGTCAAATACCTGTAAAAAAAGGGGGCTGGTACCCGGACTATATAAGGAGACTTTTTAAAAGAGGTTCTGGCGAGTTTTCAAAAGCACTTGTTCATGAAGAGGTGCTTGTTACTGGAGAGAGTGGCTATTTAAAGACCCCAATCACTCATTACTCCTATGAGAATCTTGATTCCCTGGTAGAAAAATTTAATCAGTATACAACTCTTGGGGCTGAAGAGCTTTTTAAAAAAGGTCGCTCAGGGGGGCTTACAAGGGCGGTGATCAGGGCTTTTGTGGCCTTTACAAAGCTTTATGTCTTTAAGTTTGGGTTTTTAGACGGCCGCATAGGGTTTATAGTAGCCGTTTCAAGTGCTGAGACTGCGTATTATAAATATTTAAAATTATATTTTTTAAAAGAAAAAAGAGAACGTGAAAGCTAACATCAAAAATATAAAAACAGTTTTGATTAGTCGGACAGATGCAATAGGTGACGTCGTCCTAACCTTACCCCTGCTTGGGGTGATAAAAGAGCAGAACCCTCAAGTAAAAATTATATTTTTAGCAAGATCCTACACAAAAAGTATAATTGATTCGTGTAAAAATATTGATCAATTTTTAAACTGGGATGAATTAAAGGTTTTGCCACTTAACAAGCAGGTAGAAAAGATTAAAGCTTTAAATATAGGCATGGCTATTCACGTGTATCCAGTCAAAGAAATTGCACAAGTTTTGAAAAAAGCAAAAATCCCTCTTCGGGTGGGGACTCAGAGCCGTATATATCATTTTTTAACATGCAATATTAGGCCCCGATTAAGTCGAAAGAACTCGAATGATCACGAAGCTCTGTTAAATATTAAGCTTTGTGTAAAGGCAGGAGTGCTGAATGGTGAAAACTTAAGTAAAGATTCATTACAAAGCCATTATAATTTAAAAGTGGCCCCCTTTTGGCCAAATAAACAGCTTCCAGAGCTTGAGAAGGATAATAGAAAAAAAATTATTCTTCACCCGGGTTCAAACTTAAGTGCTAAAAACTGGCCTTTAAATAGATTTGCAGAGCTAGCTAAAGAGCTAATTATTAGAAATGATTTAGTGTTTTTAACCGGAACAGCGGCTGAAGGGGCACAATTTCGTCATGCTTTTTCAGGCCTGATGGGGGAGAACCTTTACGACTTAACAGGAATGCTTTCTTTGGCTGAGTTAATGGGCTTTATTAAATCCTGTGACAGCTTAGTGGCAGCCTCTACAGGCCCTCTGCATATTGCTGCAAGCTTAGGTATTAATGCTGTGGGGTTATACCCCCCCGTTCGACCCATGCACCCAGGGCGCTGGGGCCCCATTGGCGCACGTGCCCAGGTCGTCGTTTACCCTAAATCAGACTGTTCTGAGTGTGTTGGGGCAGGTGCTTGCCCCTGTATGAGTAAAATCACAGCAGATGAGGTTTTACGGAAAATTTAGTTTTTAGATGTGCTTTCGGCTCAGGACCTATTGATTGCTAATGTTTATGTGGGGCGCAATTTTTAAATTAAAAAATTGTTTTAACAGAGCCTTCATATTAATATTTTTGTAATCAAAAGGGAGAATTTATATATGAAATTAATAATAATTGCAGCACTACTGTTAGTATCAAGCATGGCCTTTTCAGCAGCACCAAAGCACGAGCTAACTGTAAGCTCTACGGGTGCTTCGATTGTTTCTGGCTCTGGTAGCACCGTAACAACCCTACAGGGTCGGTATGGCTATAAGTATAATAGTAAAATACAGATTTTAGGAACTTTAGGGATTGTTTCTAGTAATGGGACGAATACAACTATTGGCATTGGCGGTCGGTACAACTTTAATCCTGAAAAATTCATGAGAAGTTGGTATGCTCAAGGGCTAGTAACCTTCTCTTCGGCTTCGGGTAGTGATACAACGTTTGCCGCCGGTGGAGGCCGAAGAATACGTTTAAGTCGGGACCTTGCCTTTACGCCGGAAGCTTGGATTAGCACAGCAGGCAGCACGACAAATGTTATAATATACCCTGTCGCATTTTCATGGGCATTTAATAAACTTAAATTCTCTATGTAATGAATATTAAAAAAATATTATTTATTTTTATGGTTTGTCTTGTATCAACCCCTAGTAACGCGTTTGTGTTTAAGGGGGTTTTAGGGCAACGGTTAAATACCCCTAATGGCGATAAGTACTCGCCGAATAGTGGTTATCAAATTGGGGCTCGTTACCACATATTAATGCATCCAAATGTTTCTATAAGAGTTGGATTTTCATATTCTGAAGTGTTTTTTGGTTGGAAGGTGCTTGGTAAAGAAGTCGCCGGTGGAGCCTCGTACTTTGATATTCCTATTTTTGCCGCTTATTGGCTGACCTCTAAGACAAACATATATGTGGGGGCTTCAGCCGGGATCTTTTTGGGTAAAAAATGCCCCACTGAAGAGATTCTCTGCGATATGCGTTATGCCTCTTTAAACCGGTTTGCACTAATGACGGGTATAGAGTTCCCCTTGAGTGAAAACATAGGGGGTGAAATATATATAGAGTATAATGTTGGCCCTCTAACAAATGAGATCAAGTCATTATATGTCTTGGGTGGTAACTTTATTATAAGGTTTTAATTCGATAGAGAATAGTCCACCAGTGATGAGAATTTTAATAAGTAATATTTATTTTCACTATGCAAACCGTCTTTAAAGTTATAAAAGAATTTTATGAACTTATATGATATTGCTTCGGCCCCAGAGTCACAGCGTGATGAAGACTGGGAGAAAAACTTTTTTGATACCCTTGTGTCGGGTCATCTAGAGCTCATTGAGGAAGACCCTCAGTCGGGCCCAGATGGTTGGCCTTATCTTTTTGTCAGAACCTCTCGTGCGGCCGAAGAGCCGGCAAAAAACATACTCCACTGGGCGAGTGAGCACGGTGTTGGGGTTGCTATAAACCCTGACAAGCATGCCCCAGATATGGTTTTGTCATACGGTATGGTTTGGAACTTTCGTCAGCGCGCTCAATTTATTACCCCAATGGAGGAGCCAATAGACTCCGGAGAGGTAGTATTTAACAAGGGACAAAAAATTATTTTTGCCGAACCTAGCGAAGAATATTTGCCAGGTTACGTAAGAGAAATACTAAAAACATTTTTTAAAGATCAAAAAGTAGATGATGCTAAAATCGTCCTTGTTAGTGCCGATGAGGGTAAGACCTTTGACCTTGTGTTTTCTCAAGAGTCTTTAGATATTACTGACGAAAAAGAATTTGATGGTATTTTACAGGCCATCAGCTGGTTTTTACCCACCCACTACTCGTTAGTTATTGCCAGCGAAGAGAATTTTTCAGGGTTTAAGTCGCTTTAGTTAACATAATCAAGCCATAAAAAAGCCAAGCTCCTTTAGGGCTTGGCTTTTTTATATTAATTTTATTGAGTTTTCTTTACTCAGCTAAACTTGACAGTAAACGCTCATAGTAGACGCCGTCATTTATATTTCCAGTATATAGGCCATATAATATATCGGCTTGGTAGTTAAGTAGGTTCGACTCGTCAGCAGGTAAATCCCCAGGGTTCTCCACCATGCCAAAGGCGATTTTAATAAGTTCAAACAGTCGAGCTCTTCTTTGTGCAACCCATTCATTGATAGCCTCGGCGCCACGATCTTTAACGTCTTGTGGGGCATCACTAGTAAAGTTCGTGATTGCAGCAGCGGCCTCGGGCACCTGTGTGGCAAAAATCATGGCCATATTAGCCACTGAATTATTGGGCTTTGCAAAAAACACAACGTCAGCGATAACTTCAGGCAACTCTGGCTCAGTGACCTCGACAGGAGTGGCACCAGTCGGTGCTCTTTCAGGGGCATCACTAGAGGCCTCTGTAACACAGTTAATGGCAACGGACTCGTAACCAAAGCATTGAGCGAACTTAGTAGTAAACCCTGTTGTATCTAAAAATTTATCAGCACTTTTAACAGCCACTCCAAGCATGGCATCTATCATTTGGTCCATTTCTTCAAAATGATTAGAGTCATTGTATGATTTTACAAGTTGCACAAGTTGCTGTTGGTAACTCACCGGCTCGTTGCCAATTTTAAAGTACCTTTGTACTCCAGGGTGAAGAGGCACCTCTAGTTGGTGGCTATTGTTTTGGTTTAAAGTAAATGACCATTGCATTAAGATGTCCTCACCTAAACTTAAAGAAGGGTGCGAGGTAAATACAGGGTCTGTTTTTACCGTTACGTTCGCAAACAGTTGATCCTTCATAAGCTCTGAAGTTGTAAGCAATATTTCGCCCTTAAGCTCTGGGAGGCTTAAGTAGTTTTGATAATTTTTATCGTTCGGTAAAAAACTCATTTGTCGGCCAAATAAATACTTTGCAGCAAGTAATTTATCCACCCAAACACCCCGGGCATCTATTTCCCCCACATATGCGCTCGGGTTTTTATAGTATCTTCGGTCTTTAAAGGACTTCCCGGCTTGACCTGTAATCACATATCCTGGGACGAGCTCTAACTGACCGCAGTGTGCAAATGAATCTCCGAACGAGGCGAGGGGGTAAAGCCCAAGACTCTCTGCAGGTGCACTGGCCGCCGAAATTCGGCAAAGAGCATCTGGAGTTTTAAGAACATCTAGAAAAAACTGACCAGAGAGTATGGCGGCCTGCTTGAGCTCTATTAAAAAAGCATTTTCATTCCATACAGATTTCTCGGGTGAGTAATCAGGGATGTTCGAGATGGTCTCATATCTTTCAAAATTCAACCTCATGTTTCGAAACATGCGCTCGATGTACATAATATAACCAACACTGCCTGAGATATTATCAAAGCTCTCTCGAGCATTTCTTAGATTTAACCTTTTATAGTTATCTTCATAGCTTTTCGTGTAATGCTTTGCGATTTCAATAAGGTTTGTTCCCTCATCAAATCGGTTGCAATTGGGGTTAAGACTTACGTGCTCATCAGTGCAAAACTCATAATTTCTAACACTATAGCCCTGAGAGATAAGTTTTTGAGCCTCAGCAGGGTTTTGTAAGGGAGCATACTCAGTAAGTACTACTAGAGAACCCTCGTCGTTTGTTACGTTTTTAGTAAACTGAACAAGTCCGTTGTACTCAACGTTTGTACTTTTTCCATCGACGACTTCGGTAACAGTAGCGTACCCATAAGCAAAGCTCATCGCGGCGATGTCATACTTGCCCATGATCGGTAACTCATTAGTGGTACCAAAGGCGTAGTCCATTATGGAGCTATAATCGATAGGTCTTTCAATGTTCATTTCACCCAGTTCTGGCAGAGTGTAAAAATTATTTTTATCAACAGACCCTGAGAAATTATGTCTCAAGCCCAAATTATGACCCAGCTCGTGAACAAGTGTAGGTACCCAGAGAACAGGCAAGAGTGTATTTATAATTTCCTCTTGCTCCTTAAGAGCCAAGTGGCTCCAAGATCGCAACTGAAACTTTTGAGCGATAAGTTGAAGTTTTTTCTCTACATCACCATGAAAATTCACAAGCCCTGTAGGGTAAAAGTTTTTAGCTGTTAAATAATCCTGTTCAAGGAGCAACTCATCTGGAGTGAGTGTTGAGTGCAGTATTTTTGAAAAAACACTAGCTTTTGAGGCATCCAGGGACCTGTCTAAAAATAAATCATCAAGGGGCCGCTTTATTTTCACAGCTTCAAGAACATTATTTTTATATTGCATTGATGTTTGTTCATCTGTTGGGTTTATAGTTACAGCACTTGGGTTTGTGCTGAGTAAAGACTTGAACATATCAAGAGGCAAAGCACGTGAACTATTACCGTTGCTGCCCTCATTGCTCAGTGCAACAAGTAGACCCTTGTTTTTTTCGGCTTGAACATTTTTTTTAGCCATTTCAACGATATCATTATATGCCGATCGTACGGTCATTTTCATAATACCTTTGTACATCACTGTTCGAGCACTTAAAATTTCGCCAGTATCTGGGTCAGTAATACTGGGGCCATATCCAAGAAGCCCCCTTGAAATAGGGTCCTCAACCATAATTATATAGTTGTTTCTAATGTCTCCGATCATTTTGGTAGAGTCAGAGCTTTTGAGGTCAATTCGAAGCTTTGCCTGTGCTTTTTCAAGTGAGTTGTTAATAACCTTTACAGCATGTACTGTGGCCTCTTTGATGGCTTTATTCTCTGGCTTTTCAAAGGCCGGGGAGAGGTAATAGGTGACGGATGTCTTGCTAGGGTCCCAGCGGTTTATAAGCTGTTCGGTCTGACCTTGTAGTCGTCTGTTTGAGGGGTCAAGTTTGTCAATGATAGTTTTAAAAAATCCAAACTCAACACTGCCACTTTCAGTCGGTACTAACTGGTAGGGTTTTTTTACATAATTAGGGCTTTTAAGAAGCTGAGACTCTACGATGGAGTAATGCTGGCGAACTGAAAAATTCAGATCCGTAAACTCTCGAGCCTTAATGGTACTCAAGCAGCTTGCTGAGGTTTTATAGCTTTTCTCAAGTATAAAGTTCAGAGCGCCCTCTTCAAGTTTATAGGTGACAAGCTTTGAGCTTTGTTCAGTAAAGCAATTTCTAGAAAAATTCATATAGTCTATGGACATGCCAACAACAGCGTTTGTTTCAGCACTTTCAAATTTTGGCTTAAAGAATTTCTTTTCATACCAAAGTTTCTCGTTATCGATTTCTTCGCTATTTGTACATTTTCCAAAAGCATCTTCAGAACATTTGTAATCTATATTTTCAATAGGTATGGAGACAATAAGTTTTCTATTTTGTATATTGCCAGTGTCATTCCTTGGTATTTTATAAACGCTCAAAGCGCCTTCCTTTTCCATAACAAGGCGTACCTTCATGGGGTCTCCAATTTCAAAGGCAATTGCCGGAGAATTCATGTCTCCGCCCACATTTGAAACCATCATCATGTGGTCAACACCGGAGGCAACAACGGAATCATCCACAATTATATCGGCCTTTATAGAGCCCGCATTGATGTCGTGCTTTTTATTATCAACCTCCTTAAAGGCCTTTTCCTGTGTGCATGCGGTGATGATAACCATTGATATCATCAGGCTTAGTTTTAGTGCTACTCTCATTTTAACCCCCGTTTTTTTTACTTATTTAAAATAGTTAATCCAACAAATACTTGTGAGCTTTTTTTATTAAAAACTTCAATATTATTTGTAACGCCATCATAATCTAAGGCGCCCCCTGAATTTGCATGACCAAAGCTTAGAGAAGTATTCTTGTTAATTTGATAATCAATACTTTCTGAAACAGAGAACACAGGAGTAATATTATTAAAGTAGTCCCAACTATTTGCGTAGCTTGCCGAAATACTAAAGCTAAAGATCTTTAATGCTTTACTCAAGCTTACGGTGTTGCCTAATGAATACTCTTTATTAGGCGAATTTGTGTTGTTTCGCTTAAATTGATGAAAGTTCTTTTTTGCGGTGAGAGTGTATGAGGCATCAAAACTAAAATTAGCTACTGTAACAGTAGTGCTAAGTGTGCCGCCAGCAGCTAGTGAACATCTAAAGGTATTATTTATTCTATTGAGCTCATTTGTCGGCAGAGTCAGTATATATCTTGGAGAAAACTTAGACCCCTTTAATTTTATAGGTTGTCTAGAGAGTACAACGGGTGTGTCTAAAAGCGATGTCGACCGGTTTAACTTTAAATCATGATTTACATTTACTGAAGTGGATAATTTATAGAGCTTGTTAAGCGCAAAGCGTCCAGTTAAAGAAAGATCAAGCGAAATGAAATGATCAAGACTTGAGGGTTTGTACATGTTTGTAGAGGTGAGCATTGAGGAAATAAACTCAACAGTGCTGGTTTTACTTTTTTTATTTTTTGGTATTGATTGTTTGTTTGTGCTCGCCGTATTTGAAAGGACAGATTGATTTGCAGCCATCACGCTGGCAGAAAAAACATTTATTAATAGCGCGAGCAACACTCCCTCAAGTGTTACTCGCGATTTGCTCCCCGCTTGGCCCAATGTATCCCCCTTTGGATGTCATTTTTAAAAGCGGTGCATTCTAGCACCACTCAAGGGGGGTATAATCAAGATTTATGCCAGTCCTATTTGACACCACTAGTATTGTTAAAATTTCAGGATATTTTTAGGTTGTATATAAGGATATATTATAGCTAGTGGACGTAACCTCTTGAAATTATAGTCAGGCTCTTTAGTTGTTCTATCAAAATTATGGGCTTATTAAAATTGCTGTATGCCCGTGCGGGCATGAAAGTTCAATATTCTTTTACGTGTGATGAAATTTTAGGTGGTATGTAAATGCGTCACTTATGATGCAAAAGACATGTCCTCTAAGTCTTCATCGGTGGGGAGGAGGTCGATGAGGCAATCTCTCCAGTACTCCGGCACATCTGAGGAAAACTCAATATACATTGAAAAATTACCGTTGCCATTATGTGAGGTGCGCATAACAAAGCCATCTAGGTCCATGGCCATTTGTGGTAAGAAAATGGCAATATGGGCACCCAATAAACTATCTAAAGAGAGGTTGTTTTTTAAGGCCTCTTCTTTAAGAGAGCTTCGGTCCAGCTCAATTCTAAAACCATCAACAGAGGCATCTACAATATACCCACTATCGATGATGACTTTATAATTATTCAGCACCGTAAATTCTTCAAATTTTATAGTGTTTAAGTACTTTCTCTTTTTATTTCTGTGATTCATAATTTTAGTCCATGTTAAGTTATGTATTACAGATCGGCAAAACAGGACTAAAGTTGAGGGCGAAGTAATAAGATTCCTAATTTGAGACGCCCAAAATCCCAAGCACTAGCAAGGTGATCGTGTGATATTAATGACTTACAATAAATGTTGCCTCTTTGGTGTGTGGGGCTCTTTATAGATTTAAGGTTTAATACTCTGAGCTCAGAAATCGTATTTAAGTTGTACTTCGCACTTAAGGCCTTAAACCCGGCCTCCTTTAAGACCCAAATAGAGGCAGGGTGATTCGTGATTTGTTCAGACTCATGGGACACGCGCTGAACAATGTTTTTGGTGACTCGATCTTCTTGCTCTATATCGACACCCACAACAATGTCACTAGGGGTAATAGCAAACAGGCCATGGGTTTGCGTGTGGCTAATGCTAACATTGATGCCACTTAACTGGGGGCGTGCACTTAAATCGAGTAAAGACCCTTTGTTAAAGGTAATGTCAGGGAGCTCTTTTTGAATGGTGAGGGCGAGGTGCTCCCTTAGGGAGAGTCTGTTTTTATCTTTATTAGAGTCACTAAATTTTAATAATCTCAAATAAAAATAATCTAGTGAAAATTCGTTTTTTAAATAGCTTTCAATTTGTATCATTGGAGTTTAAAAAAATAGAGAAGCCTTTTGTTAAGGCGACTACTTAACTCCGCTAACCTTAAGTTGGGCTTTAGCTCTGAATTGAAAAAGACACTTTGTTGTAAGTAGCTGCCCTTGGTGTACTTATTCTGGTGTTTGTTAAAATAGTATATTACGGGCAGTGTTTGGGCTTCTTTATTGCGCCGAATAACCTCGGCTTTTTGTGTGGTCGTAATAAAAAAGGGATCTCCTTGCCACCCAGGGTAGTGGTCAAAGTCAGAGGCTTTGTAAATCTCCTTTGGATCAAGGGCCCATATAGGGTCATCAATAGCAGCCTCATGAACGCCCAATAGTTTTGGTAGCTTTCTTTTGGCAAAAGACTGCGCCCAAGAGTGTCCCTGTGGGTTGCTTTGAGCGTATTCAAAAACGCGAGACATTATATAGTCATCTGTAAGCTTAAGGTAATCGTCTAAAGATTGAGGGGGTTTAATTTTATTGTCCGCAGCCAGGTCGTTCATGGCGAGTTCTAAAAGTACATTGTAGGCATTATGAGTTTTATGACAGTAAATTTGCTTAAACATTTGGTATCGACTCCACAAGTAGTCGTCGAGTGTGTTTGTGCGTTTAGCATTAAGACCCAGTTTAAGGTGACTCTTTTCGCAGACAATACTGAGGGCTGAGATAAGGCCCACATCATCGAACACTCCATAATTTACCCCACAACTTTGGCAGTCCCTCATTAAATAATCCATCCGATCGGCATCTATGGTTCCGGTAACCAGGCTAGAGAGTATTATTTTTAAGTCGGGGCCAATATTATTTAAAGTGGCACTCTCCTCATCAAGGCGAGGTAGGGTTTTAAGTTTGTCGCCAACAAGCGCTTCGGCACAGGTTAAAAAATGGTTAGTCACTGGGATGGAGCCAATAAGCATCGATGAAACATCTTGTGCCCAAGTATGTGCTGAAACCCCAAGTAATAAATCTTGTCCAGAGTGCTTAGCGTTGCCATTTGCTAACAGGTGAAATATTCGTTTAATAATGAGTACAGAGAGGGCCTCGTGCTCAATGGGGCTGCCCTCTGAGCCTTTGAAGTGCTCTTTTAGTCCTTGAGTGATGGGGTCATCGTTAGTTGAGGATAGGTTCCAAAGAGTAGGTTTATTTAAAACCATTTTAAGTGTTGGTAAAAAGGAAGAGCCTGAAACATTAACATGAGGGAGCATGTGTGAAAATGCTCCGTGACCAACATCGTGTAATAAGCTCGCTAGTCGAGTGACCTGCATGACATAGTTACTGTACTGGTCTCTCTGCCAGGGGAAGAGCTGTTTTAAAAGCCTATAAGCATTGTGGCAAACACCTATGGAGTGCGCAAATCGTGTATGAAACGCTCCCGGAAAGACATAATGCAAAAGGGAGTTTTGCCGAATAAAACGAAGCCGTTGAAACTCAATCGTATCTACAGCCGCCCTTTCAAGCGGGCTTAAATGAATGTGACCATGTATAGGGTCATGAAAGTAACTTGTTTCTTGCATGGTTTTTTATATGCGCCCATGTCCTAAGAAGCAAAGTGATAGGTCACTTTTTAGTACCGCACCACACCTAAAATACTTATTACGACCTTCATTTCTCACTATATTCAAACGCGTTGCAGTACTGAAAAGTGACCGATCACTTGAGTAAAAACGAGTCAGGCCAGTCAACGGGCTGCCCGTTAGTGATGGCCATCATTCGGTTAAGAGGCGTCTTTGCTTTTTGAATTAAGGCCTCATTAAGTATGACCTCAGGGCTCAGCGTTTGAAGCGCCGATTTAATTTTTTCTAGAGTATTGAGTTTCATATAGGGGCATTGGTTACAGGCACAGCCTCCTTCAGCAGGGGCCTGAATAAGGGTGGCCTCGGGGCGAGCCTTTTTCATTTGGTGTAGGATGCCGTCTTCTGTGGCCACAATAAATTTACGGGCCGGGTTTTCTTGAACTTCTTTTAATAATCTTGAGGTGGAGCCGACCACATCGGCATATTCTAAAATATTTTCAGGGCACTCAGGGTGAGCAATGACAACAGCATCAGGGTGCTCCGAAGTTAATTCAAAAAGTTTTTTTGCAGAAAACAGCACATGTACTTCACAGGTGCCGGGCCAAATGTGCATTTTACGATTTAACTTTTTTGATAAATATCGACCTAGGTTTTTATCGGGGCCAAATAAAATGGGCCGATCTTTTGGTATGGCATTTACTATTTTTTCAGCGTTACTCGAAGTACATATGACGTCAGAGAGCCCCTTAACTTCAGCACTGCAGTTAATGTATGTCATAGAAATGCCGCGAGGGTACTCTTTTCTCCATGCGAGGTATTGATCGTAAGGGGAGCTGTCAACAAGTGAGCAGCCGGCATTTAAATCAGGAACCAGGACAGTTTTATTGGGAGATAAAATTTTAACACTTTCGGCCATAAATACGACTCCAGCTAAAAGCACTACGGGGGCCTGTGACTGTTCGCCAACTTGGGCTAAGTAAAGACTGTCTCCAACGTGATCAGCGATGTCTTGGATGTCACCGTCCTCATAAAAATGAGAAAGTATAACAGCATTGCGTGTACTTTTAAGATCGTTAATCTCTTGAATTAAATTTTTCTTAGTATCCGTCAGTCCCATAAATAACTCCTTTTTCGTATATACCAGCAAGAGCTGCTAATAGGCAACTCCTCGCCTTTAAGGAGAGCCAAAAAATCTTAACTCACTCTGTTCAGGAGTGCTCTAGTCTTGAGAGTCTGCGATTTAGCGAGGAGTCGCATTAAAGCAGACACTAAAGCGGTCATTTCCCCTGAAAAGTCACACCCCAGAACTCTTCAGATGGAGAGACAAAAAGCGCTAATATCAAAAGATTATTCACTTTTTTGGGCTCAAGGGCGTCTTGAGAGGGCTCATGGTGGCACGTATTCTGCTAATTAGTCTGTTAAGAGAGGTTTTCTTAATGTATCGATTAAAACAGTTCACGCTAACATTTACTGTACTTTTAGTTATGACTTTTTTTAGCCTAGGTCTTTTTGCCGGGCCTACAGTTATGTCTTCAAGTGCTTTTATGTGTTCGAAGCTATTTTTGCCAAAATTTGATTACTCTAAGTCTTTCCAGCCTAATGAGGGGCCCACTAGAACAATGAATATTGGGGCTAAATTTGCTTTTGAAGTAAGTGGATCAACTATAAAGGTTCATAATTATTTGGATAATTTAAACGAGGTGATCTTTTTTGACTACTCTTTAGAGGGCTCACAAAAAAGGACCTTGAGGCTTCCCGTTGAGTCTGTTGTCGAGGCTCACTTTAGCCGTAAAGAGGGGCTACTTTTAAGCTACTCGAACTCTGCTGTGGCAACATGGAGGCTAGAAAAGGGGGGCACAAACTCCCCTGACATTAGTTATGCACATAGAGATGTTAAAAAAATAGTATCTAATGTTGAAGAGACCTCTGTGTTTTCTTTTTCAGATGAAAAAATAAAATGGGCGACCTTTGGGGGCAAGAGGGTTCATGAGTTTAAATTAAACGCCTCTGATTTAAAACTCAAATCGTTTATCAAGGGGCAGTCTGAACAAATTTTGGAGGCCGATAGCCTTGTCGTTCGAGGCCGTGAGTATTTGATGTTTTTAAAAGAAACGTCTTCAGAAGACGGCCCAGTTAAAACAATCGGTGTCTATGATATTGCCCTTGATCAATTTTCAGAAATAAACCTTAATAATATTTTTGTAACCCGCACGGCAATTGTTGCTGCAGACAAGGGTTTTTTGAGTGCGGGTCTTAACAAGGTGAAGTCCTTTAAGCTGGAACTTTTAAATCTTCCGTTTATTAAAACGGCAATTGTTGTGGCTTCTGAGTCTACAAAAAACCTGACAACTAAAGAAGCACTCTATAGATCTTATTATGTAAAAGAGGGCAACCTGGGGCACTTATTGACTATTAAAAACATATATGAAAACAATATTTATAGAGAAAATTCCTCTCAAGTTCGTGAAGAGGACCTGGTTGAAATTCAAAAAGGTCTGTCTAATTAGTTGTTAAACTCGCGTGCATTTTTTTAGGCGCTAAGAGACTCAGGCGATAAAAACAGACTATAAGTGTGGGTTGCGGTAAATAATCAGTGTGAAACTGTGTTTTAAAGGTCTAAGTGAGCTCTCCACCTTTGAGAACTGTAATGATAGATTTTGAGATAGTTTTAAGGCTTTCAAACACCCCCGTGCCATCACTGGCAATCCCTTCGAAATCAGGAGCATTATATTTGTTTAACGAAGAACGGAGTTCATTAATTGGCAACGCGCCCGGTAGGTCTCTTTTGTTGTACTGAAAGACCATGGGGATTTCGTTGATATCATACCCGTGTTGGGTCAGGTTGGTTTCAAGGTTTTTGAGAGATTGTAGGTTTTCCTCCATGCGCTCTTTTTGTGAATCAGCGACAAAAATAACTCCATCGAGCCCCTTCATTATAAGTTTTCTTGAGGCGTCATAAACGACTTGTCCCGGCACTGTGTATAGGTGAAAGCGGGTTTTAAACCCTCTAATGTCACCGATCTCTATAGGTAAAAAATCAAAAAATAAAGTTCTTTCTACGTCTGTTGGTAGGCTAAAAATATCAGATTTTTCGTTATTTTGAGTTTTATGATAAACCCACTGAATGTTGGTGGTTTTCCCACCCAGAGAGGGGCCAAAGTAAACAATTTTGCAGTGAATTTCTTTTGCGTTGTAGTTTATAAAAGACATTTATACATCCACCCTGTTTTCTAGAGCACGTCCTAGTGTTCTGTGGTCCACATAATCAATATCCCCCCCAATGGGGATCCCATGAGCGATTCTAGAGATTTTAATCCCCCGCTCTTTTAAGATTTTAGCAAGATAGAGTACGGTGGTGTCACCCTCTAAATCAGCATCGAGTGCTAAAATAACCTCTTTAATGGCTGTTTCCTCAGTTTTTAGGCTTAAATCAATGCGATGGATCAGGGCCTGGGTCGTTAAGTCCTCTGGGCCAACGCCGTCAAGGGGTGAAATAACCCCATGAAGAACATGGTAACGACCCCTGAAGGCTCCTGAAAATTCAAGGCGCGAAATATCAGAGGGTTGCTCAACAATACATAACAAAGAGTCATTTCTTTTTGTGTCTTCGCAAAAATGGCAAAGATTATCATTTTCAGTGAGGGCAAAGCATTGTTCGCATTTTCTTACTTTTAAATGCATTTCATGCATGGCTTTAGAGAGCCCCTGAGAGTATTGCTCTGGGGAATTAAGAATATAGTAAGCAAGCCTTTGAGCGGTTTTTGGCCCAATGCCTGGGAGCTTATTAAGTTCCGAGACCAGTTGTGTAAACGAGGGGACATAATCTAACATATTAACAATTAAAACCCAGGAAGGTCGGTGCCGCCAGTGATTTTAGACATTTCTTTTTCAGAGGTCTCTTTGGCTACTTTTAGGGCTTCATTGGTGGCAGATAAAACCATATCCTCAAGCATCTCTTTGTCGTCAGCATTAATCACCTCAGAATCAATTGAAATTTTGCTCAATTGGTATTCACCATTGACGGTAACTTTAACGGCTTCGCCCCCGGAGGTGCCGTTATACTCTTGAGCTGCCAATTGCTCCTTTAGTTTTTTCATTTTGCTTTGCATCTGATTTGCTTGCCGCATGAGTTGTTGCATGCCTCCGAAATTTTTCATTTTTTTATCTCCTGTATTGATTTAATTTGTCCTTTAAAAGCTTTTTGGGCCGCGACAATAAGTGGATGGCCTTCGACCTGTTTACGGATGTCGTCCTTTTGTTCTAAAACTTCTTGGGCGGCAATAGCTTTAGGGGTTAACTGCTGACTTTTTTTTTGTTCGCCCAGCAAAATTTCAAAACTAAAACCGGTCCCCCAAAAGGTATTAATATAGTTAGTGAGTTTTTGCTGAAAGCTGGGGTCTTTTAGTTTTTCGTATAAAAAAGTAACCCTGGGTGGCACGCTAATTTTAATAACTTTATCTTTCAAGCTTTCCAGGTAAGTGTTCTCTAGCTGGGCGCCGACAAGGCCATTTACAGCCTTGATCTTACTAACAAGGCCTTTCCATTTTTGTTCATCGGTACCAGTGGGGATCTCAGGCTTTAGGGCCTGAGGGGCGGGGGGCTGAATAACCTTTGTTTCGACTTCTTTAGGTAGGGTGTTTTTTATAGGTGCTGCAAGTGGAGGGGCGGTTTTTTTTGGTGCGGCTGGTTTTTGTTGTGCGGCCTTATGGGGCATGGGCCCTGGGGTTGATTTTTTTTTTACCTCTGTGCGACCATTTTCGAGTAAGTTCTCAATGCGTGGGGCCTGCGACATCCTTAGTAGTAACATTTCTAAAACAATTCGTGGGTCCTGAGATTTTGGTATATCATGGCCGCCTTTGAGGGCCATATCAAAAAGTAGGTGGATGTCTTCTTGGGTTAATGTTTCAGCTAAAGTTTTTAAGCGTTTAATTTCGGCATTAGGGAGATCAATAATGCTCTCCGCTTTGTCTGAGTCTAATTTTACGAGCAAAAAATGCCGGAGCTCCTCTAATAGATCTTGCACAAAAACTTTTGGGTCATAGCCTGAGGTAAAAATACTTTCAATGATATCTATGATTTTTTTGCTATCTCTAAGGGCGAAAGCCTCAATGGTGTTAAAAAGAAGGGCCCTATCGGTGAGGCCTAAAACGTCGGTGATCTTTTCAAGGGTGATGTTTTTATCACAAAAAGTAATAACTTGATCAAGTAAGCTTTGTGAATCGCGCATAGACCCGTCGCCTTGCCGTGCAATCACCCAAAGGGCCTCTTCATCAGTTGTGACCCCTTCGTCGTTGCAAATAATTTGTAGTCGTTCACAAATAAGTTTAAAAGGGATACGCCTAAAATCAAACCGTTGGCAGCGGGATAAAATAGTATTCGGTATTTTTTGCACCTCTGTGGTGGCCAAAATAAATAGTACGTGCTCGGGTGGCTCTTCGAGGGTTTTTAAAAGAGCATTAAAAGCACTTGTAGACAGCATATGTACTTCATCAATAATATATATTTTGTGTTTACCACTAGAGGGCATGTACGAAACACTCTCTCGGAGTTCTCGAATGGCATCAACACCATTATTGCTGGCCCCATCAATTTCAATAACGTTAACACTAGAGCCGGTGCTGATCTCGTGGCACTCGTCGCACTCATCACAGGGGGTAAAGTTATTGATTTTTGTGCACCTTAGGGCTTTAGCTAAAATTCGGGCCGAAGAGGTTTTACCCGTCCCACGAGGGCCAGTGAATAGTAAGGCATGGGGGAGGCGATTATTTTTTAGGGCATTTAAAAGTGTCTTGCTAATATGAGTTTGCCCGACAAGTTCGCTAAACGATTTAGGTCGCCATTTTCTCGCAATAACCTGATAAGACATACTAACCCCAGAAAAAAGAAGTGGTCGGGCGCCCCATATCACATCGAACCTTCGCTACCGTTGCTTCCTTTCGGATCTGGCGGGATTCGCAAGAGTCACAATTGTATGGGACCCGGCCACGGGTAATGTACAAGTGCCCCCATAGAGACGCAAGCCTAATTTAGGTGCTAGGCATTTAACGGTCGCCGCAACACGTCAGACCTTACTTAGAGCAAAGTGGGCGTGCCTTATAAGGACCAAGCTATGCGCTCTAGAGTCTCTGTTTCTTCGGCCCAGTAAATGTATTCTTGAAACTGGGGGAAAAGATTTGGAAAGGTAGGGTCTGAAAATCGCTTAGCAATCCACCCAGCATAGTAAAGAACTCTAAGTCCACGAAGAGCCTCAAATAATTTTAAGTTGGGCATTTGGAATTGGCTAAAAGTTTCATAGCCCTCGATGAGGTCGTAAAGCTCTTCTTTGGCATTATCCACAGTGTCAGGCAGAAGCATCCAAAAATCCTGTGCGGGTGGGCCCATGCAAAAATCATCAAAGTCCACTAAGAAAAACTTTTGTGGCTCGTCTCTTTTATCATAAAGCAGTAGGTTTCCCAGGTGGCAGTCCCCATGGATCCGAATGTACTCATCAGGATTCAGGTGGTCTTCTAGGAAAAATAAAATTTGCTCGCTGGCCTTTTGGTAGCGCCCCCAGACTTCTGGAGCGACCCAGTTTTGCAGTCTTTCTAAGCTATCCCATCCGTAGGCATCGACGGTAAAACTAGGGCGGTGCTTAGCGGGGTGCTGGCGACCTACGTTGTGTACTTGTGCGAGCATTTTACCTATTTGCAGCCGTTGGGCTCTATTAAGCTCTTGGGGTAAACGCCCTAACCCTTTAGGGAAGAGGGCCAAGTAAATCCCCCCCTGCAAAGAGAGTGTAGAGTTATTATTTTGTATCAGTGGGGCTATGGCAGGGATGTCATTATTGTTTAACTCTAATAAAAACTCATGCTCTTCGAAAAGAGCTTCTTTTGACCACCTTTCAGGGCGGTAATACTTTGCAATGACTCGGTCGTTGAGCTCGGGGCTAGAGCCGGGCTCTAAAAAAATATCAAACACCCTGTTTTCATAAGAGTTCAGTTGAAAATACGTGCCCGTGGGGAGCAGCCCTGTGTTTTGTACACCATCAAGGACTTCACCAGGAGTTAAAGAATAAAAATTTGCTGCATTTGTTCGCATAAGTATTAAATTAACAAAAGTGGATTGATTTAAGTAGTAAAAAAAATAATGATAGGCCTATGTTTGAACAACTGAATTTATTTCAACGACTTAAGGGTAAAAACCCATTAAAAACACGGGCTGTACCCCCGGGCTCTCGGCTTGAGTTAAAAAATAAGGACGCACTGGTTTTTATTGACCATGACGTTGAAATTGTAAGGCGCCGCTATCAACGAACCATGAACTTACTGGTTCACCCGAATGGTAAGGTTCGTGTAACTTGTGCCCGACTAACTACAAAAAAAAATATTGTTAAATTTTTGTCAGAGCACTCGGTTTGGTTAAAAAAAACCTTAAAATCTCAAGAACATATACAAAACAAATTTCCGCCTAAAAGATTTATTCAAGGCGAGGAGTTTTTATTTATGGGGGGGACTGTTCATTTAAATTTCTCACCCAGTACGAGTAAAAAAATATCTATCGCCATGTGCGGTGATCAGTTAAATGTATTTGTGCCTCTTGAAAGGTGGTCTGAGGATTTTTCGCAAAAGCCCCACCCAGAGCTTAGAGACAGTGTTTTAAGTTTTTATAAAAAAACGAGTAAAAAACTTCTTGAGTCTCGGTTTAGCTATTTGAGTCAAAAAATGAACCTTAGGCCCACAAAAATTAGCTATCGATCGCAAAAAACACGCTGGGGGTCTTGTAATTCAAAAGGCCATATCTCTATTAATTGGCGCTTGATTGCGGCGCCTGTAGAGGTCCAAGAGTATGTTATTATTCATGAGCTGGCTCATTTGCAGCATCAAAATCACTCTCAAAATTTTTGGTCATTAGTAAATGACTATTGCCCGAATCACAAACCATGTAAGGATTGGCTAAGAGAGCATCAGTTTGAGTTTGATTTTTTAAGCTCCACCTCAGAGCTGCATCAATAAACTTTTTTTTAAGGGGAAGGTAAATGTTATCTGAATTTTTATCAATAGCTGTCGATTATGCTTGGGGGACCCCACTGGTGTTACTGCTCATGGGTGGTGGTTTATATTTAGTTTTTGTCTCTCATTTTTTACCGTTAAAAGGTTTTAAGCGCGCCATTATGTTGGTTACAGGTAAGTATCATCATAAAGGTGACGAAAAGGCCGCCGGTCAAATTAACCACCTACAAGCACTAACAAACGCGCTAGCAAGTACCGTAGGCATGGGTAATATTAGTGGTGTTGCCTTTGCTATATCACAAGGGGGGGCCGGCGCCATTTTTTGGATGTGGTTAGCTGCATTTATCGGCATGAATACTAAGTTTTTTGAGTGCACTCTGGCTGTTATGTATCGGGGCAAAGACTATGCCGGTGAAGTGCAGGGTGGCCCGATGTATGTAATTAAAAATGCTTTGAGTAAAAAGTGGCACCCTCTGGCTTATATGTTTGCTTTTTGTGGGGTTATGGGGACGTTACCTTTATTTAACGTCAATCAGTTAACAACTTATGCAAGCGATCAGTTTTCAGTAAGCCCTTATTTAATGGGGTCTGTGTGTGCCATTCTTGTGAGTTGGGTTTTGCTCGGCGGGGTAAGGTCCATAGGGCAAGTCACTTCACGCCTTGTACCTATAATGTGTGTGTTTTACGTGGCTGTTTGTATGGTCATAATATTTTTAAATTTTGATAAGGTACCTAGTGTATTTGTAATGATATTTGATGAGGCCTTTAATGGGCGAGCGGCTTTAGGTGGTGTGACCGGTATGGCTATTGCTGAAATTATGAAGTCCGGCATAAAAAGAGCCGCCTTCTCTAATGAGGCCGGTGTAGGTACCGCCCCCATGGCCCATAGTAATGCTAAAACAGTTGAGCCTGTTTCAGAGGGGCTTGTTTCTATGATTGGCCCCTTTTTAGATACTATTATTGTTTGCACAATGACGGCTCTTGTAATTTTAACCTCTGTTGACCTTTCGACCGTCGCCGAGGGAAGCTCGGGGATTCTTATCACCAAGCAAGCCTTTGAGGTGAGCCTGCCGGGGTTTGGTAATTACTTTTTAGGCATTGCAGTATTGTTGTTTGCTGTTTCTACAATTTTAGGGACGGCCAATTATATGCAAAAGTGCTGGAATTTTTTATTTAAAGGCAAATCGGGCTTTGGCAATAGAACCTTTGTGGCTGTCTATGCCGTGGCTGTAATGGTGGGTGCCGTGGTGTCGAGCGACGATGTGATCAATTTTCTGGATATTTGCTTTGCTCTTATGGTTATACCCAACATGATCGCAACTATTATTTTGGCGCCAAAGGTCAAACAAGCCCTCAAGGAATATTGGGCAAAGTATTCATTTCATTGAAGAATTAGAAAACTTACGCGCCGCCCATGATTAAGAGAAATTTATGAGAAGCCTTTACTTAAAAAAAAATCCTTGGGATGATTTTGTATAAACCAAAAGCCAAAGGAGTGGGTTTTGCAAACAAGTATAGAGTCAGATTTTTCTTCAAGTGCGCCGCCGAGTCTCTCAACCTTCACGGATTATAGAGAGTATTTAAAATCATTTTATAATTATAAACGTGATGCCAGTAAGGGGGATTTACGCCCATACTCGTATGCTCACTTTTCAGCCGCGGCAGACATTAAATCCCCCAATTACTTAAAATTAATTATTGAGGGGCAAAGAAACCTTTCTAACAAAATGGTTCATAACTTTTCAAAGGCCCTTCATTTAAATAAAAATCAAGAAGATGAATTTAGAGCCCTTGTAGAGTACTCGCAGGCTAAGGAGCCTTTAGAGAGAAACCAGTGTTTAAAAGTACTGTCTGATTATAGAGTACAGAATCAAATTAAAAATGGCGCTATTGACTCTGAAAAATTTGAATCTCGCCCATCTTGGGTCACGTGGGCTTTGATGGCGTTGACGGATCAAAAAAATATTAATTTTGACCCCGAGGTTCTTTGGCACACACTTAAGGGGCGGGCCAGAAAGGATGAGATAAAAAAATGTCTCGATAAGCTGCTCGATTCAGGACAACTCGTTAGAGACCCCAAATCGGGGGCCGTTTCAAAGGCTAGGTTGAGTGTAAAAGAAGCCGAAAAGATCCCTGTTGAGGCGGTAAAAAAACTTCAAGCTGAACTGATTTATCTTGGCCTTGAATCGTTATTTAACGATGAGGCTAAGGCCAGAGAATTCGGCACCCTTACCATGAGCTTAACAGAGGCTGAATTTAAAAAGTTAAAGTTTGAGCTTCGCCATTTTAGAAAAAAAATCTTTAAAGATGTTTTATTAAACCGTGAGAGCGGACCTGGGGACAGGGTTTTTCAGTTAAATTTACAGCTATTTGAACTGTCTAATGAGACAAGTGAAGGGGCTAGCGACACCTCTCCAACGCTCTAACGATAAAGTGAGCTTGCGGTTTAAACACCTTATTTTATTTGAGTAGAACTATTCGTGTTTCAAACTAAGACGGGTTAAAAAACAGAGGCAGAGTTTACCTCTGAGGTGCGAGCCAGCACTTTCTGGCAGTTTTCTATGCGCTTATATTTTATGTTAGTGATATCATTAAGCTTAGCCGTTACTAAAAAAAATGGGGAGTCTGTCGTTAAGTTGTTAAATAAGAGAATCTTATTTTTTATGATGATTACTTTCGCCCTAAGTTCTTGTGAGGACAAGGGGCCTAATGCCGTGGCTTGTTCTTCGGCCACTATTGAAAATGAACTTACTTTGTCGCTGCAATCTCTGAGTACTGATGTTGATTTTAGTTTTTACCTTGAAAAAAACACAGGAGAGACCTTTTTATACAACAGAGGGACTTCAACGTTAAACTCCTTATACAAGTCAGCCTCCACATCTAAATGGGTCACTTCGGCAGCAGTACTTCGTTTAGTGGAGTCTGTAAATGGTTTTGATCTTACAGACAAGCCAAGTGATCATTACCCTTGGACCATGCCGACAGGTGACCCCCTTTATCAAGCCACACTCTCAGAGCTATTAAGTTTTACATCGGGTTTAAGAAAAGATTCAGGGTGTCTCTCGATAGGGCTTCCTATAAAATCTTTTGATGATTGTATGATTGACCTTGTGGATGCCAATAAAGGGCTAGGCAATGCGCCAGGCTCAAGCTTTCATTATGTGAGTACTCACATTCAGGTTGCGGGGGCTATGGCTATCGGGGCGGGTGGATATGCTGACTGGGCGAGTTTGTTTAGTGATTTTAAAGCAAAAACGGGCTTATTTACAAACTCAACCTTTGATGACCCAACGGTTAATAACCCCAGGCTTGCCGGGGGCATGAAGTGGACGGGCAACGATTACATTGATTTTTTAAGAGCTATTGTGAATAATTCAATAACTTCAAGTGCTACAAAATCATTAATGTTTACGGATCGTTTGGTTAATATGCCGATTACTAAATCACCAGCGCAATCTGGGGTTAATCAAGACTGGCATTATGGGTATGGAGTTTGGCTTGAGTGTAACAGCCTTGTGTATAATTGTGTGCAAACAGAGTATTACTCAAGCCCTGGCGCTTATGGATCCTACCCTTTTATAAATGTTCAAAAAAACTTTTTTGGGCTCATTGCTAGAGAAGGGAACTTGGGTACCTTCCCCGAGGGATATAAGGTTTACCAAGCAGTCAGGGGCCTTAGTGAAAGCTGGGCTCAGTGTACAGGCGAGTAACTGTACTGCTCTAAGGATTTTGGGTCACAGGGCTCATTGTGTGTTTTATAAATCACGCCGGTTTTAGGGCGAATGCGCGAACCTTTAGTTTCAAACATATATATAGACTAAATACGAGAGGGCTGTGTGCGCCTGAACTTTTTTGCAGAGCCATTTCCTTGGTTTTTTGGCGCCTGTTGTGACATTTTTACATTCAAATCAGCACGGCTGTTAAAAAACACTGAATAGTTCAGTAAATTTAATACCTTTTGTGGTGTTGGGGGCTATAGATATTTTCCACGGTATTTTGTAAAAATCCATAGCTAAATTCTTTATAATCATTAACGGGTTTTAATGGCCTGTATAAGAAAACTTTTGTTTAAAACAAAAAGACAATGGGCCCAAGCCCCTATGAGTGCCTAAAAACACTAAAGTTTTTTACGATGGAGTACTGTTTTTAAGGTTAATTTAAAAAATGTTTTTTACTTTTTTTTATGTCAACATTTGTAGCCTAGAAAGAATTCAATAAAAAATACAATTTAAAATTACTCTTTAAGAATCAGGTGGTTGCCATAATTTAGTGCCACCTTGGCACGCTCGATGCAATGTCCCACCCTCAAACGAGAAACGAAAGCAGAGAAGTAAGAAACGAATAAATAATGTTTAAAAGAGGAGGCGGCCCCTCTTTTAAACCACCTACACAAAGACTAACTAAGGAGGTCAAAGGTGAAAAATTATAAGACGATTATAGCAGTATGTGCGCTGATGGCAGTGGCACCACAAAGTGGCCTAGCAGAAGTAGAGGCCAATATAGGCAGTGTAAAAGTATGGCTAGACGGGCAAGCAACTATTGATAAAATTGAGGGCGAAGACTCAGCTTTATCTGATGCTTACATAAAAGCTGATGCGCAAATAACAGATAACATTGGTGTTTTCTTTGAGCAGGGTTATGTAAGAAGTGCTTTAGAAGACCTAGATATTGATGACATGGAAGTAAGACGTGCAGCTGTTCGCTTAACGTTTGACTCTATTGAAATCATTATCGGTCGTGACCATCTCCCGTTTGGTGACCCTAGTGTAACTGGACGTCCGACTCAAGACATGAGCTTTGCTGAACAATCAGCTGAAAGATATAGAGCTCAAGATCAAGTTAAGATCGTTATTAATAGAGACGACGCTGACTACGAGGGAGCTTTAAAAGTTATAAGCGACTTAGCTACAACGATTGAAGTGGCTGGATACCGAGATGCCGAAAAGGGACTTGATGAAGGTATGGTATTTAGAGTGAGCGGTAACCTTATGGGTGTTGTTGATACAAGCTTTTCTTATTTAGAAGAAGATGAAAATGGCGACGCTATGTCGGCTTCAGCTTCTTTAAATGTAGGTAAAGCATTGAACCTTCAAAACTCTAAAGCTAAGAGCCTTGTTGACGGTATGAAGTTAAACTACTCTTATGAAGAGTTAGACCTTTCAACGACTAATGATGAAGAGATTACTCAGATGGGTGTAAGCAAGTCTTGGAGTT
>JAUVAX010000061.1 GCA_030591685.1 Pseudobdellovibrionaceae bacterium | reverse complement strand
GTGACGTAGGCTTTTATCAATGACTTTACCTTGAGTAAGCCCTTAGGTTTAACTTACGCCAAGTCGAATACGTGTACTACGGGAAACATAAAATATTATGAATTTAGAAAGGAGATTTTAAGTCGATCCTCCTTTTGCACAAACAAAACTAAAAAAATATTCTTTTTTCTAAAAACTGTTTAAACAACAAATGCGAAGCCCTTAAAAGTAGCGAAGAGGTAATTAATATTTCCGAACTACTCACTGAAACTGGAAAACCAGGGTTTAAACTTTGCCGTAGGCTCGGTGGCGACCCAAAGATTATTATGTTTGAATTCGAAGACGTTTGGTATAAACTAGATTGGTGTCTTTTTGAGTTAGATAATTCTTTTGTCGACACAGGGACTTTAATGGAGCGGCACTTAAAATGAAGTCACTCAAACTAACATTGTATAAAGGTTTAAAAATAATTATGAGGTCTACAAATGAGATATTCTAAGTACATATTATTTATTACTATTTTTATATTCTCATCATTTGGTATTACAAAAAAATATAGTTTTGAACAGAGCTTCTCTAACCTCACTCAAGACCAAAGGGCTCGATACATTAAAGAGTTTAGAACGATACTCAACACTATGTCGGTACTTTACCCTGAACTTCAAGTAATACAAAAGAAGCATGTATTATATCAGTTTTTTTTAAATACGGCCTATGCTGCTATAAAGGAGCTCCCTGTAAGGTGTATGTATGGGGGATTTATTATTAGAGGTCACAAATGCAAGCCTAAAACTACTTTTAAACTCGGAAACAAAACACTTTCGTGTAAAGGTCAAATTGGGAGTGTTTTGTGTAATCCACTTTTATATGGGGACAACAGCGGCAAAGGACTCTGTGTGCGTAATTCAATAAATGCGACCAGGTCTTGCGAAAAAGCAAGTGATCGAAACATGAATAATATACTTAAAATTTCAGATAATAATGTCGTCCTGTTAGCAGAACTAGTTAGTGATTTTTTCGACCTATGCCTTGACCCTCAAGACATAGCAGCCCTTAGGGGCCGTAAAAAGGCTCTTGAAGAGGTGAAAAAAACATGTGCTATTGCAAAACGGCGATTGGACTTAATTATATACCCCGACGATAAGCCTTTTGCGCCTAAATACTCAGATAATTTTAAAAGCAAGCCTCGGTGTAATAGCGACGAAAGTCACCTTATGTCCTTCCCTGTATCTTGTAAAATCACAAAAGGTAAATTATTTAAGAGTAGCGATCAAATTTGTGCTCGCCAATGTAAGCCTATCCGAACTGTTCTAGATAAGAACTCTTGCTTAACCCTTCACTGGTTTAGTTCAAGCTTGGCTACAGACCTCGCACCAAAAAGCTATGTAACAAACAATGACATTACTTTTAGTGGGCAATGTCACTTTCAATCTATAAACTGTGAGGCCTTAAAGTGCGTAGGGTCTGTAAAAGTTATGGGCTCAGACATCTGCTTGTTACAAAATAGAAATCAAAAACAGCCTCATACTAATAAGGGGGCCAAGTGACTTTTAAATTTAAAATTTACTTTCTATATGCCATTTATGTATTAATGATTGTTTTTACAGGTCATAATTATGCTGAGGCCAAAAACAGTAATACACTAAACTTTTGTGCTGGAAACAATATGAAAAAGTGCCCCAAAAGTGAGTACTGTAAACTTAATTTAGACTGTAAAAGCAAGGCGTGCAAAAGCAGCTCCCTTCCTGAGGGCAAGTGCATAAAAAGATCTAATCATTATACTTGCTTTAATAAACTGAGTCAGATTCATAAGACTGTTGTAAAAAGCAGCAGTCATTGTCAAGAGGAGCGAAAACTTTTTGACAAAAATCATTGTCAAAACCGTATTACCATCAAATCTAAACAAGGCTCAGGGCAAGTTATTTGTGAAATTAAGTCTCCGTCGTGTGTAGTGGCTCAAAACTGTAATACTGGATTTAGTAAAAACAAAGATCGTACTTTGTGCATTAAAGATCATTAAATACAAATATCTTTAGCTCCATCAGATGTTAAAAACACCCTCGACCCTGTGCCCCATTAAGTCACTATTTTATGCTCGTCACAAAGGCCCCAATAGTGAATTATAAAAGCTCCTGCCGTCCCATAGTCTCAATAAAATATCAGACTCAATGCCTCAATTTTTTAACATATTTACATTACTGCAATCATTAGTACCCTATCCATTTTCTATCAACTAGAAAGCAGTTGGTAGTTTTTATGTCAGCTCATACTTACCTCATTTTTTACTCAAATCTTGTTAGTTATATGAAAAATATAGTTTTTCAAATTTTAATTATTATTCTTTATTCTTCAGCAGGCTTATCTGTTATGAGACCCACAAATGAGTTTTCGGATATAAATCATCTAGTCCAGACAACGCCTTTTAACTCACCTGAACGCATTAGGTATTACCTTAATCATCTGGAAATACCTGTACTTCCTTATATTAATGAATCAATAGACCCTAGATTTTCAAACCTAAGTGATAAGAATGCTATTTTCTTGAGACAAAAACTTATTGTTGAGTTTTTTTTAGAAAAGCTTCCTGATCAAAAAGCAAAAGAATTAATGCGCCAGTACGAGGCTCCAGGAGACTTAACCTCCTTACATTACAAGATCTTTCCTTATGAATTAATAGAGAACAGTATTCACATTAATAGATTTTCTGTTTTTAGTGAGGTCATTCACCTCTCAACACTCAGGAGTTGGGAGCTCTATCAGGGCACTATAACCTCCGTTGATCATGGGTTTTTAAAAATAATAAGCCAAGCTATTACAGATGCAATTACAAGTTACTATTTCAAAGATTTTCCGTTCAGTTTTATAGCGCGAGAGGTTCTTAATGCCCCCATCCAGAACAATAAGTTAGAATTAAGTTTACTCTCTTCACATGTAAAGAGTGCGACCAAAAGCTCACAGGAGGTTTTTATAAATCAGCAACTTACTGAAGAGCATTACAGTGGGTTTAGTAAATCACAAGAAGTTTTCGACTTTATTCTAGAGCTATACACATTTAAAAGGGCAACCTCTCACATTAACCCTACAGATATAAAAAAGAAAAACGGCACCCCTTCCCAGGCAATACGCTTAAACTCAGTATCTCTTTGTTCTTTAGTTTTTAAAAGGTTTTGAGCCCTTTTAGTATCTTGACGGCTTTACAGTCTTTGCTCTGGACAACTCTTATAGGCACCCCTATGTGTACACACTAATTACCCAAGTTACTAACCTACTGGCAACTAAACCTAACTTAACACCCTAACAAACATGCGAGTGAGGAGCTAAGTTTGTTTTAAGCATAATCAGTTAAATACGATAAATAGTCTCATTAGGAATACCTAGATTAAACAAAAGTTCTATTTTGACACATTAAATTTAAACTATCGCGGAACAAGCATAAGTTTGATATTATATTTGTATCATAAATTGGATTTTAACAACGATGATTGGATCATTCATAAGTGAGAAAAATTTCTTTTTTACCTGTCGTATTATTTTTCTCATTACTACTAATTAATGGGTATATATCTTATGAAATCACTGAACTAATAAAAAGCATAACCTTCAATGATTCTCTTACCGGGATCTTTAGTCTTATCATTGGAAGCTTCGTTTTATATTTATTAATGATTATAAATTTTAGAGTTTTTTTATTTTTGTACCCATTAAAGGAAGGGATTATTCAGGAGGGTACATCTCAACAATTTATTTATGATGTGTATGTTTTATTTTCCTTAATCTTATTTTATCCAATCATGAAATCTGAAATTTTACCAGTACCCGTTTATCGTTTGTTTTATCAATTACTAGGAGCAAAACTAGGGTCAAATACTTACCCTGCTGGTTACTTGTTTGATCCAATATTAACAAAAATTGGTAAGAACACAATTCTTGGTGATAGCTCAAAAATAGTGCCTCATGTTCTAGAGTCAGGTGTTCTTGCTTTCTATGGTATTAAAATTGGTGACAATGTTACCATAGGGCTACAGTCGACACTGCTTGCTGGTGTTACTGTTGAGGACGATGCTATTGTAGCGGCCCATTCACTTGTGACTAAGCATACTTATATAAAATCGGGTGAGGTTTGGGCGGGGGTCCCTGCAAAAAAAATCACCTCCTAAAGTGACTCCTAAAGTGACGGAGCCATTCCCAAGTCATTCCACACCCCTACCCATACCAATCATGATTTAAATTTGAATTTATTCTACTATTATCAATTAGTGCCTTTAGGCCAAATTAAATAGCTAAAACAATCAATATAATGAGTTTACATTGAAGCCCTGAGATTATTTTTATTTTCAAAGATAATAAATCAGGGAGTTTTGTTCTTTTCAAACAAACCTCTCCATAGACATTTAAAAATACCCTGATTTAGGCTTAGTAAATGGGAGTGAGTTATTCAGCTAAGTTGTATTTAACTCGGTAGCTCTCAAAATCACTAGACCCATAATGTTTTTTGTCATTTTAATCATTTGCTCCTGCCATACAGGGCCACCGATATATTTTGCATACATCCATTTAGAGCCAAATAGTTCACTTGATAAGTACTTTAAAAAAAGTTTTCTATATTTTGATTGCCGCACAGCTTTTGTTTTACCAAGAGCTAGATACCAGTCTGGTAAGGTTAATAAACTTGTCCAGGCATCCCTAATACCATGAGCAAAAAACCTATAGCTTGAGTATTTATAAAATTTTAATTTCTCTAAGGTCACCATGTTAGCTCTTACGGGGTTGGCCTCGATATAAAAGTGAACCCTCATGCAATGCTCTGAATTTTCAATTAAGGGTGTTTTAGGACGTTCATTAGCAACTTTACCACTTCGCTTAGATATTTTATTAAAAGTGTAACCAAACCGGGCATGAGAAACCCTCATAAAACTTGAGAGGTAGCTAGAGTCCTCATCATAACTCATCTGCATATGAGCATGGTTGTCCATTAGGCAATATGAGTAGAGTTTTACATTTGTGTTTACGCTCCGGTGCTCTAGAGCGTACTGAGTGCATTTCATGTAGAGTTCCTTAGTTGATGAGGACTTTAATAGAAACTCACGGTTCTGGCAGCGCCAAAATTTATGGATAAAGCCGTGTTCGGGATGGAGCTGGGTAGTTCTTGAAATACGCATATGGTCTGATATGCAAAAGAGGGAACATGTGCAGAGAGGGATAGAGAGGGGTTTGAGGCTTGGGGGTCCGGCGATGTGTCCGAAAAGCGGACTCCGTCACTTAATGGTCCAATCAATGGGGGCGGCGGAGGAGTCCTTAAGGTGGGTGTTGATCTTTGAAAACGGACGGCTCCCTAAAAAACCCCTATACGCTGAAAGCGGCGAGGGGTGAGCTGACTTTATAACCAAATGCCTCGACTCATCTATAAGCACCGCCTTCCTCTGAGCATAAGCCCCCCATAATACAAAAACTAAATGCTCTTTTTTTTCACTTAATGTAGAAATTATTTTATCCGTTAACTCTTCCCAGCCCTTTTTTTGATGGCTCCCCGGCTTATGAGCCTCAACACTCAACGTGGCATTTAAAAGCAACACCCCCTGCTCAGCCCATGACTTCAAACAACCCTCCCCTGAGCCCTCAATACTTAAATCCCCCTTAAGCTCTTTAAATATATTTTTTAACGAAGGTGGAGTCTTTACCCCCAAAGGAACTGAAAAACTAAGACCATGAGCTTGCCCCTCTCCGTGATAGGGGTCTTGACCCAAAATAACTACTTTTACATCCTTAAAAGGGGTCCACTTAAGGGCATTAAAATACTCCTCAGACTTAGGGTAAATAGATTTATTTTGCTTAAACTCACTTTCTAAAAATAAGTCTAAATCCTTCATATACTTTTTTTTTAGCTCTGCACTTAAAAACTCAGCCCAAAAACCACTAACTTGATTAGCACTTAATTTTAACATACACCCACGAGCCCTTATTTAAATAGCTGTTCTAACAACTCATCCACAGCCCGAAGGGCTGTTTTTTTACCGACAAACACTTCATTCATAAGGCTCTCTTTAAGAGCCCTTAAGCTCTCTTGACCGTTAATCCTTTTTTTAAGGCCTTGCACAAACATTTTATCAAACCACTCAACATTTTGTACTTTTCTCGCCTTGTCAAATTCGCCTGAAGTTTTTTTGTCATTATAAATTTTTAATAACCGATCCCAAGTCTCTTTAATATTTACATTTTTTAATGCCGAGCCTGTCATAACAGGGGCTTTATTTTTTAATAAACTCAGCGAGGCTTCATACTGAAGTTTTGCCTCGTTCGCTTTGTCTACAAAATCACCATCAGATTTATTAATAAACATTAAATCACACATTTCTATAATTCCGCGCTTAATGCCCTGTAAACCATCTCCCGCATTAGGGAGCATCATCAATAAAGAAAGGTCCACAAGGTGCGACACTTCAAATTCACTCTGGCCAACACCCACTGTCTCTACAAAAATAACATCAAAACCCGCCGCCTCACACAACACCATGGCTTCTTTTGTTTTTGCCGCCACACCACCTAAATCCCCAGAAGTAGGGGTGGGTCTAATAAAAGCACTCTCGCTTTTAGACAACTCCTCCATACGGGTTTTATCGCCCAATAAACTACCGCCACTTTTTGGTGAAGATGGATCTACAGCTAAAACAGCGATTTTTTTACCTAAACTATTTACTAAATATAAACCCAAAGCCTCAATAAATGTGGACTTACCCACCCCAGGCACACCCGTAATACCCACCCTTAAAGCTTTACCTGAGTAAGGTAATACCTCACCTAAAATGGCCTGTGCTTTTGTTTGGTCCTCTAACTTAGTACTCTCAATAAGTGTAATAGCTTTTGAGAGTGCTCTTATGTTGCCCGATAATATGTTTTCTTTAGTGACCTTAATCATTTTAACAAACTCATTACTTTTTTAGCTGACTCTGTGACCGGAGTGCCTGGGCCAAAAATACCCTTTACCCCCGCATTAAGTAAAAAATCATAGTCAGGCTTTGGTATAACCCCGCCGACTATAACTATTATTTCGTCGGCATTTAATTTTTTAAGCTCATTAATTAAATCGGGAACAAGAGTCTTATGCCCCGCCGCCTGTGAAGACACCCCCACAACATGAACATCATTCTCTAAGGCTTGCTTCGCCACCTCTTGTGGAGTTGAAAATAACGGCGCTAAATCTACATCAAAACCTAAGTCACTAAAGCTAGTGGCAATAACTTTGGCCCCTCTATCGTGCCCATCTTGACCCATTTTCGCCACGAGCATTCGGGGGCGTCGACCATTTTTAACTTCAAAGTCTTTCACTTCGTTTATAATTGCTTGCCACTCACCATTTGACGTCATCTCTCCACCATATACCCCTGAAACTGTTCTTGAGCTCTCTTTGTACCGACCCCACGAAGTCTCTAAAGCCAAACTCACCTCACCCACTGTGCAGCGAGCCCTCATAGCCTTTATCGCTAAATCAAGAGCATTGCCTTCACCTGTACTCGCATAGGCCTCTAAATCTTTTAAACAAGATTCTGCCTTTTTTGAATCACGAGTGGACTTTAATTTTTTTATACTCTTAATCTGAGAGATGAGAACTTTTTCATTATCCACCTCCCTTATATATTCAAGCTCCTCTTCAACCTCAAGTTGGTACTTATTAACACCAACTATTGTTTCTTTACCCGTATCAATGCGAGCTTGCTTAATGGCTGCCGACTCTTCGATTTTTAACTTTGGCAAGCCTCTTTCGATGGCCTTTGCCATGCCCCCTTGCTTTTCAATGTCCTCAATAATTTGCCAAGCTTTTTTAGTAATGTCTTCAGTGAGGGACTCCATAAAATAAGAGCCTCCCCAAGGATCTATAACATTTGTAATGCCAGTTTCTTTTTGTAAAATTATTTGTGTGTTACGTGCAATGCGGGCTGAAAACTCGGAGGGTAAAGCTACGGCCTCATCAAGCGCGTTAGTGTGTAAACTTTGTGTGCCACCAAATACAGCCGCCATAGCCTCAATAGTTGTACGAATCACATTATTATAGGGGTCTTGCTCTGTTAACGACCACCCTGAAGTTTGGCAATGAGTGCGTAGCATTTTTGATTTTTCACTCTTTGGTTTGTACTTATCAACAACTCTCGCCCATAAAATTCGAGCCGCCCTAAGCTTTGCAATCTCCATATAAAAGTTCATACCAATGCCAAAAAAGAAACTTAACCTCGGGGCAAAGTCGTCGATCTTCATGCCAGAATTTATAGCCGTCTCTATGTACTCTTTACCGTCGGCAATTGTATACGCTAACTCTAAGAGTGCGTTCGCCCCTGCCTCTTGCATATGATAACCACTAATCGAAATAGAATTAAACTTAGGCATAAACTCAGTGGTGTAGGCAAAAATATCTGAAATCACTTTCATGCTGGGTTCAGGGGGGTAAATATATGTATTACGCACCATAAACTCTTTGAGTATATCGTTTTGAATGGTGCCCTTTAATTTCTCAAGGGGCACACCCTGCTCTTCAGCCGCCACAATATAACCTGCAAGTATAGGTAAAACAGCACCGTTCATTGTCATACTCACTGAAACCTGATCTAAGGGGATTTCATTAAATAAAATCTTCATATCCTCAACGCTGTCAATGGCCACTCCAGCTTTGCCCACATCCCCCTTTACTCGCGGGTGATCTGAGTCGTAACCTCTATGAGTGGCCAAATCAAAAGCCACGCTAATGCCCTGCCCCCCGCCTTTAAGAGTTTTTTTGTAAAACTGGTTTGATTCTTGAGCCGTTGAAAAACCCGCATACTGACGAATCGTCCACGGTCGACCGGCATACATAGTCGCTCTGGGGCCCCTTATAAAAGGCTCAAAGCCAGGCATGGTGTTATTAAACTCTAAACCTTCTAAGTCCTCTTTTGTGTAAAGGGGTTTAATTTCAATCCCCTCAAGGGTTGTCCAGTTAAGGTCCTCTAAAGGCTTACCTCGAAGCTCTTTTTTTGCCCTTAAAGACCAATCTTTAAATGATTTTTTATCTGGGTTGTAATTCATTTTTTTACCCTTAATATTTTAAATATTACGCCTGTACTGCCCGCCGACTTTATAAAGTGCATCGGTCATTTGAAATAAACTGCAATGACGAGAAGCACTCATCAAGGCCTCAAAAACATTCTCACCCCTTAAGGCCACCGACTGAAGGTTTTCTAGCTGCTTTTTTGACTCTGTTTTATGGGCCTCTTGATAGGCCTTGGTATTATTTAATTGTTGGTCCTTCTCCTTTATAGAGGCTCGTCTGAGCTCAATTTTAGGGGGCTCAAACTCTTCATGCAATGTTTTAGGGTCAATAAACGTATTTACCCCCACTACAGGGAAGGCCCCTGAGTGCTTAAGGTGCTCATAATACATGGACTCTTCTTGTATTTGACCTCTTTGAAACTGAGTTTCCATAGCCCCAAGTACTCCACCGCGTTCGTTAATTTTTAAAAACTCATCTAATACAGTCTCTTCTACCTTATCTGTGAGCCACTCAATAAAGTAGCTCCCCTGCACAGGGTTTTCATTTTTATTATAACCGTACTCTTTATTTATAATTAACTGTATGGCCTGAGCACGTCTTACTGACTCTTCAGTGGGCGTTGTTATGGCCTCATCGTAGGCGTTTGTGTGTAAAGAGTTACAGTTATCTGAAATCGCCGTGAGCGCTTGTAACGTGGTCCGAATATCATTAAAATCAATTTCTTGAGCATGCAGCGAACGACCACTTGTTTGTATATGGTATTTTAATTTTTGAGATTTTTCACTAGCCCCATACAGGTGCTTCATGGTGATCGCCCAAATCCTCCGAGCCACGCGCCCTATCACTGAGTACTCAGGGTCTAGACCATTAGAAAAGAAAAAGCTTAAATTAGGCGCAAAAGTATTTACGTCCATACCACGGGACTTATAATATTCTACATAAGTAAAAGCGTTACTTAAAGTTAAGGCCAATTGAGTGATGGGGTTCGCCCCGGCTTCGGCAATATGGTAGCCCGAAATACTCACTGAATAAAAATTTTGTATTTTCTTTTCAATAAAAAATTTCTGTATATCACCCATCATTTTAAGGGCAAAATCAATTGAAAAAATGCAAGTGTTCTGCCCTTGGTCTTCTTTTAATATGTCAGCTTGTACTGTGCCTCTCACATTTTTAAATACATACTCAACAAGCTCGGCGTGCTCATTACTGTTTAAATCTCGGCCCAGTTCGAGTTTCTTTTTTTCAACTTGTTGATCTATAGCCGTATTCATAAAAAAGGCTAAAATCATTGGGGCCGGGCCGTTAATAGTCATAGAAACAGACGTTGAGGGGTCACATAAATCAAAACCCGCATAGAGCTTTTTCATGTCATCTAGTGTCGCAATGCTCACTCCACTCTCACCCACCTTGCCGTAAAT
>JAUVAX010000078.1 GCA_030591685.1 Pseudobdellovibrionaceae bacterium | reverse complement strand
GGTGACTTTTGCCGCTCTGACCTCAGCTGTTTCTATACTTGAGGTTATAGTCGCTTACTGGACCGACACACATAAAACCTCTCGAGTAAGAACAACGCTGCTCACAGGGCTGATTTTATTTGTAATGGGACTTTTGACTGTTTATTCTACAAATAAAATGTCAAATGTATTTGATATACTCGGGACACACAACTTTTTTGACCTGTTTGATAAGTTAACCAGTAGTTACTTTTTACCCATTGGTGGTATTTTAATTTCATTATTTTTTGGTTGGGCTCTTGGTCGCCCGGCCCTAAAGGAAGCTCTTCATAACTATCCTCGTTGGGCTCAAGAAGGGCTATTATGGACAAATCGTATATTTGCACCCGGAGCCGTATTATGGGTTCTTTACCAAAAAATAATTAACTAATTCAGGAGAGGCACTCATGACTAATTTTAACCCCATACAAAATTTACCAGAGAATGTGACCTTTAATGAAAATGATACTGTTGTTATTTTTGGCGAAGTTTTTGCCCGTGGCTATGTCAATGGACTTATTGAAAAGGCACAGTCTAGTGGTGCTAAAGTTATTTTCTCAACTATGGGTCGACGAGACAACAAAGGCCCGCTGAGGCCACTGACTCATGAGGAATTGGCTGAAAAAGAGCATCACCCCTTAATAAACGTGCCTCTTGAAGCGGGGTTTGATTTAGACCCCTGTAGTGATGGCAGTACCGTTTGCGACCAACTGGACACTATAAAACTAAAAGACTGGCAAGATGCAAAATTAGACTGGGGTAAAATTGAAGAGTGCATAGCTATGGGTCAGGAGAGGTTCAAAGCGCAGATTAAAGACTTTTTTTCACAGTTAGCTCCACTTATACATGATTCGTCATCAGTGACGTTTGTACATACAATGGCCGGCGGGGTGCCTCGGTCAAAAATAATTATGGCCCTCATGAACCGTGTGTTTAAGGGTCACGGAGAGAGGTTTTTGTCTTCAAAGGTTTTTTGGGATTCAGAGATAGGTCAACTTTGCGCTCGATCATTTGAAGAAGTGACCGCCCATTCGTTTCAACACTTGATCACTGAATCAAAAAACTTCAGAGAGAATATGAGTAGAACCTCCTCAGCATGTCAGTTTTTAGCCTACGGTTACCATGGCAATGAACTCTTAATAAATAACGATTATAAATGGCAGTCTTATGCCCCTTATCTACAGGGCTTTGCTAAAAAATCTCTTGAAAACTATGCGAGCGAGGCCTGTAACAGCGGTGCAAATGCCGTTGTATTTAATGTCCCCGAAATATTAACAAACTCAAGTAGTATATTTTTAGGTATTGAAATCGCCCTCTACCCATTAATGAAGTCTTTTTTAGTCAAAGCCCCCAACAACCCAAAGGTTATCGCCTTAAAAAAACAGTGTGAGACCCTTCTTAAGCCTGAGTATAAATTAGAAGATATTTTTAAACTCACAGATGAGTACTTTAGCTCTAGTGTAATTAAAAATGAATGGAGCCTCTATGATCAATGGCCCCAGCACAATGGCCCAGAGCAAATGTCTTTAATGCGTAAAACTTCACAATCTATTTTAGAGATGCATAAAAATGACAAGCAACTTCTCACGGCCGAGTTGAGTGAAATCATTTTTCAAGCCAGTGGTGAAATTATGCTTAACTATTTTTATGGACAAAAAACTAAGAATCCGGTGTGCTGGATCGGTCATGACCTAGTGACTCAGTGGTTTATTAAAGGTTAGTTCGTTAAACAACTCGTTTTCGCTAAGGTTTATATTTTTAGAACGAATGTTAAAATATTTTTTTTAAATTACCAAAGTAGGCATTAAAATAACTCTTTAGAAATCAGAAGCTCTCTTCTGTTCTGATGGGTCTCTTACAAAGTTGATGTTTTTTTAAAGGCATAGAGTTATTTGGTCTCAGAGGCTGGGAGTCGGTCCCAGTAGTCTATATCTGTTAGAATTTTATTTTCTATAGGTTGAAGCTGAAGTTCTATAAGTGAATTGTTCTTTTTAACAACAACAAAGTTTGTCCCAATATTTTTAACGACGTACCCATTAATAATAGTATTTACAAAAACTGTTTTGCCATTAATTACAGCTAGTGATCGCTCATTATTACTGTGTAAAACAGCTTCAAGTTTTAGTGGTTTACGTTTTTTTGTCCTAGCTACAAACCCTGGAGTTTTATAAAAGGGATCCGTACCCCATTTATATTTTATTTTTTTATTCAAGTGACTGCTGTCAGAGTCGATCACAACCTTCAGTTGCTTGCCCGGCACAATAGTTTGTGCTTTTAAGGGCAGTGCCATAAAGAGAACTAAAAATACAGTTTTCACAAAACATACTAAGATTTTCATTTACGCTCCTCCAGCCTGATAGTAGCCGTAGATTTCTATTGTGGCATTGCATCTTTTAAGTTCTTTATCAATACGAGTGAGCTTAATAGATTTTACCTCAATTAGTAATTTAGAGCCCCCTATTTCACCCAAAAATTCGCCCAAAGATTTAAATGATACTTCTACATCTAACTTAAAAGAACTTCTAAAAAAATCACTCACTTTTTTATGACCATCTATATACATTCTCTGCAGATGAATATCGCCCCCCCTACTCTCGGTGCCTAAGTTACGAATAAGGTTAGAAAGGTATCTGTTGGCCTCAAGATATTTTTCATACTGAGGCTTTTTCTTTGTTGACGAAATAGAGTCGACACTCTTTGCATGAAGCTCTTGCATAAGTTTATTGCTCTTTTGTATTTGGCTCTTTTTTGACTTAATTTGACTGAGCAATGCTACAATTTTTTTATCCTGCCTATCTATCCACAACTTGTTAAAGGCTAATAGAAAAATTAATAAAATGACAATAAAGAGCACTCGCTCACGAAGAGATAGTGTGAAATCAAAAGACATCACTTAGCCCCCTTTTTAGCCAATGTACTTTTAGTTTTTATATTTGGTGTCGCAAAGTGAAATTCATATAGATCTGGGCTTATCTCATTAGCAATTTCTGAGGAGACCATTAACATTTTATTAAAGTGATCTGATTTTTCAAGAGCTGAATAAAAACGTGCCATTTTTGACTGAGAAGATGTGCTCCCAAATATTGAAACCTCTAATTGACCATTATTGTTTTGCGCTGAAAATTCAGTCAACCATGTTTTTGATGGCGTGACTAAGCTTAGCTCCCTAAAAACATCAGCCCAGTTTAGTTTTTCACCTATAATTCTTTGAACCAATCGTTCTTGAGCTTTTTTAGCTGCATTCATTGAACTTACATTTGTTAACTCTCTTACCCTATTACTTATTTGGCTGTGTTTTTGGGCTAACGAGAGGAGCTCCCCTTGCAACTGTTTTTCTTTATGGCTTTTGTTGTAAGAGGCATAAAAAACAGTAAATACAAGTACTAGACTAGCTACAATCAATAAATGATCTACTGAATAAGGAGCCCTAAGCCTATGTGATTTTGGTATTAAATTTATTCTCTTTGGCAAAATATTCACTTATCACCCCCAGCTACTGCTAGGCCTACTGCTGTCGCCATAAAGGGTGCTAGTTGTTGTATTTTTACAGCCAATTCAGGGTCTGCATCAGGCCTTAATGTTTCTATATTCCTAAACGGGTTCACATGTGTAACAGGGATTTCGTAATGCTCCTCAAGGGTTTCTTTTGCCGTTCCATATACAGCCCCGCCGCCAGTTATAAATATTTCGCTCACCTTAGCCTCAATGTCCTGATGTAGGTAATAATCAATGGCCTCCTGAGTCCCCTCTAGGATTTTTAAGTACGTCTGGTCAACAATCTCTTCGACACTCTTATTTTCAATTTTCACCTCTTTATTTAAATAAGGCTTTGCTTGCTCAGCAGTTATATAATCACAATCCATTTGCTCTCGCATTTCTTTATTAATGCTCCCAAAAGCAACAGGAGTACTAAAAGAAGAGATCACTTGGTTTTTATATATTAAAGCACTATTTGTTACAGTTTCTCCGAAATCAACAACTATGTAAGCGTTCTCATTTTTTATGTAGTTATTTAATTTCAACATTTCTAAAATGGCTAAGTGACTCACCTCAAAGCTCACAGGCTTTAAATTTGCACTTTTTAGCATTTCTACTTTCTCTATAACGTAGTCTAGTTCAGAGTAATACACTCGAACTAAAATATTTTCAGTCTGCGATGTGTTTTTTATTACCTGATAATCATAAGTGACATTACTTAATGAGGCGCCCACAACATCCTCTAGATTTTTTTGAATAACTAATTCTAATTCCTCTTTTGGCATTTCGGGGAGTCGCAAATCAATGACATTTACATGAGAACCTCCTACTGCTGCCGAAATCTTGGCCCCCTGTAGTCCATTTACCTCTATGGCGGCTTTTAGCTTTTGATGAGCATTTGTGTTCTCTGGGTACTGATCATTAGATTCAGAAAGATCTAGCATAAACAAATCATCCAATACCAATTTACCTGAATTTTCACTTAACTTTATAACTTTAATATTTCTATTGCCCATATCTACACCTGTGTCGGCTTTGTGCTTTTGTAGATTTTTAAACCACTGTATTAACTTATCCATCAATACCGCCCCCTTCTATGCTCATGCCTGACGAGTATAGAGTGAAGACGTGGCATTCGGATTTTCACCTTTCCCACTACCGATGGGTTAGCATTAGGATGAGTATTATATTTTTTATAATACTCAATGGCTAAGCCATATCGTTTAAGTTTCTCATAAAATGTTGATAAATTTAAAATAGGCTCCGCCCCTTCAGGCCAATGAGTGATCGCCTTTTTAAAGCTCTCCTCAGAAAGCTTATACCTCTTTTGAGCAAAGTAAACCATTGCTAAATTATTATAGGCCGGTCCATTTTTTGGGCCTAGCTTTACAGCCCTTTCTAAATTCGTACGAGCACTGTCTAAATCATTTATTTTTTTATAAGCAATGCCAATATTTGCATACGCGTCTGTAAGATTTGGATATTTTTTAACTAGTTTCTCCCATACCCCTATGGCTTTTAAATACTTTGACGACTTAAATAAATTTAATGCTTTTGTGTTTTCAGCTCTCTTTATTTCTATAGGAAGTCTCTCAACCACCTGTACTTTTTTAGGTTCAGTTTTAAAATAACCATAAAGAGCAACACCTGACTTCACCATGCCTGTAAAACCTATTAAGCTGACAAAAGCTATCATAAGCCCCTTCGAGTACTTACTTTTAAACCCCTTGCTATTATAGAATTTTAAAAATACGGCCTTTGGTTTTTTAAGCTGGGTGTTGTTTTGTAAATTTTTAAGCCTCTCTAGAATTTGACTCATGCTTGCACCAAATTTTCAGTACGCCTTATAAATCCTGTTTGCTCTAACAGACCTAGCTCTAACAAAGCCTCTCTCACTATGTGTGCATTAATTAATCGAATTTCTTTT
>JAUVAX010000001.1 GCA_030591685.1 Pseudobdellovibrionaceae bacterium | reverse complement strand
GGGCTTAGTTTTTAAAAACGCACAATTTGTAGTGGGTCACGAGGCCTATGAGAGGGCCCAGCACCCCCACCTAAGAGATCGAGCCTCTTTTATACCAGGGCTTTTAGAGAAACTTAAAAGTTCTGGCCGACTATTAACTGTCGCTCCTAATGAGCCTGTGCACGCAGCCTTGCCCCGTGAGGTGAGCTTTATTTACAGTCATGGGCACACCCCCGGTCAAATGCTGACTCAAGTTAAAGGGGCCGAAAGTACGATCATTTTTACTGGAGATTTGGTCCCCGGGACTCATTGGGTGCATTTGCCCATAACAATGGGGTATGACCGGTATGCAGAGCTTGTTATTGATGAAAAGGCCAGGCTTTATAAAGACCAAAACCTACTTACAACCTACTTTTTTTACACCCATGATAGTGAGTACTGTGCTTCGAAAATAAATCAAGACGACAGGGGTAAGTTTGTGCCTGTAGACCAAGTGCACGAGCTTAATAGGTATTCCCTGTAAGCGCATGAATTAATAGGGTTATTTTACTTGTGGCAGCAGTGTTTTAGATCCAAAAAAGCAATTTTTTCAAAGGGTTTGATATTGTGCCCTCAGCTGCTAAGGTAGTTTTAGTTTTCGAGGGTAAATCGATCAAAGGGGGAGCCAATAATTTTTTTAAAAAACAGCATGTTCTTAATTATCGGTATATTATTGTTTGCAGAGCTTGGGCACTCAAAGCTCATTATTATATCTGACATCGATGATACGGTGAAGGTCTCACACATTCGCAGCACCATTGGCAGTATTAAAAACGCATTTAAACTGAATAACTACACTCAAATGCAGGGTTTGTATCAGTTATTAAAAGCAAACCACCCCCAGGCCGAGTTTCATTACGTAACCAACGCTTTTAGTTTTTTAATGAAAAAAAGTCACACACAGTTTATTAGAAACTGGGGGTACCCGAGTGGCCCTATTTATTTTCGAACCCTAAAAAACAAAAATAATCATAAAATCAAAGCCATTCGTTCTATTTTAAATACATCAATGCCAAGTGTTGTTATTTTACTGGGTGACAATGCTGAGAAAGATATTTTAGTTTATGAAAAAATAGTTAAAGAGTTCTCACCTCAAGGGATTGAGTTTAAACAGTTTATTCGGATCTCTTATTACGAGCCAGAGGTGTTGGGTCTTTTAAAAAATCAGGTGGGCTTTGTGACCCCCTTAGAAGTAGCATTAGAGCTTCATCAGACTCATTTGTTAAGGTCTAAAAGCCTGACACCTTTTATTAAAACGGTAAGTGAAGGGCTCGAGAAAGAGGCCTTAGAGGGTGTAGTGGGTTCGCAGTCCTATTTTCGACCTTGGACCCAGTGCCCACAATTTCAATGGAGGTGGTACAATTACCATACTCCTCCCGTTATAAGGGCTTTTGAGCTAATAACAGAAAAGTGCCATTGAAAGTTTACCCTTTGAAAACTCTTCTAAAACCATGTAATAACTTGTTGGTTTTATATTGTTTGATAACTTAATCTAGATTAAAGAGTAAAAATAACATATAAACAAAGTTCAATTAATTGCTTTACCCTGTTCGGACTTGGTGGAGCCGACCCCGCGCAGGAGCTCTTAAAGATGGCTGATGTTGATAATAATGAAAACACTAAAACAGTTGATGATACTAAAAAAGACAAGGTAATTAAATTTTCTGATCTTGGCCTTGGCACAGAGGTGCTTAAGGCGGTGACAAGCTCTGGCTACGAGACCCCTACAGATATCCAAGCCCAAGCTATACCCGCACTTTTAAGAGGTGAAGACTTATTGGGGCAGGCACAAACAGGCAGCGGTAAAACGGCGGCCTTCGCGTTGCCAGCCATTCAGAATTTAAAATTTGATAAAACCGTTGAAGTATTGGTTTTAACGCCCACTCGAGAACTCACTCAGCAGGTTGTTGATGAGTTCACCCGCTTAGGTAAATTTAAAGACACAAAAGTTGTGACCGTCGTTGGTGGCCAACCCGCTTATCGTCAAATCGAGTTAGTAAATAGGGGGGCCCAGGTTGTTGTGGCAACACCTGGTCGATTATTAGACCATTTGCGCTCAAAAAAGTTTAAGCGTTTTAGCCCTTCTTTGGTCATTTTAGATGAAGCTGATGAAATGCTTGATATGGGCTTTATTGAAGACATAAAAAAAATCTTCTCGTATACGCCTGATGACCGACAGACAGTCATGTTTTCGGCCACAATGCCGAAAGCCATTAGAAAGCTCGCTGAAGAAGAAATGAACAACCCTAAAACTATTATGGCAAAAAACAGTGGTGAGCGGCACAAAGATATTGAGCAGATTTTATACATCGTGAACCGTAAAGAGCGTTTAGACGCCCTTGTTCGACTGATTAGCTCTGAGGACCCTGAAAAAGCACTTGTGTTTTGTAGAACTCGACGGGATACAGATGACGTCTGTATCGCCATCACTAAGCGCGGTATACGAGCCCGAGCTATTCATGGTGACATGAACCAGTCAGCCCGCGATCAGGCCATGCGAGAAATCAAGCAGGGGACCACAAAGATACTTGTGGCCACTGATGTCGCCTCGAGAGGTATTGATATATCCGAACTCTCCCATGTATTTAACTACCATGCTCCAGATAATAAAGAGCGGTACACTCATCGCATTGGACGTACGGGCCGTGCGGGTAAAAAAGGTAAAGCCATTTCTATTGCTACCCCCGAAGATATTCGGCAGCATTACTTCTACAAACAACAACCTATGGATAAATTTAAAGTAGAAGTCATACCCTCAAGAACTGAACTTAAAGATAAGTATCAAGATAAACTGATTGAGAAGGTTAATAATATAGAAATTGCTCCTGAGGCCAAAGAATTTTTTAGTCAGCTCAGTTCAGAGTCCAACATTGAAGAGTTCTTTTGCCGTATGTTTACGTGTTTACAAAAAAGTGAGTCAGTAAAGGGCCCAAATAAGATTGGTCTAAGTATAGAAGAGATTAAATCTTTAGCCTCAAGGCCTCAATTTAGTGGTTCTGGTCGCTCAGGTGGACGTGGCGGAAGAGGTCGAGGGGCCTCTGCCGGAGGACGTCCTCGTAGAGGAGCCGGAGGCGGCAGAAGTAGTGGCGGCGAACGTAGAAGTACTAGTAGCGGAGGCGGCCGAAGCAGTGGCGGCGAACGTAGAAGTAGTGGCAGCGGCGGCGGAAGAAATGCTAGTGGTGGTCGTCGGCCAGGCGGGTCTTCGCCTAAACGCTCAAGCGGTGGTTCGCGGCCTCAGAGCTCACACTAAAGGCCCTAAGCATTTGATGGCTCGGGCTAATAACGAGCCATCAGCACCCTAAATCCTTTACTACAAAGTGTTGCGCTTCATGACCTCTTCAACAATTTCGGGGTTAAGTAGGGTAGAGGTATCTCCTAAATCTGAAGTATCATTGTTGGCCACCTTTCTAAGTATTCGACGCATAATTTTACCCGAACGTGTTTTAGGTAAACCGGACACCACTTGTATTTTATCTGGCTTTGCAAAAGCACCAATTTGTTGAGTGACTGTGTCTAAAAGTTCAGTTTTTAAGGCCTCTCCTTCGCATTTATTAAGACAAATAATATAAGCATATATACCTTGGCCTTTAATATTATGAGGGTATCCAACAACGGCACTTTCAACCACTTGAGGGTGTTGGTTGAGGGCATCTTCAACCTCAGCCGTGCCTATGCGGTGGCCAGAGACATTCATAACATCATCCACTCGTCCAATGATGCGGTAAAAGCCGTTGTCATCCCTTTTGGCTCCGTCCCCGGTAAAATAAGTACCCTTGTAGTCTGAAAAATAAACGTCTTTGTACCTGTTATGGTCTCCGTAGATGGTTCGGGCTATACTCGGCCAGGGGGCTGTGATCACAAGGTTACCCTCAACGCCGTTTTCTTCAACCACTTGGCCTTGGGCGTCCATAAGCTTTAATTGAACTCCAGGTAATGGGCTCATGGCAAAGCACGGGATCGTGTTAGTGATACCAGCAAGGGGGGATATCATAATGCCCCCGGTTTCAGTTTGCCACCAAGTGTCTACGATGGGGCAATTTTTATGCCCGACATTTTTATTATACCAATCCCAGGCCTCTACATTTATAGGTTCTCCAACAGAGCCTAAGACCTTTAAGCTCGAAAGGTTTTGCTTTTTAACAAGGTTAATATCACAGGCCTCAAGAGCTCGAATGGCCGTGGGGGCCGTATAAAAGTGTGTGACTTTATGTTTATCGATGGTTTGCCAAAAACGACCGGCATCAGGCCAGTTGGGCACGCCCTCAAACATTACTTGAGTCACGCCAGCTAAAAGGGGGCCGTAGGTTATATAGCTGTGTCCAGTAATCCACCCAATGTCAGCTGTGCACCAAAATATATCGTTATCGCTTTTCATTTGAAAGACATTTTCAAAACTATACTGGGCAAAAACCATGTAGCCGGCAGTTGTATGCAACAATCCTTTAGGCTTTCCGGTGGAGCCAGAGGTGTATAAAATAAAAAGAGGGTCTTCAGCCTGCATCACCTCAGGCAAGCAGTCACTGCTTGTGATTTTGTTTGTGAGCTCGTCCCACCAAAAATCTCGATTACTTTTTAAATTCACCGGAGAGCCAGAGTGCTTTTTTATAATAACAGTTGATATACTGGGGCTTGTTTCAAGAGCCTTGTCACAGATATTTTTTAACAAAACCTCTTTAGTCCCTCTAAATCCACTGTCGTTTGTGATGAGTACTTTAGCTTTACAATCATTAATTCTATCAGAGAGGGCTTTAGACGAAAACCCACCAAAAACAACCGAGTGCACAGCTCCAATGCGTGCACAGGCCAGAACACCTATAAGTAATTCAGGGATCATAGACATGTAAAAACACACCACATCCCCCTTTTTCACATTTTGTTGTTTGAGCATGTTTGCCGCTCGGCACACTTCAGTGTGGAGCTCTTTATAAGTAAAGGTCCTTGTGGCAGAGTCCGGGTTATTGGGTTCAAAAATAATAGCTGTTTTATGGGGTTGAGTTTTTAAGTGTCGGTCTAGGCAGTTTTCTGTAATGTTAAGCTCGGCACCATTAAACCATTTAATATCTAAATTTTCAAAATCACCTGTTGAAACCGACGTCCAGGGCTTTCTCCATGTAAAGCTCGAGGCCACTTCAGACCAAAATTCATTGGGTTCATTAAGGGCCTGCGTGTAATAATGCTGATACTCATCTTGGTTGTTAATACGAATCATTAAACCCTCCTAAAAATAAATCATAATTAGAGTATAAAAAACTTAAGCCTCCTGGCAGTAAGTTTAATTAAATAATGCACGATATTAGAACCTTAAAATCAGAATAAGGCTATTTTTGATTAAAAGGACCTGTCCTTAGGAGGCGGTGTTAGCTTAACTTATTAGGGGGTTTGTTTGTGGGACATAAGAGCCCCACGAGGGCCCCTTGCGATATTTAAAAAATGAGGGGGGGGGAGTAAAATCCATAAAAAAATGGGCTTAAGTTTTTAATTAAGCCCATTGTCATTAGGTAAGAGTACAAAAAACTTATTTATATCTTTTAATAAGGTGATACCCAAACTGGGTGCGAACAGGTTTTGAAACTTCATCCAGTTCAAGGGCAAAAGCCGCCTCTTCAAAAGCTGGCACCATGCGGCCGCGCCCGAAGTCCCCTAAATCACCACCCTCTTTGCCTGAGGGGCAGAGCGAGAATTTTTCAGCCATATCCTCAAAAGAGGAGCCCTCATCTAGTTTTTTTATTATATCCTGGGCTTCGTGATCTTCTTTAATAAGTATGTGCTTTGCACTGATGCTGCTCATAGGGCCTCCAAGGGTTAGTGCCATTAAGTTGGTACCGTTAATTAGTACCATTAATTTGGTACCATTAAACAGAGGCTTACTTATATTTAACAAAACCACTTCCTGTCAACATCATGAGCTGATCTAATGAGTTAAAAGGGGTTGATATATTTTTTATTAAAGAGTTTTTTTGTTAATTATAATCACCTTGAGCCTCAGTTGATATAAGTGGCTCGGGGGCTTAGAGAAAAAATCTAAAACTGAAAGCTCAAAGGGAGTATTAACCCTAAACTGGCCCCTGCTGCATTGGCCTGCATATCTTGCTCGTCATAAAAGGGGTCTGAGTGCTCTTTTATATGCCCAGCACCCATAGCGAGTATAAACGACAATATGGCTGAAGAAGTTTTGTTAAAATCGGCCGCCCTAAAAGCACTATAAGATATGGTTGCAATGCCAGCACTCACAGCCAGGTGTTTTTGCTTGTCCTGTTCGCGTAAATTGGCAGCAAATGTCAATTGACTGGTCAAAAAAATCATTAAAATGAGGCTTTTAATAAACATAATATACTTAATTGCAATAACTATGCTCAACAAGAGGGGCTATTTAAAATACTGAATTAACTCATAAAAAAGGTATATTACAGCGCGTATATGTTAGTAAAATAAGCTCGTTTGGCGCGCAAATGAGCGACTGTACCCTCAGGGACAAGTTACAGTTTAAAGAGCTGGGCGTGGCCTTTATTGACCTCAATAGTAGGGGTGTATAGGGCGAAGTTAAAAAAAGACAACTACGTACAAAGAGGCTTAATGATTAAAGTTTTAATTTGCCGAATCAGAGGGCTGACCTTGCTGCTTTGACCGCGTATTGGGTCAAAATATATATCTAAAAAAGATTCGTAGGCGGAGCAGCTTTGAGGTTTAAATTTTGATAAATTTAACTCTTCAAAAATAGCTTTTAAGTGAAGGAGCATTATGAGCTCTTGATCTTTATGTTCTGTGAGCTTTATTTGATTGAGCTTCTTTTCAAAATGATTAATATTTTTTAAAAGAATGTCATTATTAGTGCTGCTCTGGAACTGACTTAACGAGTGGTTCCAAAAACTTTGAACATAGGCTTCTGAATGACTGTAAAACGAAAATAAAAAGACCGTTATAAAAAATATATACCTCACTTGACACTCCATCCACAGTCTTTAGGGTTCACGTGGTCAGGTAAATTTTTATTAAGTGATTTCACCCCACTGCTCATAAGGTTGATAAAGTTTGAGACTTCAAGCTTTCGCTTGCTATCTCCAGGAAAGGATGTTTTTAAACGTCTTTTAAGCGTTGAAATAAAATTACTGTAGGAGGTGTATTTATGTCTCATAAATATTTTCTGAGCAAAACTAATAATACCGGGCCCTGTGTTGTTTGCCCAGAGGGCAATGGTATTTGAAATTTTTGATTGCTCTTCAGGTGGTAAACCCCTAAACCTTTTAGTGAGCCCTAATCGAGTTTTTGTAGTCATTAGGTTTTGTTTAAAGGATTCGGTCCCGTAAACTAAATTACGAGTGGGGTCGTAGACCCATTTCCCATTTACTTTTTGCCCAATTCGCTCACAGGATTTTGAGCTTCTATGGTTCATGGGTGTCTCTACAGATTTAGCGATCCAGTGGCACGAGGCCTTCTTAGAGTCTTTAAATCGGCTCATCATTTTTGTATAAAAACGCTGATTGACGTCTTTAATTGTAGCCTTCCCACCACAGAGCTGAAAGGGCCCAGCACAGTTTGAGGGGCTGACAGCATTTACATGAAACCCACTTTCAGCCATCATTAAGGGGACCATTGTTTTTGCGTCTATCCCGTAGCAGTCGGCAATATGGGTGAATGAAGTGTGAACTTTAAAGGCTAATTTATTAGAGGCACATGGTTTTTCGGTTTCTCGAGGATGCCCAGGGTTTTTGGGGTCAGTGATATAAAAACTAGGCTTACTTGTACTGTCATTGCATACGGCATAGTTGCTATTATTCAGAGTATCAAACCCCGTCATGCCGGCCTTGATACATTCAAGGGGGAGCTGGCTTTTAGGGTTAGTAAGGTTTACTGGAGGAGAGGGGCTCACGTGCTCAAGGCGCCCATCAAGGTAGTCATTCACTCCAATTTTGCAGTCATTGTGCTCTAAACTACCTTTGTCTTGGCAGTCACGGCCGTGTAAATGCTGAAGGCTGCTATTTAAAGAGCCCTTTACTCCTGTGGAGAGGAGTTTACTTGTTCTTTGAAGAGCATTATTAACTTGAGCATCTGTGGTATCTTTTGGGAGTGCTGTAGTGTTTGTTGTGACGTTAAAGTCTGAGAAGGCCGTTTTACCTATAAATTCATTTTCACGAGTGGCTTTCATGAGGGGCAGCTCTGCTTTTGGGTCAGAGGTTGGCTTTGTCACTGTGACATGTGTGGCCTCAGAGAGAGTGTCCGCCTTTTTTACATCTTGTTCTGGTATTAATTGCTGACTGATTTTAAGGTGATAATTTTTATTAGCTTTTGGAAAGTAAACCCAACGCATTTTCCCCTTATGCGGACCAGATAAAATGCGAACATATAGGTGCTTGGCTCCACTATTAAGCTTACGTTCATAATAAATTTCTAACTCAGTGTTGTCATTAATCAAAATAGAGTTTTTGTCAGGGGACTCTCGAAAGTCCCTTTTAGAGCGAGCCCAAACCTTGGACCCATCAAGTACAATGAGGTTTGTTCCCTGTTTGACGTTTCTTTCAACGCTTTCAGCGACGGCGGTATAAGTGGCCAAGACACTGAAAAATATAAAGGTGTATAATACTGATTTCATTGAATACCTATCGGAAAATTATGACGTAAAAATAATTAAATCCGGCAGGCCTGACTTTGGTCAGACTGACTTTGGTTTGAGCCTAAGTTTTTAGTCATAGTTAATTTATGAATGACTTTAGTTATCTCTGTAATGAGTAAAAAAAGAGACCAGTCCAGTTGGGCGGTCAACAGTAGAGTTTTCTTTGCCAAGGGTGAGAGGGACTGTTTACAATCGAAGAATGAGATATTCAATATACATTTTATTTATTATGTTCGCTGTCACAGCTTGCGTGCAAGCCCCTAAAAAACCTCAATCAGGTGACTATGGTGAGTCCAGGGGCCAAGTTAAAATGCCCCCCAAGCGCCCCTCCATTAACTTAGATCAACTTCAGACCACCCTAAGGATGAATCGAGAGGCTGACGAGCTTGGATTTCAAAACAGGTGGTTTGATACGTGTAAAATTGGGCAAGATTTATCAAGTAAATGTCGCGGAAAGAGGTTTACAGTGATTCACTTTCGTCTCTTGTGCCGTAATAGTACAGGGACTGTGGAGTTAGTTTCTCGCGACGAGTTGTCCCCTCTTTCTACGAGTTCGATAAAATGGATATTAGGGCCAAGAAGTGGCTCAATACCAATAGATGATGAAGGCTACGGACAGGTGCGCTTAGTTACCCCTGGCTCTGTTAGAAATCAAAGATTTGTGCTCAAATTAGGTACGCACTCTTTGGGTGTACGGGCTAAAAGTGTAAAACAAATTGTGTTGCCAGGTGATTGGTGTAGCTTATAAATAAGATCAGCCTACTTTAGGGGGCCTTTCTAGTTGGCCTAAGGATACCGAAACTAAAAACGGACCAGCGCTTGAGGTGAAGGGTATAACTATTGAGGGTCCACTAGATAGAGACCTCACAATGGTCTCTTCGCCCTTTACAATAATGGGGATCAGTCGGGGTAAGTTAAACCCTAGTTGTGAAAACTGTTTTTTAGCCTGTCCATAAATGACATTGTTAAGTTCACTGGCCATATCGTTGATTTCATCATTGATTTCATCATACTCTGTATTCAACATGGTCTCTGCGAGTTTGAGTAAGGTTTGCTCGGGCAGGTTTAAGGATAAAAATCCTTTAAAGTGATCCGAATTTATAGCGGCAAACCCTGAAACATCTATCCCAAAGGGGAGGTCACCTTCATATAAAAAAGGTTTTTGATGTTCTATGTTTCTAAGGTTTCCCATGACATCCAAAGTGTTTATCGTGGCTTTTGCAAAAATATTTATTATAGAAGCGTCGAGACTTATTTTTTTTCTTTCGGAATGAGGGCCTTTAAGAGCCGTGTTTATTTTCTGAATCAGATGTTCAGCGCTTCCATCACAGTCAATGAGATGAAAGTTTTTAATAGCGGTGAAAACCTGAGCCGCTTCATCAAAATTATCTGTAAATAAAAGAATGGGGGTTGTGTAATTGAAGCGACTCTTTCGAATGGTATCTACCAACTTAAAGACCTTCTTCACCTCGTCATCAAAAAAGATAGAAATGGCATCGTATTTTTGATGATCCGCTTTTGAAAACGTATCCTTTTCATCACCAGAGGTGGTGATTATATTTTGCCTTTCAATGGCATTTTTTACATGCTCAAAATCTTTATGGTTATCTTGAGGTAGCAAAATGGTGTTCATCTTATTCTCCATAGAATTCGCTGTAGTTCTTTATCGGTACCTTAGAGGGGTTATTTAGTTAAGTTTCTACAATCAGCAGAGTGAGGGCAATTATTTATAATAAATTATTTAAAATAAGCGACTGGGTTTAATGTTTTTTGATGATCTTTCTTGCAGTTGTTAAGTAAGGGCCCTTATTAGCAGGGAACGACTGTGAGCTTTAAACGAAAGCCCAAGCGACCTTAGTGTGGTATAACAAGCCCTAGGCCCATGAGTTTAAGTGTCGAACCCTAACTTAATTATGCTATTTTTTTTGTGAGCTGACTTATATTGAGACAGATCCGTGCTTAAAAAACTAGCTAATTATGTGTTTTAAATAAGTTGTTGGTCCTTGAGGTTGCTAAAAGGAAAAATGCGAGTGATTTATTCAGCTGTCTGCTGATGAGCGGTGTAGCAATTCAACTGTACTCTTGACAGTTTTACAAGTTAGTTTTGAAATTTAGTATTAGTAAATACCTTAAGTGAGGACTAGAGAATTGACATTAACAGAGCTGCCAGATCAACCACATAAAATTGATAATTTCATTGCCGGTTCATGGGTAAAGCCAAAGGGGCTTGAGTTTACCATTGAGTCTCCCTATTTTGGTAAAGTCATTGGCGTAAGCCATGAGTCAACGCTTGAAGACATTAACAACGCCGTAAAGAGCGCCAAATCAGCGCAGGCCTTGTGGGGTAAAACGCCATTAAAAGAGCGGACACAGGTGTTGTTTAAATTTCGTAGTATTTTGCTGAGTGAAGCCGATGAAATTTCAAAAATAGTGGCTTTAGAAAGCGGTAAAACTTTTACCGAGGCCAAGGCGGGTTTAATGAAAGGCATTGAGGTTTTAGAGTACGCCTTGAGCCTGCAGAACTCTGATCAGGGCGGAAAAATGGAAGTCTCAAGAGGTGTGACCTGTGAGTATATTCGAGAACCTCTGGGTGTGGTAGCCAGTGTGACCCCTTTTAATTTTCCAGCAATGGTGGTGATGTGGACTTTGCCTATAGCACTCGTCTTGGGTAATGCTTATATGTGGAAGCCCTCTGAGAAAACCCCTTTAACATCAAAATTTATTGCAAACGCCCTCAATAAAGCAGGTCTCCCCAGCGGAGTATTTAGTGTGCTTCAGGGGGGGCAAGAAACAGTAGAGTTTATTATTGATCACACAGATATAAAGGCCATCGGGTTTGTTGGCTCTTCAAGAGTGGCAAAGGCTGTTTACAAGAGAGCCTCAAATCATGGTAAAAGAGCTTTAGCCTTAGGCGGCGCCAAAAATCATATTGTGCTCCTTCCGGATGCAGATGTTGAACTGGCTGGTCAGGGGATTAGTGATTCTTTTACCGGATGCGCTGGACAGCGCTGCATGGCTGCTAGTGTGCTATTGGCTGTGGGGGATGTTGATCGGCATATCCAGCAAATTAAACACGTGGCTGAGGCAACAAAAATAGGCGATGGCATGGGAGCAATAATCACAAAACAACAAGTTGATTTTTTAAATGCAGCCATTGATCGTGCCATATACGAAGGGGCTCAGATTTTGGTCGATGGTCGTAACCCAAAAGTGCCAGAAATATTTAAAGAGGGGTACTGGATAGGCCCAACTATACTCACCGGTTTAAAGCCTGAGAGCGAAGCTGTTAAAAATGAATTGTTTGGCCCTATTCTAACTATAGTACCCTGTAAGACGATTACAGAGGCTTTAGAAATCGAAAACTCTAACCCTTACGGCAACGCGTGCTCTGTGTTTACAAACAGTGGTCACTTTGCTCAAAAAGTAATTTCAAATGCAAAGTCTGCGATGGTAGGGGTGAACATTGGAGTCCCTGTCCCTAGAGAGCCCTTTTCTTTCGGGGGGATGAATGAATCTAAGTTTGGACACGGAGATATTACGGGGCCTGCAAGTTTAAACTTTTGGTCCGACTTAAAAAAAGTAACCTGTAAATGGCAAAAACAAAAAGATGACAATTGGATGTCTTAGATGAGGGTAGTTAATGGCAAATAAAGATTTTATGAAACGTAATTCACATGTTATTTTAACATCCCATTCAAATCAGATTTTTAAAGAGGTGGTCCCTATCCACTGGGGCGAGTCTGACCCCCATCAACGGGGGCCCGTGATTGCCACTCTCAGCGAAAAAGAAAACAGAAACGCTATTGGGAGTCATGGGGGGAGTTACACGGTGTACAGGGCTCTTTCTATTGCAGCAGGTACGTTTGATGTAAGTCATAAGCCGGACTTAGAAAATACGGAGCCCACAAATATAATAAAACCAGGTCCCTCGTGGTTTGACCCTGAAAAAATAGTTTCTTTGGACCCCTGGGGGGCTCATGTGAGTGAGGTATTTAAAGACTATATCGACAAGAAGGTCAATGTTCAGCCCACTATTGCTGTCACTCAAGCCCGATTAAGTATCCCTGAAATCCATAAGTCCATTGATGAGGGTCGATTATCAATTGATGGAAAAGTTGTTTTTGACACTAAAGACATAAAAGTCACAAAGGTGGCTATAGACCCTGTATGGTACTTACCTAGTATAGCCAAGAGGTTTAACTTAGAAGAGGGAGAGCTAAGAAGGGTTTTGTACCAAGAGACCGGGGGTATGTTCCCTGAACTTGTAACACGCCCCGATTTAAAAGTCCTTTTGCCGCCAATAGGCAGCTCTACGGCCTATATATTTGGAGATATTAATGACCTATCAAACCCTGATGTTGAGTTAACATGTCGAGTGCATGATGAGTGCAACGGTTCAGATGTTTTTGGTTCAGATATATGCACCTGCCGACCTTATTTAACCTATGGCATAGAAGATGCCGCCCGAACAGCTCAAAGGGGCGGGGTCGGTATTGTTATTTATTTCAGAAAAGAGGGGCGTGCTTTAGGTGAGGTGACTAAGTTCTTAGTTTATAATGCACGTAAACGACAAGAGGGCGGCGACAGTGCCTCCACCTACTTTGAACGCACAGAGTGCGTTGCAGGTGTGCAAGATGCTCGTTTTCAGGAATTTATGCCCGATGCTCTTCATTATTTTAATATTAAAAAAATTGATAACTTACACTCAATGAGCAACATGAAGTACGATGCTATTGTTAAAAGTGGCATTGAGGTTAAAAACCGCATTTCGATCCCCAATGAGTTGATCCCCGAGGATGCTCTTGTTGAAATGGAGGCCAAAAAGGCGGCCGGTTATTTTACAGAGGACAAAGTCAAATCAGACGCCAAGTTAAGAAAAGTTCAAGGTCGAAAGCTGGAGGAGTAAATGAGTGAGCTTTCTATAGACTACCTTCTTTCTTCAAAGGCCGTTAATGATACGACTGAAAATGTATTTGATTACATTCAATCGGGCAAGGGTCATTTTACTCTTCACATGGACCGATTAGACACTTGTGCCAACTATGTTATAGATGTCATTAAAGAGAACTACCCGAGCTTGGACATCCCATACCACTCACGCTGGGGGCACTTTAAAGTCGGCGGGGTAGATCGTATACCTCCTGTATATAAGGATTTTTCAGGCGATAATTTACAGTGGGCCGAATCAAAGTTTGATTTGGTTATTATTTCTGTTTTATTAGATGCAGGGTCAGGCCCTGACTGGAGTTATATCGACCCTGAAACTCAGCAAACTCTCAGCCGTTCCGAGGGGTTGGCTGTTGCGAGTTTACAAATGTTTAAAAGCGGCAGCTTTTCAAGTGACTCAAGCCAACCTTTACGGGTCGATGCTGAAAGATTAAAAACAATTACAGAACAAGACTTAATAAAGCACTTTCAAGTGACAAAAGATAACCCCCTCGTGGGACTAGAAGGGCGAGCTCGTTTATTACAAACTCTCGGCCAAGTGATAGAGAGCAATAATACTTACTTCCCGTCGGCTCGTTTAGGGGACTTAGTGGTTTACCTTCAAAATAAATTTGGTACAACAATAAGAGCTAACGAATTATTAAGCACAGTTCTTAAGGCTTTAGGTGAAATTTGGCCCGGCCGTACTCAGTATAATAATGTTAATTTAGGGGATGTCTGGTCTCACTCCCAACTGGGCTCAAAAGAAGAGTCCTATGTTGTTTTTCATAAACTCTCACAGTGGCTCACGTACTCACTCATTGAGCCTTTAGAAGAGGCTAACTTTGTGGTCTCTCATTTAGACGCATTAACGGGGCTTGCTGAGTACCGCAATGGTGGGTTGTTTGTTGATCAACAGGTTATTGAGGTAAAAGATAAATTACAGTTAGAGGTTCTGCACGCACCAGGCAGTGACCTTGTTATTGAGTGGCGGGCCTTGACGGTACAATTGCTAAAACAAATTAGTACTATTATTAGAAATAAACTTTCACTCACCGAAGAGAACTTCCCTTTAGTGAAAATACTTGAAGGGGGCACTTGGCGTGCTGGACGTAAAGTGGCAAAGTCCCTTAGGGCCAGTGGCGAACCTCCGATTAAAATTAAAAGTGATGGAACCGTATTTTAAGGATGTATATATGAAACAAGTGAGCGTGCTCGACCACCCTGTATTAAAGCATCAACTCGGTCGACTTAGAGATGAAACGACCTCGTCCTCAGAGTTCAGAATTCTCGTTAATGAAATGAGTCGATACTTAGCGTTTGAGGCGACAAGGGAGCTGTCTACAAGTACGCACACAGTTAACACTCCTATTTGTGAGGCAAAAGTACAAAAAGTCACTGAAGCTCCTATTGTGGTTTCAGTAATGAGAGCCGGTAACGGAATGTTAGAGGGGGTATTATCAAGCCTACCTTTTGCTAAAAGTGGTCATATTGGTATTTACAGAGATAAATTTATTAAAAATACAGTGGAGTATTATTTTAAATTACCAGATGACTGCAAAGGTAAAAAAATATTATTAGTAGACCCACTAATTGCCACCGCCGACACGGTCATTGCTTGTGTCGATCGATTAAAGCAATATGAGGTGGGTCAAATATCTATTTTATGTTTAATTGCCGGACAGTTAGGGTTAAAAAAATTACTAAAATATCATCCAGATATAATGGTTTACACCCTTGAGGTTGAAAATGAAATTAATGATGAGGGTTACTTAGTGCCAGGCATCGGTGACGCAGGCGACCGACTTTATAGTACAAAATAATAAGGGGTTATTTGTTTGAATGTAAATATTATTGCCATAGTAGGGGGGAGTTGTTCGGGTAAAACAACCTTTGCAAATAGTTTATGCTCCGCTTTTGGTGAGAGCGAGTGCTCTATTTTATTACAAGATAACTACTACCATGACCAAAGTGCATCGTTTGACAAAGACGGGGGCCGAGTTAATTTTGATCACCCTTCGGCCATAGATTTTAAATTGCTCTGTGAACACTTAGAGTTATTAAAAAGCGGGGAGCCCATACAGATGCCTAGTTATGATTTTAAAACTCATACGAGGGGCTTTGATAACTGCCTTTTTAAGCCCAAAAAAATTATTTTAGTGGATGGGATTTTGTTATTATCTCAAGAGTATACAAGAGACTCTTTTGATGATTCTATTTTTATACAATGTGATGAAGGCCTTAGGTTTAAAAGGCGTCTTGAAAGGGACACTCGCGAACGAGGTCGTACCCCAGAGGGGGTTAAAGAGCAGTTTTATAAGCAAGTAAACCCTATGCATATAAAATTTGTAGAGCCTTCTAAACAATATGCTCAAAAAGTATTAGCTCAAAAAGAGTATTTAAGTTGTTCAGGCGAAATAATAGAGCAGTTTTTAGTAAAGTACAGTTGAAAGTATAGATGACGGAGTCCAAAGCCATGAAAACATTAAAAGTTATAAACCCCTTTGAGGGCTGCGTTGATAGAGTATATGAGTACTCTAATACTGAGCAAGCACTGAGTACCGTGAAACAATTAAAGATTCAGCAAGTGAGCTGGTCCATGAAGACCTGTGAGCAGCGTGTGGCGCATGTATTGAAGTGTTTAACTTACTTTGAAGTGAACAAGCAAACAATCGCCAGTGATATTAGCTTACAAATGGGTCGTCCCCAGCATCAAGCCATTTTTGAAGTTGATGGAATGTTAGATAGGGCTCGCTTTATGTGTAGTATTTCTGAAAGCACTTTAAAAACAAAAGAGGTGTCACAAAAACCTAATTTTTACAGAGCCATCGCACACGAGCCCTTTGGTGTTGTGTTTACGATTGCAGCTTGGAACTATCCGTTACTTGTTGCGGTCAACTCAATAGTGCCAGCACTGTTATCGGGCAACACCGTGCTGTTAAAGCACTCTGGTCAGACCCCTGAGGTGGGTTTGCATTTTGAGAGAGCCTTTGATGTATTAGTTAAAAATGTGATACTAGATCACGCCACTACGGGGCAGGTGATAGAATCCGGAAGCGTCAACCATGTCGTGTTTACGGGCTCTGTTAATGGTGGCAAACAAATTTTACGTCACTGTGCGGAGAGTTTAATAACCCCAGGCCTAGAGCTCGGGGGTAAAGACGGTGTATTTGTCAATAATGATGCTGATGTGGATGACGCTGTGGAGTCTATAGTTGATGGAGCCATGTTTAACTCAGGGCAGTCTTGTTGTGGGGTGGAGAGGGTTTATGTTCACGAAAAAGTTTTTGATGAATTTGTTTTAAAAGCTAAAACACTGATGAGTGATTATAAATTAGGGGACCCAAAGAGTAAAACTACAAATATGGGGCCCTTATTTAAGTCAAGTGCTAGTAAAGTTATGAGTGAGCAAGTTAATGAGGCTACAACAATGGGGGCCAAGGTTTTAGTTGGTGGTGAAGAGCTTAAAATTAATGAAGCCATTTTTTTTGCCCCCACACTTATCGTTGATGTGAACCATAAAATGAGAATTATGAACGAAGAAAACTTTGGCCCTATCATGCCGGTGATGAAGGTTCCTGATATTAACACGGCCTTAGAATTAATAAATGATTCTGTTTTGGGGCTTACAGCGGCTATTTTTACAAAAAATCGAGAGTTAGCGGATACATTTGCTCAAAAAGTTCAAGTGGGTACCGTATTTATGAACAGGTGTGACTATTTAGACCCCGAGTTACCATGGACTGGGTATAAAAATTCAGGACGCGGGTCAAGTTTATCAAAATTTGGATTTTATAATTTAACACAAAATAAATCGATTCACTTTAAGCAGAAATTAAAAGAGGGGTACACACTATGAGTAATAATAATTTTAAGTTTAAACATGCAGCCTTTAATAACTCTGATTTGTCTAGGGTAAAGCTAGCCATAACAGACATTGATGGTGTGTTAAGAGGGAAGTATATATCAAAGAAAAAATTTGATTCAGTTATAAACTCCAGTAGTGCTTTTTGCGATTGTGTTTTCGGCTGGGATGTTGCGGACACCTTATATGATAACGCTAAATTTACTGGATGGCATACGGCCTACCCAGATGCTCCGTTTAAAATAGATCGAGCCACAGAGAGGTACCTACCCGATGAAAACCTCCCCTTTTTCTTAGGTGATTTTTTACCACCAGACGGGGAGGAGTATCACCCTGTCTGCCCACGTAATTTATTAAAGAAGATATTAGAAAAAGCAAATACTATGGGGTTTGGGGCCAACCTCGCGTTTGAATACGAATTCTTTTTATTTTTAGAAAACTCTCAATCAGTGCGCGATAAAAATTATCGAAATTTAACCCCTTTAACTCCTGGTATGTTTGGTTACTCAACCCTTCGAAGCTCTACATACTCAGAGTTATTTAATGATTTTATGGATTACTTTGAAGCCCTCAATGTTCCCATAGAGGGTCTTCATTGTGAGACCGGCCCCGGGGTTTGGGAGGCGGCGCTTGAGTACGATGAAGCCCTTGAAAGTGCTGACAGAGCTAGTGTTTTTAAAACTTTTGCAAAAGTGTTTTTTCAAAAACAAGGTATGATACCCACGTTTATGGCACGATGGAACTTGGATTACCCAGGGCAAAGCGGGCACATGCATCAGTCACTATATGATATAAAGACAAAAGAGAATGTTTTCTTTAACCCCAGTGATAAAAATGGCATGACCAGTATTATGAAAAGTTACACGGCTGGTCAGGTTAAGTATTTAAAGTCATTTTTAGCTTTAACCTCACCCACCATAAACTCGTACACAAGACTTGTTAAGGGGTTCTGGGCGCCAACGGCAGCAACATGGGGGGTTGAAAATAGAACAACAGCATTAAGGGTAATACCCGGCAACGAAAAATCTCAACGTATTGAGTTTAGAGTGGGTTCTGCTGACGCAAATCCTTATCTTGTGGCCGCAGCCATGTTAGCCGCAGGTCTACTAGGTATAGAGGAGGGTTTAACTCTCTCAGACCCTGTTGTTGGGAGTGCTTATGAGGTTCAGGACAGCTTGCCCTTTGAGTTACAACTCCCCAGCTCTTTAAGTAAAAGTGTAGAGAATTTAAAATCTTGTAAAAAAGCCTATGAAGTTTTTGGTGAAAAATTTATTGAACACTACGTGATCACAAGAGAGTGGGAGGTGAGAGAGCACGAGAAGGCCATCACCGACTGGCAGTTACAAAGATACTTTGAAATTATATAAGGATACCTATGCAGCAATTTAATTACCCGACAACAATTTTTTATGGTGAAGACTGTTTGCAACCACTAGCAAGTGCTATTAAAAAGAGTGGTTACCATAAGCCTTTAGTAGTTACAGATAAAACACTTGTTAAACTGGGTCTTGTCAGTAAATTAGAGGGTCCATTTGGTATAGAGGGACTTAAGTTAACTATTTTTTCAGAGACGCACACGAACCCCCTTGAGGAGGACGTAGAGAGGGGTATTCTTGTTTACAAAGACCATGATTGTGATTGCTTAGTGGCCCTTGGTGGGGGGAGCCCTATTGATGTGGCAAAAGTTATTATGCTTAGAGTAAACCATGAGGGCCCTTTAGAGCCCTATGATGACGCTCTCGGTGGAGATCGACTGATCGTTAACGATATGCCCCCGTTGTACGCTATCCCAACAACAGCAGGGACGGGGTCAGAGGTGGGTCGAAGTGGGGTGGTCACACTGGCCTCTACAAATACAAAAACAATTTTTTTTCATCCTGATATGTTGCCTAAAATTGCAGTCTTAGACCCTTCTTTTACTATCGGTCTTCCTCCCGACTTAACGGTGGCAACAGGGTTAGATGCATTGACACATAACTTAGAGGCTTTTATGGCCCCGGGGTTTCACCCAATGGCAGATGGTATTGCTTTAGAGGGCTTGCGTATAGTTCTCTCTGAGCTGCCAAAGGTATATAAAGACGGGGCGAATGTTCAGGCAAGAGCTAAAATGCTTATTGCAGCCACCATGGGGGCGACGGCCTTTCAAAAGGGTTTAGGTATGATTCATTCAATGGCCCACCCCTTATCTACTGAGTGCGGAATGCACCATGGTTTAGCCAATGCTCTTTGCTTGCCCGGTTGTATAGAGTTTATTGAAAGCAGCCAATTAAACTCAGGTCAATTAAAGCAAATTCAAAGAGTAAAATATATTTTTAATGAATACGGATATAATCAGGACACTCTCGCGCTCCAGTGCTCGAGCTTTTTTAAGTCCTTAGGCCTTCAGTTTGGTTTAAAAAACCATGGAGTCAGTGAGGACCAATTAGGCCCCTTGTCTCAAAAAGCCTTCAAAGACCCCTGCCATCAAACAAATATGGTACCGGTCACTGAAGAGCAATTTTTAAAGACCTTTAAAAGGGTTTTTAAATGAACCTCGGCCTTTTAAATGTTTATCACTATGATAGGTCGCCTGATAGCTATCAACGGCACTACCAACCCATGTGCTTAAATTATTTAAATAAAATTATGCCAGAGGCTCAAATCACGCCATTTTTAGTAGCCCAGGGTGAGTACCCTTTGTCTGCCACCGAGTGTGATGGGTGGATAATTACAGGGTCACCGAGGTCAGTTTATGACGATGAGCCGTGGATTCACTGGTTAACAAAGTTTATTATTGAAGCTTCTAAGTTAAAGGTGAAGCAGTTAGGGATTTGTTTTGGCCACCAAATGATTGCACAGAGTTTAGGCGGTGCTGCTAATAAAGCTGCCGAAGGCTGGGGCGTTGGAGTTCGATCGGCCATTATAAAAAAAACTCAAATCTGGATGAACCCAGAGGTTAAAAGCTATAAGTTATTGTACTCTCACCAGGATCAAGTCCTTAAGTTGCCATCAGGAGCAGAACTTCTAGCGTGCAGCGATTACTGCCCCTATCAAATGTATTCTATAGATGATCATATACTATCAATGCAAGGGCATCCAGAGTTTACAAAGGACTACTCACTTATGCGAATGAAGGGGCGAGTTGAGTCGCTCGGAGAGCTCACATACCGTGAGGGTGTAAACTCTTTAAACGTTGATACGGATGAGGATATAATTGGTCAGTGGATTAATCAATTTTTTAAAATTAAAAGCGCTCACCCATTGCCTACCAATGAGTGAGTCGATATAGTACAAATTTAACAGAGCCATCAAAGGCATTTAAATTAAATTCTTTAGGAGTTTTAGATAATGAATCAATTAGTTAATAAGTCACAACAAATTATGATCCAGCAGGTAAAAGAGTGGGGAGAGATAATAATTAACTGGGAAACAGCTAATCGTTATAAACTTATGGATATAAATAAAAATGAAATAGGGTTTGTGGCCGAAAGACACAAGGGCCTTATGACGACGCTTGGGCGACAGTTTTTAAGAAGCCATCGACCGTTTAGTGTTGATATTTTTAATGAGAGTAAAAAATCTGTACTTCATCTTTCAAGAAAATTCTTTTTCTTTTTTTCGAATATGTTTATTGAAACAAATGAAGGGGTAAGGGTCGGCGCTGTACGCCGTCGATTTGGAATTTTAAATAAAAAATATGACCTTTGTGATGAGTACGGCCGAGTGTTTGCGACTGTAAAAAGCCCATTTTGGAAAATATGGACCTTTCCTATCATTGATCGCTCCGGCAAAGTTCAAGGCGCTATTAGTAAAAAATGGGGAGGGGTGCTTAAGGAAGTTTTCACAGATGCAGACTGTTTTTTGCTGGATTACGGACAGGGCGCATGGACGGACAATCAACGAGCCGTGCTGCTGGCAACAGCCATTTCAATTGATTTTGATTTTTTTGAGGACAATAACAGTAGAAACTAAGCCCCAAGCGTCGAATTTGACACTAGTAAAATCAATAAAACCATCTAATAACAAAAGCTTACATAAGTTTGAGGGGGTCCCTTTAAATAAAATCAATCTAGATTGCGAATTAAGGCTATTTTAGATAGGTTGCTGTTTTATCCCTAGGTAAACTATGAATAAGATTTATATATCAAGTAAATTTAATAAAATAAGGGTTCAAACACCCTTTCATGCCCTTGACCCTAAGAGCCAAGAGCAGGTTCAAAAACTAGCCTTAGATAATTTATTTACTCTTCAGGAATTAAAAAAAACAGTGGAGTCTGTTTTAGATTTTAATATGTGGGAGGAGAAGAGTTTTATAAGTTACTGGGACGGTTGGCGGTCCGAGTCTAACCTAAAGGGTCGCGAGTTTAAGAAGCTGGCTTTTAAAAATCTAGACACTCTTTTGAATGATTTTAAAAAAAGAGGGGTTATTTTTAAAACAAACGTCCCTCCACTAAAACCAAAAGACCTGAATACTTCAAGAATTGAAATTACAAAAGAAAATTCAGAAAACAAAATTTATGGCGAATGCCCTGTGCAGTCTGAAAAGACCATATGTTGTAATTTAAAAACTATTGATGCCGTTAAAAACTGTGGTTTTGGCTGTAGTTATTGCAGTATTCAAACTATGTACAAGCACGGTAAAGTGCAGTTTGATGATAACTTTAAAGAAAAATTAAATAATATCAAACTTGACCCTCAAAAAAAATACCACATTGGTACGGGCCAGTCTTCAGATGCATTGATGTGGGGTAATACAAACGGTGTTCTTAGCGATATGTTTGAATTTTCAAAGAAATGGCCGAATGCTATTGTTGAGTTTAAAACGAAGTCTAAAAATATAAAACATTTTTTAAAAACTGAAGTGCCAAAAAATATATTTTGCACATGGTCCCTTAACCCTGATGAGGTGATCCTAAATGAGGAGCATTTAACAGCAAGCTTTTCAGAGCGAATCGGTGCGGCCCGTAAATTAGCTGACAAGGGTGTCATTGTTGGTTTTCATTTTCATCCTATGGTTCATTTTGTAGGATGGGAGAAGAGTTATAAAAATATTATTCAGCAAGTTCTAGACCAGTTTTCCTCAAGTGAGGTGGGCATGGTGTCTTTTGGTGCATTAACGTACCCAAAACCAATAATAAAAAAAATCAGAGGCTACAGCATTAAAAGCAAAATACTACAAATGCCAATGGTGGCAAACCCGGAGGGTAAGATGACCTACCCTTCAGAGATTAAGAATCAAATGTTTAAACTGGGGTTTGATTCATTTAAGCCATGGCACAAAAAAGTATTTTTTTACCTTTGCATGGAAGAGGCCAAGTACTGGCAAAGTACAATGGGGTATGTTTATAAGAGCAATGTCGAATTTGAGAAGGCTCTTATTGATTCGGTACAGGATAAAATGAGTAGACTAACCCCGAAAATGAATTAAGCAGAATATATTATGGGGTTTCAGCTTGAGAAATATTTTATTGATACTAAAAAGGTGTATCTGTAATTAGGGTTAGTTAAATAAAGGGGAGTGAGGGGATATGAAGACGGTACTTTTAGTTATTAGTTTTATTTTATTATCTAGTTCTGGCGTTGCGAGTCCAGATTTTAATGCCTATATGTGGAATCGCAAAAATATTGAAAGTAAAAATGGTAAAGTGAACTCTAAGCCTTGGTACGAATGGTGGTATTATAAGGTAATTATACCTGAAACTAAGCAGGCCTATTACTTTGTTTATGGGGTAGTTAACCCTTGGGATATAGAACATAAAAATATTTCATCACGCTCTTATGTGGGGTTGGGTGATTTTAAAAAACTTCGAATATTAGAAGGCACATACCGTGTAGATCAATTTGCTTCGAGCTATGATGAAACACTAGTTTCACTCCCCTCAGGTCAGGCAACGGACGAGAGGATTACAGGGGCTCTTTTAGAGCCTCATGGTGAGTATTCTTGGGATATTCATATTAAAAAAAGATGGAGTTTTAATGCAGAGGGGTGGATGTTAGGTCGAAACATTACCAACATTGAGTGGTACCCTGTGCAGGCTGATGCTCGTTGCTCAGGACAAATTATTGTAGATGGAAAAGTAAATACCTTTAAAAATGCCCCCTGTTATCAGGACCGCAACTGGGGCAAGAGCTTTCCTGAGTGGTGGACATGGATTGTTTCAAATAAGTTTGATGATTCACCTGACACAGCCCTTGTAATCGGAGGGGGTAGGCCAGATATATTCGGCATACCGAGCTTTTATGAGGGGGTATGTATAGGCTTAAAGTATAAGGGTAAAGAGTATAAATTTCGCCCCAATGATTTAGATTTTGTATCTGTAGATATAAATTATGGAAAGTGGGAAATAAAGGGCGTTAGTCGAAACGGAAAACACAAAATTGTAATTTCAGCTTTTGCTCCAAAATCTAAATTTATGGATTTACAGTTTATGACCCCAAATGGTGAGGTGTTCCATGATTACGAGGCTCTTTTAGGAGATATAGACGTGAAACTCTTTAAGCGGCGTAGTTTATTTAAAGGGTGGCAGTTAGTGGGTTATTTGCACTCATCTTATGCGGGTATTGAGTACGGGAGTCGTAACTCTTACCCTGAGGACATAGTTTTTAATAATAAAATGCAATTATTTAGTAATTTTTAAGTACAAGAGTTGTTGCCTTAAAAAAATATTGACTAGCAGCCTTTTAAAAAAAATGAATAAAGTCAAATATTGACTGTATGGCCCTAGAGTGTCGATATCTCTGTTACTATTGCGACAGAGATAAGTGAATAGTTAGGTTTTATTAAAAACTTATAAAATTATTTAGCAACAGGTACAGTGTTCAATTTAGCGGTCAATACACAGTCGAGTATGAGTTCTGTTTTGCCATACATTATAGGTCCAGTAAATTTAGCCTTCCACCCTGTAACATTACTAGTGTTTGATTTGTCTTTATAAATATTTACAATAACGACAGTGTCAATTCGTGTTTTTGAGGGTTTGTTTTTTTCATCATCCCACTTTAAATCATAATCCCATACCCCGGCACACACAAAACCATAACCCTTCTCTAAACCATAAAATACATACTTTGGGCACGAAATTTCAGCGACAGTATTGCCATAGTAAATACGGCCACGTTCTTTTTTATTAATCCCCTCTTTGTAAATATTAACTAGGCTTGCTGAGTATTCACCCTCAGTACAAGATAAGTTAAAGTTCTCTTCAGCGGCATTGGCTACGGTAAACATAAAGGTTGTAACCATTATTACTGTCATTAGTGATTTGTTCATGAATTCCCCCCTGTTGTGTGTTTTGACCCCAGCTATACTTATGTGGCTTTATTTGAGCAAAGAGAGATAATAAAGCCACAAGGGGTCGCCTAATAAAAAATCTATAGCATACAGATTATAATTTGTGAGTTTCATAAAATGACTATGTAATATTTATAGAGTCATTTATTAATGACTTATACATTAAATGAAAAAAAACCACAGTAAATGGGCTAACTAACTACATTTAGTCATTTTTTGAAGGTTTAATGGGGTTGAAGCTGTTTCTTTTTCAAGCACTAACTGGTCCAAGTCGAGATTTTAAGAAGTTGAGTTTTGTTTAAAATTGGGAATGAGTTGTTTCATAATTATACTTCTCCCGACTTGAAACAGGTAATTTAATCAACAGCACGTGCTATGTTATTGATATCAGTGTGCATTGGTAAAAAAAGGTAAACGTTAACTTAGTTTTTTATTTGTTAACTGAAAAAAATGTTATTCTAACTAGATGGAAAAGTTACTTTTTATTCAAGAATCATCGCATGATATGTCTGAGCTTTTTTGTGAGAAATTACAAAAAAACTACTCTGTCCATTTAGCCAAAGGATCTTCAGAGGGTCTTAAGGTCACTGACGTGCAAGAGTTTAATGGTATTTGCAAGTTTTATGACACCCATGAGGATAGTACTACCAGTATTGTAGAGGCCCTTAAGAAAAGTCAAATGAATCGGCAAACGCCACTTATATTACTAACTAGGGCTATAGAAGAGGCGCTTGTTACATTTAGAGATTATAAAAACATACATGTTATAGATATCAGTTTAAATCAGGATTCAATTGCAGAGAAAATTCACCACTACCTTCATCCTGATGCAGATAGATTTAGAAAAATATCCCTAGATGCTGAATTAATAAGTATGTTTGTAAAGTCCTCTGTGAGTGTGATCACGACAATGGGGTATGCAAGTAATGTAAGTTCGTTAATACCTTTACCTTATAAAAAGGAGCTCCCTTTTGAGCCCTTTTCAACAGCATATACCCCTATAAAAACGGAGAGCTTTACTGGTTTTTTTAGTGTGAGCTTTCCTAAACAGACTTTTTTCAATATGGCAGAACATTTATTTGAGGAGCATTTTACTGAGCTCACTCCTGACATTAAAGATATGCATGTTGAAATCATAAATATGATTTATGGACAGGTGCGTACTGAGTTTATGGGTTTAGGTTGTAAATTGGATAGTTTAATCCCCATGAGCTGTAACAGAACATCAACTCTTGTTAATTCGCTTGGCTCGGGGCCCTCTATTATTATCCCGATCATTACAAGTGCCGGTAAATTTTATATCTCAGCTTCGTTAGGCTTTTTTCAAAAATCCTAATGTAATGATTAATTAAAGACTCTATTTAAATTAATCCTTAGTAAAATTAAAACAGATCAGTTTGATATGATTTTAATCACTTAATAAGCCGTGATGACTTTGATGGAGTTTTTTATAGGATTTTTATATGAGATCCCTATAATTTTTCAAAGAGGGGATGCTCTGTTATTATGTCGCGTTGAGCAGGTCTAATATTTACAGTTGTAACTAAAATACTGGGTAAAATTTTTAAAATTCACAAAACAATTAACTTTCTAGTTTTTTGTTACTAGAGTCAGGGGTAGAGTTAATCTAAAGGGAAGTAAATTAATGGCACCTGCAATAAAAGATAAAGCTAAAAAGAGCAAAAAGACAGAAAAATACTTAGGCCCCAAACCACAAAAATGGGGCTATTTTCATTATTTTGCTGTTATTTGGGTGGTGTTATTAGCAGCACAGTATTTTTATGCACCCAAAGGCAGAAATGTCAGTTATACAGAATTTTTAGACTACCTTAACGGAGACCAGGTTAAAGAAGTCCTTGTTTCAGAAAACAAAATTCGAGCAGAATTAAAGGACCAGGGCCCCGACAAGGTGAACGTTATCACTACAGTGCCCGTTAAAGACGATGAGCTCACTAAGAAACTTTACTTAAAAGGCGTCAACATTAAGGGTGCTCCTAAAAGTACTTTGATAGGCTCTCTAATGTCTTGGGTGTTCCCAATTGCTATGATTTTGTTGTTCTGGAACTTTGTTCTGAAGCGTGGGATGGGCTCCGCAGGGGGTGGGCTTCTTTCTATGACTAAATCTAAAGCAAGGGTTTATGTAGAAAAGGGCATAGCCACCACCTTTGCCGATATTGCCGGTGTAGAAGAGGCAAAGGAGGAGTTAAAGGAAATTGTAGGGTTCTTAAAGGACCCTAGTGAGTTTGGTAAATTAGGAGGTCGGGCCCCGAGGGGGGTTCTTCTTGTTGGCCCTCCAGGTACAGGTAAGACATTAATGGCTCGTGCGGTTGCTGGCGAGGCTAACGTTCCGTTTTACTATATCAACGGGTCAGAGTTTGTAGAAATGTTTGTCGGCATGGGAGCCGCTAGGGTGAGAGACCTTTTTGAACAGGCCCGCGAAAACTCCCCATGTATTATATTTATAGATGAGTTAGATGCTCTCGGTAAGGCTAGAATGGGTGGCTTTAGTGGTTCAGGGGGTAATGATGAAAAAGAGCAAACCTTAAACCAACTTCTTGCTGAGTTAGATGGTTTTGACTCTAAGGGCGGAGTTATACTGCTTGCAGCCACAAACAGGCCAGAGGTTTTAGATCCAGCGCTTTTGCGTAGTGGTCGCTTTGATAGACAAGTATTAATAGATAAACCAGATATTACGGGTCGAGTGGCCATACTAAAAATACATTGCAAAAAAATAACCTTAGATCCGAATATTTTATTAAAAAATGTTGCCGCACTTACGCCTGGGTTTTCAGGGGCTGACATAGAGAACCTTGTTAATGAGGCCGCCCTTGTGGCCACCCGGAGAAAGGGTAAGCATGTCACTGAAAAAGACTTCACCTCTGCAATTGAGAGAATTGTTGCCGGATTAGAGAGAAAAAACCGCATTATAAACCCCGAGGAAAAGCGCCGAGTGGCTTATCATGAAATGGGACATGTGACCGCCGCCTTAGCGCTCAAGTGTCAGGACCGTGTTCAAAAGGTAAGTATTATCCCACGAGGTGTTGGTGCCTTAGGGTATACACTTCAGCGCCCCACTGAAGATAGGTACTTACACACTAAGACTCAGTTAGAGGAAAAAATAGAAGTTTTACTTGGGGGCCGAGTCAGTGAGCAAACGTTTTTTCATGATGTTTCTACCGGCGCCAGTGATGACCTTAATAAAGCAACAGACATAGCAAGAGCCATGGTCACTCAATACTCAATGAGCGATGAACTGGGGCTTCCTACCTACGAGCAAAGAGGACAACAGTTTTTAAATTCAAACTATCCTTTTGAGCAAAAGTCTTCAATGAGTGAGTTGACCAGCCAAATTATTGATAAAGAAGTCAGTCAAATACTTGAACGGTGCCGCGAAAAAACAACAGAGCTGATTAACAAAAATAAAGTATTTATAGAGGCCGCTGTCAAAGAGTTGATTAAAAAAGAAACCCTAGATGAACAAGAGCTCATTACCCTTTGGGACCAAAACGGTATTAAATGAGCCTCTAGAGCTCATTTAACGGATAGTTTTGGTGAGCTATTACCTAATGGATACTCTGTCAGTGGTGGTCCTAGCGTTCATCTCGTAGCTCAGTATTAAATTATTTTTTCCAAAATTTATTTAAAAATGTGTCACGACCTGAATTAAACCTATAAAACTTATAGCGTATGGGTTTTTTTTTGTAATAGTCCTGGTGGTAGTCTTCTGCGGGGTAAAATTGGGTGGCTTTTGTAATCTCAGTAACAATGGACTTATTGAATTTTTTTGAAGAGTTGAGTTCACTTTTAGACTTAAGGGCAATGGTACTTTGAGTGTCACTATGGGTAAATATAGCTGTACGGTACTGTGAGCCTTTGTCGACAAACTGTGCGTCTTTAGTTGTAGGGTCGATATTTTGCCAAAAAATTTCAATTAACTCATTATAGGTGATTTTTTTGGGGTTAAATTTAACCTGTACGACCTCGGCGTATTTGGTAAGCCCTGCTGATACTTGTTTATAGGTGGGTTTTTTTTTTGTGCCGCCCATATACCCTGAGATCACACTATAGACGCCGTCAAGCCCCTCAAATGGGGGCTCCATGCACCAAAAACACCCACCAGCAAAGGTGGCTAATTCGGCACTAGAAGCGTCTTCAAAGTGCTTTGAAAACGCTCCGTATCCATTTTTTTCAAGCTCACCGGCGGGGATAAACTTTAAAGAGGCTGAATTAACACAGTACCTTTTGCCCGAAGGGGCAGGGCCATCATCAAAAACATGCCCGAGATGAGAGTTAGCATGCTTGCTACGAACCTCTGTGCGAACAGAAAATAGCCCCTTGTCTTGCTTGAAAATCATATTCTCTTGCACAAGGGGTTTAGTAAAGCTCGGCCAACCGGTGCCTGATTTAAACTTATCATTTGATAAAAACAAGGGTTCACCTGAAACTATGTCTACATAGATACCCTGTTTTTTATTATCCCAATATTTATTTTTAAAAGGTTTTTCAGTCCCCTCTTTTTGGGTCACCTTATACTGTAATGGGGTTAATATATTTTTAATGCTTTCATCTGTCCAGGTTTTATTTTGCCAAGGTTTCTTTGCCATAACTGCTCCGGGTATTAAAAAAATAAATATTAGAATGGTCTTTGTCACGTTAAAGCCCCCTTAAGTTAAAAGGTAAATATTACCTCACATCTGGGTATAAATATATAAAAGTTGATGGGACTAATTTTTAACATTTTTTAGTGGGGCTAGGCTTAGCCCTTCGTCCGTCATGAAATAAAAAGTGTCCGGCTGTAAGTAATATTATTAAACTAATCCATGTTGATATGGAGAGGTTAAAAATAAATGCCCCCCTATAGTCAGCCCTGAAACTCTCCATAAGCAGTCGATTTAAACTATGAAAAACGAGCCAAAAATGAAAGAGTTGTCCTTTTGGCCTCATCCACAAGTGAAGGGCCGTATTTTTTTTGTCCCTTGTTTTGTCAAAGTAAATGAGGGCCGCAAATATACAGACTTCAAATAAAAAAGCATAAATTTGAGTGGGGTGTCTGGCCCCTGGGAAGTTTGGGAGTTCAACAGCCCAAGGCAGGTCACATAACCGCCCAAAACAACACCCGTTAAAAAAACACCCCAGTCGGCCAAAGGCATATCCAATGGCGGCCAAGGGGGCAAATACATCGGCCCACTGGCGATAACTTAATTTTTTAATCTTGATGACTGCCAGGCATGAGGCAAAGGACCCAATAGCCCCTCCGTAAAAAACAAACCCGCCCTTCCAGACTTTAAAGACCTCTAGAGGGGAGCCTTGGTAGTAAGCAGGGGACTCATAGAACACATGCATAAGCCGGGCGCCGATAAGACCCCCCACCATTAAAGCGAGCGCGATGTCGAGCCCATCATTTTTATTTAAATTTAAATGCTGTACTCTTTTAACCAGAGCATAAGTGCACACTATGTACACAAGGCTTATGATTAAAAGATAAGTGGGTAATTGAATAGAGTCAGAGATGTGTATTATTGGGTGCAAGCTTTAACCCCTATGATTTGACCTTCTCGGGGTCCTTTCTAAATATTAATAATATAAGTATAGCAACACCGACTACAATAGCTGAATCGGCCACATTAAAAGCGGGCCATACAAAGCGCTCGCCAATGTGAAAATCTAAAAAATCAATCACGTAGCTAAATCGAATACGATCAATAAAATTACCTACTGCTCCCCCAAAAATACTAGAAAGGGCAAAGACTTGAATGCGATCTTTTGTGGCCACGTCTTTAAGTATGGTTAAAAGAATAATAAGCGCAATGGGAGGGAAGGTTAAAAAGAAAATAGTTCTGAAGGTTTCATTAGACGTGCCAAGTATCCCAAAAGCAGCCCCAGGGTTGCGCACATAAGTAATGCTAAAATAATCAAGTATAACAATGAGCGATTCGCCCAGCTGAAAGTGTGTGTGCACATAAAGCTTAGTGGCTTGGTCTAAGGTGATTATGAACCCGGCAAGGGCCATAAGGGTTAAATACTTACGATCTATTTTCATTTTAAGGCCTCAATGCATTTAGGGCAAACGTTAGGGAATGTTGTGCTTGTGTTAATGTCTACACTGTAGTTCCAGCAGCGGATGCACTTTTCTCCGTCAGCTTTAAGGGCTTTTATGCTTTCAGCCCCTTCGGTGATTTCGATTTGAGAGATTATAAAAAACTCACATAAATCAGGTTCTATCTCTTTTAAAAGTTTAAACTTTTCGCCCTTGGCGGCAATAAATACTTTAGCCTCAAGGCTGGAGCCAATGATTTTTTCAGCCCTCAGGTCCTCTAAAATTTTTGACACTTGAGAGCGAATTTCAAGCAAAGTATCATACCTACTCATGAGTTCAGGGTTTTTCCACTGAGGGTTGGCCTTTGGAAAGTCCACAAGCAAAACGCTCTCGAGCTTAGAGCCGGGTATGTATTTATAAGTCTCCTCGGCAATGAAGGTTAAAATAGGAGCCATAAGTACAGTGAGGTTATTTAAAAGTTCATAAATAACTGTTTGGCTGCTGCGCCTTTTTAGACCATCCGTTTTTGCCGTGTACAGGCGGTCTTTAAGGATATCTAAATAAGTCGCTGACAGGTCAACAGTGAAAAAATTATTTAACGCGTGATAGACTTTGTAAAAGTTGTACTCATTATACGACGTCGTAGTTTGCTCAATAAGCTCGTTAAGTTTAATAAGAGCCCATTGGTCTATGTCAGGCATTTTTAAAAAATCGATTTTATCTTTTTGAGGGTCAAAATCTGAAAGGTTTCCAAGTAAAAACTTTAACGTGTTACGTATGCGTCTGTAGGTTTCTGAAATGCGCTTAAACATTTCGTTGCCCACGGTGACGTCTTGACCGTAGTCCTCATAGGCCACCCAGAGTCTTAAAATTTCAGCTCCGTATTGTTTAATAATAATTGCCGGGTCAATGACATTGCCCTTAGACTTACTCATTTTATAGCCTTGAGCATCGTTCACAAACCCGTGCGTAATAAGGGCTTTATAAGGCGAGCTTTTATAAGCGGCCACCGATGACATTAGGCTTGTTTGAAACCAACCCCTGTGTTGGTCAGACCCCTCTAAATATATATCTGCCGGATAGGTGAGCTCTTTTAGCTTTTTTTGCACAGCCGAGTGACAAACCCCACTATCAAACCACACATCTAAAATATCCTCGCCACGAGTAAAATTGGAGTGACCGCAAGAGCATTTTATATCACCAATAAAAGTTTTTATATCGTGAGTAAAGTAAGCCTCGATGCCTTGTTGGGTCGACTCCATAAGGTCTGCGACTTTGTTCATGATTTCAGAGCTCACAAGGGGCTCTTCACACTCATTGCAATAAAAAACAGGTATAGGCACGCCCCAGGTTCGCTGTCGGCTTAAGCACCAATCTGGCGAGTTTTCGATCATGGCTTTGAGACGAGCGCTCCCCCATTTAGGTACAAATTCGATCTCTTCGTTAACGAGTTTTAAAGCTTGCTGGCGCAGGCTAAAGTCCTCTCCTTTTTTGCTATCCATGCGGATAAACCATTGAGGAGTGGCTCTGAAAATTAAAGGTGAGTTTGTACGTGGGTTGTGGGGGTAACTATGAGTGATCATTTTAAGGGCGACTAAGTGCCCAGAGGCTTTCATTTTATCACACAAAGGCTCATTGGCATCCCAAATACGCACCCCTTCAAACTCAGGGAAATCGCTGGTAAATTTACCCGCTTTATCAACGTTACCATTAATGGGCAGGTTGTACTTTAAGCCCACATTGTAATCGTCTAACCCAAAGGCAGGGGCGGTGTGTACACAGCCAGTGCCGGCCTCTAGGGTGACATGAGGGCCTAAGATAAGCAGCGAGGTGCGGTCTAAAAAGGGGTGGTCTGCCTGAAGGCCTTCAAACTCATGACCTTTAAAGGTTTTTATTTCTTTTAAGCTCAGCTCTGTGTCGGCTTCAAAGGACTCTTTTAAATCTTTAGCAATGATAAAGTACTCATCGCCCGTATCGTAAAGCCCATAGTCAAATTTTTCGTTAACGCAAATAGCGTAGTTGGCGGGGATAGTCCACGGGGTTGTTGTCCAAATCACAAAAGAGGTGGGTTTTTTGGGGTGACCTAGTTTTTCAAGATTTTTTGTAACATTAAACTTTACGTAAACAGAGGGGCTTGTGTGGTCTTGATGCTCAACCTCAGCGGCCGCAAGAGCTGTTTGTAATTTTGGGCACCAGTTAACAGGCTTTTCGCCTCGGTAAAGTAGGCCGTTGTCTAATATTTTAGCTAACACACGGATTTCTTCGGCCTCGTACGCAGGGTTAAGTGTTAAATAGGGATCTTGCCACTTGGCTAAAACACCTAGGCGTATAAATTGTTTTTTTTGTATGTCGACCCAATGAAGGGCTTCTTTTCGGCACAAGTCACGCACTTGAGCATCGGTCATTTCACGGCGTTTGCCGCCTAATTTTTTTGTCACTTTAAGCTCAATAGGCAAACCATGACAGTCCCAGCCGGGTATAAAGGGGGCTCTAAACCCCTGCATGTTTTTATACTTAATTATAATGTCTTTTAAAACTTTATTTAAAACATGCCCAAGGTGAAGGTTACCGTTAGCGTACGGGGGGCCATCGGGCATAATAAACGGGTCGTTGTCTTTGTTTTTATCAACAAGCTTTTGGTAAATATTTTCGCTCTCCCAAAATTCAATTGTTTTGGGCTCTGTTTGGGGGAGCTTGCCGCGCATGGGAAAGTCAGTTTTTGGTAAGTTAATTGTATCTTTGTAATCGGGCGTTTGCTGCTGCGACAAAGGGGACCTCATTGAGTGGGTATTAAGTAAGTATTTAAGCTATTTAACTCGTGTGAATCTGTCAAGATATGCTTTTTAATGAACATATAAAAACTAAAGAGTCAGAGCTCTTTATCGTTAAGCAGGAGGAGCTTTTGGATCTGTTTATACCCCACTGAAATGAGCATTCTTATGGCCTCAGTGGGTGAACTTAGGTTGAATTGTTTTTGGATCTGTTCAGCGGCCTTTAAACTCTTTGGGTCTAATGCGGTGGCCTCACTGTCAAACTCAATCATACTCTGGGTGACACGAGTTTTGATACTTTTTGCCGGAGGAGCTACATGGGGGCTCGGTAATGGGGCAATGTCTTTGGCCTCAATAGGGGGAGTGAGGGTATTAATGTCATCAAACTCCTCGAAATCTTTTGCTAAGTTTTTAAGGTCTGATTGAAACAGTTGAACACTTGCAGGGGCCGCCTGCTGAACCGTACCTACGCTGGCCTTTGAAAAGTTACCAAGGCTTGTTTCTCCGTAACGTTGAGCTCGTAAAAATAGGCTGACCAAAGTATCAGCCGTTTGAGCCTGATCTTTAATAGCAGGGCTTTGATGATTAAGCCATTCGTAGGCCTTTTCAAGGGTGTCTCTTGTGTAGGCTTGTGGTGGGATTTGAGTTCGGTTCATAAGTGGGCCAATCTACTACAAAAGGGTTTAAATCATCAACTTATATTTTCTAATACTTAACATTAGGGAGATCAGTTAACTATCCGTAATCTTTAGCCATTATCCCATATTTTTCAATTTTTCGTAAAAGTGTCTTCTTGGGAATATTAGCATGTAACGCGGTTTGGTTAATGCGCCCCTTAAAAGTTTTAAGGGCCTTTATTATAAACTCCTTCTCAAAGTTCTCTTTTTGTCGGCTAAAATCCAGTTCTTCTTCAGTGAGGGCGTTAATGGCTTGGTCTAAAGTTGTCGTTGAAGAGCTTTGGGCGGATAAATTTTGATTCGTAACCTCCAGGGTGTCTTGAGCGGGGGTTACAGCGACCTCTTTAGTTATTATATTATCAAGGTCAATCCCCACCGTTACAAGTAAAGTTTCAGGCAGCGAGGTGAGTTTTAAAACTTGAGACTCTTCTAAAATAAAAGCGTGTTCAATTACATTTTCAAGCTCACGAATGTTACCCGGCCAATCATATTTTTGTAAACAACTTAGGGCATCAGCAGCTACGTTTACAATATTGCGACCATGTTTTTTATTAAATTTTTTGATAAACATATTAATCATTGATATTAAATCGCCCTTTCTCTCACTAAGGCTCGGTAATAAAATAGGCATAACATTGAGTCTGTAGTAGAGGTCTTCACGGTACTCTCCCTTTTTAATCATCTCTTCAAGGGGCCGATTTGTGGCGGCAATGATCCTCACTTGAGATTGAATTTCACGGTTAGATCCAACGGGGGTGAAAACCTTTTCTTGTAAAACACGTAAAAGCTTAACTTGCATGAGCAGAGGCATGTCCCCGCATTCGTCTAAAAACAAAGTGCCCCCCTCGGCATACTGAAATTTACCAATTTTTCTTTGGTCCGCACCTGTAAAGGCCCCTTTTTCGTGACCAAAAAGTTCAGATTCAAATAATGATTCGGGGATTGCCGAGCAATTTATAGCCACAAATTTACCCTCTTTGTTGGCTGAGTTCGCATGAATGGCTTGAGCGACAAGCTCTTTCCCCGTCCCAGAGGCTCCTCTGACAAGAACAGGGGTGTCGACTTTAGATAGGCGATTAATGATATTAAAAACTTTTTTCATCTGTTGTGTATGACCAATGATTTTTCGACCGGCCTCCATTAAAATAGGGGCCGAGGCGGCCACATCTGAAATGAGTCGGTGAACCTCCATGGCCTTTTCTATAAGAAGTGCTAGCTCCTCACCCACGACAGGTTTAGAGATATAATTATAAGCCCCCTCTTTAACGGCCTTTACGGCATCGTCAATGTTGGCAAAAGCTGTCATCACAATAACAATAATAGAGGGGTCATGTTCTTTAATATGCTTTAAGGCCTCAAGGCCGTTCATGCGAGGCATGTCTACATCAAGTATAACGAGTTGGTAGGAGTCTTTTTTAATTTTCTCTACAGCATCGAGTCCGTCAAATGACTCTGTCACTTCATAGTTTCCTGTAGTTAATAAAGTGGACTTCACGGACATTCTGAGTCCGGCATCATCGTCGACAACTAAAGCTTTAAACATATATTTCTCCTCATAATATTAAATTTATACATTCATTGGCAGGTCTACTGTAAACGTAGAGCCTTGGTTTAATTCACTTTCAACAACTATGTTACCTTTATGTAGGTTTACAAAGTAACGAGATAGGTAAAGGCCGAGGCCTGAGCCTTTAATATCAACGGTGTCGCCACTTTCACTGCGGTAAAACTTATCAAACACATTCATTTGGTCCTCTGACTTAATGCCGTAACCCTGGTCTGCAATTTGTATGACAATGCGACCGTCAACCTCTTCAGTGTTGACTAATATTTTTGTGTCATTAGGGCTGTACTTAATGGCGTTTTCAATGAGGTTTGTAAAAACCTGGCTTAACAAGCCTTCATCTACCTTTACGCTAAACAGCGGCTCAAGTTCTGTTATTATTTTAATGTTCTTTTCTTTGGCTAAAAACTGACACTTACTAGAGACTGTTTTTAAAATGTTATTAATGTCTTTGCTTTGCACCTGTAAGTCGACTTTATTGCTCTCAATGCGGGTTAAATTTAAAATGGACTCAATAAAGGAGGTCAACTCAGTGCTGGAGGATTTAATATTATCAAGGGCTTGTTTTTGTAAATCAGATAAGGGGGAGGGGTCTCTCATGGCAACCTCTGTCATGCCCTGTATACGTGCGAGGGGAGTTTTAAGATCATGAGACATCATACGTAAAAAATTTGTTTTGAGCTCCTCGACTTCAGATAAAATTTTATTGTGCTGCAAGTACTCCCAGCTTTTTCTGTTCTCCATCACTAGACGGTAGGGGATAAAGAAATAATAACAAATAAAAATAGCAAAAATGGGCTGCGTGACTCCTATGGCTAGGCCAAAAAGTGCAAATAATATATATGACGACCCTAATATTGCTGCAAGAGCGCTTAGTAACACAAGAAGGCCTCTCGAGGGCCTAAGGGTGAATACACTAAATAGAGCCAGTATAGATATAATGATGGTCACAAAATAATTAACCCACTTAGGGGCTAGGGTAGAGCTTGAGTCTAATATTAAAGTGTCTAGTGCATTGGCGTGGACTTCAAGGTTTGTCATTGCGGTGAGCTTTCTAGAAAGAGGTGTTCTTTTATAATCAGTACTTTCAGCCACTGTGTTGCGCCCAATAATAACTATTTTATTTTTAAATTTTTCAGCATCAAACGCTCCCTGCATAACCGTTAAAAAACTTGATGGGGCATAGGTGCCTGAGGGTCTAAAGTCAATATAGGCCTGTTTTGAGGTTAAAAAATCAAACTGTCCCTTATATTTATCGTCTTTAACTTTTTTATTAAAAAGACGTGCTAATTGTGGGTGTATAAACTCTGTGCCTGAATTTGACAAAATAACTCTTCTGGTGACGTTGTCTTTAGAAAAGTTAGTGTCATCACTTGTGATTAAGTTCATAACAACAGGGATGTGGTTTAGAGGGGCCGGTGCTTTTATTTCGTCTTCTTGCCCCTTAATTATAAGTTGGCGGATGGTGAAAAAAAGTTTTTTAAAGTTTTTAGTCTCTTGAGACAGTTTAAAAAGTTCATTTTTACGGCCCTCTAAATTATGCATGTCGGTTAAAAACAACACAGCCTTTGGTTTTGACTTTTTAAGCTCTATTAAAAGGCGAGAGTAGTGATCGGCCTTTGGCTCTCCTTGTAAAAATTCAACATCTGTGGGGGTTATTTCTATAAGCGCTATATGGCCGCTGGGCTGTGTATTTGGAGTTGTACGGACTCTTAAGTCATAGGCCCATGCATCTAGGTAGGAGAGATCAAGCTGGCAAATGCCAATAGCAATAAGTGTGGCGAGCCCCACACGAATAAGGTGCTGTACCCAGGTGATGTAAAAGAAATTCCGTACTTTTTTAAACAAAAATAAGCTCCAAACTATTAATTAATATATTTAAAGGCCGGGGTCCATGGGGATTAATCAAGAGGTGTAAACCCAAATAACAGCCTAATATACACTATTTAAAGGGTTTACTAAAGAGAAATGGTGTCTAAGTGACACCATTAGTTGTTCTGTGAAATTTAGTTAAAAATTGAAAAGTAAATCAACGTATAAAAATTATCAGCTCACTTAAGAGCGTCTTCTACGACCTCTTGGACCCTTCTTTTTTTGAGTCTCTTCAGGGTTGTTTGTCGCACTTGAGGATTGATCTTTTAGCTTACTTTTGTTTTGAGTACTGTTTTTTGCGCGGGCATTTTTTATAGTTTTATTAAGGCTATAGGTGAGTATATATTTAGTCACCTGATTGAGCTCAGGATTATTCACATTAATAGCCATTACAAAACTAGAGTTATTCACTGGGCTTAAAAACACACCATACTGTAGGGGGTCTTTTGTAGGGTCATTTTTAATGAAGGCCACATAGGCGTACTCGTTACCGAGGGCGTTTTTTTCTTGAAATATATCTCTAAATTGATTGATGTCATCATTGTTAGATTCGTCTAATGAGGAATCTTTGCCTTGAGTGAGGTCTGTTAATGTGATGAGGGCATTGAGGCCATCAAGGCTAAGTCGACTCTCTATGGTGGCTTTATTCTCGCTTGAGTCAGAGACGCTATCCTCATCTTCATTTTTATTCGACGACCGGCTTGTGATGAGTGACTTAATATTTAAAAAATTATTGTTTTCTAAAGGGTTAAACATGTTGTCGTCTAATATTTTAAGGCCCTTGAAGGCGATGAGCTCTGAGCTTAAGGCCTTAGGCAGCACTATATTTTTTTTGTTTTTAAACTTATTGTCACATTTTTCGCTGTTTAGGTTTTTAATGTCGATCTCACATATAAAGGTTAATTGAAATTGATCAGTTTTTGAAAGGTTATCAGTTTCGTCGGTAGATATAGAGTCACTGTCTTCAGCCTCTTCAGTTGTTGTTATGGTAGTTTCTTTTTGAGAGGTTTTTAAAAACACCCGAACACTGGTGAGTGAATAATCGCCAGTGTTGATAGGGTCTTTAATTTCAAGTTGTGACTCTGTTTCATAAAGTGTGTCTATTTTTTCACTAGAAACAAATACAAAGCTTTCTTGAGCGTTTAAATTTTTCAAATCATTAACGGTTGCTTTAGATTCAGACAGGGGTTTTTTATTACGAACTCCGGTGAATTTGCCTCCGCTAGATGTGTCTCCGCACCCAATAAGTAATAAGCTAGCTAAGCTGGCCGTAGTTAGTAAGTATTGTACTTTGATCATTAGCTGAGTCCTTTTTAAGGGTGTCTAAGTTTTGGTAAAAAATCACCTATAGCTGACAAAAATTGCCACTATAACAGCAAAAAACCCAATATTTTCGTGTTCTTATGAACTGTTACTCCCTATATAGCAACCCTTATGCCAGCCCTAAGCGGACTGGCACTTAAGAGCTGGCATGTAACTAATTCATGATTCGTCGCTAAAGAGTGACGCAGAGGGCAATATCTGTTATATTCCTGAAAATAATGAGTTAAAAAATAGCGGTTATACAAAACCATTAGTTTAAAATATGGAGAATTATCATGAAGAAAATATTATTAGGCTTTACGCTTTTGGCATCGGATGTTCTTTTGCTGATGTAAATACAACTGTAGACATCAGGGTTGGTACCGGAAAATATATTTGCACGGCAGAGGGTATGGACAAAAACCCTTCACTCGTGAGATCAAATAGCAGAAGTAATGCCGAAGATTTAGCGCTTGAACAGTGTGCAGATATTGAAGGAAGTGATTTCTTTTGCGAGATAAAGAAGTGTGTTCAAGATGAAAACTCTAGTAACCTTAACGTAAACATTGGGTTCTCTATAAGCAGATCGGGCTCTAATATAGATATTAATTTAAATAATGGAGTTGCAGGTTATAGATGTACAACTGAGGCATTCAGGAGTAGATACAAAGCAACAGCACCAACAAGGCTTGAAGCTGAAGTTTTAGTAAGAAAGACTTGTATGAATGATGGAAATCATGGGATGCATTGTGATGATATTGAAAGATGCGTGAAATTAGAAAATGAAAATAGTGGTGGCGGCTCCATTTCAATTGGAAATGATAATATTGATATTAACGGTGCGATTGATATATTCAAAAAATTGAAAAGAAAATAAAATCTCTAGGTTTCGATAAACAGCCTGAGCAAAAAGGCTCAGACTTGAATAAAGTAATTTAAAGTCAAAGTATTAAAAAAAAGTGATACTAAACGCCATGTCATACGATAATTCAGTCAGGTTAAATAAGTACATTGCCCAAAGCGGGATCTGTTCTCGTCGCGAGGCTGATCGCTTTATTGAAGAGGGTCGAGTTAAGATTAATGGTAAAAAAGTACTACAAAGTAAAGGGGTAAAACCCGGCGATGTAGTAATGGTCAATGGTCAAACCATAGCTGCAGAAGAGGCCGAACCCTTTGTTTTAATTGCCCTCAATAAGCCAGCCGGGATTGTTTGCACGACTGAAGGGAGCGAAAGAGATAATATAGTGAGTTTTACCAATTACCCCACGCGAATATTTCCTATTGGACGTTTAGATAAGGACTCTACGGGATTAATTTTTTTAACCAACGATGGTGATTTAGTTAATAAGGTTTTACGTGCTGGTAATAATCACGAAAAAGAGTATTTAGTCACTGTCAATAAACCCATCACAGATGAGTTTATTGCAAATATGGCAAAAGGTGTTCCGATCCTCGGGATGGTCACTAAAAAATGTAAAGTTGAAAAGGTATCTACCAATGTATTTAAAATCACCTTAGTACAGGGCTTAAACCGTCAAATTCGTCGAATGTGTGAGCATTTTGATTATGAAGTACAAAAACTCCAACGAACTCGCATTATGCATGTCTCTTTAAGGGGCTTACCTGAGGGAGACTTTCGCCCCCTCGATGAGGGTGAGTTAAAAAAGCTATTAAAATTGGTAGCGAACTCATCATCAGAAGCTAAACCAAATTCAAAGACGAAAAAAACACACACTAGTAAACCAAAAAGACCACCACTTTCTAAAAAGGTAAGTCGCCGCCCTGGCAAAAAGAAGCGCCGGCGATAAACGAAAAAAAGAATCTAGATTTTAACTTACAGACAGTATAAATATTAACTGATGGCTAAAAGGGCAACTGTACGATCAGGTCTGAACCGTTACATGTTACCCGGTGTAGATTAATATGAAGAAGAGACCAGTTATTCTAAAGATTTTTTACTTTTTTGGGCTATAGATCGCCTAAAGTTAGCATTGTCACTCCTCTTGGCAGCTCCTTAAGCCGTATAACGCCAGCTAGCCCCGGCATAGGTTTTGCACTGAAGGTGTCATAAGTTTTAATGTTTTTTTAAAAATGAATTTAAAAAAACATATTCAGATCAAACAATAACTAAAGGACTGGTTTTATGACAAAACTCTTTATACTCTTCTCTTTTTTATCAACCTCATGCTTTGTATCAGCTGAAATGTTGACAACAATTAAGGTTGAGGAGGGCTCTTCACTTTCGCCCGTTATCGATGCAACCTATCGAGCACAGAGTGATTCCAGGTGGTGTAAGACACGTAAGATCGATGAAGGGTCGGGTCGAGTAGTCAGAAAGATGAAATTTGAGCCCTATTATGCGGTGAATGGCTCTGTTGTAGTGCCACATAATTTACGCAGTAGGATGCTTGTCGACTGTAACTATAAATTAATTCGCTTGGGTTTAGGTTTTGAAGTTCAAAATATAGCCCGACACTACAATACCGACAATGTAAACTTGGTGAACCAGATGGTTGCTACACAAGCTGTTTTGTGTGAGAGAATTTTATCCGGTCCAGGATCAGATATTCCTATGATTAAATGTGATACGCATGGAGTTGAGCTTCAAATTGGTGGTACGACTACCGTTTCGGCCAAACTTGAAGATTCTGAGTCCGTCGACTAAATTGTAGCCCTTGAAATAACTAAAAAAATTGGTGCTCGTTATTAGGGCCCTAAAATCTTAAGCCCGATCAACTTAGTTTTAACTTGTTTTTTTAACAAAAAATAGTTTGAGCAGTTTGAGTGACGGAGCCTTTACAGTTTGAGTGACGGAGCCTTTAAATTAGTTTTCACCTATGTTCTTAAGCTTTTTAATTACTTTGTGATATTAAATAGATAGTTCGATTTGTTGCTGTATGTCCTCTTTGGCGACATGGCTCCGTTACCCATTTTACTTCGGTCCCCCTTCCACACATGCACAATATGAAAAAACTTATTTTGCAAGTTGAGTGGATACCCGCACTGCTTCAGCACAGATTTTCGAAAGCCTTGGTATAAGTTTGTCGGTAATCGACTTGCCGGCCTTAAAAGTTTCTTCAACGATGGGCATGGACAGTTTTGCAAACATTCTTACCCAGGGTTTGCTATACCAATTGCTGTCGAATCGAAATTTATTGGGGATGAACTGCTTTATAAAGAGCATTTGTCCAAAAACCACAGCAAGAGGCTCTTCAAGTATTCTTAGCCTTTTAATTTTCCCATTGATATTACATTTATTGAGAAACTCTTTTGTCAGAATTTGTTTTTGCTTTAAGGATTGTTTGGCTGAAATAGTGTGGACAATTTCATGCATGACGATGTCACTGCCATCATATTTGGAATGCTTTACTGGGTTGTATCTCATAACCAAGTATTTTCCTGTTGGAGAGGCATTGGTTCGATTAAGTGGAGGCCACCACACGTAAATAACAGTGTATGTGACATCGACTTTTACATTGTAAAAGTCTGCCACTCTTTCAAAGTATTCCCTTATTCCCTTATTCCCTTATTCCCTTATTCCCTTATTCCTTTTTTTGAGGTGCCTTTTTTTACTAGGGCGACAGCTTTGGGAAACCCTTTCTTACTTTCATCGGTAAGCTGGGAATATCGAGACTCAAAGTGCTTATAAAAGCCTTTCAAAAATCCAATCTCATCCGATGTTATTGTTTTTCTAAGTTTGCCATAGGCCTCAGTCACTGAGTTGGAAGAGTAAAAAGCCTCGGCCACTGGGTCGGCATTGATTGCACCGAGGGTTGAGAAGAACCCATTCCTGTTTTTAAGAGGGTCTTTTTCCTTTTGGTCAGGGTCGTCATAGTATTTCTCCCTGAAAGAGCCATATTTCTTAAGCAGCTCCTTATCCTTCACGTTTGAGCCAAACTTCTTTTCCCAATGCTTTTGATATTCAATTTCAGTAAATCCCGGCCACCATTGACTGACATTGTCCATGATGTCAAAAATGTCAGCGGGCTCTAGGTAAGTGACCTCTATTTGGACTCCGGCAAAAGCGAGTGGAGAAAATAAGATAAAAACCAAGGTGGTCAAACATTGCCCGGTTCGTGGCCAATTTCTGTGATGCTTTGTGGTTTTGTATGATGGTGAAGAAAGCTGATCGGACCTAAGTGATTGAGACCTCTTGTTAATCGTTTTAATCACTTACTTCCTTTATAACTCCAGGGTAAAAACTAAATGGGGCGATCGACGGGGCTTGAACCCGCGACAACCGGAATCACAATCCGGGACTCTACCAACTGAGCTACGACCGCCACAAACATGAGAGTGAAAGTTATAAAAATCTTATGTGTAATATTCAATTAAATTTAATAGTTTAAAGGATGCGGTGAGTTATGCGTTGGGGTTGTACATAATTACTCTTAAGTCATTGAGGTTGTTTTGAGTGGGGCCTGTAAATATATGCCCCCCGTAGGATTTAAAAAACTCAAAACTTGTAAACTCAGCCAGGTGTTTTTGGATGGTCTGGGGGTTTACCAGTTTAAACATCTCCCACTCAAAGTAAGCCCCCGCAGACTTTGTAGGGCCGTCAGTGCCGTCAGTGCCTAAGCTTAAAAACTGAATGCATTTTAACTGATCCTCTGAGAGCTGGAGGGAGTTTAACTGAAACAGTTCATGTATTAAAGTAAGGGTAAAATGCTGGTTTCGCCCCCCTAAGCTGCCCTCTTCGGGGATGACTAAACGGTACTCACCCGCTGAAACTAAGGCCGTGGGCTTTTTTTGGGACTCAATGAGTGTTTTAAAATACTGGAGCTGGTTTTGGACACCTTTATTGAAATCCTGTTCGTCAAGGTCTTCGGGCAGTAAAAAAGTACTATACTCTAGGGCCTTAAGCTCTCGTTGAGCAATACTCAGAGCATGAGAGAGGTCCGTAACTGAAAAAAAGCTGTGGTCAATGGCTTCAGATTTTTGTTTTTTAATCTGATTAAGTTCTTTATTTTCAGGGGAGTTAACAAACTCAGTGAGTTTTTTAGAGCTAGGGGTGTCCCTTAGTAAAGGCAAGTCCTCTGAGTTAAGGGCTTTAAAAAAAGTGGGTCCCGAGCCAATGTCTGTGATGTCCCCAGTGGGGATATCATTAATCAATAAACTAATGACAGTATCTGCTGAACACAGGGCCAGAGTGCCGCCATTTTTAAGCTCACATATTTGCCGCCGAAGGGCGTTGATTTCTTCAACGGGTGCGTTGCCCCATAATAGTTCTTTGCAGGTGGAGTTAATGTCATTAAGAGTTAAGTCACCCGGCGGTAAAAGAGCTAAACTAGAGGCCCCGCCGGAGAGGCACACAATAAGCAGGTCCTCTTTAGAGAGGCTAGAGACAAGCTCCTTTACCCGTGCGCCCGCTTTGAGAGAGTTTTCATCACTGAGCGGGTGGGAGCTTTCAATGACCTCAAACTTACTTGAGGACTCAGAGTGTTCATATTTGGTGACCACAAGAGGGGTTTTTAAATGTTTCTCATTAGACAGCAGGTCATAAACCCACTGAACTTGCTTAAAGGCCGCCTTACCAAGGCCTAAAATTTGTATAGATTTAAAACGGCTTAAATCAAAACTCTTATCGTAGACACTTAGGGTATGGCCAGAGAGCTTGAGGTGGTCTTTAAGCTCTAAGCAGGGGTCGATTTGTTCAATAATATGGTTACAAAATAATGGCAAATTAAGCATGAGATTATTGTAAGGCTATAAGGGCTGAAGGGAAAGCCTAAAAACAGGTCAATTTAAATAAATTTTATGTGTAATTACAGTCGGTTATGGTTGACTCAACTGCTAAAGACTCTTTTAGATGTGAGTGCTATAAGTAGTTTAATTGTAGGGTTCAAAGCAGGGTACTCAAAGCGGGGTGTGCGCAGTGTTATTACTAATAAAACGATTATTTTTTTTAAGCTCTCTTTTGTTAGGGCTATCAGTAAACTCATCGCAGCCAGGTATTTATGGTGAGGCTCTAAGCCTAGAGGGGGCCCCAACCCCCTTAGAGAGTCTAATGAGTGACTTTGAGCAGTTTGATAAAAAAACAGTTATAGTTTCAGGCCGAGTTAAAAAGGTGTGTCAAAAAAAAGGGTGTTGGATGGTTATAGAGAGCCCTAAAAAACAAACAGTCCGAGTTTTATTTAAGGACTACGCCTTTACAGTGCCTCAAAATATTTTAAATAAATCAGCCCTTATTCAGGGTGTGATCACTCAAAAGTTAATAAACACAAAAGAGCAAAGACATTTTTTAAGTGACGAAGGCGCGCCTACAAGCCAATTAAAGGCAAAACTTAAGCCTAAAAAAGTATTTCGGTTTATAGCCTCTGGGGTTGAGGTTAAATAGTCTAAATAGACAAAACAAAAGAGACGGTGATTATGTTTTATAAATTTAAAAGTTATATATTTTTAATCGTCTTTATTTTTAGTGTTTTACTTGGGTTTAATAACTGTTATGCCGCTGAAAAGTTTGAGGCCGCTAAACAGCCCTATGTGCTTTTAATTTCAATTGATGGGTATAGGTATGACTATACTCAAAAATTTAAGCCCCCGCACATTTCAAGCTTTGCTAATAAGGGCGCGCGTGCGGAGTCCTTGATCCCCGTATTCCCCTCTAAAACGTTCCCTAATCATTACTCTATAGTTACGGGTCGTTATGCCGATTTTCACGGTATAGTGAGTAATGAGTTTTGGGCCCCCGATTTACAAAAGTCTTATAAAATTGGCGAAGCCAGTATTTTAGACCCCCGCTTTTACAAAGGGGACCCTCTATGGAATGTTGCTGAAAAAGCGGGCCTAAAGGCGGCTAGCTATTTTTGGGTGGGCTCTGAAATTAAAATCAACGGCTCTCGCCCTACATATTTTAAGAGTTATAAGCACTCCACCCCTAATTCTGTTCGGGTGACCCAAATAATAAAATGGTTAAAGTTACCATTATCAAAGCGCCCGCATTTTTTAACAGTTTATTTTTCAACTGTTGATTCTGCCGGCCACTCTTATGGCCCTGAGTCTTTAGAGGTCAAACAAGCGGTACTAGAGGTGGATACACATATTGACGCTTTAATAAAGGGCGTAAAGGCCACCGGCTTACCTGTGAATATCTTTTTAGTTTCAGACCACGGCATGCAGGCCATTGACTCTCAAAAAACCCTAAATATTACATCGGCCTTTAAAGGTTTTGAGAGCACGCGCACAGTAGGCACGGGGACTTTAATCAGCGTTCATGAGCCCAATACAAACAAAAAACAAAAATTATATAAAAAATTAAAAGATTTTTTTAAGTCAGACCAAATCACTCGCAAACGTACGACCCCCATCGCAGGGGTTTACTGCCGACACGAGCTGCCTCAAAGCTTTAACTACAGGCGCTCTAAAAGGGTTGGGGATATTGTTATTGCCGCAAATGATGGTTATTACCTGACTAAGAGTAAAAGGTTTCTAGAGTCACTCAAGAGTTTAGCCTTTAAAAAGAGATCCACCCACGGCTGGGACCCGGATAAAAATAAAAACATGCATGGTATATTTTATGCCCAAGGGCCTAATATTGTGCCTCAAAAGGTGTATAGCTTTAAAAATATACATATATACCCTTTGATACTTAAAATATTAGGCCTCAGCACTGAAGCCCCCTACGACGGGCAAATGTCTGTTTTACAGAAAATTTACAAAAAGTAGGGGCTGAATTTTTTTTAAAACCTTTAGATAATTAACTAATCGCTTAATAAAGGGCCTATTTAAAGGTATGTTCTTGTCGTCATGAGGGTTTTTTTATTACACATTTTATTACTTACTTTTCTTAGCGGGCCAGCAAAGGCTGTGACACTGACGTTGTCTGTAGATCACATAGATAAGGGCAATTTAGTGGACCTTTATGGGTTTCCTGGGGGGCTTGAGTTGGCCGTTCTCGTTGAGCTTATATATTTAAACTCAACGGCGGAGCAATTGTTTTTTTCGCCTCAACCTCAAAACTTATTAAGTCTACAGGTTCAAGAGAGGGGTCGGGTGTTAGCTCGTATCCCGATACCAGAGTCATTAAGTGTTAATCAGCCTCAGGTCAAAGTGCCGTTTGATTTACCAAACCACTTGCTTGCGCCCAACAATGGCATGAGCCCTTTTTTACGACTCACTTTAGTAGAACAGTCTTTGGGGGGCATATGCCGAAAACATAACTGTGAGTATAACTTTACTAAACTTGAGGTTCGTTCATTACAAAAACTCAGCCGAAAACTCCTTATAAAAGCTGTGAAAGATAAAACAGGGTCGGTGTTTTCACACCTAAGTAACCTAGAGGGCCAGCTCACTAAAAAAGAGTTGAGAGCTTTAAAAATTGTTATTAACGAGCAGTTTTTAACACACAATTTATTGGCAGTGAGTGATATTGTTGCTGAATCAAGTAAAGAGGGGCTTAAAGAGCCCTTTTGGCTCTCAAGTGCTGAGTCCGCTCATTTTAACTACAATGTTTTGGGCACGGTCTTTCAATAATTTTTTTGTTAACAAAGTAGAGGGCTATGGATCAGTAGAGCCCGATTAAACGACGCCTCAGGATTGCAAAGGTTTCCTCTTGTACGGCACTAGAGCATTGAACATAAAAAAAGAGGTGTTTTGTTGAGTAAAATTAATTAGTGAAATTAATTGTTGAAATTAACTGTTGAAAATTAACTACTGACTCGCGACGTTTTTGTTTTGATTTAAAATAAAACGCACTAAATATTTATTAGGGTGATTTTTGGGTAATTTTTTGTTCGCCATTTTAAAGGCCTGTATGTTGGAGCTATTAATATGACGAACGCTTCGCTTTAAAAATAGTTGATTTGATAAGTGGGGTTTTTGACTAATTTTGTTAGCCACAGCTTGGTTAATAGCATTTAAACTTTTGTGAGAGTCTGAGTAACGATACATTTCAATAAATAAAGCCAGCTGTAAAAGCCCGCTATGAGTTCGCTGAAACTCTTGAAGTAGGGGGGCTAAAAGTGAAGAGTCAGCTGTGCTTGTTCGCAAGCTATCTAGTGTGACTTCAGTGACAGCGTCACTGCGGGTACTTAAAAGCATTTTTGCTAATTGAGTTTGTGTTTTTTTGTCTATGTTTTTAAACAGAGTCTTTATGTTTTGGGTCCTTTTAGTGAGCTGTGGATTTATTGAAAGGGGGCCCATGCTTTTGTTGAGATATAAAAATTGATTTAAAGCTAATAAACCAAGCCCAAGTAACAGGGCGAGTAATAAATAAGGTCTTATTTGTTTTGGTTTCATGTTTGTCCTATACGTGCTTCAGGCTTTGAAAATATAACCCATACTTAAAAGTGTTGGCATATTATGGGGTGATAGTCATCTTTTGCACTCAAACAGTGTCATATATGCAGCCTAAAGACACCTTTTTATGTAGACGAGGCGATTTGTAGCCTCGTTGAGTTTAATTTAGAAGGGCACAGACTATAGTTAATTAACTTTGAGGAGCCCTTTTTAGCCTTATGGGGCTTGTTTTATTACAAGAGCCCCTTAGATATAGACCCTTGTTATATCTGAATAGGTTATAGACTTTTTTAAGATTTTTAAGTAATAATACCTTAAACTCTAAAAACCCATGGTACTTACTGATTTATGAGCACTGAAGATAAGTTAAAAGATCAACTAGACAAGGCCTCCTGGCATGCTCTTAAGCCTCATTTTGAAAGAGGGGGTCTTATTTTAGTCAATGAAGATTTAGACCTCGTCAAAGTCGGTGTATCCATAGCTGAGGACCAAGTTAAAGAAGTTCAAGAGTTGTTAGATAAAAAGCTAATAACTAAACCCTTATTGGATGATATTAAAACGTGGGCCGATGATAAGCCTTTTTGTTTTATAATTATCCAGCCCTATGTGTTGATCCAAAACCGCCCCAATTAGTATTTTTTTAAATAAGAGCTATAATGGCCTTAGGGGCAAATGTGAGCCTTAAAAAGCTATCAATAAAGCTTGATAGTTATAGCAAGCCTTAATATATTTTGAGATGTAGTAATCAATTAAGCATGAGCACGGGTTGTAACTTTGTATAATTTTATTAAATTTAAAAAACAATACGTCATAAGAGAAACCTTTTTAGATGTTTTTGGCCATATGAACAACGCCTCTTATGTCACTTTATTTGAGGAGGCCCGCTGGGACTTAATCACCGAAAGAGGCTACGGCTTAGACAGGGTGATTAAAAGCAACGTTGGCCCGATTATTTTATCTTTTGAGGTGGAGTTTTTAAAAGAGCTCAAAGCCCGCGACCGCATTAATATTACAACTCAGGTTCAGTCCTTTAAAGGTAAGGTCGGGGTCATAGACCAAGAAATGATTAAAGATGATGGCTCTATAGCCTGCCGAGCGAGCTTTAAATTAGGGATGTTTGATTTAAATAAAAGAAAGCTCGTGACCCCAACAGAAGACTGGCTACTGGCCTTTGCCGATAAAAAATAAACTCTTAATTAAGGGCCTTAGTCAGGCCATCAAAGCTGACTGTGACCTGTTCGCCAGTGAGTAGGTTTTTAACGCTCACTTGTTGAGTGCTCACTTCGTCATCACCTAAAATAACAGCAAAACGAGCATTGTATTTATTGGCCACTTTTAATTGTGCACCTAATTTACCGGTGTCTAAAGATGTGGCAGTGCTTAGCCCGGCTAGTTGAACTTTCTCAATGAGTTGATCCATAAGAGCCATATGTTTGCGGTGAGGTAATACAAAAAAAGCATCCACTGAGGGCTTTGTGTTTTCACAAGCGAGGCCATGGGTATTAATGAAGTTTTCTAATGTGACGTCACCCATGCCAAACCCTATGCCACTGATTTGGTGTTTTCCAAATAAACCAATAAGGTTGTCGTAGCGTCCACCGCCAAACATGGCCCTGTTGTTTTCAGGAGAAGTGTCATAGACCTCAAACACCGTGCCGGTATAATAATCAAGCCCTCTCATTATACTGGGGTCAAAAATTATTTTTTCAAAAACCTCACTATTTTTAAAGCTATTAAACAAATCAGCCAACTCAGTGGCCCCCTCAGAAGGGTACTTACTATTTAGGTTGTCGAGGGACGAGTTAAAAAAATCACTAAGTTTTGTGATTTGGTTTTCATTGAGGCCCATGTCTTTGAGGCTTTGGTTGAACTTATCGGGGCCCGTTTTGTCTTTGGCATCGATGGCCTTGGAGGCCTGTAAGGCCTGCTCTGTATTTAGGCCTAAATGGTCGTTAAAAAAAGAGTTCACCAGTTTTCGGTTGTTAATGTGTATTTTGATGTGTTCTTGACCTTTAAATTTTTTAATTAACTCAAAGGCAATTTTGATGATCTCTTTGTCGGCTAAATCGCGCTCTCCACCTAAAAGGTCCACATTAAGCTGCCAGTGCTCGCGCAGTCGGCCTCGTTGAGGCCTTTCATAACGCCATAAATTAGGCAGGCTGTACCAGCGGATGGGTTTTGCAAGCTCTTGTATGCGGCCCGCCACCATGCGGGCCATGGTGGGAGTCATTTCGGGGCGCATGGCCACTTTGCGCTGCCCCCGGTCTTCAAAATGATATATTTGTGAATTGACGATTTCTTCGCCAGTTTTGGCTGCATAGAGTTCAAAAGATTCAAGCATGGGGCCTTCGTACTCATTGTACCCGTAGCTTTCAACGACACTTTTAAGGTGGCTGAACATCCATTTTCTAAAGGCCATATCTTCAGGGTAAAAGTCACGAGTGCCTTTGTAGGGCTTTGTACTAAGTGTCATTGGTATAAACTATACTGAGTTTCAGGTGCAATCAATCAAAAGAGTTCTAAAAAAACTAGAATTTTAAATGATTATCGTTAAGAATACCTCCATGAGAGAGTTAGCAACGTTTAAGTTTAAAAACCTATCTTTAAAGGGTCTATCGCAAGCGGGCACGGGGACATGCTTTATTGTGCCCGAACTAAAACTTTGCATGGACGTGGCACAGGGGTGGCCCTTTAGCTATCACATGCGACAGTTTTTAATTACACACGGACATATGGATCACGCCGGAGGATTGCCTTATATTACCTCTCAAAGGTCCTTGCTGGGCCTCCCGCCGGCTGAAATGTTTTTACCCGAAGCCTTAATGGCCCCTATGAAAAAAATTTTAGATATCTGGAAAGAGATCGAAGAGTTCGACTGTCAGCACCTCCTTATCCCGGCATGCATTGGTCAAAAATATGATATTTCAAAAGATTACTTCTTCAAGCCCTTTGCGACAAAGCATCGAATACCCTCTCAAGGGTATACTATTTACCAGAAGGGTAAAAAATTAAAACCCGAATTTAAAGAGCTCACTCAAGATCAAATTAGAGAAAAAAAACTAAGTGGTGCATCGGTGGATGCTCCTTTTGAATCGCCTTTGCTGTCGTTTACAGGGGATACAGAAATTGAATTTCTAAGCCTAAGCCCCGAAGTTAAGCAATCAAAGGTTTTGCTTATGGAGTGCACTTATTTTGACGACACGCGCCCCGTAGAGCGAGCTAAAAAATGGGGCCATATACATTTTGACGAGGTCCTAGAGGCTTTGCCTGACATTAAAAGTGAGCTCATTATATTAACCCATAACTCAACAAAGTATCGAAGAGCGCAGGTCTTGGAGATAATGAACCAGCGCCTGCCAGAGAATGAAAAAACAAGAGTAAAGCTTTTGTGAAATGCTGTGGCGCATCGCCAGGCCGGCCAAAAAAATAAGTTGCGGTTAAAGTAGGTAATGTTAAAGTATTTTTTCGTTTAATTAACTAAAGTAATGGAGTCGTCTATGAGAAATTCATCGTATTTTTTACCCTTAACAGCTGTAGCAATGTTACTAGTTGTGGGTTGCAAGCAAGACCCTAAGTCAGATGTTCAAAAAGTATCTTATGCTATTGGGCAACAAATTGGTCAAAACATTAAACAACAGGGTATTGATGTCGATGCAAAAATGGTCGCTCAGTCCGTAGAAGAGGCCATCACAGGTAAAGACTCACGCATGACTAAAGAAGACATGCAGGCAGCCATGATGAACCTACAAAAGACCATGATGGAAAAGCGAACCAAAAAAATGGCTGAAATGAAAGAAGAAGCCAAAAAGAACGTAGGTATTGGTCAAAAATTCTTAGACGAAAATAAAGCAAAAGACGGGATAAAGGTCACTAAGTCAGGGCTTCAGTACCGTGTATTAAAAAAAGGGACAGGTAAAAAACCTAAGTCTAAATCAAAAGTTAAGGTTCATTATAAGGGTACATTAATTGATGGTTCAGAGTTTGATAGTTCTTATAAGCGTAACAAGCCTGCTGAGTTCCCTGTGAATGGCGTTATTAAGGGCTGGCAAGAAGCATTAACCCTTATGAAAGAGGGCGGCAAGTGGGAGCTTTTCATACCCTCTGGCCTAGCCTACGGTGAGCAAGGTCGCCCAAAAATACCACCAAACTCAGTATTAGTATTTGAAGTTGAGTTGTTAGAGATTTTAAAAAAATAAACCATTAAATAATTGAGGTCCCATGAAGTCTCTAAATTCATTGAATTGGCAAAGTGGGTTTCAACAACTGAGCCAGTCGTTTTTAAAAGAGGCTCAGTTTAATACTAAAACTATAAAGGGCTCTGATAATTTACTCAGGGCCTTTATAGTTTTTAAGACATCTAAAAAAGATTTAACCAGTTTGTTTAAGGGTTCACTAACAAACGCTCAGTTAAATAAACTCATCAACTCTAAGTCCCCCTATGAGTACTTTTCTCATGCCGATGAGAATGTTTTAGTTATAAGGCCTCTGTATTTAACTTCAAAGCCATTAAAAGCTCACTCTGGATTACTTGAGCCCAGTGATTATGCCCTTTCGCGGGACGCAATGGGGATGTTAATTAATTTTGTAAAAACTAAAAGTCCAACCCACTGTCGGGTCGAAATAGTAAATGCCCTTCAAACTCAACTTCATGGGGTTTTAGTGGGATTAGAGTTAGCACAGTATGAGTTTAAAAAAATACTCCATAAAAAAAGTAATGCCTGCAAATTTTATATTTTTAAAAATAAAGGACGTATTTTAGATTCTCAGATTAAAAATGCACAAACCGTTGGTGTGGGCACTAATGTTGCCCGTCACCTGGTTAATTTACCGAGCAATTGGTTAAACCCACAGACCTATAAAGGGGTTATTAATAAACTTTTTAAAAACCTCGCAGATGTTCAGGTGAGCACTTGGTCTGAGGCCACACTTGAAAAAGAAAAAATGGGTCTGTTACTTGCCGTAGGGGCTTCGAGCCCAAATAAGCCCGTTCTTGTACATATTAAATATAGACCTCGTGGGGGTAAGCCCCCTATTGCCTTAGTTGGTAAAGGTATTACCTTTGATACGGGCGGCGCTGATATTAAGTCTTCAGCAGGAATGCGTAATATGAAAAAAGACATGGGCGGCTCTGCAGCAGTTGTGGGTGCAGCACTCTCTCTATGTATGAATAAAAGTAAGCAAAGTTTTGATGCGTACCTACCACTGGCTGAAAACGTTGTGGGTTCGGCTTCATTTGTGCCTGGAGATATTTTACAGGCCCGCAGTGGCAAAACTATCGAAATTCATAACACAGACGCGGAGGGCCGCTTAGTGCTCGCCGATGCTCTGGACGTTGCTGTGTCAAAGAGTACAAAAGATAAACCTAAATTTGTAATAGATGTGGCCACATTAACTGGGGCTATAAAAGTCGGCTTAGGGGCTGAGGTGGCCGGTCTTTTTAGTAATGATGATGGGTTAAGTCTAAAAATTCAAAAGGCCTCCGAAAACACCTCCGAAAGAGTGTGGCGAATGCCCCTTTTTTCAGACTATAAAGGAGCGCTTCATTCTACAGTGGCCGACATGACAAATTGTGCCTCCTCTGCTTTTGGCGGAGCTATTACGGCGGGTTTATTTTTACAAGAGTTTGTTCAAGACGTCCCCTGGGCCCATTTAGATATTTATGCATGGGCTGACACACCTAAAGGGGCCCTTTTAGAGCCAGGAGCTAGTGGGCAAATGGTACAGTGTTTAGTGAGTCTTTTAAATTGAACCTAAAAATTGTTTTCATCGTTAATTTGTATATATGCTGACGTTGACAAGGCTGAAATAAAATCTATATAAGGCTTACCGACCAGAAGGCTCGGCAGCACAAAAGCAGACCCTACAAAAAGTAAAACTGAAAGCCCCACATTGATAAACAGCCTTTTAAAAAATAAATCCTTATAATACCGCCGTCGATAGAACTTATAGACTATAATAAAAAACAATAAAATTAATTGACTATAAAGGACTCGTGAAAGACGAGGGTTAGTGTAAAGGTCAATAGAAGACGTGATGACATCCTTTCTCATAACCACCATCATTATGTTTTTACCAAGTGGGAAGACATGTTTAGAAAATATTTTTTTTGCCCACTCCGGCATGTTGTCGACCTTTTCTTGGTCGATTTCAGATTGATAAATTTTAGCTCTCATGAGTGAAAGAACTTCAGTCATCGCCAGATCAATTTGCTCTTTGTTTTCGCTGGTATCCCTTTGGTGTTTTAAGTTTTTAGCCTGACCGCTGAGCTCTTTTAAATACTCACTGACACTCGTTTTACTGCCATCAAACAATAATTTATTTATTTTTTCTGGGTTTATATTAAATTTTTTAAAAACATTCAGTATGTCATCATAATGTTTAGAGCGTTTTTTATGAATTTCTTGTGAAAGGCTGATGTCGCTTGATTCGGCCATTAGTGTAAACGTAAAAATTGTAACTAGGGCAAAAACAATGTACTTAAGCTGGTTTATCACTTTTTATATCCGAAGATTTGTTTTTTCTTAATTATATTTTTAACCTCTTCGGGGACTAGGCTTTCCCACTGAGGGTCGCCCTTTTCAAGAAGCGGCCTAATATCTGAAGAGCTAAGACTTGTGTCTATGTCATCGCAATTTAAAATATCAACAATGCTCTTGTTGGCTGTGAGGTGCTGGTATAAGTGGGTGAGCGAAGGGTCAGGGAAAAAGCTTTTTGTATTTAAACAGATATCCTCAGTTTTAAAAGGATATATATAGAGTTTAGTTTTACTATCAAAAAGTTTTGCAAAGGCCTCAAGAGTACCGCCATTTAAGTTTTTATAATACTCTTCGTCAAATAATTTACTTAAGTGGCCAGCACCCATAACCATGTGTATGGGCTCCGTGGTGCTTTGACGTATATAAGATTTTAACTCATAAAAAAGGTAAAGATTAGATATAAGAACATTGTGTCCAACAGCCGTAATGGTATCGACTCTGTTTATAAAGTCTTGGGAGTCCACCTCGGCCCCTTTTTTTAGCGAGTCCATAGACATTTCCATTAATACTAAGGGCTTGCAGGGGAGCTGTTCTTCCGCATTCATTTGCTTAAGGGCGTGTTTAGTGAGACTTAGGTTAGTTTTAGTGAGAGGTCTAAAAGTCCCTCGCTGAATAAGGACAGGGGACCCGTAGAGGTGTTCACCGGGCTGAATGATCTCGCCCTTAGAGTCAAACATAATTGCAGAGGTGAGTTTTTGTTTTAATAACTCAAGGTTTAAAATACGATTATCAACGTCTTTAAGTGCTGGCCCGTTAAATCGTATCAAGTCCACATCAATTCGCTCAAGGGCAAGGCTGTCAATAAGTTCACTCACAAAAGCCTCGGGGGACTTATTATTATAAAGGCTGGCATGAACTAAGTTTACACCTAAAATCCCAAGAGCCTCTTGCTGCTGTAGGCGAAAGTGATCTAAGAGGTTCACGTGTAAAATAATATCATTTGGTGGTTCTTTAGGGTGGCTTTGAAAGCGAATGCCCATCCAGCCATGGCATCGCCCCCCATGAGACACAGAGCTTGTAGAAACGGTGTTGGCAAAGGCGAAAAAACAAGTACTATCACCTCGGGCAGGGCTCAGTCTCTCGTCTAGTAGGTTGTATTCTTTGTCGAGCATTTTTAAAAGTCGTGATTCAACAACATAACGACCACTGTCTTCGCGGCCATAAATTTCATCACTAAAAGTCATGTCATAGGCCGACATGGTTTTTGCAATTGTGTGTGAAGCCCGACCAGCTAAAAAAAAGTGACGAGCTACCTCTTGGCCAGCCCCGATTTCAGCAAAAGTTCCATATTGTTCGTCGTCTGAATTTATTCTTAGAGCTTTTGAAAGAGGGGTCGATTGGTTTTGTTGTTTCATTGTTTTATAATATATTAAATATGGCGGTACGACAACATATGTGGCCGTCTAGCAACTAAGACCGCCCAATGGCTTGGTTGGTCTTTATTTCAAGGGGCTTTGGAAGGGGGAGAGTTGCTATTATAAAGCTTTCTGCTTTGGAGAGCTTTTCTCAGAATCTCGCAGTTCACGGCGTAGTATTTTGCCGACATTTGTTTTAGGCAGCTCATCTCTGAACTCAATTTGCTTGGGTACCTTGTATCCGGCTAAATTAGTTTTACAGTGTTTGATGATTTGTTCAACGGAGATGTCGTCATCATTTTTAACAACAAATATTTTGACAGCCTCGCCTGATTTATCATGGGGGACGCCTATGGCAGCCACTTCGCTGACGCCATTCATGTGGGCCACTACATCTTCCACTTCATTGGGGTAAACATTAAAACCAGAGACTAAAATCATATCTTTTTTTCGGTCTACAATTTTAAAAAAACCATCGCTATCACACACTGCCATGTCGCCTGTTTTTAACCATCCATCAGGGGTGAGTACTTTTGAAGTCTCCTCGGGTTGCTTCCAGTACCCGAGCATAACTTGTGGTCCTTTAGCAAAGAGCTCTCCCTCTTGGCCTATTGGTACTTCTTCGCCTTCATCTGTACAGATTTTGACGTCAGTAGAGGGCACCGGCAGGCCAATAGACCCATAGTGCCCGGCCATTCCTAATGGGTTAACGCATATAACAGGGGAGGACTCTGTAAGTCCATAACCTTCAGAGATTCGACACCCTGTAAGCTCCTCCCACCTTTTAGAAACTGAGGTTTGCATGGCCATTCCACCGGCCACAGAAACTTTAAGTGAGGACCAGTCAACAGAGCTAAAATCTTCATGATTCATCATCGCATTAAAAAGCGTATTAAGCCCTGTGAACACGGTGAGGCGAGAATTTTTAAGCGTGGCTAAAAAACCCTTAATATCTCTTGGGTTTGTAATGAGTATAGACTCAGCACCGTAATACATCATAGAGAGGCAGTTCACCGTGAGAGAAAAAATATGGTACAAAGGCAGGGGAGTTATCACCACCTCTTCACGCTCTTTTAGTGAAGACTTCATCCAAGAAATAATTTGAGTCATATTTGCTAAGGCGTTTTCGTGGGTGAGCATGGCTCCTTTAGAAAGTCCTGTCGTCCCCCCTGTGTACTGTAAAAAAGCGATGTCTTTTTTATCAATAGCTACAGCTTGAAAGGGCTGTAACGCCCCCTTTTTTAGACACTCGTTAAATTTAAGAGCCTTTGGTAGGGAGTACTTGGGCACCATTTTTTTGACATACTTAACAACATTATTTACGATCATTGACTTAGGGAAGCCGAGTAAATCTCCAAGGTCAGTTATAATCACGGTTTCAATTTTTGTGTCCTTGATTACATCCTCTAGTTTTGAAGCAAAGTTAGAAACAATAACAATGGCCTTGGCTTCAGAGTCTTTGAATTGGTGAGCCATTTCCCTTTGAGTATAAAGAGGGTTTGTGTTTACAACTTTAAGGCCGGCCCTAAGAGCTCCAAATAAAGCAATAGGGAACTGTAAAATATTGGGCATTTGTAGGGCTATGGCATCCCCTTTTTTTAAATTTGTATGGTTTTGCAAATAAGAGGCAAACTGTGCAGAGAGTTGATCGACTTGCTTATAAGTAAGACTCACACCCATACATGTGTACGCTTTTAAATCAGAGTATTTGTTAAAAGAATGCTCTATAGCATCTCGTAAAGAAGAAAACTCAACATGTATATTTTCAGGTATACCTTTGGGGTAATTTTTTAGCCAAATTTTTTCCATAAAAAAGTTCTCCGTAATTATTAATGTTTGAGACCAATGATAGAATAATTAAAATTACTTAAAATAGCTATAGCTCATTTACTTTAGGTTGCTTGTTAATAAAAAGGTCTGTGCTGGTGAAGGGGCTAGGCCACAACTCAAGTCGAGGTTTTACTTATTATTTAGCCTGATTGGCTACGGCTTGAGCTTTTTTTTTGGCTTCAAGAGGGTCACCTAAATAATAGTGTTTTATGGGCTTTAGGTTTTCGTCGAGCTCATAAACAAGGGGGGTGGCGGTGGGGATATTAACTTTTGAGATCTCATCATCAGAAATATTATCAAGATGTTTAACAAGCGCTCTTAAAGAGTTTCCGTGAGCTGTTATAAGTACCCGCTGACCAGATTTAATCGCTGGGGCAATGTCGGATTCCCAAATAGGTAAAACTCTGTTCTTACACTGCAGGAGAGCTTCAGAGCTTGGGAGTTCACTGGCTGGAATATTTTTATACCGAGCCTCATGGGAGGGGTGCTCTTTGTCTTCTACGGGGAGCTCCGGAGGGGGGATGTCATAAGACCGCCTCCATGTGAAAACCTGATCTTCTCCATACTTTTCGCTAGTCTCAGATTTATTAAGCCCTTGAAGGGCTCCGTAATGTCTTTCGTTAAGTCTCCATGAGCGTATCACAGGTATCCACATAAGATCTAACGGGTCTAATGTTAACCATAGGGTTCTAATGGCGCGCTTTAAAACAGAGGTGTAGGCGATATCAAACTTAAAGCCTGAGGCTTTAAGTAACTCAGCACCCTCTAGAGCCTCTTTGATTCCGTTTTCAGATAAATCAACATCCACCCAGCCCGTGAAGCGGTTTTCCTTGTTCCACTGGCTTTCTCCGTGTCTGAGTAAGACGAGTTTGTACATGTAAAGGCTCCTTAAGGTGACTTAGCTTGGGAAGACAATAGGTGTGTAACATAACCACTTGATTTCAAAGAGGGAATCAAAATTTAAAACCAATGATGCGGCGAGCAAACCCATAGTAAATTACCAAGTGACGGCAGGGGAGTAACTTGATAAATTCTCAGGGCTTTTTAATAAAGGGAGCTTAGTATGAAGCCCGTAAATAATGTATTTGTCATAGCGTTAATGGTGTTTGTTTTTTCTCTGACACGCCTACTCCCTCACCCGGTGAACTTTACTCCCATTTTAGCATTAGGGCTCTTCTCAGGGTACGCACTGGGTGAGTTTAAAAAATCCTGGTGGCCAGTCGTTGCTGCCATGGTGTTTACCGATTTATTTTTAGGGTTTCATAGCACAAGCTTAGTCGTTTACTTAGCAGTAGGACTCATGCCGTTATTGTCGTCTTTTTTAAAGGGCTCTAAGTGGTTTGCAGTAAAATCCATTGCGGTGAGCTTCCTAGCCTCGTCATTATTTTTTCTTGTAACTAACTTTGGGGTTTGGGCTTTAACTTCATTGTACTCTAAATCATTTCAAGGCCTCATTGATTGTTATGTCGCAGGCCTTTTATTTTATAACAACACTCTTACTTCGACGACTCTTTACTTTTTCTCTTTTGTAGCCGTATATAAGTTGTTACAAATTCAAATTATTAAACTACCAATTAAGAGTTAATGTATATTGTAGTGCGAGCTTGATTTAAAAAGTTAAAGCGTCAGCTGATAAAAAATATAAATTAAATAAACAAACTAACAATACTTGCTGTTGTGAAGGCAGCAAGGCTACCGCCAATCATTGCTTTGATTCCAAATTGTGCCAACTCAGATTTTCTTGATGGGGCTAACTCCCCAATGCCGCCAATTTGTATTGCTATGCTCGAAAAGTTTGCAAATCCACAAAGGGCATAAGATAAAATAATAAGAGATCGCTCAGAGAGTTGCTCTGTCAACTCGCTCAGGTGGACATAGGCGACAAACTCATTAATAACTATTTTTTCACCAAGTAAAGCCCCTGCCGTAAAACAGTCCGACCAGGGTATTCCCATAAGCCAAGCCACAGGGGCGAACACCCAAGAGAACATCAGTTGTAAGCTCAACCCAGCCTGTCCACGGCTTATAAAGGCCTCCGGGATAAGATCCCTGCCCCATGAGTTAAAGTTAATGAGTTCGCCAAAGTAACCTAACACTCCATTTAATGTGGCAATTAAGGCTATAAAAGCCAAAAGCATGGCGGCCACATTTATAGCCATTTTCATCCCGCTGCTGGCGCCCTTGGCGGCGGCCTCAATAATGTTTACAGATTTTTGCTCTGGGAGTTCGTCAGGTATTTTTTGTAAAGTCAGTGGGGTTTCTGTTTCAGGATATATAATTTTAGAAAATAAAAAGGCAGCGGGAGCAGACATAACAGAGGCCGTCAGTAAATGCCCCGCAATATTTGGGATTTTAAACTGTAACAGGCCTACAAAGGCCGCGAGCACACTCCCTGCGATGGTCGCCATACCGCCCGTCATAAGGGTCATTAGCTCAGACTTTGTCATGTTTTTTACGTAGGGGCGTACAACAATAGGCGCCTCAGTTTGTCCGATAAAAACATTGGCCGCCATAGCTAAAGATTCAGCACCACTGGTCCTTAATATTTTAAACATTACAAAAGCTAATGCTTTTACAATTTTTTGCATAATATTTAAATGATAGAGAACGGCCATTAATGAAGAGAAAAATATAATAGTCGGCAAAGCATGTATGGCAAACACAAACCCATATGTTTCTCGACTTGAAAAAGGGCCCAGTAAAAAATTTGTGCCCTGCTCAGTAAAACTAAGAATACTTAAAAAAAACACATTGGCCCACTGTAGTAAAAACTGCAAAGGCCCATTAAAATGTATCGCAGGAATACCTAAAACTAATATAGCGAGTGCAAACTGTAGGGCGAGGCCATTAATAATCACTCTTTTATCAACTTGTTTGCGGTGTGAAGAGAGTAAGTAGCTAAACCCGATAAATACAAATATACCTAAAAGTGAAACAAGAGAACTCAAATTTATTCCTTACAGTATTAATTGCTTTTTCAGTTAGATTTAAAGCATATGAAAAAAAATAAGTAAAGAAAGTAAGAGCGTCTATGAATAATCAGACGTAAAAACAACAAATTTACTTTTTAAACATGGGTCAAAGTTTAGTTTTTAGGAAATTTTACAAAGCAACGGTCGGTACACTAACATCAGAGCCATATTTGATCGGTATATACGGGATTAACACCTTAGGCAATATTTTCAACCCAAGTTCGGTGACCGCTCTAATGCATTCAGGGTGTTCATAGCCTCTAGACACCAGGAGTGATCCTGATTTAAGTTTATTTTTAGTAATAAACTCTAGGCAATTTTGATCTCCATGAGAAAAATCTATTAAAAATAAACACTGATCGACTTGCTCTGCATAGTGATGCAAAAAAGGCTCAAGTTGATTAAGACTTTCGAAATAAGTAAAACTCAGAGCATTAGACCCTGGGACATTATGAAGCCGAGACATCCAGTCATTTCTTGTGTCGAGACCCTCATCAATAATAACAATATTTGGTACATTGATATCAATACTTGTAGCCAGATAACTGGGGGCTGGGCCTTTAGGTATTGTAACTTCAGTAATAGTACCCCTATGAGCTCTTGATTTCAAAATAACGTCCCCACCCACGCTTCGTAATATTTTTTGAGAGTAACCTAAGCCAAATCCTGTACTAGTAGTTTTTTTGTAAGAAAAGCTCTTGTTGTTTAAGCGAGTAAGAATCTCATGGGGGACTCCTGTGCCGCTATCAATAATTAAAATTTTTATAAAAAGTTTTTTCTCCTCTATTCTTACGCGAATATAACCCTTTCTCTGATCACAAGCTTCACAAGAGTTGTTAATGAGGCCCGTGAGTACTTTATAAACATCTTCATTTGAAAGCGACGCAAAACAGTCAAAACTACACTTGCTTTTTAAATTTAGAACTTGGACCAGATTATATTTTGAGTCCATGGCGAGCTTATTTCGAATGAGATTATCAAATAAATACATAACAGGGAGTTTATAGTCATCTGATTCACTTATTTGCGGATGGGAAACCCTAACTCTAAGACTCACATTCAACATAAAACTCACCAGCGCACTTGATTGTGATTATTTTGTGTTGGGCATTTATACTAAAATTCTTATCTCCGAGAGTACCTGAATAATCTTTAGGTAACAGTAAACGAGCTAATTGCAAAGCTCCCCGCTCAAGTAAGCTCCTATATGAATTTTGACTAGGCATAACGCCTTGTCTTCTAGAGAGTTTGTGTATGGATTTGTGAATAGGAGAGTTTTGACGTATGGGCTCCTGCTCTTCAAGTGTATTGTAGAAGTAGATTTTATTCTCATTTAAGTAATGAAAGTAATAGGGTATTTTGCTTTTCTTAAGTTGTAAAACTTCAGTTTTTTCAAATTCTTGCGCCGTCATTAAATACCCCTTAAAAAATTTTAAGTACACGCTATCATTTTTAACAAGTACTCTAATAGGAGTGTTATGAACATTTTCAATTGAATTCACAAGTGTAGAAATCCTCTGCTTTATTGTGTTTAAGAACAATAGGTATTCAATATACCCCTTAATAAATAAGTAAATATCTTGAGTCGTACCTTCTGACTTCAAGTGATCAAATATTTTATCAAAACCTGAATGGTTGTTCTGATCAGTCTTTTTTGGGGCTAAGAGTGTTTGCGAGGGTAAGTAAATATCATTAAATATGCATTCAATGGAGAGAGGTGTAATTTTAGTGTGTCTATTAATTGTTTTATACATCATGTTGTTTTTATGTAAATCGGTCACGCCAAACCATGAAAAAAGGGCAAGGTAGGCGCCTACGGACTGATAGCTTTCAACGCTTACGGGGTTATTGTTAGGGAGTACTTTTTCTGAAAACTCAACCTTATTACTGTCATCCAGAGAGGTCTCATGTTTTACCTTGTGCATCAATCTAAATGGATTTAGCCTTCGGCTGAATTCGAACTCCTGAAAGAGCTCTCGCAGTGGACTGTTTTCACTGACAAAGAGCTTCTCCCAGAGAGTGGCATTTTGCACTCTAGACGGGTAAGTATGAGCTTCAGGTGATTCATTTTGTAAAATATTTTTTCGAGCAATCATTGTCGGCACCCTCCTTAACGATCAAAGGTGCACGTATTTAATTTTACACCATAAGTGGAATAAGTATTTAAATGCAGGAGCTCCTGTTCGAGCTCTTTTATATTAATTTTTTTTATTTTTGATTTCATTTAGATCTCCTTTTGTTTTATGAACCAGAAAAATAGGAGATAGATAGTTCTAATGCAAGCCCTTGGGGCTGCAAAGAAAAAAATTTCATTATTTTAAGAATATAATAATCAGTTCTTAATACAGTTTTAACTTACAGCAATGTCATTACTGCATAGAGACCAATTGATGGCCCTTTAAAAGCTTACTTATAATATGAAGTTTATACCGAAACTTTGGGCAATTAGGAGTGTTGTAGAGGTTTGTCATCATATTTTTTGATAATAGTCTGTATGAAGAGCCTTTTTTTGAGACTGTAAGCTCTTGATTACTGAGGCTATTAATCATAAAGGAGAGCTCTAGGTCTAACTCCTCTTGCTTTATGGCAAGGTTTTCAGATTTAGGATTTTTTTTGCAAAGTCGCGTTCTCTTGTTAAATATTACATGTTTGATTTTTGCGGGCTGTTTTTTAGAGTTTAAATCACTAATTTCAACTCGGCCACCTGTGGATGTAGTTAATACAGCCGTTTTGTCTTTAGTCGGTTTCATTGTTTTTAATGTTGAGCATGCAGACACTAAAATGACTAACGTAAGAATAAGCCCAAAATTAGTAACCTTAAATAATGTCAATGTGGATGCTTTCATTTTAATTTTCATACCTTACCTCTTATTGTTATAAGCTACTACAGAGCAAGGTTGATGCCAAAAATAGGCGTAATTACTAGCTAAAACAAAGCTTAAGTACTTGATTTTGCGTTTGATTAGAGTTTCAAGTTCATAAGAACTAAGGGAGTGACATAAATTGTTTCAAGAGTAAGTAATATTTTCTATAAGGGTGTGTTATCAGAAGCTACCTATTGAGAAGTGAAACCTAAAAGGGTCCTCCTCTGTATACTCTGGGATACGATCAAGTTTAAATGCAAACTCAAAATTTACGGGCCCAAAGGGAGTATTATATCTAAACCCGAAGCCTGCCGACTGTCTAAAGGGCTTTTTCTGAGTCACGCCTTTAGCAAATAAAGCCCCAGCATCATAAAATAATACGGCCCCAAAATTTTTATATAATGAGAAACGAAGCTCTGTTTTATATAAATAATAGCTTTGAGAGTTTTCTATATAAGGTTGCCCGACTACGTCAGGAAGCTCAATGTCAGGCAAGAGTCGGTCGTTTTGGCTTCCGGCATCAAAACCTCTAATTGTAGACCTGCCCCCTAGTGCAAATGCATAAGACTTTGGTACGGACGAGCCAGATAAATCACTCAGATTTTCTAAGTACCCCCCCCTTATACTATTTGCCCAGATCACATTAGAACCTTCTTCAATTTTTCTGTAATTTGTAATACTTATGTTTGTTCTGTAGAACTTTACCTTTTCAGAGCTGCCGATATTTGGACTTGAGTAATCAGAAAACCAACGTGCATAGTATCCCTTTGATGGTAAAAAGGGGTTGTCTCTATTGTCAAAAGTTATAGCGGGCCCCATAGTTGCAATTTGGTCACGATTAGATTTTGGTGTTAAGGTGTTTATATCAAATTGTTCACGGGTATCGAGCTTGTACATAGTCCATGTAAGGTTAATGTGATTTATTAGGTCGCGCTCTAAAGTCAGTGATATTTGGTTAGAGCGATCAACAAGATCTGGATCGGTGGCATTGTCTGCGATTTTCAAAAGTTCTTTTACGGTTATATTTAAGCGTCCACGAGTTCGAGAACTTAATAAAAAGGGCTCTAGGTAATCAAAAGTAACCTTGTAAGTAGGCCGATCAAAGAGCTCAACATGACTCATTAAATCAGCTCTTAGGCTGGCAGCACGTGCATGCCCCGAAATATTATTGTAAGAGACCCCTGTAAATCCACGAACCGTAAGCTTGTGCTCATCAGTGACACCAAGCCCTATTCGAACAAGCCCGGGGTCTCGCTCAGCGAGAGAAACAATTAATGTTCGATCAGAGAGTTTAGTATTTCTTTCTAGAGTGCTGACCTGAACGAGGTTAAAAACGCCTAAATTATTTAATCGCCGCCTAGTTTCATTTAATAATTCTGAGGTGACAAGGCTGTTTTTTTTCAACGGTATCTCCGTTAAAATTACATAGTCTTTTGTTTTTTCATTTCCTTCAATAATGATGGACTTAATTGTAACCGACGGCCCCTCAAAGATTTTAATTAATAAATTAGCTGAAGAGTTGTTGGGCAGGTACTTTACTATGTCCTGATTGTTATTTAAAATCTTCATTTCAATATGACCATGATTATCATAATACATTTTTATTTTTTCTAAACCCTGTGTGATAATTTCTGAGTTCAGCGGAGAGCCCTTCTTGAGACCAAAAGTATCAATAAGTGTCTCTGAATTAAAAGAGTTGTTCCCAATGAAGTTAATTTTATTTATGAGAGTTAAGGGACCTTCCTCTAAATAGACACTAATTGTTAATTCTGAACCAGATTTATTTTTTTTGACACGAACGGAGGACACTTTTGCATGCACAAAACCCAAGTTCTGTAGATGAGTTATAAGGTTAGTTAGCCCAAAATCAAAATCAATTTTATTATAAAAAGATTTAGATATAATTTGTGAACTATTTTTACGTAAAAAATCAATATAATATTTAGTGCTTTTAGAAAATCGTCCTTTGAAAATAATGTCACTTATAAATATTTTTTTACTTTCCTTTATGGAGACCTTTAGCCAAATAGAGTGAGGGTTTTTCTTCTCTAAGGGGGTGATAGATATTTCAACATTTGCATAACCAGAGTTGAGGTAGTGGTTAGTGAGGATTTTTTGAATGTAAGGGAGGGGGTCCGAGCCCTTTTCAAAGGTGCTGAATTTAAGTATTCTTGAAAGCTCTAGTGTTGAAAAAGAAGTGTTACCAAACAAAAGTATCTCGTACTTCTTTGAACTTGATACATCGAAACTAATTTCAGCAGACTCTTGATCTTTACTTAATGAAATTAAGGGAGCACTAATTCGGGCTAAAAAATATCTATTTTCTGATAAATAGTCACTGATAATGGATTTGATTTCATTCTGAAGTGTTGAGGTGAGTCGCTTATTGATAAAATTTCGAACTTTTTTTAATAATATTCTTTCAAGGTAGGTGTTTTTTGTATTGATTTTAATTTTTGATAATTTGCTAGAGGGACCCTCAACAATTGTATATATAACTTGAGTATTCCCCGGCGTATTAAATTTAATTGAAGTTGAAACTTTAGTTTTAAGAAAGCCGCTGTTTTTATAATGATTTAAGATTATTCGCCTTGAGTTTTCAATTTTAACCCTATCAAAAATTTGAGATTTAGAAATGGAGATGATGCTTGAGAGGTTTGAACTAGAGAACACGTTGTTTCCGGTAAAATTAATTGAAGAGAATATTCTTATAATATGAGCCTTAATGTTTATAATGTTATCTGATGATTTTGTGGCAACTACACGAGAATAGAGTCGAGATGTCATTATCTTTCTAATCGCATCGTCAACGTCTTTAAGGTTAGCGCTCCCCGAAAAAAGTTTAGGGTTTTCGGCCTCAAGTGAACTTGTTAATTTAGGTTTGATGTTTTCAAATTGTATTTGGTACGACAGTGCTGGATGTGATCCGAGTAACAAGAGTATGATTATATTTCCAAAAAGTTTCACTATTTACCTACTTAAACTTAAAACGATACTCAAGGTCGATGCCAATTGAGTCGTTATCTTTTGTGGTGTTATCGCTGTCGTCAGTTTCCTCAGTAGAGTCATAAAAACCAATGACAGACCAGTTATTATCAAATTTATACTGAGCCTTAGCATTAAATTTAGGTTTATCCCCGAGTGTTTGACTGGCAGCGCCGCTTAGCTTTGGTGTAAACTGCTTTTTTAAAGTTACTTTAGGTACTGCAACTTGCTCTTCAAAATCACTTGATATTTGTACGTCTAACCCAAACCTCTTTTTAAATTGCTTGCCTATTGGACTTGCGAGAAGAGCTGACCCAATTTGATATGAGGTTTGAGTGGCCTGCTCTTGTGAGTTTGTCTTTTCAAGTTCAGTTGTAGTAATGCCTAAGGCCAGTAGCGTAACGAGGTCAACTTCAGAGAGTGGGGGAGAGCTTATGAGGTTCATTTTTGGGTTTTTACCGGAGCCCTGCATAAGTAGGCTGATATCATAATTAATGTCGTTACTTTCTATTTGAGTTAAGGCCGCAATAAAAAGGTTTGGATTGTCTGGTGATGAATTTTTAAACTCTACGTTTCCTCTTTGTAATTCAAAGCTGTTTTTTCTAAAAGCAATTTGCCCACCTTTTTTAAATAAGAGCTGGCCGTTTAAAATAGGGTTTGTTGGAGTGCCTGTAACAGCTAACTGACCTTGTATTGGCGCTGTCATTTGAGAGTTCCTGATGTGTATTGGCTTAAGCATTTCAATATTTAGATTTAGACTTAGTGGTTCGAACCCCTTTTTAACAAGAAATTTAGGCAAAAACCGGCTGGGAGCAATTGTTATACTAGAGCTGTTTGCGTCTGTGAATTCGGCCTTAAACTCACCTCCAGTTATATTATATATTCCACCGAGTTCATAAGGAAACCAGTGGCCTGTTAGATATAGTGTGCCTGAGCCGTGAGTTATAATATTTTTAGGAAAATTTAGTGAGACATTCTCAAAGTCGCCTCGAGCATCCACTTGTATATTATCGAGACTACTGAAGATAATTTTACCGGAGGCTCGTGCGTCTCCATTTGCAAATTTTGCTTTTGCGGCATTTAAATAAGCCTTGTCATCGTTGAACAGGATGTCCGCACTCAGCTCTGTAAAAGAGTGGGGGAAATCTTTAATTTTAACGGTAGTGTTATGTATGTATGCTGAACCCATAAATTTGGGCTGAGTAGATTTGCCTGTAATTTTAATTTTAGCATTTGCAAGTCCTGATAAGTCTTCAAGCGGGGTGAGTATGGCTGCCAAGCCGAGATTGATTTTGCCTGTGAGCTCTAGGTTAAGATTATTTTTTACCGTGTTTTTAGAGACAAGTTCAGCAAATGTGTTCTCCCCGGTTACTTTGAAATTATGCGTAGATATTTTCCCCTTATTAAACAAGATTTGCGGTGAATTTTTGGAGGACATTTTAATAGACCCTCGTTCAATGTTAAAGCTGTTGACAGTTACGGCCCCGGTGCTGTTCCAGAGCCCGCCTCGTTTGCTTTTGAGGTCTGCATGTAAGTTTAAACGAGTATGATATTTTTTTTGTATATCTTTTTTTGCAAATAAATTAAATAGTTTAATAAAGTCCCAATTTTTAGTTATTAATACGAATTTAAAGTTTTCATTTTTTGATATTGGGAATTTGAAGTCTGTCGTTAGTGTATTTCCAAAGAGAGCTCCTCTGCCGGAGACAAACTGTTTGTTAATGTTTAATGAAAAAGCTGAAGACCTTTGTGGGTACTCAGCAATAAGCACCTTGCTTAGGCGCCCATTAATTAATAAATTGGGACTATTAAGGGGGCCCGTCATTTTTGTGTCTAAATCTATTTGTCCAGTTAAATTAAGCCCATAGTTAGAAATATGCTTGGACTCTTCAATTCTAAAATTTCTTGCAGATATGTCTATATTTGTACTTGTGTCAGGTAAAACAGACCCCTTTAGGCTAATCGTGGAGTTGGACTTATTAAGAGTGATATTATTAGTTGTGACCTTTCCGTTCTTGCTATTTATGTGCCCCTTTATTTCATCATAGTTTTCTTTGGCAAGAGTTCCACGAAATAAATTGAAATTCAGGTCATAATTTAGTTTTTTTAAATTAAGAGGACTATTGAGGACTATATCCATCTGCCCGCTTCCGGTGAAGTCAAAGGGGATCTTGAGGTGCTTAATGAGCATTTCCTGAGTGTCTTGAATGTTAAAATACTCAGAGCGACCTTTTAAGTAGATGCGGCTTTTGGTGAGATTTATATTTAAATCTGAAAAATATCGATTTTGTTTGTACTTGCCCACAATTTTTTTAAAATATAGCGTTCCTGATTTGTATTTCAAATCAGTGCTGACCTTGCCCATTTTAAAGTCCTGGAAAAGAAAATCTTTGGCTCTAATCCTCATGTTTATGGTGGCGTATTTACTCGTTCCAGCTGTAGAGCCTGTAACCATGGCCGTCCCACCTAAGTTAAGATGGACCAGGTTATTTATGTCGTCAAAGGCGAGCCCCGGTTGAGCCGTTTTATAAGTGATATAAAAACCCTTTTGATAGGAAATGGTCCCCTTTGAAGAGCCTGTAGAGTTTTTTATTTTAATAGAGGATGAATAGGTGACCTTATTACTGTCTACGGTAACTCCGCCATTTAGAGTCACATCGCTAAGGTCTACAATGGTACTTTCTTGCATATGTTGTTTGTCACTAAACAGATGAAAGTGAGATATTTTCAAACGTGATTTGTTGCAGTTGACTTTGAATTTAGGCTTAATAGTGATTTTACAGTTGAGCTCCCCTTGTGTATTTAATCTAAGAGGTGGCCTTTTTAGGTCGAGGTTTTTTAATAATTGGCTCAGCTCAAGGTCATGTATCTTAATAGACGTTTTAAAGCTTGCTGCGCCCGAGAGGGGTATTTGTATTGGGGTAGAGGTGATTTTACCTGAATTGTTCTCAAGCATAGCATTTTTCAGCAATATATCACTAGGAGTGGTGTGCCCTTCAAGGGTGATGTTGCCAATCACAAACTGATTAATATTTAATTTTTTTGTTTTTAACTTGAAATTAGAAGTGAGCTTTTCTCCTTTAGAGTGTGAAAAATTAGTATCCAAATAAGCATGCCCTGTTAAATTGGGCAGCATGAGTTCTTTGAAAAAATAATGTGAAAATTGAGTGATTTCTCGAAGGTTTACATTCATTCTAGTTTTTATTATTGATTTATTATACTTAAGTTCAGCGACATTTGCATTAATCTCGCCTGTTGCTACCACATATGATTTTTTCTTTTTTATTTTTAACCCTGCAATTTTAATAGAATTAGGGGTTAATAAGAATTGTGTATCAATGTATAAATCAGCAAGGGCTGGATATTTATTTCTTTTGAGTGTTAACTTAGGGATATTAATCTCTGTGTAAAGTGCCTTGAGCTGATTTTCAACTTTAATTCTGAGTCCAGTTACTTTTAAGGAGAGCCCGTGACGGTTATCACTAGCTATAATATTCATGTTTTTAATGATGAGTTGGTCTAATGGAATTGATTTTAATATTGAAAAATCGAAATATTTTTTTGGAGACACAATTTTAGCCATATTACTTTTAGGCTTAAACTCATTTTTTACAAGTATCGAGAGCTCAGCTGAGTCTAACTCAACGTTAGAGATTCTTATTTCGCCTCTTAATATGGCTAACCAGCTTAAGCTTACAGTAAGGTGTTTGACCTTAAAGGGGGCCAGCTTAGATTTTAGGGGCGATTTAGGGAGAACCTTTAGCTCACTAAACTGTACCCCTAGAGGAAACGCCTTTAAACTCACTTTTTTTGGGTAAACTCTCATGGGTAAATTGTTTTTAGTATACTGCTCAAGTTCAATAAGCAGCCAAGTTTCTATTTTTGGTAAATGATATTTATAAGCAAAACCAATAGTAAAAAATAAACTTGAAAAGATAAGTAGACTAATTAAATACTTGATGAGTCCCGTGCGTATTTTCATTAGAGGCCGCCGTTCCACTTGGAGAGGAGTGTTTGAGCTGAACGGTAATCAGCTCGCACGAGAACAAGGTTTGAGATCAGGTTAATTGCGGAGTTAACTTTGTTAAGGCCCCAGTGGCACCTGGCCTTTGCGTACACGCAAGCAAAGTTTGTCTCCGGGTCATGTGCGTATTTGCTCTCAAGTATTGAGGCGAGCTCAAGCGCACTTACAAAATGTCGATTTTCGATCATAATTTCTAGTTTTAGCCATTCAGTTGATGATGAGTCGGGAGCATGAGTTAACATTTTTAATGATCGATCAAGGTCCCCTAGAAAGTAAAAAAGAAGAGCAAAATTATAGCTACTTTGAGGTTTTTTTTTGCAGAGTAAATTGAGCTCTTTTTCAAATAGAGATAATAACTTATCTTCTTCTGAGGTCAGAGGGAGAGGCCTTTCAAAATCTCCCCACGGTTTTTTAAAATTTTGTTGATTTAAAACATAAGCGGCTGATCTATTTTGGCAATCTGAGATAAGGGAGTCAATCCCAAGGTGGTTAGGGAACTCTTGCTCTAACTGCTGGAGGGTTATTTTTTCTTGATCGAATAATTTTTCTGATTTAAAAAAATTAATTTTCTCTAGAAGTTCAAATTTTCTGTGATTATACTTTTCATGAAGTTTTTTGATTACTTGTTCTCGAAGATTGACTAAGTCTTTAGATTTAATATTGGTGACTTGAATAAGCTGCTCTGTTTGCTGGGTTTCTTCTGCGGCAGTTATAAAAAAAGGAAGGGCCTCGCTTTCGTCAAATTTCTTTGTTTGACGGAGCGCTATTAGTAGTGGAGTAACGGCTAAAAATTTTTGATACTTCAAGGTTCCTATGGAAAGTTTTCCGATAAGGTCAATTTGATTTGTTTGCAGTAAAAAATAAGAAAGTGAAACTAGAGACTCTTTATCGTGCTTTCCCTCAATGGCTTCTGTTGCCAGGCGAAGGCCGATCTTTGAGACCTCTTCTTTGGACTTCAGGGATTTATTAATATGAATTTCCATACTGTTAGACACATAAACCTCATTTAAAGTTTATAGGGTTTTAAGGAGAGATCGAGGGTTTATGCGTCGCCCAATTTTGTTATTTACGAGTCCTTAGAGACTCGATCGACATATTCGCCAGAAGTAGTGTTTATTCTGAGGAAATCACCAATTTTAATATGTAAAGGCACGTTAATTTTTAATCCAGTATCCATAATTGCCGGCTTTGAGCCCCCGGTTACGGTGTTGCCTTTAAACCCTGGTTCGGTGTCTTGTACCGTAAGCTGAACTATGGTCGGAACTTCTAACGCAACAGCTCGTTCATTGTAAAAAGTAACCTTCACCTCAAGGTTTTCGGTGAGGTAATTCGCAATTTCTCCGACCACATCTCTAGAGAGGGCAATTTGCTCAAAGGTTGTAGGGTTCATGCAGTTAAACCCACTGTCATCAGCATAAAGGTAGTTCATTTCTTGGTACTCAACATCTGGGACTTTGAACTTCTCACCCGATTTAATGGTTCTATCTAAGTTAGAGCCCGTTATAAGATGCTTAAGCTTTGTTCTAGTTATAGAGTTGCCCTTTCCGGGCTTATAATGTGAGAAGTCAATAATGGTGTAGGGCTCATCGTCTACTATAAGTTTAAGGCCTTTTTTAAAGTCACTTGTGCTGACCATGGGATCTCCTTTGAGAGTCAAAATCAAAAATTTATTCTATTTCAAACACAATATAATGGCAAGCCGCCGTATAGTGCTTATCATCGGTTTTAAGCGCATTTAAGTTAGAGTCATGCACGTGAGAGATTTTGCTAACTATACTTTGCCCTCGATGTGAGAGAGTAGATTTTTAAGGACCTGAAGCTTTTCAGATTCATTAGAGCTGAGTTCATCGTCGTTAAGAGGCTTTATGACTTCAGCAGGAGGGTCTTCTAGTCGCTCAAAGGTGCGATTATTGAGTACATAGGGCTTTCTTTGAATAATTTGAGCCACTGGGCCTAAAATACGCTCGGCTTCAATGAGTGTTTCTCGGGCTTTGTCAATTTCATTGCGCGCTATATAGGCATCTACAAGGGACGTAAATCGATCAATGGTTTCACAAGTTTCAGGGGGCTGAGTATCTTCTAGCTCCAAACTATCAGGGTCCAAATGCTTGGGCTCACTTATGGGGTGAGTGATTTTATATGCAGCTAAGGGTAACTTTTCCATTAAGAATGTTTCATCATCAAATTCATCAGCGGTGAGGCTTTCAAGTTTTTTTATGGCCTTTGCAGCTCGTTGATGTTGAGGATTTAAAAATAACACCATTTTATAAGCTTTAAGTGCGAGCTTTGTTTTTTTTTGCTTCAAGTAACATTCAGCTAAAAGCTCATGCCCAAGTAAATTTTCGGGGGATAGCTCACAGGCTTTTTGCAAGTTTACTAGGGCAGAGTCGAGGTCTTTCTGAGCCATGTAGATTCTCGCAAAGGCAATGTACCCACTAGAAAAATGAGGGTTATGTTGGATCCCTTTTGTGCAAACCTCTATGGCTTGTTTTATAAACCCCATTTTTCGGTAGGCTTCGGCAAGAGGAGCAAAAACCTTGGATTCTGGTTTTTTTTCGAGCAAAAGTTGATAGCGCTCAACAAATTCAGGGTTTACAGGTTCCATAAAGAAATTTTCTCAAAGGTTTCTCACGAAATCAAGGATAAGTGCAGGCGTAGGCTGTTTTTGAATAATAAAAATGAGGTCCGATGTCGTGACAGTCTTTAAAGAAAAACTCAAAGGGTTTCCAGTCAGGGGCGCTGACTTTCATGGGGTATCTGATGGTAATTCCGTCGCCAGAGTACGCCTGCCCTCGAGCTTCGCTTGTATCATCGTGCTCCTCTAGGCCAATATACTTTGGACCTCTTGGGGAGGCACAGTTTATAAGTGTCAAAAAGATAAGCGCAAAAATTAATTTCATACCCACAATATAGCCGGGCTGGGCTTGTAAGTAACGGAAAATTCTTAAGAAATAGCTAAAGAGCCAGTCTTTTAATTGATGGAGATCAAAAGCAGGGTCTTTAAAATTATTTCATATAATCAGGAGAGGGGAAATTTAGGTTGCTATTTTATCAGGCGTCTCAAATACTTATAATATTATGTACTTACAAAGAACAATTCGTAAGAGAGCAGAAGTTTCAGGCATTGGCCTGCACAGTGGTCAGGAGTGCAAATTAACTTTTTGTCCGGCTCCAGCTAACACCGGCATTTTTTTTGTTAGAAATGACCTGCCTGGAAGGCCAACTTTAGCGGCTCGAAATAAAAATGTTGTGGCGACAGTGAATGCAACCACTCTTGGTGGAGAGCACTTTTCAGTTTCAACTGTTGAGCATTGCTTGTCCGCACTGGCGGCATTTCGTATAGATAATTTATTTGTTGAACTAGAAGGACCTGAGATCCCAATATGTGACGGCAGCGCCAAGCATTTTTTAGAAGCCCTATTGAGTGCCGGCATGGTGGAGCAAGAGGCGGCCAGGGAGTACATTTATATTGATCAGCCCATATATGTTGGAAACGAAGAGAAGCACGCCTACGTTAAGCCTTATAATGGTCTTAGGGTGACCTGCTCCATTGAATTTTCTCACCCGGTGATTGGCCATCAAACTTTAGATATTGATATTAATGAACATAGCTATGCTCGAGAAATCTCTGGGGCAAGGACCTTTGGGTTTTTAAAAGATGTTGAAGCCCTTAAATCTAAGGGGCTTATAAAAGGGGGCAGTACTGATACTGCGATTGTGCTCGACACGGAAACTCTAGTGAACGAAGAGGGCCTTCGGTTTAGTGATGAATTCGTACGGCATAAAATTTTAGATGCCTTAGGGGACATAGTCATGCTTGGAAAGCCAATGCTTGGTCACTTAGTTTTGTATAAAACAGGACATGATTTAATGAATACCCTGGTTCATAAAATACTCAACAGCCCCGACTGCCATAGATCTATTGAATTAGGCGCAAACATGCCAGAAATTGATTTAAACGGCCGCTATCTCTGGGCGTTTAAATAAACTTTAAACTGATTTTTTTTGATTAAAGGTTATATGGTTTTGTCGAGGTGCTCTTTTATGCTGTCTGTAAGCACCCTCCCTCGAGGTGTTCTTTGTAAAAAACCCTGTTGAATAAGGTAAGGTTCGTAAACCTCCTCAAGGGTATTTGCGTCTTCGCTAAGAGCCGCTGAAAGGGTATCAATGCCCACAGGGCCTCCAGAGAACTTTTCATAAATCAGTGAGAGAATTCTACGGTCCATTTGATCAAGCCCCAGCTGATCCACTTCTAACTTATTGAGCGCAAAACTGGCCATTTCATCATCAATATGGCCGTTGCCCATGACTTGGGCATAGTCTCGAACTCTTTTTAAGAGTCGATTGGCTATGCGTGGGGTGCCCCGACTTCGCTTAGAAATTTCATAAGCTCCTTCGGGAGCCAGGTTAATTTTAAGTATCTGGCTGGATCGATTTAAAATTTGAACTAACGAATCGGTATCATAAAAAGAAAGTCGCTCAACGATACCAAAGCGATCTCTAAAAGGGGACTTAAGCAGTCCTGATCGTGTTGTCGCCCCCACAAGTGTAAACGGAGCTATGGGGAACTTGATAGACCGAGCGCCAAGCCCATCGCCAGTGACAATGTCTAAAAAAAAGTCCTCCATTGCTGAGTATAAATACTCCTCAACATCACGAGAGAGGCGGTGGATTTCGTCAATAAAAAAAACTTGATGAGGCTTTAAGCTTGTAAGTAGGGCCGCAAGGTCCCCCTTTTTATGAAGAGCGGGGCCAGAGGTGGTGACCATCTCGACCCCTAATTGTTTTGCAATGATATTTGCAAGTGTAGTTTTGCCGAGTCCCGGAGGGCCACAAAGGAGTGTGTGATCAAGGGGTTCTTTGCGCTTTTGTGCCGCTTGAACAAAAACTTTAAGTTTATTTTTCACAACATCTTGGCCCGGGAACTCTTCAAAAACTTTTGGGCGAAGAGAAACTTCCTTTTTATCAGAGGACTGTTTTTTATTAGTAGTGATGGGTTGCTTGTCCAATTCCATGGATTCTCCTTAAATTTGGGCCTGCGTGAGGGCTGAGAGGCCTATGCGAACCCCTGTTTGTAGGTCTATAGAGCTATCCATTTTGTCAACGACAAGTGCAACGTCATTAGGTTTGAAACCTAAGTGTATAAGGGCAGAGCAAATATCATCACGTGATAAAAACGTAGAGAGGGTTTTGTTTTGGTCTTCAATAATAAGCTTACCCTTTAAAGTTAAAATGATTTGCTCGGCTTTCTTTTTGCCAATTTTTGGTAAACTTGAAAGCCCCTTGACATCACCTTCGTCAATAAATTTTAAAATACTCTCCACTGACCCCGCTGAAAGAATAGTCATGGCCATTTTAGGGCCAATGCCATTGACCTTAACTAAGGATAAAAACATCTGTTTTTCTATGGGTGTTGAAAAGCCAAATAATACAATGGCATCTTCTCGAACGTGTGTATGTATGAGGACTTTACAGTACTCCTTTTCAAGGAGGTCAAATTTTGTGAGTTCCGAGCACGTGACTTCGTAGCCAACGCCATTAACATCAACGATTAAAGTGTTTTCATGGAGAGCTGTCGCTTTACCCCTGAGCAGTGCAATCATAAATAGACCCCCTTTTTTTGGAGAGTTTGTACATGTTGGTGACGGCTATAAGTTATAGCAATGGCGAGGGCATCTGTCGCATCTAGTTTTGCTTCGGTGGATATATTGAGCAAGCGTGTCACAACGTTTCGCACTTGCTCCTTAGAGGCGGCCCCAGAACCAGTGATGGTTTTTTTTACCGTGCGTGCGGCATAATTTTGGATATCACAGCGGTTTTTGTAAGCAATCTGCAGGCAAACACCTCGAACATGCCCTAAAATAAAAGCTGATTTTGGGTTTTTACCTAAAAAAATGTCCTCTAAGGCAAAACATGTGGGTTTAAACTGTAAAAAGAGCTCACCGAGTTTTTCATGGGCATAAAAAAGCTTTCCAGGAAGGCTCAACTTATTGGGTATGGTTATTACTCCGTGGTGTATATGGGTTTCAGCAGTGCCATCAGAACTGATAACACCAAAACCCATATTTTGGCTTCCTGGGTCAATACCCAGTATGCATTGTGCACTCAAAATAACCCCCAAATAATACAGTTAATTAGACTACATATTCAAAGTTTTGTAAATATTGATAGGCTTTGTCATGGTGCTTTTTTGGGGTAAAACCCACGGTCTTGGGTTGACGAAATGAAGCAACAAGTCTAAATAGGTTCAGACGGTTTTTAATATTTTAATAAGAGGTAAATATATGATTATCGGAGTCCCAAAGGAAATTAAAATCAGTGAAAACAGAGTAGGTCTTACCGAACAAGGGGTTAAGCAGCTCGTCAGTGAAGGGCACAAATTATTGGTTGAAAAGGATGCGGGCCTTGGGAGCATGATATCAAACGAACTGTACGAAGAGGTGGGCGCTACAATTATAGACACTAAATCTGAGGTTTATAAATCTTCAGAAATGATAGTTAAAGTCAAAGAGCCCCTTGCTGATGAGTACGAACTCATGCAAGAGAATCAAATTTTATATACCTATTTACATTTAGCCGCAGAGCCAAAACTAACCAAAGCCCTTTGTGAGAGAAAGGTAAAGGCCATTGGTTACGAAACCATACAGGCGGCTGACGGCAGTTTACCACTGCTTGTACCAATGAGCGAAGTGGCCGGACGTATGGCGACACAGGTAGGGGCCTTTTATTTACAAAAAGATAAAGGTGGTAAGGGTATACTTTTAGGTGGTGTGACTGGCGTCAAAAAAGGGCAAGTTACAATTATCGGCGGTGGAGTTGTTGGGACAAATGCTGCAAAAATGGCGGTGGGTCTTGGAGCTGAAGTGACCATCTTAGATGTAAACCATGCTCGACTGGAGTATTTAGATGATATTTTTCAAGGTCGAGTAAGAACCTTGTACTCTAGTGTGAGTAATATTGAAGACGCGGTCTCTAAATCGGACCTACTTGTTGGAGCTGTACTTATTGCTGGGCGAAAAGCCCCTCAACTTGTAAGCGAAAAAATGGTGAAGTCTATGGGGACGGGGAGTGTTGTTGTAGATGTAGCCGTAGATCAAGGGGGGTGTATTGCCACCTGTAAGCCCACCTCTCATACCAGCCCTACTTTTGATATTGATGGTGTGATACATTACTGCGTCCCCAATATGCCGGGAGTTGTAGCGAGGACATCTACCTACGCACTCACTAATGCAACAATGAGGTATGCGTCTATGATTGCTCAAATGGGTGTTGAAGATGCGATACAAAAAGATCCAGCCCTGTATAAGGGTTTAAATGTTTACGGAGGATATGTTTCTTACGAACCCGTAGCTAAAGATTTAAATTTAGAATACAGGCCTTTTAGTATTTAATAGCAATGCTTCCAAAATTTTCAGTACAAAAAACCCTCAGACCTCTAAAAAGTTTGAGGGTTTTTTTTGTTCTTTTATGGGGGTGACCGTATCTTTTTTTGCGGGCACTGCAAATGGCCATTGTTAAGTTAGGGAGAGCCCTTAAAAGGTTTGTTGAAGTACTTGTTTGGCTGCCATGGTGCCCTAAGATAAGGGTTTTAATCTGGTTTGTTTTCGACAGGCTTGGGGCCCAGTATTTTTCAACTTTTTTTGTTGAGTCCCCTGGGGATAAAAATAGATGCTCAACATTAAAAACATCAGACTGATCATTTGAACTTAAAGAATAGATTTTTTGACGTAACTTTCTTGGAAACAGAGGCTCTATTATTATTTTGGGTGAGTGTTTACAGACCTTTAAACCCTGAATGAGGGATTTCTTTCGGTCACTAGTGGGCAGAGAGTGAGAGAAGTTAAGGCGACAGAGCTTTGGAAAAAGGTGTTTTAATACTGGGGTTAAATTTATGTGATCCCAGTCCCAATGGGTAAAAGCGATAAGATTTGATTTATAATTACACAAACGTTTGAGAGTGGCTTTTTGAGCAAAAAATTCACCTCCAGAGTCTATATGAAGGCACTCATAAGCTGAGACCAAAGTTAAAAACTGCCCTTGTCCCACGTCCCAAATAATAAGCATATTGTTAACATGTGAGCTGAGGCGTAGGGGGTGTAAAAGAGCCAGAGTTAAGCAAAGGGTGAATTTAATGTTTCTCAAAAATTTCTCCGTTTGTAAATGATCGTGTAAATGAAATGAAGGCCTATGGCGTAGGCCCAGGCTCCTAGAACTGAAATTGAAAACCCATCTGTCATACCTGAGGGGACCATCTGAGTTGTGAGTGAAAGAACTTTTAAGCTCTGCTCCCAGAGTAGGTCACAGAAGCCCCTAAGGGGTGTGAAAGCTCCAGAAATAAGAGTTAAGGGAAATAAAACATGGCTCACAACAGGGGCGAACAGGGTGTTAAATAAAATGGAATAAGGGTGCAAAGGTGTGAGCATTAGAGTCAACGGAAGCATGGTGAGGTAGATTTTTATATTTGTCGTCAGAGGACTTTTGTTTGGAGAAATAAACTGAAGACTCGCCACCCAACTTAAGGGGAGAGATATGGAGGACATCCAGGCTGGTTGAAAGCATAAAGAAATAATGATGGAGAGCAGGAGTATTAATAAGGGAGAGTGATTGAGCTTTAAATGACCATTAAAAGATTTTAGAATGTACTGGCTCAATGCTCTAGTAATTGGGGGTGACCATAAACAGATATGTGCGTAGATGATGAGCAGAGAAGTGATGGCCAGTTTTTTAAACATGAACTTTAGGAGTAATCTATTTAAAAGTGTTTCTAAAAAAAGGATGTGCGCTCCTGAAACGACGAATAAATGTATAAGCCCTGCTGAAATTAAAACCAGGTAAATGTCATTTTTTTTAAGTTTTTCACCACAGAGAAGAGACTGATAAATATAGTCAAAGGGTGACTCTGAGGTGGTCCATTGTAAGCACAGTGAGTGAACGCCCTCAGAAGGGCTTATGAGAACAAAGCATGAGATGATCATAAGGGCCAAGGCGAAGATGTAAGAAGTGGGCTTAAGCATATGAATAGGGCATTTCAAGAGGTGTGCCTAGGCGGAGATTTATTTAGATGGACTTAGACGGGGGGGAGTCCGGTTTTCGAATTTAAGAAAGTGAATACCTTCAAAAAAAAACTCTAAAAAATTGAATAATTAATAATAAAAACAGTCACTTAATTGATGCCTAAGTCCACTGCATTTGGCTAAAACCCTTGTCTGACCTAAGGTCTAGGGGTTTTATGGTCTTAAGATCCACAAATCCTGTGGAAAACTTTTTTTTCATGTAAAAACCTTTATTTGTTAATGAGCACTAAAAGCGCTAGCATTAACTGATAAAGAGGGGTTATGAGAGCAAGTCATATTTTTTTTATAGGTTTATTTCTGGTGGGTTGTCAGAGTATGAATAATGAGAGTGCTCATGATTTAGATGAAGACAGAGCGTATGGTTTAATAAAACAGCAAAGACAGACGATTTCACAACTCACTGAAGAGAATGAAGTTTTAATGGTTCTTAGAGAAAAACCAAAAAAGTTAAAGCCCACTGAACTTAGAACATATGTAGAAATTCAAGTGCCCGGTGGCTCTGCTGTAAAGGTGTACAACTTTATAGTGCGTAGTTGGAAAGAGAACAACTATGATGCTGTACTGGCAGGAGTAAATATTTTAAAGACAAAGCACCATCGTATCGAGCTTAAAAATAGATCTCTTTATTGGTTGGCGAAGCTGGACTTTAGACTTAAAAAATACACATCCGTACTCTCAGGCCTAGGAGAGATACAGAAGTCTTCATCAAACAAAAAACTATTGTCTAAAGCAAACTACCTAAAAGCCCAGGTGTATCGTAAAATGAACCTCACTGGGGCTTATGTATTCTCGTTAAAAGAGGTTTTAAAGCAAGGGCCGGGCGTGAGTGTATACAAAAAGGCTCAGGTAGAGTTGTCAAAAATTCAATAGCCAGGTGCATAAAATAATACTAGAATTACCATAGGTTAAGCGAAACAAGGAAGTTTCAGTTTTATGATTATTAAATACCTTATGTTATTAATAGCTATATTGTTTTCGACTCATCTTTGGGCCCAAGAAGATGTGGATTTTGTTCAAGATTTTGAAAAAGAATTTAATCAATCTGAAGAATACACCGCTGAAGAGATGAGTGGAGCGAGTGCTAAATCACAAAAAAGTGATGATGAGTTTGACGGGTCCTCTGAGGTCAATAGTGAAAAATCCACTCAAAAAAATGAACTTAATAATGAACTTGATGAGTTAACGGAGCTTAGTGAGGAGTCAGAAGAAGAGCCTTCAGACGAGAACTCTGAAGATCTAGCTGAAACAGACGAATATTCAGATGAAGATTCTGAGGACCTAGCTGAGGCGGATGAGTATTCGGATGAGGACTCAGAAGATCTGTCTGAGAATGATGAAGATGAAGACATAGAGTCTTTATTAGATGATGAGTTTGAGGAAGAGCCCTCTTTGAAAACTAAGACCGCTCAAGATGATCAACTTGAAAACGAAGACCCCAGTAATTTAGACCCTGAAATAGCTCAGGACGAGGAGAGTTTGCAAGAAATTGACTCGACCCTTGAGGGGCCGATTGTTGAAGAGGCTCTTGTTGAAGAAACTATAGAGCCCGTTATGGACCCCGAACCAGTTGAAGAGGAGTCCTTTCAGGCTGAAGCATCTGAGGAATCGAACGATTACGATGAGCCCAATTACGAGTATGAGCAAGCTCTGGCGGATATATACTCAAAATTTTATAGTTCTCCTATTACAGAAGAACAGTGGTCAGGGCTTTTACAAAAGGGCAAACAAGAGTCTTACTCTATTCAATCAGGAGACACGCTTTGGGGCATCAGTAGTACTATTTTTGGAGACGGTAATTATTGGCCTAAAATTTGGTCTTTGAATGATCAACTATTTAATCCTCATTTAATTAAACCAAATTATAAAATTAATTTTATTTTAGGTAATGAGAGCAGCTCTCCGAGCTTTACCATTACTGATGGTTCAGAAACCAATGAAGTAAAAACAAACACTGCAAATAATAAAAATGAAGAGTACTACTCTGAATCAACTCAAGAGTTGAATATTGTGTTTCCTCCACCATTATTTCCATACAAGCCAGTAGTTCAAACACTGCCGCCAAGTTTGCCACATTTAAGGGCCAGAAATTCAGACATATTTGATGAGGCCGGCATTACCTACGGAAAAAGACCCGTTTACGATTTTAAAGAAGTCACTCGATTAGACTTTGTATTGTTTGATGGTGTCCCAGAGCCAGAAGCAAAAATTATTGAAGTTGAGATGGGAGGGGACACAGCCTCTCCTTACCAATATGTTTATATTGAACCGGTTAAAGGATCTTTGGATATAGGTGAGTTGCTCACTTCATATGAAAATATTGGGAGAATTACCTATAAAGATAAGTGGAAGAACATAAAAAACTCTGGTTTTAGTATAAAGTATACTGGGAGTATAGAGGTTATAGAGAGAGTGACATCTAATTATAAAGGGCGAATTGTTTACAAGGGGCTAGTTAAAAAAGCTATATTTCCGGTAAAAAAGGGTTCTTTTTTAAGACACGGAAAAGTTAAAAATGTAGTGTTAGATTTCAAAAAGGAAGATATTAAAAATATTTCGGCTTTAATTATTGGCGGCAGATATACCGCTGAAAGAGTATTTTTCTCAAATAACGCCATCGTTTATATAGATAAGGGGAGTGATTCAGGTCTTGCCCCAGGAGATATACTGCCCATTCGAAAAAACCGAAAGGAGCGCTTTAAAAAATCTTTTATTAGTAATGATAATTTAGTGACGGGGTACATGAAAATTGCACACGTAAACCCCAGGTCTTCAACCGCAGTAATAATGAGAGCTGTTGATGACATACATATAAGAGACTTTACAGGTGTAAATAATGAGGAATCTATTTCAGGTGAAATTTTGTCGGATTCAGAGGGCATAGATGATCTTGATGAAGATAGTTATGAAACAACCTCTGCGGATGATTTTGCAGATGAAGAAGAATATGATGACTCTTTTGAAGAGACTAGCGATGAATATGAGTTTGATGAAGGCAGTAATGATGAAGAAGATATCGAAGAGTAATCACATTATTTATTAAAAACTAAGTTTAAAAAAAAGCTCCGAAATTCGGAGCTTTTTTTTATTAATTCTAATCTTACTTAACAAGAGGACTGTTTAGTCCGTAGGCTTGATGTGTAGACTCGAGAACCCTATAAGGGTTATCTGCGTAGCTCATTAAGTAAAGAGCTGGTTTGATGTTTTTATTAAAGGCAATATCAATTGTATTTTGCCCAGGGTAAAACCCACCACTCCACATACTTTTTGGGTCCAATTCAAATGTGAATGAAATTATACCTTGAGAGCCAAAACTCCAATCAGTCGTGTCGCCACTGGCAACGTATAAGTCGGAGGATTGTTGAGGCTTATAACCATTCCATTGAGCCATACGGTTAGCCATCGTTGTATGAACTGAAAGGGCACGAGAGTCACTGATGCTGTCATATTTATGCCCCCATGGGTAAAGGATCAACTCAGAAAACGTATGGAAGGACAGTAAAATTGAGATATTAGTCTGTGCTTCTACAAAGTTTTTAATGGCCATTGTTTCAGGCTCAGAAAATGGGGCTTTGCCCATGTATACGTCTGAGCGAGTGCTTTTACTGGATCCACCTGTTCCCCACATAAATCCGTAGTTACGGTTTAAATCGACACCGTAATTTCCATCAGCGTTAAGTCTACGATTTTTTCTCCAGGTTTTATACCGACCACTAGAAATATCATGTTCTGCTCCATCGGGATTTACCATTGGTATAAGGTGAATTTGTCGTGACTCAAGCAAGTTAACGACTTCAGCATTTTGATTGCGGTACTCTCGAACCAAATACTGAGCTAACATAAGGGGCATTTCAATAGAAACGTGTTCTCTAGCATGGTGCCCTCCCATGAAAACAATACCTGGTTTAAGATCACTTTGAGCTAAATCTGTAGAGATGGTTAGATGTAAAATTTGTCTATTTTCATGTGACTGGCCTATAGAGTTTAAAGCAACGATGTCGGGGTTGTTTGCCGCCAGTGAGTTGAGTTCAGCTAAAAGCTCTGTGTAGTTATGAAATTTCTCATCCTTAGCCGGGAAATCAAGCATTTGCTCAGAGAGCTTAAAAGAAGTCTCTAAACGTCCCGTTTTTTTGACAGCATCTAGTTCACTTTTAGTCCCCATGCCCATGACATAATTATCGTTCACATGCTCAATGGCAATGCCAGTGTTAGCAATGAGAGAACGAGCAAATTTGTCTTTAGCCTTCACCTTCATCCAGTACAAATCAGGATCTTCGCTGGCTTTAGCAAAGGATGTACTAAAATTAAAAATAAATAGCGCTGCGATAAATAGTTTAAACATAAGGCCTCCGTAGGGTTTTTTCTTGCTTAAGAGGCTATCATAAAAGTATGAAAAAACTACAATGAAATATAAAAATTATACTATGGTTGAATCAGGGCAAAAGTTGTTGCAGAGCAACATTGGTGGGTCTCCTATGGGGTTCAAAAAAGTCTATGGGCGTTAAATTCGGTCTGCCGCCCCCCTGTTTGAGGTGAGAGTTTTATTTTCTCTCGCTCACGATGAATATAAAGTATATCGGTTTTCATTTTGCCGGGTGATTCGCTAGAGTTCGTGTTTATAAATTAGGCTCAACTTATTGTAGGCGTGAAATAGTTCAGCCATTACTGGGACACGCTTAATTAGTTTTTGTCGCTTTCAAGACAAAAAATAGATAAGCATATATTGAGTACGTAGTTGTTATTTAAAATTTCATTAAGGGATTTCTTTTGGGTTTTTACTATATGTTATTGGCGGTGTTAAACTTTGTGGTCGTTAATATGTGCCTCAAATTTTTAAGTCATCTTCCTGCTTTTGAACTGGTGTTGTTTAGAGCACTATTAACACTGGTGATCACCTTTACCATACTTAAAGCTAAAAAAATAAACCCCTGGGGCAACAATAAAAAACTATTAATCCTTAGGGGGCTTTTTGGTTCAATAGCCCTAACGTTGTTTTTTTACACCCTTCAACACTTGCCTCTAGGTACAGCAGTGACCTTGCAATACATGTCCCCCATATTTACCCTAATAGTGGCTCGAGTATGGCTAAAAGAGAAACCACAGAGTATCCAGTGGTTCTTCTTTTCAGTGGCATTTATTGGGGTGTATTTCACTAGAGGTTTTGGTGATGATGTCCCCTATGGAGTTATGGGGTTGGGGCTTATCTCCGCTTTTTTTTCAGGGTGTGCCTACACTGTGATTAGAAAGTTAAGAGTGACTGATGGGCCAATGGTGGTTGTCTTTTATTTCCCCTTAGTGACGGTTCCGCTCATTGCCCCAATGGCTTTGATGTATTGGGTGACTCCTCAGGGGAGAGACTGGCTTTTAATACTTTGCATTGGTGTATTTACTCAAATTGCACAAATTTATTTAACAAAAGCATTTCAAACAGCACAAGTGCATGAAGTGAGTATAGCTCAGTATATTGGAGTCGTGTTATCACTTTTGGTAGGGTTTTTTGTTTTCTCAGAGGCCATGGGGCCTATAAATATTTTGGGGATTGTCTTGATCATGCTCAGCGTGGGGTTCAACGCTCAATGGTCCAGAAAGAAAAGGGCTTTATAGCGCTATTTTGAGGATTATAAAAACATAAGACTCATCTGTGTATTACGTTTAATAGCTCACACTTTGAATACTTAAGTTATTTAGGTTTAATGATATATTTTGTTTTTTTGTAGGTGATATAAAGGTGTCTTTGTTGCTCATCAAGTTGTGTGAAAATTATTTTCTTACCTCTGACATGCCACTTTAAGTTTTGATCATTTTCTATAGAAATAGAGCTGACATCAGGTTCATGCCTTAAAACAATAGAGTGAAGTTGCTTTTTCATATGATAAGAGGCTTTAAGTAGGGAGGTGTCGTAAAAGTTGCTACAAATACTAAAACTAAGGCCTTTAGCATTTGATATAAGATATTCAATGTGTGAGCTGTACTGACTGTTTGTGCCTTGGTTTTTACGGCACTCACCATCATTGTTTTGCACAATAAACCCATAAGGGAGCAAAAGTTTGTTAGTAAAATAAGACTCCATTGCATTTAATATATGTCCGGGTTTTGTTGCCTGAAGGGGGCCGGTGCTCATTTCATCCTCATCGGTGAGAAAAACAACAGAGAGTTCAGCATCAGGTCTAAAAAAATCAGCAGCATTCCCTTTACTGTTGCCGAGAGCAAGAGCAAGAGATTTAAGGGGCTCCTCCGATTCAGAGGGGCAGGTGGGGTCACAGTTTTTTGCATTTTCTCGGATGAGGGCTTTGATGAGTTTCTGAGGGGCTTTATCTGTGTTTTTACGAATAAAACGATCTCCATTATCATATTTAACAAAGTGTCCGTTGAGGCTGTGGGCCCCGCCACTCACATCGGAGTTCGTCACAGCAATGTGCCAATCTATATTCTTTAAACTATTAATAAATTTATCTATTTCAAGAGCCAGTCGTTTTTGTTTATCAAAAAGATTAGGTGAGTTATCAATGATAAATATAATGTCTAATTTTTTGGCCAAAAAAGGGCTTTGGTGGGTCTCTGCTTCGAGCTCGTCCAGAGCGTGCAATGGCAACACACAAAACATGAGTGATAATACAATAACAGAGGGGCTAATTTTGACCTTCATAACTCTACCTTCGTTGGTGATAAACAGGACTTATGACCAACTCTTCGACCTTTGGCCCCAGAACTTTAGTCTAATCAGGGAGGTCTTTTGCTTTTTAAGCGCTGCGTTCGTAAATCAGTACCAAGGTCTAGGTGAGGTGGAGTCCTGACAATAGATGAGTGTGTATAATAAAGAGTCGATGTGAAGGCATACAGGTGTCATTGATTTTTATAACAGAAAACAAAGCTCTAAGAGGAGTAGGTGTGAAGCTTTATTGAAGCCCTTTTGTTTTAGAGGTCGATCGAATCTAATTACAATTTTTTTATTAGATTCGCGAGTCCATAATTTCTATTAATTTTTTTTGTATATTTGGTTCAAATGCTGAGTGTCCCGCGTCTGAAATAATATGAAGGTTCATGTTCGGCCAAGCCTTCTTTAGCTCCCAAGCATTTTCGACTGGGCAAACGACATCGTATCGGCCGTGAACGAGGTCACAGGGGATATGTTTAATTATATTTAGGTTCTCAAAAAAGAAGTCATCATTATCTACAAAAATATTATTAATAAAATAATGACATTCAATGCGAGCAAAGGCTAAAGCAAACTCATCGGCAGAAAAATTTTTAGCAGTGCTTTTGCTCGGTAACAAAGTAGATGTGGACCCTTCCCAAACACTCCAGGCTTTGGCGGCAGTAATGCGAACTTTAGGGTCGTTACTTGTGAGTCTTTTGTAAAAAGCTCCGACCAGGTCATTTCTTTCATCTATGGGGATAGGGGCTAGGTACTTCTCCCAGGCCTCGGGGTAGAGTTTGCTGGCCCCTTCTTGATAAAACCATTTAATTTCTTTTTTTCGACATAAAAATAAACCTCGTAAATTAAGGCTGCTGACCCTTTTCGGGTTCTTAATGGCGTAGCATAGGGACAGGGTGCTGCCCCAGCTCCCCCCAAAGACATGCCAAGAGTTAATCCCTAGGTGCTCTCTTAGGGATTCAATATCGTTGACTAAGTGCCATGTTGTGTTGTCAGTGAGCTCTGCATGGGGGGTGCTTCGCCCGCAGCCTCGTTGATCGAATAAAATAATTCTATATTTATTAGGGTTAAAAAAACGTCGATAATCGTCAATGCATCCGCCGCCAGGACCTCCATGGAGAAGGACAACGGGCACTCCACTAGGTGATCCACACTCCTCAAAGTATAGAGTATGAAGTTCAGACACTTTTAGGTGGCCCGTTTTATAGGGGGTAATTTTTGGATACATTAAGGCTCTTTTTTTAAGATTATTTTTCTAATATAGCGGTGACACCCATGCCACCAGCAGTGCAAATAGAAATAAGCCCACGTCCATGGCCTTTTTGATCTAACATTTTAGCAAGGCCACCTATTATTCTGGCACCTGTGGCGGCAAAAGGGTGACCCATAGCGAGGCTACCGCCTTTAATATTCATTTTGCTTCGATCAATAGCGCCGAGGGGAGAGTCTAGCCCTAGCTGCTGTTTGCAAAAAGACTCGTCCTCCCATGCCTTTAAGGTGCATAAAACTTGTGCTGCAAAGGCCTCATGAATTTCATAAAAATCAAAGTCCTGTAAAGTGAGCTTTGTTTTTTTAAGGAGTTGGTTCACGGCAAAAGCTGGCGCCATGAGCAGCCCCTCTCCCCCCACAAAGTCAACGGCCGCGGCTTGGCCAATTGTTAAATAGGCCAACACAGGTAGGTTTCTTTTTTGGGCCCACTCCTCTGAGGCTAAAAGTACACTCGATGAGCCGTCAGTTAACGGGGTGGAGTTCCCCGCAGTGAGTGTGCCGTTACCGCTTTTTCTATCAAATGCCGGTCGTAGCTTTGCCATTTTCTCAACGGATGTTTCGGCTCTTAAGTTATTGTCTTCAGTGAGACCATTCATGGGAGTAATGAGATCATCAAAAAAACCCTCTTTGTAAGCAGCGGCGGCATTATGATGGCTTGTTACAGCGAGTTGGTCCTGTTCTTGTCTAGTAATGCCCCATTTTTTTGCCATGAGTTCACAGCTTTGACCCATACTTAAGCCTGTTCGGGGCTCAATAACGCCGGGGACAATCGGTAAGAGCTCCTTAACCCCTAAGCCCATAAAGGGTTTTAGTTTTTGCAGAGCCGATTTCCCACGTGAGCTTTTGAGGAGCCGCTGTGAAAACTTTTTGCTAAAAACAATAGGTAAGTCTGAGTTCGTATCTACACCGGCGGCAATGCCACTATCAATTTGGCCCACAGCAATTTTGTTGGCAATTAGTATTGCGGCCTCAAGGCTTGTGCCGCAGGCCTGTTGCAAGTCATAGGCAGGAGTCATAGGCGAGAGCTGTGTGCTAAGTACTGACTCACGAGCTGAGTTCCACTCCGAGGAGTGCTTCATTACGGCGCCGAGCACCACTTCTCCCAGGCATTCGCCTTGCAGGCTATATTTTGCGATGAGTGAATTTAAACTCTGTACGGCGAGCTCTCTATTTGAGAGCCCCATATACTTACTAAAAGATCTACTAAAGGGAATTCTTTGGCTGCCGATAATACAAACTCTTTTGAGTTCAGACATGGGTGTTGCTCCTAGTGTTTAAAACGGTGAAGTTGAAATGATGGCATGAGTTTATGCAGGGTTCAACTTAAGAGAGTTTAATAATACACCTAGCTAAACGTTATTTAAATAAAATGGGGTTAAAAAAGAACAAAAAATATATTCGTTTTATTTTTATTTTTTTGTTATTAAGTATTAGCTGTAAGAGTAAGCTCTTATATAAAGAGGGAATATAAAGGTCGAGCTGTGACTAAAGACATGTAAAGGTTTGTAAGTAAATAGGCTATAATCAATAACTATGACGCATTTCCACTCAGCTAAAGATTACTTATTAGAGGCCGATCTTTATAAATTGGGGCCCTTGGCGACTGAGGCCCCTCACCCAAAAACACAGGGGCTTTCAGGCCTCTGTAAAACTAACCTACCTCATGCCCTTGAATTACTCCATGAAGTAGACACAAAAGCATTAGAGATTTTCTTTAAAAACTCAGAGCAAATACATAAACTCTCTGACAAAATTCACTCTACTATTGATGGCGGAGGTCGAGTATTTCTATGTGGTTGCGGCGCCACGGGGCGATTAAGTTTAAATATTGAAGTTTTATATAAGCAATTAAACCCTAAGAGTCAGGCTGTAAGAGCTTTTATGGCCGGTGGTGATATAGCTCTTGTACACTCTCTTGAGGGGTTTGAGGATTACTCCGAATATGGGGCGAGACATTTAGAGGAGTTAGGTTTTGGTGAAAGCGATCTGTTAATCGCAGTCACAGAGGGCGGGGAGACCCCTTTTGTTATCGGTGCGGTGGAGAGGGCCACTCAGATCTCAAAAATAAAACCATATTTTTTATACTGTAATAAGGATAAAACACTTATTGCAAACGTAGAGAGATCAAAAAAAATAATTCAAAACCCTGATATAATAAAACTTAATCTTTATGTGGGCCCTATGGCGCTAGCTGGTAGTACAAGAATGCAGGCGAGCACGGTGCAAATGCTGGCTGTTGGCATGGCCCTGTTTTTTAAAAATGATCAAGAGCGTACTGAGCAATTTAAAATATTTTATAATTTCTGGGTCCACTTTGATAGAAAGGCTCTACAGCCCTTTATAGAGAGAGAGGCCTTGATATATAAAGAAAAGTCTCAAGTCATTTACGAAACAAGCGAGGGGAGCTCTATAGTAGTTTTTACCGACACCACCGAGAGGTCTCCAACTTTTAGTTTACCCGCTTTTGAAAGCCGAACGGAGGTGAGTTTAAGGTCGCTTTGTTATGTGTCCATACCAACAACTCAGTCGGCAGAAGAGTCATGGGAGCATTTGCTTCTCAGAGAGCCTCATTGCCTTAACTGGCCTGAAATTGATATTCGCACAACAAAGCATTACTTAGAAGGTTATAACTTCAGTCAAGATGTTGCCACATGGAGAAAACCACAGGCAAAGATAGAACGTTTCATTATTGATGACAAAAAAATAATGTGTACTTTTGAATTAAGAGAAAATAAATTCAGTTTTCGCTGGCCTGATATGCACAGCTTATTTAGACATGTGACATTAAAAATGCTTTTAAACACCCACTCAACATTGGTGATGGGCTTAATGGAGCGTTTTGATAGTAACATTATGACTTGGGTGAGGCCTTCAAATGGTAAGCTTATTGATCGCAGTGCGCGCTCAATAATTTGGCTTTTAGAACAGAATAACGTATTGAATATTACATATAAACAAGTCGTAGAGTGTGTGTTTGAACAAATGAAAATTATTAATGATAAAGAGTCACTTGTACTTAAATGCTTTAATGAATTAAAAAATGAACAGGCTTAAAGGCTCAGTGATTTGTGCTAATGAGCGTTTAAGTGGTCAAACAATATGTTATTTTGCGTACTGTATGGCTTGTGTTTCTCTTACCACAGTGACCCGTATTTGCCCTGGGTAGGTGAGTTCTTCCTCGATTTTTTCGGCAAGTTGTTTACTTAAATCGAGTGCTTTGTAGTCGTCAAACCTTCGAGCATCCACCATAACTCGAATTTCGCGTCCAGCACTGAGGATAAAGGTTTGATGTACTCCTTTAAAGCTATTACCAATGCGTTCGAGCTCATTCATTTTATGAAAATAATTTTCAGCAGTAGATCTTCGAGCCCCTGGTCGTGCGCCAGACATAGCATCTGAGGCAATCACTAAAAAGGCAAGGTCAGAGTTAGGGGTCTCGTCATAATGATGGGCGCGTACGGCATGCACAATGTGAGGCTCCTCACCATGCTTATCAATAAAGTCAGCACCAATAACAGCATGGCCGCCATCAATACTGTGATCCATTGATTTCCCCAGGTCATGGAGCATGCCAGCTCTGCGTCCTGTATAGATATTTAAACCCATTTCAGAAGAAAGCAGCCCGCAAAGCCAACCGACTTCGCCGCAATGGTAATATTGATTTTGCGAAAATGAATAACGATACCTTAAACTTCCCATAAGATTTTTTATCTCGGGATGTAAGTCTCTCAAATGAAGTTCTTTAGCCAAGGCGTTTCCGTCGGAACGAACTTTTTTAAATAAAGATTTTTTAGCCTGTTGAACAATTCTCTCTACTTTTGCCTTGTCTAAGCGCTTGTCGCGGACCATCTTTTCAAAAACTTTTCGAGTGAGTTCTCTTCGGACGGGGTCAAAGGCTGAAACGTTTAAAAATAATTTCTCTCTCACCGGTGTAAGATCAACACCTATCAAAGACTCTACTAGGGGGATATACTCATCGTTGGCCCCAAGAGTTCTTGTCATGCTCACATCACTTGGAAAGTTAATATTGTGAATCCCTCTTTCGGGGCAATAAGGTCTTTGAAATCTATGTAAAGCTGAACCTAAAATACGTTTGGCTGTCTTTTCAAGGTGAGTGTGCGTTTCTTCCTCTACGGATTGAATGTGTTTAGACATTCGTGCTTTTTCAGTCTCTATAAGCTCAGTGTGGAGCATTGGTTTATATTGACTAAGGGTCGTCGCTAGCTTTTGACAAAGGTTTTCAATATATTTATTTTTAATCTCAGAAGAGCTCTCTAGGGTTTTCTGAAGCCCCGAGTATTTGGTGTTATTTTTCTCAACAATCACTTTTAGTTGATGCCGTTTTTTTGAAACGACGGATTGAATGTGCCGGGCCTTTTCTTCGTTAATATCCTGCTGTTCTAAAACTTTAAGCTTTAGGGTTTCGATACCTTCAAAAGTGGGGTTAATCTCTGTATCAAATTTTTCTTTAAGTTCGTCCTCATACTCTAGGGATGACCTTTTTGAGTCCTCTGAGAGTTCTTGGGCCCGCTCTTTGGCCTCAGTTATCAAGTCGCCGGCATAGAGCTTAGAGGCCTTGATCATTTGTCTCTTGGAGGCCCAAATATAAATTAAAAACATTAAAATACCGACTAAAAACCCAATGACTAAAGACATATTGATCCTCTGAAAAACTTATAAGTAAATGTTGCGGCGCGTTGCTTGTCGCATTCTGTTTCACAATACCATAGTTTGCTGCGGATTTATAGTGGATTGGTATTTAGAACACAGTGTGAAATACCGAATATTATAGGTACAAATAGGTGCAAATGGGGGCTCTATGGCTGATAACGGTGAAACAAAAGTAAAAAGGGCTGATCTCATTTTTGGAGAGGGAGATGCTATAGAGAGCGCTTACATGCTTAAGTCAGGTCATGTGAGTTTATTTGTTGAGCGAAACGGTAAGAAAATTGAAATTCAGAAAATTCATAGCCCTCATATACTTGGTATTGAAGCTCTTTTGGTAGATACAAAGTTTACAGTAAGCGCTGAGGCCATCAACGCCGTTTCGTTTATTAAGATACCTATAGAGGTTTTGCGCTCACAGTTAGAGAAAGCCCCCCCAGGAATAAAAGTACTCATTAAAAGTCAAACCGAAGACCTTAAAACAATGAAGGCTGCTTTTAGGTCAAAAAAATTAGAAGAAGACACCTCCCCAATCCCTGAAACTTTTATTCCAAGAGTATTTGGCTCGATTAGCTTAACAGCAAAGCATTTGGGGCTTAATTTATTTGAGTTAAAAAAAGAGGAGGGGAAGATGGAAACCCCCTTTGAGTCCTCAAAAAAACAAGATCAAAAAGTATCCCCCTATGAAGGCGAAGAGTCTATTAAGGTTTCATGGAGTGCTATGAAGCTATACACAACTCGTTTTTTCATGGCATCGCCTAAGCGTATTGAATTTGCTTTGAAGATTTTAACAAAAATGAAACTTGCAGAAATGATTTATGTTATGAATGATGAAAATCAACAGGAGCTTAAGGAAATTATTATACATCAACTGGGTACATTAGAGGCTTTTGCTGATTTTTATCAGTACCACTTATTTAGAGGAGCAAGAGCAACATTATTAAAGGTAGACAATAGAGCTTTAGAGATAGCAACAGCGTTTGTCTCTTGTAGTGATGAATCTGAAGCTGATTTTAGAGGGTTAACAACTCTTAAACACTCAGACGTTGTCAATGAAGTGAAGAAAAAATTTAAATTTGATTTTAATATGGATCACCTTAATTTGTTAGAAAGTAAGGGCTTATTTGCACGAAAGCAAAATAAGAGTGGGGAGATTAGTGTATCTTTTGATAGGATTGAATTTGAAAAGACCACGCGCTTTTGGAGCTATATTAAAGAAATAAATGGCCTCAATGAGCTAGGTTACGTAAAAATAACGGAGGATGCTGTTGAAGAGCCTAATGCGGACACAGAATCTAATTGCCCTGAATGTGAGAGCAGCATTGAGGGTCATCAAAAATTCTGTAGTAATTGCGGGCATAAAGTAGCGGCTTAGTGGAGAACACCACGAGTTTTAAGCCAGGTGTTTTGAGTTTTTTTAACGAAAACAGGGCCATTTTTGTGCAACTATTTCTCTCTTCTCGCAGATTAAAATATATTAGGTATAAGAAAAACTAATAATCATTCAATCAGCCCCATAAATGTCAATAAATTAGACAGGTTAGGTAATATTTTCTCTATCACACAGGGGGGTGTTTAAGCTATAATTGGTCCTTAAATATCGAGGTTTAAGTTTGTACCTATTAACTCAAAAAAGAATATTAGCAGTTTTAGTAGGCCTGTTTGCGTCTGCTTTTTACTCGCCAAGTGTTTGGGCTGATCCTAAGTCACCTGACTCTGAATTGGGTGAAAAAGTTTTAGACCTTCGGGACCAGTTATTAGATTTAGACGTCTCCAATAAATTTAAAAGTATAACGTGGTCTTTTCGTGATGAGAGCGGAAGGGTCGTCACGGTTGATGTGATTAGGTCTCATAATAAAAGCGAGCATGAAAAGGCCATTCGCTTGCTTGCAGTACCACCTCCAGGCTCTACAAATACAGATATTGAGGTTTTGTACGCCTTAGATAAAGATTCTATAAAAAATTATGATGTGAATGAGTTTATAACCCGTTGGAACACTGAGGGAGTCAGTGGGGTGCAACAAATCACCATTGATAAAAAAACTCAAAATGCCCTTAAAAGTAAGGGCTTCTCAAAAACTCACGAATTAGCTCTTAAGTACAATCAGGGAGTTTTAACAGCCCTAAGGATTACGGGTTACTTAGGTATAACAACATATATATTTTCACAAACAATGCCGCTTGTTCCGGCTGTCTTTGGGGGGATCATTGCTTCTTCTGTGGGAGGGGCCTTGACCTACTATATTGATAATTTCAATGATTGGATAAAGTACAAGGGGTGGAACTCTTTTGATAAATCAAAAGTGGGCCGTGATAGGAATGGTAAGCACCTAAAGGCCTCTCTGCAAGAGATCATGGCAAAGTGGTGTTTTATTCAGTTTAGTGTGTTGGGAGTTATGGAGGTTACAAAGCACACCTTTGCCAATTCACTTTATCCTGAGATGTACTCCTCGGGAGTATTAAAGAGCACTGTAGATATTGCAACCATTTCACTTTTGGCTTTTCTTCAACAGGGGGTTTGGGAGATGGTCCTCTCAGATATTTTTAAAGATAAAGAAGCTAAGGCCGTAGAGGTTTATGAAAAAATGAACCCAAAAATGTACGTGAATCAAGGTGAATTATTTCAAGGCCTGCAAAAGCAATTGAAAACGACTTCAATGCAGGCGCGTATCTATGGTTTTGGATTGGCTTATTTTTCAATTTATTTTGCTTCAACAGCGATGAGTAGTGACCCTACAGAGACTCTAAGGAATATGGCTGCTTTTGGTGCTCCAGGTTTGGGTATTTATATGTACCGAAGAAGGGCCGCCATTGAAAAAGCCGCCATTAGTTTTTCAGAAAAAGTAACAACAAGTATTTTAGGTTATAATCACCAAACTTATGTGCCACGAGCCTGTATGAGTATTTTTGCCTCGAGATAGTTTTTAATATTAACAATGAAACATTTCTTATAGGCTTATTTGTCTTTTTTTGAAGCATAATTATTTTTAATCCACTTTCTAGCAAAGCGTAAAAAATGATCTGTTATGCCAAAATAAATAAAGTATGAGATATAAGAAACTTTGTCCCCATCTTTATCTTCTTCGTTAAAATAAAAGCGTACAGGTAGAGTGCCATTGGGTGAATGTTCAAAAATATAACCATGCATAAACAAAACGACTCCCGGCTGAACAGGGTAGCTGCTGGTTATGCTGGCTCCAAATTCAGAAAGTGAGTTAAGGGTTCCTTTTTTTGCAATGTAACAGGTAGTCTTTTTTTCGGCCCATGCAATATTATTGACACAATATTTAGTGTATGGATTTTTTAAAGCTAAACCAATGGAAATCATTAAGAGAGTTTTCGGAGGGGTTCCCTGAAAGTAATTGATTAAGTAGGGATGTTTAATAAATTTTTCAACATACCCAGAAGAGGGGATATCCTTGTCATGAGTGACTATTATAAATTTAAGGTCTGAGCTTTCCCTGATCATACCATTTTTAATAAATTTTTCCCTCAAGTTTTCCATCCAAACGCCAGGCTCTTCAGGTATAAATTTCTTATTTACTATTATCAGATCAATTTTTTTAAGAATATCTTTTTTTGATTTATTTTTGCTAAAATCTTGAATGTCCTTCATCATTGGCTTGATGGTAATTCGAGCTGTTTCGTTAGAGATTTGCATAAACTCTAATAGGACAATTCGCTCTTCATAATGCTTATTCTCTAAGGCCACAATTTTTTTAATTTTACTATTAGGAGCTATTTCAGCGAGTGCACCTTGGAGAGCCTTTTTACCCTCTTCACTATTGAAAATATTTTTCCACTGAGTGGGTTCAGTGAAAAAAACTTTAGGGTCATAATGTAGCATGTGATCAGAGTCTTTAAAGTCTGTTTGTAGTTGAATTAATTTTTGATCCATTAGACTAATTTCAAAGACTACTGACCTTGTTGGGAGGTCCTCTGGCGAGGACATTTGAGAAGGTTTTTTAACAGAGTCCTGCAAGTACTTTGAAGTAAAAGAGGGTAGGTTGTCCTCGTAATCGGCCATGACGTAACTCATAGAATTTTCAATGTCACCTGATAAAGATCGGCCACGCGCCTCTTCGTCGTCTAGGATAAGGACATGCTTTGGAGTATAATCAGTATCGTTAGCGGAAGCGTTTTTTGAAAGAAACTGATTATTGTCAAGGACCTCGAGATCTAAAAAGTGTTTGTGGCTTCTAAGAAAAAAATTAATGGCTGCGTTTTGAGACCGACTGAGCCCGTAGTAAATAAAATCAATTAAAAATCCTTTTCCTTGAGTATTGGCCTCGGCATTAACGGCCCTTGCATAAAGACCCAGGGTTTCAGTTTTGGATATGCGAATATAAATACGGCTGAGAGTGCCGATATTGATTTTAACGGGGTTGATCATTGAGAACCCTGATGAAGAAACTCTTTGAATAAGTGTACGTTTTGAAATTTCAATGTTTTCAATTATTGGCGTTGAGAACAAATAACTGGGAGCTGGTTTTTTAGGAAGCTTCAAGATTATTTCAAGTTTTTGTAAGTAAAGGAGCCGGTCCATGGGGGTGTAAATGATATCATAAACGTTGGGGTGAATAAGTGAGTTTTGGTCTATCCCATCATTTTCATACTTTAGGATAATAAATTTAAGTTGTTTATTTGATTGAATATATTTTTTTTCAAGGCACCTGTTAGTAATGTCAGTAATAAATTCAGGGACAGATTTTTCACCAATGACTTCAAGTTTAAATATAATAAGATCAATGCTGGTGGCCTGAGCGTCGTCGTCATCAATATTTAGGTAGTCAGCTTCAAAGACTTCAAGGGAAGAAACATGGTCTGCATTATGGGTGCCATGAAGCTCTTCGATAAGCTTAAGCTGGTCGTAAGCTGTTTTATTGTCCGGTTCGATAATTATTATGTTGGCCATTTTTAAATTATACTTTTAGGCCTTCATTATTTCAAAGGTTATGTATCTAGAATTAAAAGTTGCACTATAGGCTGGCAGGATAAAAGACCAGTTACATGTTCTGGTAATTGGGTCCACTGCCTCCCTCTCGTGGCGTCCACCTAGGGCCCAGTACGTCAGTGGCTTTGCAGTCAACACAGTTAGGCCCATTGATCACAAGCTGCCCCTTTTGTTGTTCGTAAACACCAGCGGGGCAAAGGGAGGAGTAAAAGTCAGCCACTTCAGGGGTGATATCTGAACTACTGTTTAAATGTTGAGGGATATCGTCTCTGGTCTTGTTCCCAGACAAGTAAACGGCATCGACTTTACTAAGGCCCTCTTCACTTGGTAGGGCGGGGAGAACGGGGAGAACGGTTTTCACTTCTGATTCGTCACCTTTGAATGGGCCTTTGAGGTTCGGAAAGGCACCGCCAGTTAAACTCATGAGCGTGGCTTTAAAGCCGCCTGAGTAAAAGCCAGATTTAAACGCGTGTCTCATATTACGTACTTTTTTTAAGTCGCTATAAATATAACTATTTTTAAAATCTTCATCATATGATTTTAAAATTTCGCTGGTACAGTCCTTAGATTTTAGGGCTTTGAATATTGTGCGAGCGGCTAAAATCCCACTCATCATGGCGTAATGAATACCTTTTAGTGCGGGTACGTTAACAAGGCCAACAGCATCGCCTATGGTTAGGATTCCGTCGCCATGATGTTTTTTGGGAAGGGAGTGATAGCCTCCCTCGGGTATTGTTTTAGCACCCCATTCAATGCATTCTCCGCCCTCGAGGTATTGTTTAAAGAGGGGGTGGTGTTTCATTTTTTGTAGTAAATTATGAACGTCTAAATTTGTATTTTTATAGTCAAGGCCTGCTACAAGCCCTATGGCAATAGAGTTTGGTCCCTGAGGGTAACAGAAGCTGCCCCCAAAAACATCCTTAGGTAGTGGCCAACCGAGAGTGTGAATGACATGATGAGGAGCTTTTTTTACTTTCCAGAGCTCTTTAACTCCAAGGGCGTATATTTGGGGTGAGTCGGGAGCTATTTGCTGCCAAGCTTGATAAGCTTGCGTGAGGGGGCCTCTTGTGCCTTCGGCCAAAACGGTCACTCTTGCTGTAATATCAGTAGCGGGCATGCTTTCGCCACTGGGGTGGCCATCGCGATCAAGGCCTGCTGGAGTCGTGCGGATCCCAGTGATCTTTTTGCCCTCCGAGAGTAAACTGTTCGCCGGAAAGTTTGTAAAAATATTTATGCCTAACCCTTCGGCCTTGTCCCCTAACCATTTTACGATCTCGCAAATTGAGGCGAGGTAATTGCCCTTATTATGCATTGTTGGCGGGGCTGGTATTTTAATTTGGGACTTTTCTGTCATGAGGTACACGTCATCCCCATTAACAGGACCTTTAAAGGGGAAATCAGATATTGAGAGTTCAGGAAAAAGCTCTTTAAAGGCCACGGGGTTTACAACGGCCCCTGAGAGATTATGTCCGCCTAAGTTGGCGGCTTTTTCTAACACAGCAATTTCAATTTCACCGAGCGACCCCCCATTTTCATTGTCTGCCTTTACGAGTCGTGCCAGTTCTATGGCGCCAGCGAGCCCGGCGGGCCCACCCCCACCAAAGCATACATCCATAGGTACGGTGTCGTCGGTTTGAGGTTGGTCTTTTAAAATCAACTGCTCCAAGTTGAGTGGCTCTTGGTATTTTTTTGGTAAAATTGTTTTAATCATCTTTGCCTCATTTTATTTGTACGGCGTTACACTAGGTACTAATCATTGATTTGTCTAGGGAAAACTCTTTTGGTCCGTTTTAAAAAGGGGCTAAACCCTAATAAAAATACCTACTTATAGTAAGGGGGCGCGGCACAAGAGGGCTTAAAATTTAAGCACGCATGTGAAGAGTTGATTCAGGTGAATGTGGGACGCGATATTAAATATTATAAATTTGTTTTTAACTTTTCTTCAGACTTAAAGTCTAAAAGTAGTCTGCTTTGGCCTAGCTTTTATTCTTAAATAGTTCATTATATGTTATTTTTTAAAGAGGTAAGGAGTTTTATTGAAATCACTCGATCGTAGTTTAGGCTTAGGTGCCGTTATTTCTATTAGTATTAGCTCAATGCTGGGCAGTGGAATTTTTGTTTTACCCGGTCTTGCTTTTGCTCAAACAGGGGCCTCGGCATGGATGGCCTATTTGGCAGCAGGGATATGTGTCTTGCCGGCGGCGCTCTCTAAATCAGAGTTGGCAACGGCGATGCCCACCTCTGGCGGGACCTATGTATACCTAGAGAGAACCTTTGGCCCGTTGTTTGGTATGATAGCTGGCCTTGGGTTATGGTTATCGTTACTTTTAAAAAGTGCCTTTGCTTTATTTGGTATCGGTGCCTATGTGGCTGTTTTGACTAATGTGTCGTCAATTTTAGGGATGCCTATTTCTAAATTATTACCTATTTCATTACTCATACTCATAGTTTTTCTTAATATTTTAGGCGTTGGTAAAGTCAGTAAAAGCCTTATTGTTGTCGTTATTTTAAGTGTCATTACCCTGGGTATATTATCATTTTATGGAACAATAAATTATGATCCTGAATTGTTAAACCCCTACTACAGTAATGGTTTAAGTGGTTTTTTTGTAGCTACGGGGATGGTGTTCGTTTCGTACGCAGGGGTTACAAAGGTTGCTGCTATTGCCGAAGAAATCAAAGAACCTGAGAAGAACCTGCCCCGAGGCATACTGCTTTCTTTGCTCGTTGTAACGATTATTTATTGCGTTGTGACTTTTGTGCTTTCAGCGAACCTATCTCAAGCTGTACTGCACTCTAACTATAGGTCTATACATACCTTAGCTGAGCTCTTTTGGGGGACTAAAATAGGTTGGTGTGTGGCGGTTGTTGCAATTATTACGATGATGTCTATGGCTAATGCTGGTGTTATGGCCGCGTCTCGGTTTCCCTTTGCGATGAGTCGAGATAGTTTGCTTCCGAAATTTTTAGGAACTTTAAGTCCAAAATATTTAACGCCTGTGTGGAGTATATTGATTTCTGGGGGCATAGTGGGTTATGCAATCCTCTTTTTTAATGTCCAAGAAATAGCAAAACTAGCCAGTTCATTTATTTTACTTATTTATATGTTTGAGAATATTGCCGTTATCGTTCTGAGAGAAACACGAGTTCAATGGTACAAGCCTAGGTATAAATCCCCCTTTTACCCTTGGGTTCAAATGTTTGGGATTTTGAGTTTAATATTACTATTAACCTCAATGAAATCTGTTGTGGTGTCAGGTATTGTAGGTATTAGTATCCCTGGTTTTCTTATTTATATATTCTATGCAAGAAAAAGAACGAAAAGAAAGGGAGTTGTAGGTATACATGGTGCTCGTAAAGATTTAACGGCCGAATTTGAGCAGGAGTCTGGTTCTCAGAAACGTGTTGAGAAGCTTCGCTTTGTAAGGCACGCCAAATCAGTGGTCCCGTTGTTTGGTAAAGAAAGAACCCCAGAGGTTCTTATAGAGATGGCAGCGGCCCTTTCAACCGGGGAGCTTATTGAGGTCACTCATTTAACAGAGGTTCCAGAACAGGTTTCACTCAGTGATATTCACGATGATTCAGCTCACGTAAGGTCATTGCGTCGAAGGATAAATGCTTTAAGTGTTAAGCAAAATGCTCCTGTGGCCTTTGATGCCGTCGTTTCACATGATATTTTTAAGTCCATTTATGACATCAGTTACCGGTTACACTGTGAGTGGTTAGTTACCGAATGGGGTGGAAAAACAAGGGGTGCTTTAACACTGCACAACCCTGTTGGTTGGCTTAGAAACCATCTTTCTTGTCATCTCGCCATTTTTAGAGATGCAGGGGTTCGTTATATACGAAAAGTATTGGTTATTTCAAAGTCAGATGAGCACGACCGGTTAATTATTAGCACCGCTGACCAGATTGCCCGCGCCCATGAGGCTCGGCTAACAATTGTTAAGGTTGTTAATGATGCTATTGATCAGCGTGAAGAGGATGCCCTACTGATGCTCTTACAGGCTCTTGGTAAAAGTTATTGCCAGTCTCCTACGACAACACAAATCATAAAAGGAGAAGACACCATAGCGGCCATAGTTGCTGCCACAGTAGAATATGACCTGTTAATTTTTGGTGACACGGATAAGCAGACCTTTTGGATGCACCTTTTTGGTAGTGAAGCAGATCGATTGATAGAAAAGGCGACATGTTCTGTTGTGAGTGTGAGGCCATGCCCCTATGAATCCCGCAACTTTGAACCCAGCAATGACACTAAAAAAAATGAGAAGAAAACTCAATAGACTTTTGTTTTAAAAATAATATCGAGCACCAATTCCAAAGTCAAAACTAGCAGTTGTTTCGGGGATAATGTTCATTGTGAGAGCGAGCTCGCCAAACAGTTGAATAGGTATTTTTGTGATAAATTTATTAAGGCCAATAACAACCCTTGGGCCCATTTGAGTCTCAGGGTTATTACTATTATCATTTATGTTTTTTAAACGTCCGCCAACGCCCCAAAACCAATCGGCGACGAAGCCGTCAAGGTTAAGGCCACGGTTGTAGAGCCACAATTTATTAATATGTAAAATCATTTTTTGACCAAGTGAAAAAGAAAGGGCCACATCTATTGAAGTGGAGCTTGAAGTGTAATAATTGGCAGAGAGACCAGTAGGACTGCCGAGGATAATACCTACACCTAAGTTTTTCTTAGCAAAGGCAAAGGGGCCTAGTATTGTGATTAAACTAAATAAGCATAATATTTTTAATGTCTTTAATTGAATTTTCATATGCAGATCTCCTAAAAAAACACTATATGAACCGTTGAGAGTTGTCATTAAAATATTTTTAGTTAAAAAATAACGAGTCATGTAGGCGCCACTCCGATAATGAGATCAAATAAAGAGCGAGCTGAAATATTTTATTAAAAGTTATAATAAATTTCTTAATGGCGATCTATTCTTTAAAGAAAAAGAGATTCAAGGGCGCTATTAAATCACTCACTTATAATATTAGAAAATGTGTGATCACTAGTGGCATTAAATCGATGTTTTGCAGGCGGGCAGCAAGCTCCTGCCGAAAAGGTTTTAGTACAAGTTTACAGAGTAGGGTTTAAAAAAATAATTTACGGGCCGTTTGGCAGAAGCTGAAGGTGCTGCCCCCATATAATGCTTGTTTCATGGGCGTATATTTGAGTCACATTAAGTAGCGCAACGCAGAAGCTCCTGAAAGGGTTGAAACAGTAAAGTTAATCGAGTATTTAACTATTTTGACGTTGCGCAATAAAAAAGGTTTCCACATATAGTGAAATTTGTATTTTTAGGCATTGTTTTTACCTTTCAATTTTTTTTGAGCTCCTGCTCAGAAACTCAATCAACTATTGCTTTAGTTAAATCAGAGACTAATAAAAATTTTAAACATAAATTTACAAATGATGCCCATAAAAAACCCTCAATGAGTTTATTAAGGGTTTTTTGTGTGACAAAGCCAGGGAGAATGATCACCCTTTCTGAGTCGACGGACTCGAGCGCTTTTGCAAAAAATCTACATATTTTTGTTGATAAAAAGGGCTTTGAGGAGGTTTCAGGGGTCACACGACCTCTGCCTCTAATAATTAAAAACTACAAAGCCCTTGTTGTTTTTCAGAACAAGGAGTGGGCGGGGCCCCCGTCGCATCAGGGTATTTTTTTGGCACGTATAGATACGCTCATGGGCCGTGGTGTGGCAAAAAAGATTTCAGGGGTCGTTACATTAAGTTCTAATATTAATCGTGCCTTAAAAAAAGTAACTCACGAAGAGCCTTATTTTTATTTAAAGCTTGATGCTGAACATATCCTTGTCCCGCACTCTTCAAAGCGTGTGGGAGGAGAGTCAGAGGGGTATGTTATTTATAATTTTATAAAAAATAAGATTATTCGGACTCTTGACTTAAATCCTCAGTTTTATTTTAATCCACGCCTTCTCGGCGAAGAGAGGTGGAGTGAAGAGGGGAAATATATAGTTTTCGACTCTGTATCTAAAGGTGATCAGTCTGAGAGTCTTCGGCAGTCATTTTTTAAGTGGACTAAAGGGTTTGAGATCTCTCACGTTTTAAGCACTCAAAATATTGGTTCTCAAAATAGCTTTAGTCAGATTCAAGGACAGCTCCTTGGTCACCAATTACTCTGGCTAGATTACAAAAAGGGCTCAGCTCCTCGAATTATTTATTATGATGTGAGTATAAATCAGGTGAGGTCATATGACTTAGAAAAATTGTTTTTACCACATTTGTTTTTAAGCGTTGAGAAGGGGGAGCCTGAGCTTCATTTGTTTTCAACCCCAGGTGCTGAAGACAATGCAGAAACATTTTTTTTAAATAATTATATACTTTACACTAACAATAGCGACTTCTCTTTAAAGTTGAACCAGAGTTTTCAGTACACTTTTAGTAAAACTAGAGGTGCAAAAGTTTTGCCCCGCATACATTGGCCCAATAAAAAAAGCAGCTCGATATATTCAGTTTTTTTTAATGGATCTAAGCGATCACTTTTTAGGGCAGAAAAAAAGAGCTCCACATGGAGAAGGCTAAGTCAAAATGAATGCTATGAACCTTCTTTTATAGAAGAGGACTTAAAATGAAAGCAATAATTTTTATTTTACTAGCAGGCTTTGGGCAAAATTGTTGGGCAGTGATTAATAAAAACATAGATTTGAAGGCCGCGGCAGAAAATGAGCTGGCCCACATTTTTCAAGCCTCAAAAAACGGCACTCGGCCAAGCATAGCTGTTGGTGCTGTAAAAGCCTATGGACCGAAAGTTAAGGCGGCTAGGACGACGAATTTTTCAATAGGCTATGAGGCGCAATTATATAGGCCACAGGGTTTTTTAAACTTAAGAGGTTATAAGCCTATTCACCTAGGGAGTCTCAGCAAGGGAGCTTTGTCTACACTTGATGTGAGGTGGGGTGAGCCATGGAGGAGTGGTGACTTTGGGACCTTTATTGCTCTGGGGTATTTAGCGCAAGATATATCAATTGAAGCTGAGGGCCAGTATATTGAGAGCTCTCAATTGTCCTTATATGAACTGACCACGGGGCCTTACTATGAGTATAGAAATTTAAAATATAAGAAGTATCATTTAGGGGCAGAGCTTGGACTGGGGCTTTTATACATAGAGCACAAAAGCCCGTTGTTGGCCTCTGCTTCGGCAAATACAATATTTGCCAGCATTGGGGTTTATGCAAAAATTAATCTTTATAGAAATGTTTATATTAAATTGTCTTATAAAAATAAGGTTAAGTTTGCCAGCAAAGAAAGTGTTGATGTTCAAAATAATAATATGTACCTAGGGATGACCGGGGAGTTTAAGTAGTGACTAAAACAGTAATATTATTAATGCTAATGATCTCGCAAAACTCATTTGCTAAAATAGAGTTAAGCCAACAGGTCATCGTCGACAGAGTGTTAGATAAAAGTATACAAAAGCAGATCATTATTAAGTCCTTCGGTAATGAACAACTCGAAGATGATTTTTTTGAATCTCAATTTGATTTTTCATTAGGGGCTCGGGTTTCCAAAGAAGACAGCCAGGTTGAAAGCATCACAGGGTTCTCTAACGTGAGTGACATAACAAATTTATTGACTATTGATTTAAGTAAAAAAAATAAATTTGGAACGACGTTTGGATTATTTTATACAAAGCTCAATCAGAAAAGTATTTTATCCCCATTTTCATCTAATCTGAGGTCCCCGAGTATGGACTCTATCGAAGCCGGGATCTCTGTACGTCAGAGTTTATTAAATAATTTTATTGGTAAATCTGACAGAATGAATCAAGAAATAGTAAAAAATAACCTTATTAAATCAACACACTTAAGGGATGAACGATTAGAAGAGTTAGTACTGAGTGCTTTAAGCACGTACTGGCAAGCCTATGTTGCAAAGCAAACTTTAAATCAAGCCATACGGGCTAGAGATAAATATTATAGCCTAGTAAAGAGCATGAGAAAGAAAGCAAAAGTGGGTTATGTTGATAAGGGTGAACTTTATAGCGTCGAAGCTGAGTACGAGGTACAGGACCAGAATGTAAAAAAAATGTCCTCAAATTACCTGCATTCTTTAGATTTACTGCTGACTTTGATTAAGTTTGAAAAAAGAGGGGATGTTGAGTTTAAGGTTGATGCTCATTTGCCGGCTCCTCCATCGAACCCCTCTTTTATGCTGTCAGGTTTAAGAAAAGTAAAGATGGACCGTTTAGATATAGATAACGCGACTATTTCAAAAAATTCAGCTCTATGGGAAGGCTTGCCCGTTTTAGATCTTGTAATAAAGGCGACTAATGTGGGTGTGGACAGCGCGGCGTCGAGGGCCTTTTCAGAGATGACGGCGGGTTCTCACCCCAAGTACTTTATTGGACTTGAGTTTAAAACGGCCATAAACTCTCATGGGGTGCGCGCTGAGCGGGCTCGGAGAGAGGCCAAAGCCCGCCTTGCCGAGCTTGAAGGGGAGAGATCAAGAGCTGAATTGATAAATCAATCTGCACAAATTTTCAGGAGTGTGAATGCTTATTATAAAATTGCTAAAAGTGCTGTTAAAACGGCACAGCTTCGAAAAAAAGCTGTCCGACAAAAAGAAAGAGCATATGGGCAGGGCCGTATCCCCATCTCTGATTTAACATTAAGCTTTAACAATTACTTCAAGTCGGAGACCCAGAGGATTATAGCTATGGGCAATTATTTTATATCTTTAAATAGACTTGCCGCAAATCAAGACAACTTAATTAAATCAAACTAGAGGATCAGCGCCAGTGAAAAGCATATTTCGTTTTTTTATTCAAAACTATAGACTTTCTTTTTCTATCGTTGTTTTTTTAATGGTAGTGGGAGTTATGGGGTTAAAATCTTTAAATAGAGAGTCCTATCCAGCCATAGAGTTGGCAAAGGCGTTTGTGACGACAGTGTACCCGGGCTCCTCACCTGAAGAGGTCGAAGAGAAAATCACTAAAAAAATTGAAGATGAAATAAGAACTGTGAGCGGGGTCAAGGACGTGAGGTCTGTTTCGCAATCAGGATTAAGTAAAATATTTATTCGTGTAGATATGGACAATGCAAACACTAAAGAAGTTATGGGTGAGTTGCAGCGTGCTGTAGAAAAAACAGATGGGTTGCCTGATGGCATATTAGAGGACCCCAGCTTTGACACTTTAAGCTCGTCAGAGTTTCCAGTGATAGAAGTAGGAGTCACTGGGTCGAATAAGGGCAGGGCTCGGGATAGGGTGGCTCATGATTTAAAATCATTATTAGAGGATGTTAAGGGCGTTGCTGAGGTCAGGTATTTAGGGTTTAAAAATAGAGAGTTTCAAATTTTGTTAAATCAAAAAAAGATGGATCAACATCATGTGGGTATACAGGAGGTCTTTTTAGCAGTTAAAAAAAGAACTCAAAATATTCCGGCTGGGTATATTAAGAATTCAAAAAATCAAATGTTAGTTCGAGTACAAGGGCAGGTCCACTCTGCTGCTGAAATGGGTGACATTGTTGTTAGGTCTAACTTTGAAAATAAAAAAGTACTAGTGAGTGACATCGCAACTGTTGTTGATGGAGATGAAGAATCCAGTATTTTAACTTCAATTGACGGGTCTCAATCAACACTTTTAACTGTAATTAAAAAGTCCACATCTGATGCCGTAAGTACTGCGACTTTAGTTATAAATAAAATTAATGAATTTGAAAGAACTTTGAAGCCAGGATATAAATTGACGGTCTACAGGGACGAGTCTGTTAAAGTATCTAATAAACTTTCAATTGTTGTTAATAATGCTTTAACAGGTATGGTGTTAGTTTTATTAATTATGTTTTTATTTTTACCTGGTAAAATGGGCCTTGTTGCAGCGATTAGTTTGCCTGTCTCTGTTATGGCAACGATTGGTTTTATCTCACTACTTGGTGTGACTCTTAATACTGTAACTATGTTGGCCCTTGTTATCTCTATTGGTATGCTTGTTGATAATGCCGTTGTGATCAGTGAGAATTATGCTCGCTTACGTCAGTCGGGCTTAGATAATTTTAATGCGGCCCTTAGGGGGGCACATCAGTTTTGGGTGCCCATTTCACTAACCGTCGCAACAACCATGGCTTCTTTTGCTCCTATGCTGGTAACAAAAGGGATAATGGGTCAGTTTGTAAAGTTCATTCCAATAGTTGTTATAGTGTCACTTTCAGTGAGTTTATTTGAGAGCTTCTTTTTGCTGCCAGCAAGGTTACAATTTACTTTAAAAAGTACACAGAAAGAGGGAAATAAAAGAGCTGATAATTGGTTTTCTAAGTTTCGAGTTTTGTTCGAGAAATTTATGATTATTGCTGTTAAAAAAAGATATACAGTTTTGGTTTCGTTTACTTTGCTTTTGGTATCAAGCTTGCTTCTTGCTGTTTTTGGAAACCGTTTTGAATTGTTCCCTAGTGAGGGGATTGATTATTACTTTGCCAGATATGAAACTCCTGTATCCACAAGCCTTGAAGAGACTCAGCTTCGTGGTGATATGCTTGTTAAAGAAATAAATAAAAAACTAGGTAATAAGCTTGTAAAAAATCAGGTATTACAAGTGGGGTTTCAGAAGACGGGTTTTACAGATCCAAATGAAAAATCTGGAGACAACGTGGGCATGGTTACTGTTGTCATCCACCCAGAGGTTGCTGAAACCCTTAATGTTCAGAGTGTATTAAAAAAACTAAGAGAAATTAAAAAAGGAAGTTTAAAGTCTTTAAGCTTTGAGCAAAAAGTAAATGGTCCACCTATTGGTAAACCTATTAACGTTACCTTTAGATCGAACAACAGGGTTCACCTTAACGAGTTAGTGAGTGAGCTTAAAGACTCACTCGTAAAAATTGACGGTATTGTTGATGTCCAGGATGATGTTATCCTTGGGGGTAAGGAGTACCAAATTCAATTAGACTACTCTATGCTTTCAAGGCTTGGTTTATCTACTGAGGATATCGGGGTTGCCATTAGAACAGCTCTTCAGGGGGCTGTAGCCTCTGAATTAAATATGGATAATGAGGATTTTGATTTAAGAATTAAGTATAATAAAGTGGATAGAGCCAATATTGATAGTTTAAAGCGGGCCAAGGTAATGACGAAAACAGGTCGATTGATCCCTTTAAGTAGCGTAGCCAAAGTGGTTGAGGTTCAGGGGCCATCAGTGAAGAAGCACCTTGATTTTCAGCCCTCTATTACGGTAACAGCAGAGGTTATACCAGAAGTGATCACCTCTATTTTGGCCAACAATAGGACCTTAGAAGTCTTCACTGGACTCAAGGAAAAGTACCCCTCTGTGACAGTTTATTTTGGTGGTGAGCAAGAGAGTACAAAAGAGTCTATAGAGTCTTTATTTAAAGCCATGGGACTTGCTATTTTTGGTATATTTACTATTCTTCTTATATTATTTAGCTTTACCGAAAGTTTTTTAGTTTTAAGCTCTATACCTTTGGGGTTAGTGGGTGTGAGCTTTGCCTTTTTTGTTCATGGTAAGCCTTTAGGTTTTTTTGCATTAATAGGAGTTGTTGGGTTAGCGGGGGTTGTTGTGAACTCAGCGATTGTTTTAATGAGCTATATAAAGGATTTAAAAAATGAGGATTCTAATCAAGAAAATTTATTAGCCAAGGCCTCGGCCAACAGATTAAGAGCTGTTCTTGTAACAAGTCTAACAACAGTGGGCGGGTTAATGCCTACAGCCTATGGTTTTGGGGGGCATGACCCTATATTGGTCCCCATGACTTTAGCTTTAGCTTGGGGCTTAGCGAGTGGGACAATTTTAACGCTTATTTGGGTCCCTTGTGCTTATGCCATTATAGATGACGTTAAGTGTTTGTTTTTAAAAATGAGGAATCAGAGATCGAAGAGTTATTAAATATAGGAGGTAAAGTTATGTATATATGTGGGTTTAAAAAAATATTAAAAATTTTTCTCTATTGTTTTACGTTACTTTTAATTTCTTGTGGTGCTGATGATCAAGGCTACCGAGATGAGAACGAGGGCAAAGAGAAGGATGATATTACTTACTTGCAGCTTCTTGCAGACTCTATAAAGGGCACCTATGAAGGGGTTGTAGAGATGGCCAACCACTCTCGTGAGCCCGTGCCCGTAAGAATCACGTTATTTGTGGTGAATGAAAATGTGGGCAATAATAATAGTGGAGAGCCTCAGTTGCGCCCCTCTTTAAAAGGACGTTTCAGAAGGCTTGACCTCATTAGTGAAATCAATAGCTTTTTAATCGTAAAGTACTTCCCGTCTAATGGGAAAATCCTTATGCGTTCGGACGATGAGAAGTCTCCTGGCCAAGGTGTCCCAGGCGGAGGTACGATTTCCCTTACAGGGTATATAAATGACGGCGTTTTAATAGGCGAGGTTGTTGATTACTTAGGACCTATGGGTGTATTTACAGGCTCATTAGTGACTCAGTAACACTAAATGCTGGGGGCTATTCAGTGAGCTCTTCTTTTTATGAGCCATTAACGCTCATTTTTTACCCTATTCACTTAGCCCCTTAACCCTTATTCTGGCCTGTCCGGTGACATATTTTGTTTCAAATGAGTCCATTAGACACTTTACAGGGTTGTCTAAAAGTTAACCGAAATCAAAAAATAACAGTAATATTAAATAGTTAGCATATGGCATGCATGGGGCATAGTGCTCGCATTATGAAACAGTAGGACAAAGACTATAAAAAGGGACTAAGTATGAGTAAGCGAATTATAAAATTAATCCTATTAGCGGCATTATCGAGCTTTATGTTTGTTGGTTGTGCTTCGGAGTCAGAGGGGCCAGCGGCAATAATAGATCCTGTTGATGATGGTGGCACCGGTCCCGTTAGTGACGGAACAACGGTAACAACAAGCAGCACTGGTAATGAAGTGGACTTAGTGATTGTTGGTTCATCGGAGACGGCGCAAATTACTAACTTTGCAAAGTATACAGGCCGTCCTATGTATAGCCCTCAAAATATAAAACTATATGTGGATTTAATTAATAGAGGTAATGGGAATTACGGCGGAACTGTTAAAATTATTTATACTGATAATGGGCAGACACACACCGGTGGATTTATTAACGGTGAAGACAGCTATTATCTGAATGATAAAAATATAGTCGAGTCTGCAAGGTATAATAAATGGTTTAAAGCAGATGGTCAGTGGGTCTTTCATGGGTTTTTTCAGGATAATACGGGTGGAGTTATTATAGTTCTAGATGAAACAAGTGAGTTGTTTTTAGGAGACGGAGTGGCGCCGACAAAGTATAAGGGCTCCATTTGGTATAAAAACTTTGGTGATACAGTGCTTAATGGGTACAACACCGGCCCTCATCCTAATCTTCACTGTTGGTTTGTTTCATATGGCCCTTATGATTGTCGGGCTTGGAAGTCTGGAGACGGTGTGAATACATATCACTCCGTGAATCCCACTAATGGTTATATAAAATTAGGTACTTTTGAAAACTTAGACGTTGATGTGGCATTTAATTAAAACTTAAAATAAAAAAAGGAAAGCAAAATGAGAGCACAAAGGAAAATAAAAATAATTGTGATAGGCCTCTTTGCACTGCTTGTAGGGGTTTCAATGACAGCCTGTAAAGGCAGTTCAGGTGGTCAGTCTAGAACCCAGGACCGGTTTTATAATGGAGATGATTGGTTTCAGTATGATCAAAATGGATTAAGGCAAAATAACTGTAGAGATTGTAGTAACGCTAATGTTGTCGCTGATGTGGCAGGAGGCATTGACTCTTTTGACCTTCATTTAGAGATGGGTTTGAGTTTGTTTTCATCTAATCAGTATGGTTCTAATGATTATTACGATGGATATAGTTCTTACTCTGGAAACTTCTCATCTGGAAATGTAGAGGCTCGAGGTTATATGCAAGTTCATCGCAGTCAACCCACGACCACAACGTGCCCACTTCCATATGGAGGTTATGAGGTGAATACTCTTAGAGAAGGTAACCTTGTAGGCCTAACGCTGACTAACGGTATAACTCTTGAGGCCATTAGCATTGAGACGGGTATACCAGTAATATTTAAATTTTCAAATTTAGATATGCTTCAGATACAGACCTTTAACGGGTTAGATCAGTTTAATTATCAGTTAGGGTTTCATGGTTACGTTAATATTACAGTACAAGCCCCTCAGGGTCCGTGTAATGGTGGATACCAACTATTTACAACAGTTTCATTACCGAACATGCCTAATTAAGGAAGCGAGAAAAAATGTTTAAATCTTTTGCTATTTTAATGTTGTTGGCAGCTTTGGGCACTGGGTGCTCTTGGCAGAGCCGAACAGCGACCCCCACGGTCAACTCTGCAGAGCTCAATACACTGTTAGAGCAAATTTTAGGTGACCTCTCCCCCTCAGCTCAAGCAGAGGCAGAGAATTTAATATATAACCCCACAAACGGTGTTGATTACGCCACTATTTTTTACGGTGAGGGCTGCGCCCAATCAGCACAGAGCGAGTGTAACAGTGCAATGGGTTCACCAGGCAGTGTGTTTGCCTTTGAGTGGTTAGATTTTGTTGAAAGAGATTTAAATTATAAATACCTTCTTGAGGCGCGAGTCATATTTTTATCAGATCCTTTAACAGAGAGGTTCTCTTTAATCGTTGATGTGACCTTAAATGAGGAAGGTGAAAATATATTTGGCCGACAGACCATTACTAAATATTACACTCAAGTTCCGAATCGAATTTCTGACCCTGTGTACACTCAAGATGACTTAGCTCTTTCGGATACTTTTCAGATCACTCTAGAGAACGAAGAAACAGGAGAACTTATAATGTTAAAATCACATGATCTGGATTTAAACTCGACTGAGTTTAACAAAGTCATTCAATTAAAGGTTTACTATCAACCCCCTGGAGCTAATGAAATGATTTACGAAGGTAAGTTTTCTTCACTAGTTGCTTTTGAATAAAATTTAAACTTGTTAAGGTATGCGTTATTTACTTGAAGTCCTATTTTTGTCCAATTTTATGCCCTTAATGGATGACGCATGCCTTAACTAAATCTCTCTTCACCCTAAAAACCCTTGCCAATGTGAACTCTCCTCAACGAAAATAAGCCATGGCTTTAAGGTACTGGACTGAATTTTTTGATGACTTACAAAATGTGCGTGGAAGGACCCGTAACACTGTTATGGCTTACCGGCGCGACCTTGAGCTTTATGAAGAGTTTGAAGTATTAAAAAAAGAGATTACAGGTATCTACGAATTTTTAAAAAACAAGGGCTTAAGCCCGCGCTCTCAAGCACGTGTAGTGAGTTCTTTGAGAACTTATTTTAAATTCTGTGAGATCCAGGGATTGAAAGTGCCAAGGCTGGATCAGTTAAGATCACCTAAGGTAAAAGTGGCGCTGCCTAAAGCTTTGTCTGTAGCGGACTTTCAAAAGCTCTATGAGGCTTGTCAAGTTGAGGATGTGTATAAGTGTGCCCGTAATCAGATGACTCTTCTTTTACTTTTTGGCTTAGGGTGTAGAGTGTCTGAGTTAATAGGTTTAAATTTACAAGATTTCAATGAATTTGATCAGTGGTTGAGAGTTTTAGGTAAGGGTAATAAGGAACGCCTGGTGCCTTTAACAGACAGTTTGTTAGTAGAGTTAAAGGATTATTTATATAAAATCAGACCTCAACTGACTAAAGATTCGTCTAATCATTCTATTTTAATTAACGATCGGGGTAAGCGCCCCAGTCGGGTGGATATTTGGCGCTGGATGGCGGCTTGGTCTCAAAAAGCGGGCTTTGATGAGCCTATAAGCCCCCATAAGTTCAGGCATGGCTGCGCTACGGCTCTACTTGAGAGTGGGGCTGATTTAAGGTCCATACAAATGCTTTTAGGGCATTCGAGCATTCAAACTACACAAATTTACACTTCTGTCGCGACGGCACATCTTGAAAAAGAGGTGGATGCACATCATCCGCTCTCTAAAAAGAAGTCTATTTAAAATTAAAAAATATCCGAACGAGAGTGAAATTTACTGAAATTCGGACATGAAAGTTATCAGCCCCTTATATATTTGAATGGGAGGCTGGTATATAGATTGCTCAGTCCTTTTATGTGATGAAGATCTACTCTTATATTAAACATGGATATAATTTACGCCCCGTAGAGGTTGAGCTTTCGCTTGTACCAGGGATACCAAAAATTAATTTTCTTGGACAACCGGATTTATTAATCAGAGAGTCGGAGTTGAGGATTAAATCAGCACTAAAGCACCAGGGGTTTAAGTTTCCTCAGGGGCAGCAGGTGGTCGTCAATTTAAAGCCTTCTTATTTGAAAAAAACGAGCCAGGGTATTGATTTAGCCGTGGCCTGTGCATTGCTTTGGAAGACCGGGCAAGTGCAGCCTCCGCAAGAAGGGGAGAGTGCCTTTTTTATTTATGGCACTTTGGGTTTACAAGGGGGCGTGCAGGTGCCGGATGATTTAGAGTTTATTTTGGAGTCTCCAAAGGGGAGTCAATTTATCACAGGGGAGCCTGAGAATAATGTTAATATAAACACATGGGGGCTAAAGGAGTTAAAGGGGCTTCAAAACTTACAATATTATCCGGCCTCCATAGAGCCTAAGTACAAAAAAGCTCCTGAAATTGATGAGTCTATAAAGCTCTCAAGACCTGTGGCTGAGACTCTCGCTGTAACGGCACACGGAGAGCATTCCATTATGCTTGCGGGCCCTGCGGGCAGTGGTAAAACAACTTTTGCGGAGTGTTTATACCAGGTGCTTCTGCAGCCCGATGAGAGAACATTCAGGGTCTCTCAGTTGATTAATAAAACTTTGGGCTTTGAGCTGGATTGGCGCCCTTATGTGGCTCCTCATCATACGACAACCCCTCTTTCGATGGTGGGAGGGGGTGTGCCCATCTTCCCTGGTGAAATCACAAGGGCTCATGGGGGGGTGTTACTTTTAGATGAATTCTTAGAATTTAAAAGTGAAGTCAAAGAGGCCTTGAGGGAGCCTATAGAAAAGGGTCAAATCACCATTTCAAGAAAGGGTCGGACGGAGACGTTTCCGGCTCAATTTTTACTTATAGGGACGACAAACCTTTGCCCTTGTGGGGACCTTGTTCCGGGGCAAATAAGCAGTTGTCGATTTAGTTTAAACAGATGTCGTTCGTATAGTGAAAGGCTCAGTGGGCCCATTTTAGATCGCTTTCAACTCATGTCCTACACCCACACATGGAAACCCGGAAGACATGATGGGGTGAGTTTAAAAGAAATAAAGAAATGGATTCAAAGGGGGCGAAAATTTAACTTAAAAATAAATGGTGAAGAGAGAATTAATTCACGACTTAATAAATTGCAGCTAGAGGGCCTTGTTGATAAAGGGTTAGAAAACTTTATGCCCGAATTCGGAAGGTCGTTAAGAAGAAAATTTGCACTTATAAAAGTAGCAAGAAGCTTTGCTGATATTGACGAGTCTAAGGAGATAACACCGGCTCATTTAGAAAAAGCAGCGCAACTGTCAGTATTCCCTTTTGAGAAAATGAGAAGATTATTTTCTTAAGAGCTAAAATAAATTTATATGAGAGTGAATCGTAAGTTAGGGTGAAGAGAGGCTTTTACTTTCCCTCTCTTTGAAGTATGTCTATGCGTGCTTTGAGCACAGAGGGGTCCGTTGGCTTTGTAAAGAAATCAGCAGCGCCTAAAAGTAGACCTTGAATTTTATGATCCACCTCTCCGTGACCTGTTAGAAAAATTATTGGGGGAAGTGCGCGTTTTTGCTTTAAAAAGTTTTTAAAAAATTCTAGGCTGCTTCCATCAGGCAGCATAATGTCAGAGATTATATAATCTATAGGGTTACGCATTAGTTGACGGTCTGCTTCTGCTAAATTTTCAGCAAAATAGAGTAAAAAATCATCACCAAAAGTGTCTCTCATTAAATTATAAAGTTTAGATTCGTCTTCGATGTAGAGTAGTCGCTTCATTTATTTTGCCTCAGATTGAAAAAACTACCATCATTGTATCAAAAATAAAGAGGTTTAGTCATTGAAATACCCCTTAAAATTATGCCGCAGGACTAGACAAAGGAAGAGTGAGCAAAAGGGGCTCATGTGCTCACATGCCTTTTTATAGACGTTAAGAGTCAGTAAAATTTGTATGTACATTTATTTACTATAAAAGTAACGTAGTTAGTATTGGTCACACATAGCACTTAGAATTAACAAAAAGCGAGACAATGTCCTATAAAACGGTTCAACTGAGCAAAAACTTGAGGCGCAATGTTCTACGAGGGCACCCTTGGGTTTATAAGGAATCTTTAAAAACGAAGCTTGTGAACTCTCGTTGTGAGCTAGTTAAGGTTATAGATATAAAGGGCATTTTTTTAGCATGGGCTATGGGTGACCCTCATTCGGTACTAGCGCTTAGAATTATAAGCTTATCTCCTGAGTGCCCTGTTGAACAATTCTATAAAAATCTTTTCTCTCAGGCCTTGAAGTTACGTGACTCCCACTTACTTTCATCATCAAACAGTTACCGACTATTTAATGGTGAAGGGGACCGGTTACCAGGGCTCGTGTGTGACGTATATAATGATGTAGCGGTTGTGCAATTTGATGGCCAAGGCCCCTACGAATTTTGGGATCAAGATTTGGTCAGCCAATGGATAGTTGAAAACACTTCGTGTAAATCAGTCATCGACAAGAGTCGAATTCATAAAGGTTATAAATTAATATCGGGCTCTCCTATGAATGAAGAGTGTGTTGAAATTATAGAAAATAACATTAAGTTTTTAGTGAATATCCCTCAGGGTCAGAAGACTGGTTTTTTCTTAGACCAGCGAGAGAACAGGGAGTATGTCAGGCAAATAAGCTCTGGTCTTTCAGTGGTTAATTTATTTAGTTATACGGGCGGGTTTTCAGTCTATGCAGGTAAGGGGGGGGCTAAATCCGTTGTCAGTGTAGATCTGTCTCCAGGAGCCATCGATTTGGCTAAAAAAAACTGGGAGCTTAATGATCTTTCTGCAGATCTTCACACGGGAGTGTGTGCGGATGTTTTTGAGTACATTCATCAAAAAAAAGACAGATGCGATATGGTCATTGTAGACCCACCTTCGATGGCTCACTCAGAGGGTCAAAAGGAGAGGGCCATTGAAAAGTATATAGAAACATTTGCTTTAGCGGCTAAGATGCTTCATTCGGGGGGGCACTTAGTTTTAAGTTCATGTTCTAGTCATGTTAGTTTTAATGATTTTTTTGAGATTATAAATCTTTCGCTATCAAAGGCACGAAAAACGGGCCAAATAGTTCGGATTTCGGGTCAGGGGGGGGACCATCCGTTTGTGCATATATGCCATGAGTTGAGGTATTTGAAGTTTGTGCATATAAGACTCAACTAGTGACGGAGTCCGCTTTCCGTACACCTCCCGGACACCCCTTCCTCCTAACCCACCTGAAACCCCTTTAGAGCCTGTGACCTATCTTGCATTGTGGAGGGTATGCGTATTTCAAGAACCAATTTACTCCACCCCGAACAGGGCTTCATCCATAAGTTTTGGCGCTGCCAGAATCGTGAATTTTTATTAAAAGCTCAATCGACAAAAGATCTCTATATGAAGTGTACTAAGTACGCTCTAGAGCATAGAAGCGTAAATTCAAAAGTTAAGATCTACTCTTATTGCTTAATGGACAATCACGCTCACATGCAAATGAGCTATGATGAGGACTCTAGTTACCTCTCGAGTTTTATGAGAGTTTCTCATGCTCGGTTCGGATACACATTTAATAAAATATTTAAGCGCACTGGTAAGGTTGCCAATGAACGTCCTAAAACCCCTTTAATTGAAAACCCAGAACACTGTATGAGGGTTCACTTTTACATAGAGGCCAACCCTGTGAGAGCTAACATAGTTAGTGTAGAGGGGCTAAAGCTTTATAAATACTCAAGCTACAGATTTTTTGCTCACGGTATACGGGATGCTTGGACAAGTCTATTAACTCTGCCGAACTGGTACTTAGCACTTGGGAAGACAAAGTCTGCTCGCCAGTCAAAATATAGAAAGCTCTTTTTGAAATACCTATCAAGTGAGCTCTTTGGCTCTAAGTGGATGTATACAAGGTATATCGGCAACCCTATGTGGCAGGACCAAATGATTGGTAAGGCTAAAGAGCTTATGGATCGAGTGCTCATGAAATCCACAGCCCTAAACTCAACCTAGTTAAAAATCAATTAACAAACTACTTACTACGTTAGAGTCAGATATTTATTAAGTGTCTATGGTGAAGTTTGCGCTGAAATAACAAATTCTTGAGTATAAATATTTATATGCAGCTAAAAGCCTTCTGTTACGTGTATTTATAAGATGATTATGGGATATGTTGAAATTTAAGAGAAGTAGCTTGTAGAAATTTAACCAACTCAAAGTTAATTTATGTTTGGCGGGAGTAAGTGTTTGAAATGAGTGTGAAAAGGCTCCGTCACCTAAGAGTAAGAGGAGTAAGGAGGAGTAAGCGAAGAGGAAGGGCGTCAGTTGTCCTTTATGCAGTCTAATTTTGAGAAAACTAGAAGCTCTTTGTTTAAATCTTTCTCGGTAGGATTAAACTCAACCGAGTAAAGGTCGCCGTGCCTTACGACCACACGAGCTAGAGTGCCATGTTCAGAAAAATCAAAATTCAGGTCAGTGTACAATGAAAGACTGAGTCTCGTGTATGTGGGGGACCGGTCCTGGCCCTGGGCTTTGATTCGACACACCTTTTGAGCCAATTCATCAACATCAACTTTATTGGTACTTGAAGTCTCTGCATAAATAGGGAATCCACCAATTTTAGGGTCAACAAATGTTACTGTACTCTCAGCACCCCAAAACCCAAGAGCGGCAGTAGTGAATAAAATATTTGTAACTAGCATTAATATAGGCTTCATATAAGGTTCCTTTACCAAGTAATATTAGCATAATTCATGCCAGGAATTGTGACCAATAGGTTTTATAAACATACGATTAAGTACTAATGTCTCTAGAGGCCCTTCTCGCTTGTATCTGAGGGCTCTTTATTGCCCCTAGCGTTTTCGCTTAAATCACGGCTAGGTCTCTGTCTGCTGTCTGCAATGGCATGAGGAGGTCTTCGTCACTCCATTTTTCTCCATTTTCTCCATTATTTGGTCACTCCTTCCCCAGCTCTTCCTTGTGGCTAAAATGGGGGAGAAAAAGGCTCCGTCACTCCTTGGGGGAGGGGGTCAGGGGGCCCTGATTTGAGCTCATTATTGTCACTCATTTTCAAAATTTTACCAAAATTCACACTCATATCCAATATGTACACCCCTAAGGTCGAATTTCTTGTGGTACAGAATGTGCCTTATATATTGCAACTGCAAGAGAATAAATAAATGTCAAAACCAATGCAGTACTTAATGAGGAGCTATAAAAATGGCAGATGCAAATATGTTTACACTAATATATCAAGCCTTTTCAAACGGAGGAATATGGATGTGGGCCATACTGGCTGCACAAATCGTATCCATTGCTATTATCGCAGAAAGAGTGATTCAGCTATATGTTTTAAGAAAAGTCTCACAAAGAAAAATAGTTAATCGACTCGAGAGACCCATTAGAACAGGCAACCTACAGCAAATCATGAAGATCAATTCAATTAAAGATAAAGTAAACCCCATCTACAGAGTCGTTAAAGCAGGAACACAATCAGCAATTAACCTAGGTGGCAAAGACGAAGTCAGAGCCCGTATGGATGAAATGCTGCTCATTGAAAATGAAAAGCTAGATAAACGAACTGGGTTTTTAGCAATGCTCGGTAATGTAGGGACCCTTCTTGGACTGCTAGGTACCATCGTTGGACTCATCACAGCCTTTGCCTCCATCAGTAATGGTAATGATGCTGAAAAATCCATTATGCTCACAAAAGGTATCTCAATGGCTATGAACACAACAGCCTACGGACTAATAATGGCAATACCATCACTTGTTATGTTTGCAATACTACAGAGCCGAAGTGAGTCACTAAAAGAAGACCTACATCAAGCCGCATTTAGAGCCTTTAACTGGCTTAATTATAATTTTGATAACTTAACTGTTAAAAAAACAAAAGCTAGGTAGGAACAAAATGGCTAATAAATCATTAGATTTTGAAATTAACTTACTGCCAATCATATCATTATTGGCAGTCATACTGAGCTTTCTTCTTGTGACCGTCGTATGGCAACCCGTTGGCGCGCTTTCCGTCTCTCAATCTGTAGGTAATGCGCCAACGACTAAATTAAACTCAGGTAAAAACTTATCTATATGGGTACAGTTTAATAATAAAAAATCAATAAAGATATTTACTAGAGATGGGTCAATGAAGGTAATAGGTAAAATAAAAAACATCAAAGTAAAAAATAAGTTTAACAATCAACTTTTAAAGCATATCAATAAGATCATAGCGCGATACCCATTGATTAAAAATGCTATAGTGGCGCCTCATAGCAACACATCCTTTGATCGTATTATTGCAGTTATAGATATAGTGAAGACCATAAAAACCCTAGACATAGGAGTGGCCCCTTTATAGGGAGCCATAAGGTAGGATTTATGAGAAGCATACTCAGTCATTTAGAAGCACAAAGCCCATTAAAAAACATAGCTCCTTTACAAAACAAAGAGGGGCGAGTTAAAAAGGCTGTGATTGCGACATTGATTCTAACGCCATTGGTGGATGCGTTTGCTATCCTAGTGATTTACCTACTGGTTAATACAGTAGCAACATCAGAAGTAAAAGACCTAGACAAAACATTAAAAATACCAAAAGCATATAACTCAAGTACATTTAAAGGGGGCCTTGTTGTTCAAATAAAAGGAAAGCAATACTTTATTGATAAAAAAAGAGTAAGTGATCGAGCCATTATAAAAGAGATGAAAAAATATGCAAAAAAAACATTGGCCATGAAAGATAAAACAAAGGCTTCACTTGTGATCGTTTCAGACAAAAAAACATCTTTTAAAATGATCAACCCACTTATGATTTGGGCCTCTGAATTTGATATATCAAAAGTACAATTAGCTGTTTTAAGAGTTAGGGGGGCCGGATGAAAGTAATAGTAGTTGCCCTTTTAGTGTTAATGACAGTGTCTCTCAGAGCTGAGAAGATGACCATTGATGCCCACTCAGTTGTAATTAATAAGCTAGAAAAGGCCCTTTCTCTGACAGGTAAAAATCACGTAAAAAAACAGTCACTTTACCGTCGTCTTGGTGACTTATACTCTGAAAGAGCGCGACTATACTTTCTGAGAGAAACTCAAGATAATTGTACTAAGTGTATTCAGTCAAAATCTGACAGAACAGTTGCGATTAGCTATTTAAAAAAGGCTATAAAAAGAGCAAGGCCCCTAGAGAAATCACGCATGCTGCTGCAGGTGGCTCATTTGTATAAAGTACTCCCTAATGAGCGCCTTAGAAAAATAACACTTTTAAGCTTAAATAAGCATAGTAAACGAAAATCTCAAAAATCTTATATTGCAATATCAGAGTACGAGCTTTCTGAAATTAATTACAATAACAATCAATATAAAAAAGCTATTAAAGGTTATAAGTCCGCATTCATGAATTTAAATAAAAATAAAAGAGCAATGGCTCTATACAAAATTGCATGGTCGCAAATGAATATTGGGCAGATAAAAGAGGCTGTAAAATCGCTAAAGTATATTTTAAAATCAAAAAGCTACTTGAGTAACAATGGGGTTTACAACAAGCCCTTTCATGTAGATGTGTCTCGTGATTTAGTGACCTTTATGGCAAGACGACCTATTTATAAAAAAGAAATAATTGAAATTGAGAGTTTAAGCCCAAGGGGAGTTGTATTAGATAATTTATTCTACCTTGCCGAAGAAACACAAAGAACAGGACAGTGGAGATCTAGCCTACGAGTGTGGGACTATTACTTGTTATTAAAAGATCATGACGCGTCAACAAGGCTTGAGGTTTCGGTCAGAAAGGCCCAGATATATTATTTTATAAAAAATAAAAAACAAGCCTTAAAACACTATAGAGAATCATTAGCGTTATGGGGCAATGGGTCTTGCCTTAAAGAGTGCGCAAGTATTGAGATTAAATTTAAAAATTTTATTATACTTTGGCATAAAGATATTAAAAATAGAAGTGATAAGTACTTCTTAATAGCTATTAATCTTTACCTAGCCCACTTTAAAAAAGAATCAGGAATATTCTATATAGCAGCTATGCAAAGTAAAAAGAGTAAAGCTTGGGGAAAGGCCATAGATAATTTAAAAATGGCCATAGTTAAGTCTACTAAAAGTGAGGCCAAACTTAGAAGGGCATCCCTAGTTGAAATGATAAGCATAGCTGAAGGGTCAAATAATTCAAATTTAAAACGTTCAACGTATGAGGCTTATCTTAATCTTGAGCCTAAATCAAAGATTAAAAGTGAAATACTGTATCAACTGTACTATCTAGATTACGAGAAAAAGAAATATAAATTATCAGCTGAAAACTTCTATAAGCTGACCGCAGATAAAAATATTAAAAATAAGCTACTTATTAAATCATCTGACCTAGCGTTAAGCTCGCTTGTTTTTTTAAAAGAGGATACTAAAATTCTTTCAAGAGCCCCTGTCTTATCAAGCAAAGTCCCTTCAAGGAGGGTAAAGTACATTAAGTTAGCGAGGGATGCGTGTTATAATATTTCTTTAAGCATTCTATCTAAAAAAGAAAAACTTACAAGTGACATCAATGGATCTCTAAAATGTTTAAATATATATTCATACTCAGATCTAAAGACGAGAGAGAAGGTTAAGTATATTGAAACTAAAATTAATTTATCGGCCTTAATCTTAGACCATAATAGTATTGAAAAATATGCAAAAGATATATTAAATATTAAGGGTGTAAATCAAAAAGAAAGTAACTATGCGCTTGAAAGAATATTGTTTGTTAGTGAACTGAAGTTTAAATTTAAAAAGGCCTATAAAACACTATTAAAAATTAAGGTATCAAAAGTAAAGAGAGCAGATCAACAGCTTAAATTGGGTATGCTTGCTGAGTTGTCAGGATATAATTCAAAAAAGCATTATAAGTCGTTTATTAAAATGACCAAAAGTCGATATAAAGCCAATGAAATCCGAATTCACTTGGCATTAAAATCAAAATATCCATGGAAAGAGCTTTCTAATATCAAAGGGGTTTTATTGAAAACTCCTAGTCTTTTGGCAAGTGCTCTGTTGGAAACATTTGGTCGCTTTAAAAATTTTAAGCGAGCCGAAGAGTTTACAAAATATAAATCCATAAGAAATACCGTTGAGGGTAGGGTTCTTTTTCGAGAAGGGTTTATAAACAGCTATGATATTAAAATTAAGCCACTATTGAGATCAGTTATAGGGACATCTAGCAATTACTTAATCTCTAAGGGTGTGAAAAGAAGAATCGCATTGCTTAATGGTATGGAGAAGTATTTAAAGTTAAAGTTACCAAAAAAAGATGTATTGTCTCAAGCCTATGCACTTGGTCGTTTAGCTAGTGAGTATAGACGTTTTACGGATGAGTTTATAAAACTCCCAATGCCTAAAAAACTAACTAAGGACCAAAAAAAGAAGTACCTAGAAAACGTAAAAAGAAAATTAGCTCCCTATAATGATCGTATGAAAAGTATATTAATGCTTTCAAATAAAATATGGAGTCATATTGATAATATAAACTCTCAATTCAGCCTTTTGAAAAGATCCACATACCATCAAAAAATTGTAATACGAAGTCAGCTTAAAAAATTAATCTCCCAAGCTCCGGTAAGAAGACAGCGCTTAATTAAATTTAGACTTGTTAAGCTCGGAGAAATTTCAAAACCAAACCTAAAGAAGGCCTGGTCGGTGGTTAAAAGTAATCCATTAGACCTTAAGTTGCTGAATAATTTAAGAGGTCAAATGACCTATCAGTATAATAACAGCTTATATGGATATTTGAGTGTGCGAGAACAATTAGTTAAAGGAGTAATCCGGTGAGGCTATTAATTTTTACTCCATGCATTATAGTGTTATTTTTTTCAACATCTGTTTACTCAAAAATTAAAAGTAAGTATGACAGCACCCTCTCTACTAATATTCACTTTAATGGCTTAGGGGTTAAGGGTCGGTTTAATACACCTGGTGAAGTTTTAGTTGATGTTGAGTCAGAGAAGAAACTTAATAATTTGATCACTATGCCAAATAATTTTAAAGTTCGTATTAAAGAGAGTTTGAACTATGATTAGGAGTATTTTATGTTAAACGGACATTATGTTTTAAAGAAAAACAAAAAAGTTGTGCGTTTTTTGCATTGGGATGGCACTAAGGCTCATATTGTATACTTACTTCAAGATCAAAAGATTGATATAGTTCCTGACTTAAAAGTATTAAATAATGAGAGTGTGCCTTATAAAGACCTGGCGTCAATTAGTAAGGCCGAAGTCAAAGATGGACCTATTCTTTTGTCAGAGGATATAACTTTAGAATATATAGATAATGTAGAGAATATTGACCGATCACAACCTTTAGTTTCTGATGATAACAACCTTTTTAAGAGGGTGATGAAATGGTCATTTATGACTCATTTAATAGTGTTATTATTGCTTATTAGTGTGGGTTATTATTTAACTCCTGATGTGGTGGATGTTGTACAGGTTGTGACAGTCGTTAAGCAAGATAGACCTGTGATTAAGAAAAAGAAACGTGTAGTAAGGCCCTCTAGAAAGAGAGTTAAGAGAGTATCAAGAAGTAAGCGTAAGCTTGTTACCCGTAAGAAGCTAAATCCTAGAAGCCGTGTTCGTGTTAAAGTTCGAAATAATTCATTGCGAAAAAAAATGAGCTACGTTAAGCGCAGATCTAAGAGCATTAAATCAAGAAGTAAAAACGTAAATGCTATGGGAGCTCTAGGTGCACTCGGTTCAATGGGGTCGGGGCCAAAGGGTGTTAGTACTAAGTCTATTGAGCGTGCCAGTGGACATGGCCGATCCTCTAAATCTGGTGTTGGAGTCAGTCAGAGATCATTACTTGGTAAAGGGCTGCTGAGCACTACTCAAGGTCAAGGCGCGAGAGTGGGTCAATCTCGTAAGGGCTATGGTAATAATGGCCTCGGCGCACAAGGAGCTTCGGGGTTTGGTAAACATAAGATTTCAACAGGTTCCGGTGGGGCTTTTGTATTACCAGCGTACGAGCAGTCTATAGTCGAGGGCGGTTTAGATAGGGCCTCTATAGATGCTGTTATAAGAAGAAACTCTGGGCAAATTACATATTGTTATGAAAAGGGGCTTCAAATAAAGCCACTTTTATCGGGGCGCATATCTGTAAAATTTTTGATTAATACTAAGGGGAGGGTAAGTACAGCGCGCATTGCTAGCTCAAGCCTACATTCGTCACTAGTTGAAAAATGTATTGTAAAGAAATTTAAAAGTTGGCAGTTTCCACAGCCTGTCGGTAACGTAGTTGTGAAAGTTCGCTATCCACTTGAATTAAGAAGATCAGGGAGAGGTTAATATGAGTCGATTATTAATGTTGCTTTTCAGTGTATTATTTGTAGGTTGTTTAAGTGGGCCAGACCCTGAAAAAGACTACCCAAAGGTACGTAAATTTATAAATGAGTATGAGCCTGTGGCCCAAGATTTTGACGAACCCCCAAAGCATTTTTACTTATCCTCTGATGCGCTAATAATTAAAACCCCAAAGGTGATAAACCTTAACAAGGGTCAGTTTTCATTTAATATACAATTTAAGGGAGAGCTAGGAGCTAATACCCTTTGGTCAGTGACTAATGCTAAGCACATCACTCACTTAAAACTTAGTCCTGTTATCAATGACAAGGGTTCTTACATAATGACAGGGGCCATTGATAGTCATTATTTAGAGGATTTATTTGCAGATACATTTAATATAATTTTTGAATTTAAGCCCCTTGAGGTCAGTGAGCTGAATAGCCAGAGAATCAAGTATTATGATAGAAAAGTGAGCGTAAAATTTTTACGTCAAACTAAAGGAGCAGTAAAGTGAAAACCTACAGTGTGTTATTAATAGCTATATCTTTGATAATGAGCTTAAGTGTTGAGGCAAAAAAAAACCGTAGAGTCAGGCGCAGTGCCGATAAAAACCTAAATTCACTAGGAGCTAATGACGCTATTTTAAAAAGAATTAGAGCCTATAAATCAAGACATAAAATAAAAGTAGTTCAAAAACGTGCGGTTGATCGTAATTTTAGATTTGAACTTGGACCTAGTTATAATGTTATTTCAGGAGGGGATCCTTATACAGATTCTGCTGCGGCAGGGGCACAATTAGAGTTTCACATTAACCCTCGGTGGTCTTTGGGTGTTAGATATTATGATTATAAGAATACTCTAAATGCAGAGGGAAAGAATATTTTTGATCGAGCCTCCCAGGTAAATACAAATTCACAAGAGGGGTTGTTTGGGTATGTGCCTGAAATGGATTTGATGAAAAGCTCAACTATGGCCACAGTGAGTTGGTATCCTGTTTACGGAAAGCTAAATTTCTTTGATTGGAAAGTAGCTCAGTTTGACCTATATGCTCTTTTGGGTAGTGGGCAAATGCAGTTAGAAAGTGGGCCAACATCTACGTACATGTTAGGAGCAGGGCTTGGACTATGGTACACCCAGCATGTGAGTTCTCGTTTAGAGGTCAGGTATCAAACCTATACTGATAAGGTAAGCTATGGGGAACGAGATCAGGACCTGCTGTCAGTTTCATTTATGATAGGGATAATGATATGAGCTTTAAATTAATTTCCCTTTTGTTAATTATGAGCTTTTTCGGTGGAAATCTCTTTGCGTCTAAAATGAGCCAGAGAGACTTAGATAGGATATATTTATCAGCCAAAAAAAAGGCTCTGAATTCAAAAAATAAATCTGCAGTGAGATCTTTTAAACTCTTAATTAAAAACTCATATCGTTTAGATGAGACACATATTGATCTCGCAAGAGTTTATTATCAAAACAGACAGTTTAAAAAATCTATTGAGTATTATAGTAAAGTTTCTAAGTCTTCAGATATGTGGCTCTTGGCCCTAGAAGAGAGAGCATGGGCCTATATGAAGACAGCCCAGTATGATTTAGCTTTGGCCGAATCACTGACTTTGTTGTCTTCAGTGTTTGATCAGTATGTGAGTTCGGGTTCGTATTATTTGGCGTCCCTTTCGCGTTACTATGTCTGTGATTATAGCGGAGTATTTAACATAACAAAACAAATGAAATCCCGCTATCATGAGAGAATAATATCTCTGCAAAGCATATCATCAAATAAACAAAATAATTCTGACATAGAAAATATCATTAAAATGAGTCGTCAATCCGATCTTAATTTTCAATCAGCAGCACCTTATTTAAAAACCCTCCCCTCGTATTTTTACAGAGATAAAATACTTAAAGCACTTATGTTAAAGGTGAAAAATAAAAAATTAAATTCAAAAGGCTTGAGCCCACTTAAAAGAAAAATATATAAAAGATTTTCCCTCTTAGCCAGGAGGAACCTTAAAGTTATAAATAATAACATTGACAAGCTACAGGTTGTTGAAGCCGAAGTTATACAAAGAGTATTTGAGCAAAGTAATAAGCCTGTTATGAGTAATGCAAAAACAGGCACAACAAAAAATTTAGAAATCTTAACCTTCCCGGTAAATGACAACGAAGTTTGGATTGATGAGCTGGGGAGTTTTAAAGTAAAAGCATCTTCTTGTCCTAAAGTGAAAGGGGCTTAATATGAAAGCTTATGTGTATGGATTTTTGATCGTAGTTTTGGTGTCGGGGTGTAAAGTAAAACAATCACCTATTTTAATGTCACCTCCTGAGCTCCCTCCCGAAGCACAGAGAGTTGAGGTCGTGAGTGATAGCTCTGAGGGTTTAAAGGTAAACTTTAATGCTAAGGTCGATATTTTATTTGTAGTTGATAATTCTCGAAGTATGGAAAATGAGATCACCACTGTACAAAAAAATATAGAGAGTTTTGCTAAATCATTAGCAGAAAATTTAGTTATGGACTATCACATTGGAGTCACTACGGTTTACGACTCTATCAGATATACGGACTCTATTGACCAAGTATTAAAACTTCACCCTGTTACGGGTGATGTACAGTTTCTTGAAAAAGGTGAATTGAGACCTTTAAGAGATTCAAAGGGGAGCTTTCTTTGGGATAAGCCCCGTTATGTTCATAGAGGAAATGCTCAAAAAAGTGTTGTTGTAAAAGAAAAGCTCAGGCGACAAGACGGGTCGGCTATACTTGATTCACTGGGCAAAGCTCAGTTTAATGATGTCCAAAGAACTCAACTTGAGGCTTTGTTTACAATGGACAGTCATTTTGATACCCGTTTTGTTGATGACAATATTATTGAAGACTCTGGTGAGTTTACTAAAGTGGCCTTCGGCCCCGCCTATGAGGAGTCCTTTTCGCCAATTTTGAGTTCTTTTGATGCTTCTAGTTCATACGTTAAGGGCACTAATATGGGTTTTTACCGTAAAGAGGCTCATTTAGTTGTTTTCATACTTTCTGATGCTGAGGATTCAACGCCGGCAAAAGGTGTTGGGAGTAAGGATGGGTTAATGAACCCTAAAGACCTGTACGCGGCAGTCCTTAAGTTTAAAAAGGACCCCTCTAAGATTTCAGCAGTAGGGCTTTTATGCCCTAAGTATAAAAGTGGGCAGTGTCGTCGGGTGAACCCTAATTTACAAGGGAGCCAGGTTCGTGAAAAGGTGTCTCAACGGATAAGAGAGTTTGTTAATGTGGTTCAAAAAAATCAAAACCAAGATATTCATAGGTCAAGTAGTCCTGTAAAAGCATTTTTACCATTAAACTCACCTCATTGGGGTGAAGATTTAGCTAAATTAGGGACTGATATTAAAAAAAGAGTCCTACAAAAAAGTATTAAACTTAAGGATCTTCCTGAATTTGATAAAGAAACAGGTCAGATTTTAATTTCTGTAAAATACGGTGATATTCAACTGGACGAAAATGATAAAACAGGGTGGACATATAATGCCACGACAAATTCTGTCACAATACACTCAGGGGTGAGCCCTGATGTGTTAGATAGGCAGGATCCGGTTATAAGTATTAATTATGTTAAAGTGGACCCAAACATGCCTTACTCTAAAAAATTGTGACGTTGTAAGGTTTCATTTTTTAATAATAAAAAGTTCTGTTCTTTGTGATTTATTAATTATTTTGGTCTGTGGAGTCTATTAAAGGCTCCTTTTTTTAATTTATTTTTTTAGTAAAAATAATTATTTTCTATGAGAGCTCCATTTTTGCAATAGTTTGCAGTTGCATGTTTGAGGTTCCCTCATAGATTTGCCCAATTTTAGAGTCTCTGTAAAACTTCTCAACAGGGTATTCTGTTGTAAAGCCATTTCCACCAAATAAGTCGACAGCCATTGAGGCCACCTTTTCAGCCACTCGCGAGGAGAAGAGCTTGGCCATCGCCGCCTCTTTAACAAAATCAAGTCCGGCATCTTTTAATCGTGCAGCGTTGTAAACCATAAGTCTTGAGGCCTCAATTTGGGTTCTCATTTCAGCTAATTGAAACTGAACGCCTTGAAATTTTGAAAGGGGTTTGCCAAACTGCTCGCGCTCTTTGACATAGTTTAAAGTGGCCTCATAGGCTCCTTGTGCTATGCCGACCATTTGTGCGCCAATACCAATTCGGCCTTCATTAAGGGTCTCAATGGCAATCTTATAACCTTTGCCGACTTCGCCAATGACGTTTTCTTTGGGGACTTCGCAGTTTTCAAAAATAAGTTCACATGTAGAGCTGGCTCTTATGCCGAGCTTGTCCTCCTTTTTACCAACGCTAAATCCGGGCATGCCCTTTTCAACAATAAACCCTGTAATGCCCTTATAGCCCTTATCAAAATCAAGGTTTGCAAAAACAAGAAAAATCTCAGCTTCGTTAGCACTTGTGATCCACAGCTTATGGCCATTTAAAATATATTTTTCACCTTTGTCTTCGGCCTTTAATTTAAGTGCAAAGGCATCAGAGCCACTGACGGATTCAGAAAGTGCATAAGCCCCCACCTTGCCTGTGGCCAACTGAGGTAAATAACGCTCCTTTTGAGCATCGCTACCCCACCTTAAAAAAGCATTTGTAACAAGAGTATTTTGAACGTCGACAATTACACTGACGGAGGCATCTATTCGTCCGAGCTCTTCAATGGCAATGCAGGCCATGGTAAAAGAGCCCTCAGCCCCACCATACTGCTCTTGAGATTCTATGCCCATTAAGCCCATTTCAAAGAGTTTTTTAATCAAATCAGGGTTCATTGTTTTTTCGGCATCCATTTTGTGAACGAGTGGCTTAACCTCTGATTCAGCAAAATCTCTAATGGCTTCTTTGAAGGCGATTTCGTCCTCTGAAAATGTTGTTAGTGCAGGGCGTTGATCCGACATATAAACTCCTTTAAAAATGTAACGAGACACTACCCTCAGTTACCCTAAGGGGCAAGAACTGGTTTTATGTTTTTTTAAGAGAAGTTGCTACGAAGCTTTTCAAGTACTTTTTTCTTCTTCAGCAAATCATAGGTTTTTCGGCTGACATAAACTCGCGGTATAAAGTTTCTATACCCGCTTAAAATTTTCATTAAAGAGTGGGACATTTCAATAAGTAGTTTAAGCTCACCATGGCGATTAATAACCTTTACGGGATCTCTTGTGTAAACAGCTGATCCGCTTGTACTGCCCTTTAAAATGGCGTCTAGGTTTTTAGTAAACATAACATCTTTATTAGGTATGTCTGTGATAATCCAAGCGGTGGGGTCAAGCTCTCGCACTTCCTCGGTGAGCCAGTCTACAGCGGCTTGTACCTTTTCAATGAGGTGGATTCTGTGTTCTTCACCTTCTATGAGGGTTGGCGTAATAGGAGCTATTTTGATTTGGGCCGGTGGGATGCGCCTTGCCAACATTTCACTCAATTCACGAATTAAAGGGTGTGTGATGCGCCCTGACAAGTACTCATGAAGCTTTGCCATAAAGTAGGAGTCGTTAAAAGTGAAGTACTCATTGGGTTTTTGACTAATGCTGTCCATGAGTTGATCAAATGAATAGGCCAATCCATTTTCAAGAAAATATTGATATATTTTAGCCGCAATAAGGTCAAATTTATAACTGGTCCCATCGCTGATAATTTGTGAATACCAAAAATAGCGACTTGTTAAAAAGGACTCAACAACATTCACAGCATCTTCTTTAATGCATAAATAGTATTGGTTATCGACTTTGTGTGCATGCAGGTTTTTAATTAATAAGTTTTGATCATACATGCCAAGGGTTACCCCTGTGTGGTAGGCATCTCTGAGGAGGTAGTCCATCCTGTCAGCGTCCACATCCGAATGAATAAGCTGGTTGGCGAGAGTATTTGAGGATTTACCAGAGATAATTAACGAGAGCTCCTTAGGGTCAATGCCCTCTTCAATAAGTATACGAGTGATCCCTTGGTCAAAGTTAGTATTTTGAATAATATGGCTTCCGAGGTTTTCATGGGTGGCTCTGTATTTTGGTTTTTTAAAGCTCTGCTGTTGTCGCCAGTAGTTAATATAAGCAATTTCAATGGTGTGTGAAAAGGGCATTGTGCCGATATCATGAAGCATAGCTGCAAGTCTCATGGTCCTGTGAAATATGGTTTTTTCATCACTGACTTGAGGGTTAAAAAGTTTTTCATCAGAAACGGCAAGTCCAATACTTTTAAGTACTTTATCCATCATATGTAGCACGCCAATAACGTGAGCATGGCGTGTGTGAGTGGCTCCAGGGTAGATATAAAAAGAAAAGCCGAGTTGCTTGATCCAGCGGAGGCGCTGAAAGTAGGGGGTCTCTAATATACGGGACTCCACTCGATTTAAAAGTATATGTCCGTGAATATTGTCATGAATTGATTTTTGCTCTAATCGAGAAGACATGCCCTTATTGTAACATTAAAAAATATAAGAACTGTCTTTAAAGGGGAAATATCTCAACAAAGGTCGTAGTTTATGGGTTGCTCTGGGTGCTTATTGCCGCATCAAGGGCTTTGACGATTGTATTTTTAGTGTAGGGTTTTAATATATAACCATTAACACCGGCCATTATAGACTCGTTAACAAGCTTTATATCACTTTCCATAGTGAGCATTATAAATATTTGGTCTTTAAACTGTTCGTCGCTACGCAGTTGCTTCAAAAAATCAATACCAGAAACCTCAGGCATATTTAAATCACAAAAAATGACACCCCAGTCGTTAGGGCTCTTGTCGAGCTCTTCTTTAGCCTCAACAGCGCCAGAGCAACATGTGACGTCATTAAAACCTAACTCATTAAGTAAATGCTTCATAAGCCTATGTATAGTGGTGGTATCATCTATAACCATAACTTTTTGTTGTTTGAGGCCTTCAACTGAGTTATCCATTATTTTATTGTCCTAAATTAAAAGGTTTTACACCTTTAATTTTATCGTAAAATTAATGTTCTTGGCAAGTGATTAAGGTCAGACCACTAAAAATGGACGTTTTATAAAGGAAAATTTCATGAGTGTTCATCGAAATAAAATCATCGTTTATTTAAAAGGCCTAAGAAGTTCTATTATCAATGAATTTGAGACACTAGACCCTAAGCATAAGTTTAAACTCAAGCCATGGACCTATGATAAAGGTCATGGTGGGGGTGAAATGTCAGTAGTAAGAGGGGATGTTTTTGAAAAAGCCGCTGTGAACTGGAGTGGGGTCGGGGGGGAGCACTTCCCCTTAGACACTAAAAAAGGCCCCTTTTTTGCGACCGGAGTGAGTTTAATCACTCACATGAAAAACCCTAAGGCTCCAACTGTGCATTTTAACATTCGCTATATAGAGGTGGGTGATGACTGTTGGCTCGGAGGAGGCTTTGATTTAACACCCATGGGTTTTGAGTACAAAGAGGACACTCAACACTTTCATTCGGTGGCTAAATCAGCCCTAGATCCTTTTGGCCTTGACCTTTACCCCTGCTTTTCTAAAAACGCAAAAGACTACTTTTTTATCAAACACTACAATCGTGAGCGGGGTGTTGGGGGTATATTTTTTGATCACTACAAAACAAAAGACTTTGCAAAGGACTTAGAGATGTGGACCTCGGTAGGGGACTGTTTCACGCAGTCAATAATGCCCATTTACCATCGAAGAATTAATGAACCCTGCACCGATCAAGATCGCCAGTTGCAGTTGAAAAAAAGAGCCCATTATGTAGAATTTAACTTGCTCTATGATCGGGGTACAAAATTTGGTTTTAACTCTGGGGGCAACCCTGAGGCTATACTCTGCTCTATGCCCCCATTAGCGTCGTGGTAATTATTGATTCAAAAAAATGAACTTAAGATTCTCAGAAAATGACTTTTAAAAATAATATTAACATATCTGTTGCCCCTGAGTAGCCTTATTCATAGGCCTTTGACAGATTTCAATAGATTCTGTCGAAAATATAAATCATATATTTTTAATAAATAGACAAAGTCTTTGACTAAAATAAAGGGTTAAACAGTTTATTAAACTTTCCTCAAAAGTACAGGGCCCTGTGGTGGCATAGGGTTTGCTTTTTTATCTAAGTATAAAAAAACAAACTTATGGGAGAGGGTATGATTTCAAATCAAAGGTCAAATTTGACTAAGTCTATATACGTAAGTGCTTTATTTTTGAGTTTATTTTCACTGGGCTGTGCTGAGGGGCCGAGTTCGTATATGTTTGATGGGGGCTCTGGGTTAACAAACGAGCAGCAGTCTACAGTTGAGCTGGACACTGAGGTTCAGTATCAAAAGGCAGTACTTCTTTCTAGCCAGGTCGACTCTCAAGTGCAGCAGGGTGTTTTTGATTATGCTGGATTAATCGATACAGGTCTACTAGAGGATCTTAAAGATAAACTCTACAGCACTGTAGAGCCTATCACCGGGAAGCTTTTAGAGATTAAGGAGAAGATTAACGGATTTAAAGCTAAACTTCAGGCTCAAATTGATTTATTAGACCCCAGTATTATCGAAGAGGCCCGTCTCATTGATAAGCTCCAAAGCGGCCTTAATAAGCTCGATAAGGCGAATGAGAAAATTGATAAGGTGATCTCAAAAATAGTTAGCAAATTAGATCAACTCAGTGCCAAATTAGATAAACTGATAGATAAAATTTCTTCAGGTAACGTGTTGGCCATCATTTTAAAGATGAAGCTTCGAAAAATAAAAAATGACCATGTGGGGAGTTTAAAAGACGTACTGCTTTCAATATTACTAATGAGAGCATAACTTTTTAACTAAAAATCGAGCAGCTTGATCTTTAGAGTAGGCCGTGGGGACTTGAAAAATTAAAAAGTGTGTTAAAAATAAAAGGAGGTGCCCACTAAAAAAGAAAAAGAGTAGAGAGACTTTTTTACTTTTTTAATAGCTTGCCCCGTTTTTTCATGAGCGCTTCCGCTGCCGCCGGTGTAATAACCACCCAATGTTACCGTTGTGTTGGGGTTTGTGTAAATTGCGACATTGGCGCTAAATCCAAGCATATTGATATGGTCTCCCTCACGTTTTGTGGGGTTTTCTGAAACTTCGGGGTGAGAAGAGGTGTTTGTGTAAACCCCAGTTCTCAATGCAAGCCAGGGTTTATAGTAATACTCCGCGCCTAGGTTGAGGTTCCAGGTGGGCTTGTAAATTATATTGTCCGAAGCTGCTTCGTTGCCAAGATCTAAATACCGAGCGCTATCGTAAAAATTTAAATCAGCACTGAGTGTCCATTGTTTTGGCCTTTTATAGGCGAGGCCAATTGTTGTTTTAGCCGGAACAAGGGTGTAGGCATGTACATCTTTTGCCGAATCTGTATTTTGAGTCCCTGAGGTGCTGATGGTAGAAATAACATAAGACCCCTTGCCATTAATAGGTAAGGACTCAAACCGATGACTGATGCCAAGGGTTAAATTTGGAGTTATGGTTTTATGATAGCCAAAAATATAGATTAAACTATTTTGTTTAAACTCCTTTTCTTCAGAGGTTAATACGCCATTTGTTTTATCTAGGTCTGTAACAGAGCGAGCAAATGTTCGTGCCGTGTAGTAAAGGCTGAGGCCTAAGCTTTCATCAGGGCCAATGTTCATAGCTAGAGACCCACCCACCCAAAGAGACTTGTCATTAATATTTACAAAGGAGTTGGTGTCTGTCGTGGACTCTACATGGCCGGCGTAAACATAGTGATCAGGGAGTAAAAGTGATATCCCAAACGCAAAATTTCCAAAAGTGTGTACGGTTCCGCTAGATGCAGGAACGGGTTGTATTGAGCCTTGGTTAATGCGTGAGGTCGCGTCAAGAAATCCACTTTCAGAGTAGTTAATGTCTGACTTTACGTAGAGGTTCGCCGTTGTACTTAAACTCGTCCCCTTCATTCGTGAGAGGGTGGCGGGGTTGTAATAAGCACCGGCTGAAGGGTCACCTGTAAGTGCTGTGTAGGCTCCGCCCATGCCCGCGGCGCGCTCACCGATAAGTATAGAGTTGTAGTTAGAGTAGGCCGCAAAAGAGCTTTGAGTCAGCAGTGAGATAAAAAAAAGAATTTCAAACGTCTTTGCTTTTTTCATGGAGTCCATAGTATAAGTGTGTTCTATGGAAAATATCAATCTTGCTGAATTAATGCTATTTCTTATTACGTTTTTGTTCTCTTTGAGCTTTCATGAGTTTGCCCATGGCTGGGTGGCTCACCTTAGGGGGGACGATACGGCAAAAATTATGGGTCGCCTCACTTTAAACCCTATCGCCCATGCTGATATTATAGGCACGATAATTTTACCTATCATAGGTTGGTTATCACCCGTTAAATTTTTAATCGGGTGGGCGAAGCCTGTACCTGTAAATCCCAGAAATTTAAAAGACCCTAAAAATGATATGTTTTGGGTGGCTCTAGCGGGCCCTGCGGCCAATGTGATTCTTGCTGTGGTGGCCACTCTAATTTTAGCTCTTTGTACGGGGGTTTTTGGCCTCATCGTTAAGGGGGCTTTGCTAAGGGCCTTTGCTCAATTTATTTATTTTAATTTTTTACTCGCAGTATTTAATTTAATACCTCTACATCCCTTAGATGGGGGTAAAATTATAGGTCGCTTTTTACCCGACAGCTTTAACCAAATGCTCGAACAGTACCAAATGTTTATCATGGTGGGCTTGATGGCCTCTTTTTACTTAGGTTTTGGCCGAATTTTATTAGTGCCCGCCATGTGGATGGCGGAATTAATGTTTCAACTGGCAATTTAATTAAAAGCCCCATTGTTGTTATAATGTACACAAGGCATTGATGAGTGAGGTCTGGCACTTAATTTATTTGCAATATAGATTTTTAAATAGAAGGGGCCGGGGTGGTGTGTTTAAGTGCTGAGTTATTTATGAGGCCAATGGCGATGCGCCGCGGCAACACTGGCCAACAGATGACTAAAGTGGTTGAGCTTGTCAGTGTAAGTGCTTGATAAGTAGACATAAATTTAAATATTACAAAAATTATTTTTTAAGAGTTTTAAAAAGTTTTCTTGCAACTTTAGTCGAGGGTTGTTTCAATAAAATGGCTGTTATTTGTCTCCTTGGGAGGCTTTTTAGTTGAAGTATTTTAGACCTCTTAACACCTAGGGTGAAGAGTTTTAAAAGAGTCGACAAATATTTTTTTATAACTTGTGGGGTGAGGCTTTGAGTTTACATATTCAAATTGAAAAGTTCGAAGGCCCCTTAGCGCTTTTGCTCTACTTAATTCGACGTGATGAGATGGATGTTTTTGACATTAACGTTCACCACATTACTCAACAATACTTAGAGTACATCAAAGCCATGAAAAAACTAGATTTAGAGGTGGCCGGTGAATTTATAGCCATGGCCGCAACGTTGATACATATTAAATCTCGAATGTTGCTGCCTCAGTACGATGACAATGGTGATGAGATTGATATTGATGACCCAAGAAAGGCCTTAGTGCAGCGACTTTTAGAGTACGAGCAATTTCAAGGGGTTTCTAAGCAATTATACGACAGGCCTCTTGTGGGTCGGGATATTTGGTTAAGGGGATATAAAACAGAAATTAAAAATTTAGACGAAGATGAAATTATCATTGAAGACAACCCGTTGTTTGCTCTTATCCGTGCCTATCGCTCTACGATACAAAACATGAAAAACACAGTTCATAAGGTTTTAGGCGAGCTCCAGTCAGTGGCCGAGAGAGTGGCTGAAATTAAAGACCGTTTAATGATTGGTCAACGTGTTGTTTTTAAGGACTTTATCGACAAGGCTGAAGATGCCACAAATCAGGTTCTAGTGACCTTTCTTTCTTTTTTAGAGCTCTGTAAATTAGGCTATGTGTCTTTGTATCAATCAGAGCCGTTATCGGACATTTATATTTTACCTAAAAAAAATATTGATTCTCACGTGATCGAAGTTGACGATGCTTATAGTTATTTGAGTGATGAAAATATATTAGAAAACAAAGGGGACAAAGTGGAGATTTCTTTAACCGAAGAGGATCTGTCGAATGAAGAAACTTTAACTACTAATGAGGCGCCATCAGAAACTTTAGTGACGGGTGAGGCATTGCCACCAGTAGTGGAGCTCAGTGAGGACGATCAGCCCATTGTTATTGAAGCGGCCACCGATGAAGAGATCACTGAAGAAGAACAGCGTTTAAATATACGCGCTGAAGCCCCTAAAAATGAGCCAGAAGACGGAGAGTGAGTATGATGGAAGAAGACGTAATGACAGTCACAGAGGAACTCTGTGAGGCCCCTGAAGAGCCCATGCAAGTCGAAGGCAGTGAGTTAGAAAATTTTGAAAAAGCCGACATTGAGCAAAAAGAATTTATCGAGGACGAAAAAGTACTTTCTATTATCGAGAGTATTTTGTTTTCCACGGATCGCCCACAGAGCCTTTCAAGTTTAAAGCAAGCCTTTAAGGGGACCGTGGTTGATATTAAAAAAATAAAGTCAGCCATAGATGAACTTATGGTTCTATATGCGGGCGGGGACAGGGGGGTTTCTATAGAAGAAGTCTCTGGGGGCTATCAGCTTCGCACAAAACCAGATAATATGGTGTTTTTAAAACGAATGGTTAAGGCGAGACCTTTTAAATTGTCCACCCCGGCCTTAGAGGTACTTTCGATTGTTGTTTATAAGCAGCCTTGTGTTAAATTTCATGTAGATGAAATTAGAGGTGTCGAGTCCGGACATTTAATAAGAGCCCTTATGGATAAAGGTTTATTATCTTTTGCGGGAAAAAGCGAACTGCCCGGCAAGCCGATGCTTTATCAAACAACACGTAAGTTTTTAGAAATTTTTGGGTTACGAAATTTAAAAGAGCTGCCGTCGATACCTGAGATTGATGAGCTCTTGCCTGAGGGGATCGAGTCTGAGCCTGTGGAGCAAAATGAAACTCTTGGCGAAGTGGCGGGTTCTCTACAGCAAGAGGCCATTACCAGTTACTCCTCTTCGTCAGATGAATTAGATAAAATCTCAGGTCAGTTGTCAGAAATATCAATTAGTTCAGAGTTTTTTGAAGAAGAAAAGCGCCGTAAGAAAGAAAAACAAGAAAGCGAAAGGGCTCAAGATATTAGAGAGTCCTTAGAGTTTGGTGAAGAGGTTTGTGAGAAAGATAAAAAATGGTTAGAAAAGTATGATCATTTAGTGGCTGAAGCCCAACTAGCGGAAGATTCAAGTGTGTCTATTGAGGCGCCTTTGCTAACGGAAGACAGTGCTGAGGGCGAGAGTCCGAAGCAACACCTAGACCCCTCTTCGCCCCCTGAGGGTACAGAGGAGCCCCCTGTTGTTGCCGGAGAGAAAGTGCAAGAAATCCTCAATCCTAAGCCCGGACCCGAAAACCAGGTCGAGTAAAAAAACAGATTTTACGTTTAAAGTACGGAGTGTTCTTTTTGTGAACAGACTTGTTCAATAATGGACTCAACAACTTTAATCCCATCGCAGGCTGCTGAGGTGATGCCTCCGGCATAACCGGCCCCTTCTCCGGTAGGGTAGAGACCTTTATGACTGATAGAGTGTAAAGTGACAGGGTCTCTTGTGATTCTAAGGGGGCAAGAGGTTCTGGATTCGACCCCAAAAAGCTGAGCCTCTTTATCTATAAACCCCTTCATAGAGTTTGAAAATTGCATTAAACCTTGAGTGAGAAATTCTGTGATATTCGGAGGGAGGACTTGATCAAGCCTCACGGGCACAGCTCCTGAGGGCGAAGACACCTTAGACAGAGGGCTCAGCTTCCCCTCTATAAAATCAGTGAGCTTTTGAGCAGGTAATTGTTTACTACCGCCGGCTTTAATAACAGCATTGTAGGCGGACTGTTCTAGTTTTTTTCGATACTCCATTCCAGCAAAAGTGTTGTTTTCGCCAAAAGTTTTTTTATGATCAATGCTCACAACAACGGCCGAGTTTGCAAAATTTGAGTTGCGTTTAAAATTACTCATACCGTTGCAAACAGTAGTGTTAGGCTCTGTTGCGCAAGAGAGCACATACCCCCCCGGGCACATGCAAAAACTATAAACACCTGTGTTTGTTTTGTGATCGTGATGGGTGAGCTTATAGTTAGCCGTCCCAAGCTTTGGGTGACCAGAGAATGATTTATATTGAATTTGATCAATAAGCGCTTGAGGGTGCTCCACTCGAAGACCAATAGCAAAGGATTTACCCTCTATAAATACACCAATATTTTTTAAGTGATCAAACATATCGTTAGAGGAGTGGCCGCAGGCTAAAATAATATGCTCAGAGTGAATGGTCTCGCCACTTTGTGTTTTTATGCCAGTCACCTCAGTGCCTGTCGATAAAATTTCTGTGACTTTTGTGTCGTATTTAACTTGGCATCCATTTTGTTTTAAGTACTCACGCATTGGGGGGATGATGCGTCGGAGCTTATCTGAACCCATGTGAGGGTTTGCTAAGTATTTAATCTCCTCAGGGGCTCCAAATTGAACAAGGCGATGGAGCACATAGGGTATGTAGGGGGATTTGATACGAGTGATGAGTTTACCATCTGAAAACAGCCCGGCCCCACCTTCGCCAAAACAGACATTGTTTTTCTCATCAAGTTCTCCGTTTCTCCAAAATCGATTGATGCTCTTAATGCGTTTTACTGTTTCTGACCCTTGCTCGATAAGGGTGCAGGGAACCCCTCGTTCAACAAGTCTAAGGGCTGCAAATAGACCTGCAGGGCCGGCTCCAATTATTACGACAGGTGCCCCGGAGTATTTAACTTTACTCACAGGGTAGGAGTTTGTTTTAATACTCTCAGCTTTGTCAAAAACCTCTAGGGAGTATACAAAATGGACGTCTTTTTTTTTTCGGGCGTCCACTGATTTTTTTAAAATATGATAAGACCCGTAATCGGGGGACAGCCATTGTAGCTTCTCCTCTAAGTCTTCATCGAGCCCAAGCTTTATATCAGAAAATTTTTTACTCATAAAAATCAGATCCTTTAGGGATGTTAAGACTATCTCAAGTGTTTACTAATGTGTAAGTGAAACCTCTTGCAGCGCATAATTTTGAATTTTATACATATCCCCTTAATTGGGCGAGAAGGGGGCAAATGAGAGGCTTTTTTGTTTAAAAATGAGTCTGTTTTTGAGTGAATCAATGCGAACTTATGGGTTTATGCTGCGGGGAGGGCTGAGAACTAGACTTTTTTTTTTAACCCGAATATAGTGTTAAGGTTTAGTATTCAAAGTTTGGGAGAGCATGCAACTTTTTTGGTTTATTTTATATATAGTTCCTAAAAATACGTTGAGTCGCTTTATTGGGATTTTAGTTTGTATTCGGTGGCCATTTTTTGTTCGAAAAATACTATTAAGGGCTTTTGCATCCAGATATAACATTAATCTAGAGGAGGCCGAAAGGCCTATAGACAAGTACTCAAGTATTGCAAAATTATTTACCCGTCGCCTAAAGGCTGGAATCCGCCCCCTGTCAGAGTCAAAAATTGTCCATCCCGTGGATGGGACTTTGACTCGGTCTCAGAAAATCGTTAACGAGAGCTTGATACAGGCAAAGACCCATACGTTTTCGCTCCCTATTTTTTTAAAAGAACCTAAGGCCTATGAGATATTTAAAAACGGAAAGGCTTTAACTTATTATTTGTGCCCTACAGATTATCACCGAGTCCACGCCCCATGTGAGGGCGAAATTATAAGTATTCAGTACATCCCTGGTAAGTTATGGCCGGTGAATAATTGGAGCGTAAATAGTATTGATAATTTGTTTTCGTCGAACGAAAGAGTTGTGATTTGGATGGGCACTGAATTCGGCCCCGTAGCTTATGTTATGGTGGGGGCTACAAACGTAGGTAAAATGACGTTAAATTTTGACAAGTCTATTGTAACAAATCAAAGTTTTTTTAAAAGCTACCCTGTTGAAAAAAGCTACTCTCCAAGAATTGAAATTAAAAAAGGCGATGAACTCGGAACCTTTAATATGGGTAGCACGGTTATTGTTCTTTATCCTGAGGGTGTGACTTTATCTGAGGTGATAAAGCCTTTTTCAGTAAAGTATGGTGAGAGTGTTGGCCTAACAGAGTCCTAAAGTTTAGAGCTTATTTATGTGTTTACTTGAGAGCGGCCTTTAGGGCTTTTATATTTTATCGGTAAAGTAAAAAAAAGAGTAGTGTGTCTTTAAAAAAGCGAGGTGATTATTTATCGCCGTCATCCCCAATACATTCTACAGGGCAGCCTTCGAGGGCCTCAATACATTGTTCCTTTTCTTCTTCAGAGGCTGGCTGTTTGAGGATAAAAGCGTGCCCATCATCCTCGTCCATCCCGAAGTTGTCAGGGGCTGTCATGCAACAGGCATCACAAGCAATGCACTCACGGTCGACATAAAATGCGCCCGGTTTGTTTTCAGAAAATTTATTGTCTTTATCGGCCATTGAAACGCGCTTTTACCCTTTTTGATGTACATTTTTAGATTTTAGAAATTATCAAATTTTGGTTGCTGTAACAAGACAAAACACATAAGCTGATTTTTATTTCAATTAGGTATCATTTAGATAACGATAAGGGCCCTAGGTGTAGTCATGACAAATTTACAAAGTGAAATAAAAAGGCGAAAAACCTTTGCTATTATTTCTCACCCCGATGCCGGTAAAACCACAATCACTGAGAAAATTCTTTATAACGGAGGAGTGATTCGTGAGGCCGGTGAGGTGAAGGGTAAGTCGGGCAAAAAAGCGGCTACATCGGACTGGATGGCTTTAGAGCAGCAAAGAGGGGTATCTATTACATCCAGTGTTATGCAGTTTGACCATAAGGGGTTTCGCATTAACCTGCTAGATACTCCTGGTCACGTTGATTTTGGTGAGGACACTTATAGAACCCTCATGGCTGCAGATTCAGCAGCGATGCTTATAGATGCTGCTAAGGGCGTTGAAAAGCAAACCCGCAAGCTCTTTGAGGTGTGTAGTAAAAGAAAAATCCCTATTTTTACCTTTGCAAATAAAATGGACCGTGAAGGTAAGGATCCATTAGAATTGATCGACGATGTAGAGAGTACCCTAGGGATAAAATGCATTCCCATAACTTGGCCCATGGGCATGGGGGACCGCTTTAAGGGATTATTTCATAGAGTTGAAAAAAGTATATATCTGTATAAATTGGGGCAAGAGGACCCTGAGGTGATACCCGTCACTGGTTGGCAAGACGAATTGGTTAAAAAATATCTTCCAGAAGAGTTTTATGACAAATTTGCTGAAGACATGGAGCTTTTAGATGTCGCTGTGGGAGACGTGGATATGGAGAGTTTTTTAGCCGGCGAGGTGAGTCCCATGACTTTTGGGTCGGCTAAAAATAACTGGGGCGTCGATATATTTTTAAAAATGTTTATTGACCTGGCCCCAGGGCCGGCGGGGTATATGTCTCAAAATAAAGAATTAGTAGACCCACTGAGTAAAAATTTTAGTGGCTTTATTTTTAAAATCCAAGCCAATATGGATAAACGCCACCGTGATAGAGTGGCTTTTTTGCGTGTATGTTCAGGTCGTTTTGAGAGGGGCATGAAGGTCACTCATCAACGTTTAAATCGAGAGCTAAGGCTTTCTTATGCCAACCAGTTTCAAGCCCAAGACCGTGAAACTGTTGAGGAGGCTTTTGCTGGAGATATCATAGGTATAGTCGACACCGGTAACTATCAAATTGGTGATACGATAACTGATGGTAAAAAGCTAAAATTTCAAGATATGCCTCGATTTAGCCCTGAGCTCTTTGCACGTCTTTCGATTAAAGATCCCTTAAAGAAAAAGCAATTGCAAAAAGGGGTTCAACAATTAGCCGAAGAGGGGGCTATTCAAATTTTTATAGACCCTATCGTTGGAGATCAAGACCCTATTATTGGTGTTATTGGAGAGCTTCAATTTGAGGTTCTACTTTACAGGCTTAACGACGAATACAAATTAAACGTAAAGTTAGAAAAAATGCCCTTTGCTGTGGCACGATGGCCCCGGCATAAGCCCGGAGGATTGCCATTGTCTCAAACTGAGCGTTTAAAGGGCAGTGCTCGAACATTTATAGACAAATCAGGACACCTAGTGGCACTTCTATCCAGTGAATGGGACCAGGGGTGGCTTGAGAAAGAAAACCCAGAAGTGAGCTTTCATACCTCTGAGGGGCTTTAGTATTTAAAGTAATTCTACAATTGATGAGCACTGACAGGGCTTTAGGGTCATCTTCTTTTTAATTTTTTTTGAATCGTTCTGACTTAGTTTGAGACACTTAAATAAATTCATACTTCTGGTAACTTCAAAAAACGAACAAATTCTTCAATAAATGATCATATATATAGAGTCTAATACTAGAATTTAATTAAATGTTTGTATTTTTTTGTCTTGGCAAAAGTCTAGTTCTTTTTATGGCTACGAATTAAAACTCAGTTGGGGCTTAAAACTTCCGAAATAGAACTTAAGAGCGTTAAATGCTTAAGGTAAAAAATAATGGATGAATTAGAAAAAGAGTTAAAACTTAGTTTTTTAGAAGAATCAATTCAGTTGCTCGATGATACTGAGCAGGCTTTTTTGGACCTAGAGAGAAGCGATGATAATACCTCATTATTAGATCGTATTTTTCGATTGGCACATAACATAAAAGGGACATCCAGGGCTGTTGGGTTTGGAGATGTTGCCGAGTTTACTCATGAGCTTGAAAACATGCTACTCATGTTAAAAGTAGGCCAGCTGACTGTTGATACTGAAATAGTGACTTTATTATTGAAGTGTAATGATTACTTAAGAGGGTTAATTGAAGCCTTACAAGAAGATATGGAGGCTACGTTTGATTCCTCCCGAATTATTGCTCAAATACATTCAACAGTTAATCAAAATGTTGGCCTTGCAAAATCAGCTGAAAAGAATGAAGAAACAGCAAACGCCACTTCTGAAAGTACTACAGATTCAGAGGTAAAAAAGGTAGATGTGTTTGCAGCCGCAGACCCTTCAGAGAGTAGCCTTGAAAGTAATCTTAATAGTGACTTTGACTTAGGAGCTATTAATAAACTTAAAGAATTTGATAATGAAAGAGATGAAGAGGCTAAAAAGCAACAAGCCATAGCCGAGGAAGTCGAAAAATACACAACCCAAATTGACGAAGAGGATTTAGATAATATCTCAACGTCTGGTGACAATGCATCTAATAGTAAAGTCGAAGAGGTGAGTTTAGATCATCAGCAAAAGGTTCTAAATCAAGTTATGAAAGAAGCCGTTCAGAGTGATGATGATCACTCTCATGATGACCCCTCAGATAAAAGCGGAACCAGTAAGAAAAAACAAATTGACGAAACCATTCGAGTTAAACTTCGAGAAGTAGAATTGCTAAATAATTTCGTGGGCGAACTGGTTATTTTACAAACAGTTTTAAATCAACACAAATCACTCGTTGAATCAGAGTTGATTCAAAAAACAATTGGGCAGTTAGATAAGCTTTCAAAAGAAATTCAGGCTATATCAATGGGCTTAAGAATGGTCCCTATCAAGCAAACCTTTCAAAAAATGCAAAGAATTGTTAGAGATACATCAAACGCTCTAGGGAAAAAGGTCAACCTTGTTATTAATGGGGAGACCACTGAAGTTGATAAAACAGTTTTAGAGCACCTTGGTGATCCTCTTGTGCACATTATTAGAAACGCAGTAGATCATGGTCTTGAATCGACACCACAAGAGCGAGTCGTGTCAGGAAAACCAGAAACTGGGACCATCGAGTTAAATGCCTATCATGAAGGTAATACCCTTGTTATTGAAATTTCTGATGACGGTTTAGGTATTGACGCCGAGGTTATAAAGAAAAAGGCCATAGAAAAGGGTATAATTTCAGAAGGTTCAACTTTAAGTGAAGAAGAAATAATTAATTTAATATTTTTACCGAGTTTTAGCACCAAAGCAAAGGTCTCCGAGATTTCAGGTAGAGGTGTTGGGATGGACGTTGTTAAAACTAATATACAAGGCTTAAGTGGTGAAGTCCGCGTCAGAACAAAAAAAGGCGAAGGCTCGACTTTTAGAGTTGTACTACCACTCACTTTAGCAATTATTGAAGGTATGATTGTTGAGCTAAGCGGAAACAAATTTGTTTTCCCAATGACTCAAGTACAAGAAATTTTACAGCCAAAGCGAGAGAGCATCACTCGTGTTACCGGACTTGGGGATATGTTAACTCTAAGGGGCGAGGTAATGCCTGTATTTAAGTTAGGGGATGCGCTAGGCGTTGAGCATCAATTTGAAAACGTATGGGAAGGTATTGTAGCTATTGTTCGAAATAATGGGCAAAGTTATGCAGTGTTTGTAGATGAAATTTCAAGACTGCAACAGGTTGTTATTAAAAAGCTCGGAGAAGAGATTAAAAGAAAAAAGGGCATGATCGACAGTGCTATTTTAGGTGACGGGCTGCCCTCTATTATTATAGATCTCAACGAACTGTTTTCAACAGATTTATTAAGCGTTAAAAATACACAAATTAAAAACCAAGTGGGAGCCGCATAATGGCTGATTATAGTAAAGTACAAGAAGAAGACATGGTTAATGATGAAATGCTAAAGAGATACCTTGAGTTTTCTCTTGGGGAAGAAACATATGCCGTCCCTTTGTTGAAAGTCAGAGAGGTTATCGCGAGGCCTGAAACAACACCCGTACCTTTCACCCCAAAACATTTTTTAGGGATAATGAACTTACGTGGTCAGGTGATTTCAGTTATTGATCTTCGTAGTAAATTAAATATTAATAGAAAAAAAGAAAATGATGAAGATTCAGCGGTTATCATTGTAGATCTAGACCCTATATTCTTAGGTGTTGTTGTAGACTCGGTGAATAATGTGCTGACTCTTAATTTAAGTGAAGTGAATGAAACGCCAAAAATTGATAGTACAAAAAATACTGAATACATAGAGGGCGTTTATAGAAAGGATGAGCATTTAATTTTACTGTTAAATATCGCTCAAGTATTAGATATTGAAGATCGTAAAGCAATACAATCATCAATAAAAAAGGCAGCGTAAGGGGTAAAAAATGAAGCGGTATAAACTTTTTAACCTACAAATGAAGTTGATTATCAGTCATATTCTTGCGGGGGTATTGCCTGGAGTTTTCCTCATAGGTTATAATGCCAGCATTAAGCATAAGACTTCTGATTTTTCAGAGTTGTATGGTCATGTTATAAATTACTTGTCGAATGATATGGACATGGTCTCTGTGGCAGGGACAATAGTTCTATCGTATTGTTTAATCTCTGCATTAGTAATTATGGGGTCATTGAGAGGAACATTTAGTGACATTAGAAAGTTTTCTGATAATGCCAACAACATCACTGATCATGTAAAAGATGCCGCGCAGAGTGTCTCGTCGGCAACTACTGAGCAGGCCTCTGCTATTCAAGAAACAGTGGCCACGTTAAATGAAATTAATGCAATGGTGAGCCGTAGTGTTGATAATGCTGTAAAATCAAGTGAGCTGTCTGAGCACTCAAGTAAAATGGCGACAGAGGGTCATAAAGCTGTCGATGATATGGTTCGTGCTATGGAAGAAATAAATATAAGTAATAATAATATCATGGAGTCGATTAATACCAGCAACACCCAAATCACAGAAATTGTAGATGTCATTACTTTGATTTCTGATAAAACAAAAGTTATTAACGACATTGTGTTTCAAACGAAATTACTATCATTTAACGCCTCTGTTGAAGCAGCTAGAGCTGGTGAGCACGGAAAGGGCTTTGCTGTAGTGGCCGAAGAAGTAGGGTCTTTAGCGCAAATGAGCGGTAATGCGGCAAAAGAAATTGGCCTTATGCTTTCTGAAAGTATTAGTAAAGTTGAAGATATAGTAGAAAAAACCAATCAAAATGTTCAAGGTCTTGTCGAGGATGGTAAAGATAAAGTAGAGGCCGGTTTTGTTGTAGCAAAAAAATGTGGTGAAGTCTTAGATGATGTTGTCAAAAATGTAAATATAGTTAACGGGATGATTGGTGAAATTGCAGAAGGGGCTAAGCAACAAGCCGACGGTGTAAGCAATATATCCTCTGCCATGAATGAATTAGATGAGTCAACTCACAGTAACGCAGACACCGCTTATAAAACATTAGAGTATTCAGCAAACTTAATTGAGCAAACAGGTGGATTGAATAATAGTATTACTGATTTAGAAGTGGAAGTTTTTGGACGATCAAAGCATCTGTATATGGATACGGATGCGGACTTTAGCGTTCCCAATACTACTGAAGGTAGGACTGACTATTCATCATTGGCTGTAGATGAATTATTACAGCAGACAGATTCAAGCGTCAGTCGAAATTCTGATAATTACTCTGTAGAAGAGAGGTTAGAAGAGTTTAGTGAAAATGACATTGATTATGGTAGCATATTGCCAGATGAAGACCTGGAGCGTGAAAACGTTATACCCCTAAGTCGACCAGAGGTTAAAAATACCTCTACAGCCAAGAGTGCCTACGGGGCTAAGGGAACACAGAAATTAGCAGTGGGTGGAGAGGAAATACCTTCTGATGACGATCCTCGGTTTGAGGACATTTAGTAGATATTAATATTTTTTAATAAATGAGGGATTGATGACAGCAGTGAAGGCAGAGTTAAGCTTAGATGAGCTTATACAAGTGGTATCAGATCGAATTTCATCAATTACTGGGGTTAAATTAGGGCCCAAGCAGTATACGCTTGTTAAATCAAGATTAACTAAGCGTTTAAGAGAGCTGGGTGGCTTTTCACCTAATAAATATATGCAGTTTTTAAGAAATAATGAGGGGACTGAAATAGCAGCTCTCGTGTCATTATTAACTACTCATCATAGTTATTTCTTTAGAGAGTTTCCACACTTTGAATTTTTAGCTAAATCAGGTCTTAAGCAAATTGTAAAAGAAGTAAAGGCTCAGGGGCGAAATAAAATATCAATATGGTCCGCAGCCTGTAGTCGTGGGCAAGAGGTATACTCTCTTTCCATGTTTTTAAATTATCACCTACCTCTTATTGATCCCTCTATGGAGTATGAAATATTTGGTTCAGATGTGAGCCAGGATTGTATAGATATTTCAAATAATGGAGTATATAAATGGAAGGAAATAAAAACCATACCCGCTGTTTATTTAGGTCGCCACTGGTCAAGAGGCACTGGTGAAATTTCAGATTTTGTTAAGGTGAATGCCTCTATAAAAAAAAGCACTCGATTTGCTGTTTTAAATTTACTTAACTTTCAAAACTATATAGGTGACTACAAATTTGATTTAATATTTTGTAGAAATGTGTTTATTTACTTTGAACAAGCACAGATTAACAAAATTGTAGGAAATTTTTTAAAATACTTACAGCCACATGGTGAAGTGTATTTAGGCCTCTCAGAGAGCTTAATGGCACAAGGTTTGTCAGTCAGTCACATTGGACACAGTATTTATGTAAATGAAGATTATGTGAGAAGAAGAAATATCGAGGTTGTACCGGAATATGCGGATCCACATGTGCAACCCCAATTTTCTGTAGACCCTAGTGATCCGGTTCTCTCTCCAGATAAAGAACCTGATTTTTCAACCCTAGATCGTGCAATTAGGGTAATGGCTGTAGATGACTCCCCGACGGTATTAAAACTTATAGAAAGAATTCTCTCAAAGAGCCCCGATTTTGAATTAGTAGGTACGGCTAAAGATGGGTTAGATGCTGCTCAAAAAATTAAGACCCTTAAGCCAGATGTGATGACCTTAGATATTCATATGCCTAATCAATCGGGTTTAGATTATTTGCGCACCAATAGCAGCCCCCATCATCCTCCTGTTGTGATGGTGAGTTCTGTTTCACGTGAAGATGCAAATTTAGCTTTAAAGTGTTTTGAACACGGTGCCTTTGATTACATCGAAAAACCGTCACTACAAAATTTGCCCTTATTAGAGGATGAATTATGTACAAAGCTTCTTTCAGCTTACGAAATGAGACATGCTAAAAAAGCACAGGTTTTAGATTTAGACAGATCATTTCAAAAATCACCAATTATTAATAATCCCAATCAAAAATTAAGAGTTGTGTACGCACACGTGGGCCAAAGAGAGGTTCTATACTCGCTACTTAAACAGTTTAAAGCGCCTCAACCACCGACTGTTGTTTTCTTTGAGGGGATTGGAAATTTAGTTGACTCAATTAAAAATGAGTTTTCAAAGCACACCGTTAGGGTAGAAGAGCTAGAGGACCGTATGTTAAGTACCCTTGAAGTAAATCGTATTTATTTTGCTGACGCGGGTGTGATGCATGATAGTTTACTCTCCGCTCAGAGCCCAGAACAGGTCTCAATTTTAATGCTAGGAAAGTCCTCGCAAACAACAATTAATAGAGCTATGAAGTGGCGAAAAGCTCATATAATTATTGAAGACCTTTCAATGTTTTCAAAAATGGAAACACAAAAATTAAAATTTGCAGATGAAGTCGTACCTTTGACGAGCTTTTCATATGAATCGGATAAATGTTTAAGTGAGGAAGGTGAGGAAAGTGCAGCATGATCGTGAAATCACCGTAGTTAATGAAGCTGGGGTTTTTTATTTAAAGAACAATCAAATTCTTCATATAGCTGATTTTTCTGGCTGCCTAGTTTGTTTAATGGGTGACTATAACAAACCTAAGGGTGTCTTCTATTATAAAGGTGAGCCTGGACAGGAGTTTGTAAATCAATTGGCTCGATTTATTGATGATTTTAAAGAATTAAATTTTGTGAAAGACATAAGAACTACCCATGTAAAGTTTATTTCAACAGGTTTTTATTTGTCCTCTATCGAAGAACAGTTCAATGAATTAAAAGTGGAGTATAAGGGCAAAATCATACAAGTTGGTGAGGACTATGAAGTTTTATTTTATGTGGATATAAATAAATTAAGGTTAGCTAAGGTTTTACATGATGATGTGACTTCAGAGGAAAAGGTAAAGGTTCTCGTCGTCGATGACTCAGCAACCATACGAAAAATCCTAAAAAACCTAATAGAGGTGGATGATAAATTTACTATCATTGGTGAGGCTGCTGATGCGAAAGAGGCTCAGCACTTGATTGATATAGAAAAACCCGATGTGATCACTCTAGATATTAATATGCCTGAAAAGACAGGAGTTGAATTTTTAAAGGAATATTTTCCAAAATATAAAATACCTACAATTATGGTGACGTCGGTTAATATTTCTGATGGTTCTTCTGTTTTGGAGGCCTTTGAAAATGGAGCTATTGATTACATACAAAAGCCATCTATGGAGAGTTTAGAGAGTTTAGGTGCTGTTTTGCGTGAAAAAGTCTTAGTGGCGAGTAATTCTAACCCAAGTCTTGGGTTGAGAGAGTCCTATGTTAAAAAAAGAAAGCCCAAGAAATATAAGCCAGCAAACACTCAATTTACGTTTCATGAAGGTGGCCTTTTAGCTATTGGAGCCTCCACAGGGGGAACAGAGGCTATTAAAAAAATTCTTCTTGGGTTGCCGGACAATATACCCCCTATTTTAATTTCTCAACATATCCCTGCTTATTTTTCAAAGGCGTTTGCTGTGAGGCTAAATGAATTTTGCAATTTTACTGTAAAAGAGGCCGAGCATGACGAATTAGTACTCCCAGGGGTTGCATATGTAGCGCCCGGTGGGACTCACATGACAGTTGTCGAAAAAGCGGGGCATAGGCTTGTAAACTTAATAACTGAAGGTGTGGATAGGCACAGCCCCTCAGTAGACCGTTTGTTTAACTCGGTTGCTGAACTGAGCGTACCTTCTGTTGGAGTTATACTCACGGGGATGGGGTCTGATGGGGCCAAGGGACTCTTAAAGATGAAGGAGTCAGGCTGTTACACGATTTCACAGGATAAAAGTTCAAGCGTAGTTTGGGGAATGCCTAAGGTGGCCTATGAAATCGGAGCTAGCATGGCTGTTTTGGGTATTCTTGATATCTCAGAGGAGCTTTGTGCGAAGTTGAGAATTTTAAACAAGAATGCATCGTGAAAGTTAAGTAAAAAATGAATAGACCTAAAAGCATAATAGATAATATATTTTTAACGCCCTTTTTATGTGGGGTTGTTGATGTCTTTGCAGTACAAGCTAAGGTAACTGTAACCCAAGGTGCGCCTCAAAAAAGACATGCTCCGGATCTGGACTTAAGTATTGCAGGGAGTTTGAAGTTAGATTGTGAGCAATTTTCAGGCACTGTTAATATGTATTTTTCTAAACAGGTGTTTTTAGAAATTTATAAAGGGGTTTCAGGCGAGAAACTTGAGAATATTGAGCCTAAAATAGAGGATTGTGCCTCTGAGATTATGAGTATGGTATTTGGTCAGGCTAAAACGGTGCTAAAAATTCATAAATATGAGTTTAAACCCACAATTGCTAAGGTATTACGTGGGGATGAAATAAAAGAACAGTTAGAGAAGCCTAGTGAAGGTGTAATAGTCCCTTTTAATTCTGAATTTGGACCATTTTATTTAGAAATAATTGTACAGGGTTAATAATTTAGTTATAATTATCTCAAGAATTAAGTAAGCGAGGATAAATATGTTTGATACCGGAATAAAAGTACTTGTCGTTGATGATATGGCAACAATGAGAAAGATAGTGATTAAGTCACTCAGAGAACTGGGTTTTGAAGAGTTTATGGAGGTGGCCGATGGAGGTCTAGCCTGGGATCGTTTGAAAGAAAGCCCTGAAAATGTCGGGCTTATTATTTGTGATTGGAATATGCCCAATGTAACAGGGATTGAGTTTCTTAAAAAAATACGAGCTAGTCAGGATTTTAATCAGCTCCCGTTTATTTTGCTCACAGCAGAGTCTGAAGTTTCACAGGTTAAAGAGGCACTCGAAGCGGGTGTTGATAACTACATTGTAAAGCCATTTACTGTTGAGATTTTAAAAAGAAAGCTACAAGACACGTACAAAAAAATAAACCCTTGAAGCTAAAGGGTTTATTAATAAAAAAACGGTCCAATAAGAGGACCGTTTTTTTTTGACTTAAGCTATCTGGGGTAAACGTATAGATACGCCCTAAGATCAAGTTCTACTTTTTTGCTAAATAACTGCTAACACTTTCACTCGTAGCTTGAATGGCTTCAGAGCCTTTGTTCCAATTGGCCGGGCAGACTTCTCCATGTTTTTCAGTGTGCTGAAGAGCATCAACCATGCGTAAAACTTCATCAACATTTCGGCCAAGGGGTAGGTCATTGACCACTTGATGTCGGACAATGCCCTGTTTATCAATTAAAAATAAACCTCTATAGGCTATGTTTTCTGGTGAGAGCACATCATAGCTTTCGGCAATTTTACCTCCGATATCAGCGAGTAATGGGTACTCAACGCCTTCAATCCCCCCTTTTGCTTTTGGGGTGTTCAGCCAAGCGTGGTGAGAGAAATGGCTATCAATACTACACGCTAGAAGCTCAGTATTTCTTTCTTTAAACTCGTTTAACTTTTCTTGAAAGGCCACAAGCTCTGTGGGGCAAACAAAAGTAAAGTCCAAAGGGTAAAAGAATAAAACAACATATTTGCCCTTAAAGTCACTGAGAGACAGTTCTTTAAAGTCATTTTTTATTACAGCTTGGGTTTTAAAATTTGGGGCTTGTTTTCCAGTTAAGACAGCCATGTTTACTCCCTAGGGTTAGAATATTAAAAAAACACATTACAGGCTTTTATAATAATTCTCCAGGGTATGTTTAGACACTATCAGTCAAAAGGGAAGCGTTTTACTAAATCCTCAAAATTATCATCGATAGCAAAAGTAAGCATAGAGGCAAAAGCATCCAGAACAACAAGTGCGTTTTTGTTGGCATCTCTGTCAGAAAAGGATCGAATACGCTCTAAAAGCCCTTTATTTACTTTATTGATTTTATCATAAATAGTCGAGAGTTCGGATATATCAAAGGTCCCTTTTTTAGGGTTATTAAGATAACTACGAGTTAAATGAAAGCTCAATGATCTCATTATAGTCTCTTCATCTGTAGCAAATGGGAGGTGAAAGCGTGCCATAGGTTTTAGAACACCCAGCACCTTGCATCCGCTTGTTGCTAAAATTAAACCCATAATAGAGTAAATACCGCTTTGTAAAGAGGTGTACTTAAAATACGTTCTTTCAGGGGTCTCTACGGCAACATTACACATTTTATAGGATTTTTCGTTTGAAAAGTCCTTGATAAACTGAGCTAAACTCAAAGCTGCCGGGCAGTGGGGGGATGTAGAGCTGTTATGGGGGCACACATCACACTTGTTTTCATCAAGCTTCGTCCACTCGGGTTTTTCTTTAAGATTAAGTACAAGGGTGAGGTCGGATTCGTTAATGACAACCTCATACTCAGTTAACACATTATCTTCAGGGCGAAAGGAGTACTTTATTGAATATGTTTCGATATTTTCCATATGGAAATTATCTGCTGTTTTTTGACAAAAAGAAAGGGCTTTTATCTGGGGCTTTTATGAAGTGCTTCATGGTAGCTTGTCACCATTTCTTCAATGATGTCCTTACAGGGCTTGATATCATGTATAAGCCCTACGGTTTGCCCCGCAGACCAAATATTTTTTTGTGTAGTGAGTGAGTTTATAAAGGCTTTTTTACCCATTATTTTGAGTAGGGGGGAGATGAAAGGCTTTAAGGTTTTATTTTTTTTGAGTCTGTTTATAAACTTAGGCAGGCTCTTATGGTTGTCTAGGTCTTTAGTATGGATAAAATTACAAGGTGTGCCGGTCACTTTATCGGTAAAAATAATTTTCTCAGGTGAGGAGTTAATAATAGCCTGCTTGTAATTAGTGGTCACTTGACACTCACTAGAGGCAATAAATCGGGTGCCAACGTGCACAGCACTTGCTCCTAGACAAAAGGCCGAGGCCATAGTTGCCCCATTGGCAATACCACCGGCGGCAATAACAGGAATACTCAGTTGCTCCTTCAGCCATGGTATAAGAACCATGGGGGTGGTGGGTCCGGCATGCCCCCCCGCACCACTGCATACGGCAACGACAGCATCAGCGCCGAGATCTTGCACTTTTTTTGCTTGCTCTATATTTATGACATCACAAAATACTTTTGCACCATTTTTGTGAGCCTCACGGATCACATCTTTAGGATTACCAAGTGAGGTGATATACAGCTCAACTCCGCAGTTGAGGCTGTGTTTAAGGTCTTCGGCCTGTCGAAGATTACTTTTATTAACAATGATGTTCACCCCTATGGGCTTTGAAGTGCGCTGTTTAATGCTTTTAAGAGCGCGTAAAAAATCCTCAGTGGGTCGATAGTTTAATGAGGGGAAGGTCCCTATACCACCGGCCTCACTGATAGCGACCACCATGTCTTCGTTAGAGACTAAAAACATCGGAGCACCAATAATAGGGACATCAATGTTAAGCATTTTAGTAATAGGGGTTGAGAGCTTATGCATATCAACTAACAGTAAATGAATTTTAAAAAAGGGTCAAAACTTAATACCAAAGTTTTTAAGGGTATCTTTAAGCCAGTTGGGGCGATTTATAAACACTCCCTTTCTTTGCTGCAACTCTTCATTTAGAGCTTGCTGCATTTTGATCTGTATCTGTTCACTGAGCTTATGTACAAGAGCTGAATCAGAAACAGCCCCTTTATCGTAGGGGAGGTGAATCCTAGGTAAAAATTTGATGTTCCACTTTACCGGCAACGGAAATACATTTAATGGCACGGGGAGAGAGACGCCGAATTTGTTTTTGCCAAATTTTATTTTTTTTAAATTTATATGCGTCTCTTCAGCCCCGACAATAATGGCTGGTATTATGGTGGCATGGGTTTCTAGGGCCATGCGAATAAAGCCTCTTTTGAACTCTTGTAATTTGTAGGCATATTTAGTGGGTTTAAAGTTGCCTCGCTCCCCTTCGGGAAAAACAATAACTATGTGGTCATTTTGCAATTCATGAAGTCCGTTTTTAGAGGTAGCTTCAATAAACCCCAGCTTTTGAGCGGGCTTTGCCGTTAATTCAGAGGCAAACCATAAGTGGTGAGTTAAAACTTTTGGGATTCTATTTTTTAGTTTTACAATCTCATGGGATAAAATCATGGCATCAAGGCCCGAGTACCCAGAGTGGTTAGGTATTATTAACACAGGGCCTTTTTTTGGTATGTTCTCAGCGCCAGAAACATGTAGACGTAAATACTTATCAAATAACTCCATAAGTAAATTGGGCATGAGAGAGAAAATAATCTTCTCTCTCTGTCTTCTGGATATAGGTAATAGGTCAAAAATATTTTTCATAAAAGCACAGTAGTTTAAGGGTTTGTTTGATTATAATTGAGAGGCATGAAGAACTCAAAGGGTATCTGGGGTAAAAAAAAGAGGGGAGGTGTTCGTTATATTGAGAAGTTTCTTTTAATACTTAGTTGGCCCCAAATAAAACGGTTTCATCATTAGTAGCTGAACTTCGGTCTACGTTCGACTCATACCATGCAGCAAAGGGAGTGGTTGAAGAGTATATAGTCCCCTCTCCTTGTAAAGTGACTCGACCAAAATAGGGGGCTTTTGAGTCAGACCCCGAGCGGGTTAAGGTTAATGTGGACTGAGAGCCATCGGCATATGTAATTAGCACATCAGCCGGTTCAACGGAAGTAAAGGCCACATAGCTGGCGCTCACGTTAATGGCATAACGGGTTTTCATCAAATTGACAGGGATGAAGGGGGTGGCGCTGAACCCATCTCCGTCATCTTGAGAAAAGGCCACTATATTGCTACTTGCGATCACTCGAACGGCCTCACACTGAAACTTTGTAGGGCTCCCTTGGGCTAAAACCTCATAGTCAGTCCCAGAGATAAGAGTAGAGGATTCGATCATGTCATTTGAGTGCGTTGCTGTAAATGAGTTTGAAGAGTTTACTGATGATAAAAAAGCCGACTGGGAGGGGAACCCGATAATATCATGACTGGCCGGCAAAAGAGGCCTTGGGTTATAGTTTCGGTTGCCGCTGTTAGTGGAGATGACATAAGAGATAATAAAGCCAGTACTTGAAACCTCAAAGGCTCCATCGGCTGCAATTAAAAATGTATGTGTAACCCCCGGAGTGAGTATGATGGAGTCAACAACTGTCGCCCCTTGCTTAATCTCAACATTTGCATCTTCAAAGGCATGAATTGTGACCTCATGGGGGCCATATATATTGGCGGTAAATAAAAAGGTCTTTCCAGCCCAATCAGGAGTATTCCAGGTTATATTAGCTAAACGATCTTCAAATCGACTAGTCCCTTTTTTACCAGCCACAAAAAAGGGCTTATCCGCTGAAAGAAGATCATTTTGTTGAGAGGAAAATTTATGAGTTTCATGACTATTTAAAGTATAGGTCTCTACTAATGCCCCTGAACGAAAGAGCTCAAAGGTCGTCGCATCATCAAGGGCCACCACTTGAGAGGTCACAGCTCCCCCTAAATTCATGGCCTTATAGCCTGCGGGGTCAAAAAATGGATCGTCAATAATTGTAATCACTGTAATGACATTGGAGGCTCCAGAGCTTGAGCCATTATATGCAATCACTCTAAAATCATAACTTGTAGACCCGGTGAGCCCCGTAATAGAAGCCGTGGTTGCTGCGGACACCCCATCATTAAACACCCCCCATGTGGATCCTGAGGAGAGTTTAAACTCGATAGTGTAATCAGTAATGGCCGTCCCGTTATCATTAGGAGCACTCCAACTTAAATCAATATTAGTGATCCCAATACTAGAAGTAGAAAGGTTAATAATGGCATTGGAAGGGCCGGGGGGGGACCAAGCGCTTGATGATAAAATAGTACTAATGTTCCCCGCCTTATCTATGGCTTTTATAGAAGTGTAGTATGAACTCGTAGATTGTAATAATAAGTTAAGTACTTTGTGAGTGAGGGTGTCAGTAATATTAGTCCAGTTAAAAACATCAGTGCCCTTACTGGTCGTCCCTATAGCTAACTCATAGTGGTCAAAAGCCGTCTCTTCAGTGGCAGCATTCCATGAGGCCGTGCTGCTAGAGGTTTCAGTGGCATCACTACTAATATTTACAGGTCCTGTTAAAAGGGGAGCTGTATTATCTAAAACTCCTATGACAGTAGCCACAAGGGACTCAGTTAAGTAATTAGTATCTCTGGCTTGAACATGTATGTAATAGGTCCCTGTTACAGAATCAGTGGTAGCTGTATTGCTCGCGCCATAATTTTCTGTAGTAAATGTGAAAATAGCTTCTGTGTTAATCACATACCTATACTCACAGGTGCCCGTGCATCCCCAACTCCAGGTGGCTGACTTTGAAGGGTCAGATTGATTAAGTAGCCCTGTAACTTCGGGGGCCAAGGGGGGGAGTGAGGTGCCACTGATGGGTATATCTAGATTTGAGGCGACGAGGCCATTGTTATAACTTAAAATTAAATTGTCACTAAATGTATCTACTGTTTTGGGTGAAAAACTTAAGCTGATTACGCAGTTACTCCCTGAGGTTAAAGTCTCCCCACAGTCTCCACCAGTACCTGGGTAAGTGCCTCCTGTGAATGAAAAGGGGAGAGTTAAATTTCCAGGCGCTATACTCTCTGCACTGACTTCGCCTGAATTAGTAATAGTCAGGGTTGTGGAGGTTGTTTCGAGTAAAACAGTCTCTGTAAAATCAAAGGGGCTTACTGAGCTCTCTAAGGTTGCAGGCAATGCTCCTTTACCGAGCAGAGTGGTTTCAGCGGCCTTGTTATCGACCCCATTAAAGTAGTTTATTTTTAAACTAGAAGTGTGGTTATTTAAATCAGTAGGGGTGTACACTAAGTGGAGGCTACAGGTGGCTCCCGCCGCCAACTCTGCGCCACAAGAGCCATTAGTTCCTGGGTATGAACCGCCTTTATAATTAAAAGGGGCTGTAATGTATTTACCAGCTAACTGAATGACCTTATTAGGACCTGAATTTTTAACAAATATACTGGTTTCAGAGGATTTCGAGTTAAGCACGCCGCCAAAATTATAGCTGGCTCCGTTTTTGAAGGTAATAATACCTACATTTGAATTTATAATCGCTTCATCATCAGCGGGCTCATCTTCAGCGCAGGCGCTCATCAATAATATTATTGATAAATACCAAGCCCACTTTTTAAAGCCTTTTTGTGCTAAAACCATTAACGTACCTCTTTCCACCTATACATTATCTCACACAAGATTCTTATCGACATAGGATTGTTATGAGATAAGGCTAAAAAGCTTGAAACCATTGTTTAATTCATAGTAGGATTTTTATAAGTAAGAAGAATTAAAGGACGTAATCTATTATGTGGAAGAAATATCTCTCAATATGGATCATAATCAGTGGTGTTTTAGGCTATTTGCTAGCTTATCTCGTGCAACACTTTGGCATTATTTCTTCGCCTGAAACGTCTGAAGTGTATCAAATGATAACGCTTGTAAAAGAGGTCTTTTTTTCAGCTCTTAAAATGTTAGTGACTCCTATTGTTTTTGTCTCACTTTTAGCCGGTATGATTCAAATTTCTGAACTCAGTCATTTAGGTAGCCTGGGTCGGAGAACACTTAGTTATTATATGTCCACCACAACCATCGCTATAGTCATTGGCCTTATCGTGGTGTTTTTTATTCACCCCTGGGAGTCTGAAGCTAATGACGTGGCCGATGCGAGTCACCCTCAGGCCCAGCAACATTATCAGCTCCCGAAAACACAAATTAAAAAAGATCAAGCTACCACAGTGAGTGTCATAAGAAACATGTCTCAAAGAATATTAGTAAACCCTGTGGATGCTTTTGTAAAAAATAATATCTTAGGCATTGTTTTTTGGGCTTTTTTAATAGGGATTGCTTTTATTATGTTGGGATCCATTGAACCTAGTATTGTGAGCACTATTACCCAGGCCAACTTGGTTTTAAGTAAAATATTATCTTGGGTTATTAATTTTGCTCCTTTGGGGGTTTTTGCTATTGCTTTTACTTTTCAGTTTCAGTTTAAGTCTGTGATTTTATGGCAAATGCTATCTTTTTGTTTGGTTGTTTTGGGGGCAACACTGGTTCATGGGGCCCTAGTATTACCAGTTATTTTAAGAGTATTTACTAAAATAGGGTACCGTGAGTTTTTCTCAAAAGCTTCTAAGCCCCTGTTATTAGCCTTAGGGACATCTTCTAGCTTAGCCACTTTGCCTGTAAGTATGAGTACTTGTGAAGAAAACTTTGGGGTGAAAAAAAAGGTATCTAGTTTTGTTCTTCCCTTGGGGGCCACTATGAACATGGACGGGACCGCATTATTTGAGGGTGTTGCCGCTGTGTTTTTGGCTTATATATTTGGTATGGAGTTATCAAACTTTCAAATGATAAGTATATTTTTTATGGCAGTGGTGTCCTCAATAGGGGCCCCGGGGATGCCTTCAGGGTCTATGTCCGGCATGCAAATGGTGCTTTTAGCTGTAGGTATTCCATTAGAGGGTATTGGTGTTTTAATGGTCGTTGAAAAACCACTAGATACATTTAGAACAGCCGTCAATGTAGAAGGCGATATCATAGGGGCCTTAGTTGTTAATGAACTGAGCAGCTAGGGTTTAAATCACCGTGATTGATATCACCACCATAAACAGTGAATATTAAAAACAAACTTGTCGTTAAATCAGATAACTTTTATTAAAAGTATTAGAAAAGGGCTTATGTCTTGGGTCTAACATAGCTAGAAAATGATTAATAAAATCTAAAACTAGCATATGCAGTTCAGACCGAGGACTAGTAAAGAAGAGCATTCTGCCGTAGAGTTTATGTTCAGTGAGGGGGGGTAAAGTTTGAGTCTAAAGCTATTGGTATTCATAGTTATTTTTAGTGTGTTAAGTTCACAAGCTAAAAGCGGGAAAAAAGAAAAAATTTTAAAAATGTATAAAGAGTCTATAATTACAACGGCTGGGGTTTCAGAAGTCTCTTTAAAGGATATTAAGGCGTTGAACCCATCAGAGTTTGTTTTAGTAGATGTACGGTCTAAAAAAGAGCAGCAGACCTCTATGATCCCAGGAGCCATCCCCCTTAAAGAGTTCGAGGCTTCAATGGGTAAGTATAAGGGTAAAAAAGTCATTACTTACTGTACAATCGGTTACAGAAGCTCACGGTATTCTAAAACTTTGTTTAAAAAAGGTTTTAGGGTTTTTAACTTAAAAGGTAGCCTATTAGGCTGGGTGAGTAGTGGTGGGGATCTTGTTAACAAAGCCGGCCTGAGTACTAAGAAGGTTCATGTCTACAGCTCTAAATGGAACTTACTACCAAGTGGATTTGAAGGGGTCTGGTAACAACTACAGGCTTTCTTGAGTATTAGAGAAAAAATCATCAAATAATTTTGTTCTTAAAATCTTATAATTTTCATCTGTGATAACTTTATTAACCCCATGCTTGGCCATAATCCCATGTGAGTCTTTTTTATTTAAAATGCAGTGGCCAATTTCGTGGGCGAGTAGCTTTTCTTTTTCGCTGTCAGTTAAGAGGGCCCAATTTGATTTGTTAAGGGATATAATGTTTTTTTTATGAAAGCGATCCTTTTTTACACACTGACCGGTGGTTTTCATGAGCGGGTTGTCTATAAAGATAATACTTAATGTATTGAGCTTAGGTTTAAAGGTATAAAGGTCTCGATTTTCAGCTTCTAAAATAAGAGAGTCAAGAATTCTGCTAATATCACTTTCTTGAGGCTCCTCTAAAACACTTGGTGGGTTCTCGGGGGCTGAACAGGCTAAAAGAGTTAGGCTCAGCAAGAGAAGTGTAAAATTAATTTTAAAACCAAAAATGCTCATTAAAAACCCCTGCTAGAAAAGCCTATACAATTAAATGCGTATACAGTTAAAAACTGACAGAAATTAACTTTTTGTACTCTAACATATGATCTTAAAAAATTGAGATTATAAGGTAAAAAGCCTGACTTAAGCCTATTAAGGAATGTAAATAATACCCTTTTTTACGGTGAAGATGACTTGAGGAGAATAAATAGTCAGTGACTATAAGAGCTTAGCCCTAAAAACAGGGCTTAACTTTATTCGAGGGGGGGGGGTAGCAAAAAAGGCCTGCAAGGCCCTGTAATTATGATAAAAAAAGGTATGTGTCTTGAGGGCTTTAGCCCCCCCTCTTTATAGCTGAAGAAAGGTTCCAGATGGGCAAGAACACAGCCAGCGCCAGAGTTAAAACAATTCCAAAAATAACAACCAGTAAAAACGGCTCGATGGCTTTGGCTAGGTTATTGAGTTTATACTCAATCCTCATTTTGTAGTGCCGTGCTGACTTTTCAAGTACAGACTCTAAAGAGCCCCCCTCTTCACCAATGGCAATAAGGCCAGTGAGTATAGGGGGGAAGGTACGACTTTTCTCTAAAGCCTCACCAATTTTACCGCCCGTTAAAAGATGCTTTCTGCAATTATCCACATCATTGATTACAATTTTATTTGATAAAGTGCCTTGGAGAATTTCTAGGGACCTCACTATACTCAATCCACTGAGTATAAGCATTTGTAAAATAATACAAAATGAATTCATTTCAATCTCTATGAGTAAGGGCCCTAGGACGGGGATTTTTAGTTTAAAGCTGTCCCACATGAGGCGGCCTTTTTCAGTCTTAACCCACTTATTAAAGGCAAAATAACTAGCTACAAAAATAAAGATAAGTATAAAAAAATTATTGGTAAAAAAATCAGAAGTAGCAATGACCATGCGAGTGGGTAGGGGCAGGCTGCCAGCGCCGAGTTTTTCATAAAAAAGTGAGACTTTGGGTACGATAAAATTCATCATAACCACAACCACAATGCCAATCATAGCAAAAACCATTTTTGGGTAAAAAAGAGCCGCTTTGACTTTGTTTCGATTGTCGGTCTCGGACTCTATAATACTATAAAGACGCTCTAATACTGTTTCTAGCTTACCGGACTCCTCACCAATATTTATCATGTGCACGTAAACAGAGTTAAAAACTTTAGGGTGCTTGTCCATGGCATGAGCTAGGGTGGACCCTTCAGCCAGTTGGTTTGAAATATCTATGAGGGCCTTTTTTAACAAGGGGTGTTCGGTGGTTTTATCAATTAACTTTAAGCCATCAATCAGTGGTGCGCCCACTGAAATAATAATATGTAACTGTTGAGTAAAGGCGAGTAGTTCGTTTTTTGGCACTTGGGTCATCATGTTTTTTAAGTCGGTAAAGGTCAGGTTTTTAAGGTCTTTTAGGCCGGAGGCCCCCCCTATAGATTTAATCTCTATGGGTATAAGGCCTAGTTTAGATATTTGATCAGAAGCGTCTTTTGAGGATACAGCCGAGATCTCACCCTGAGTCAGTTCACCATTGATTTTACGAGCTTTAAAATGAAATTTTGTATCTGTAGACATCATTTACTTTGAGTCTCTTTAGTTTTAATTAAAAAATCAGTTTTAAATTAATATTTTCAATTTAAAAGAGTTCTTTAGCCGCATCGTTCATGTCGGGCCAGATTTCACCAGTGGCGGGGTTATAACACCAGCCCCCAGTCGAGGTTTCGGCCCCCGCAATGGATCCATCACACATTAAAACAGATCCAGGGGTGCAATCTCCAGCCGTACAGTCAGTAATCGTGTTTGAAGCAATGGTGGGAGCAAGGCATAACGGGCAGCCCCATGGGTTTTCAGGGATAGAGCCTGTTATAAAAAGCCGATCTGAAGCATCAGCAACTTCACCAGCAGTACATTGTACATTAGTTGTAATGTCGTTAGCGGTTATGTCGGCAGCGTCTGGGAACTTAGTTGTAGAGGCACACCTGAGCTGCATGTTTCCAATTTGAGCTACAATGCCCGCTCTAAGTGCCCCGAGGTTACTTCGAAGGGAGGCATCCCGCGCCTCAGTTTGAAAATCAATAAAGGCGTTCATACCCACCGCAGCTAAAATAGCCACAATGATTAAAACCATTAAAATTTCTACTAGGGTAAAACCACGTTGTCTGTATTTTTTCATCTGTTGTCCTCGCTGGCTTTAAAAGTGGGGTCTATTAGTTTTTAATTTTAAGAATCCCATATGAAAATTCTATGTAAGTATTTGTTTAAAATCAACTATTTGGAGCATTTTGGTCTAGAATTTTAAAGATACTTAATTTTTAATCAATAAAGACGAGTATTCACCCGCGTATGGCCGAAGCATTAGGGAGGTTTAATCTTGTAAACGGCCCTCCCACGGCAGTGTTTAGCCCCTCTCTATGGAGGAGAGCCAAAGACATTAAGGCCTCAATAAATAGATCAAAAAATAAGCATTAAAAACTAGACCATAGTTGGTCTTAACTGGACTTATTAATGCACTGGATTTTTCCGAATATATAAGTGAGAACTAATAGGCTTTTTTAAAGGCAAGGCATGATTTATGTTTAACGAGTTTTACAATTTTAGTAAAAACCCATTTTCGGAAACCCCGGACCTGCAGTTTTTCTTTCAATCAAAAACTCAGTGCTATGTGCTGTCTCGTTTAGCAGGGCTTCTTGATAGCGG
>JAUVAX010000072.1 GCA_030591685.1 Pseudobdellovibrionaceae bacterium | reverse complement strand
ATGAACCCTCTTGAGGTTAAATTAATGCCTGGTAGTACTGGTGATACTATAGACACTAAAACTACATACGCTAAAATCCGTATGAACTTTTAAGCAAACCTACACATTTAAATTAAAAAAAACCGGCGACTCACGCTGGTTTTTTTTTGTTACCCGTACTCGCCTAAAGGCCTGTATTGATTATGTCCTAATTGTGGTCGGCCCATGTAATGCCATACATATTTTAGTCGCTGGTGTGCAACTGAATTACTATACTTTTGACCGCTTAAGAGGTTGCCAAACTTTGCCGATTTATAACTAATGTTTATGTGTAAATTTTGGGAGTTAATTTTTTGAAAAGCTGGGTGAGTAAGCTAATAGATCAGTTCGACTTTGATTGGCCAGAGGGTAAGGGGCAACAAAGAAGTGTAAACGTCAATGAAGAGGTGGCGACACTTTTGTACATTATTGACACTTATAATAAGCACCTTATTGAGCTAGATGAGCACCCGGTAAGAAGAGTGCGTGAAACCCTTGATGAGTTTGCAAAAGCACTTATGAACCCCCAAAGGGGAAATACAGAAAAGTGGCTATTTAGGTTTCGACAGTTCTTTTCAAAGTACCGACTCGATGAATACACTTATATTCAAAAAACTTTTGATGAGTTTAGAGGCATCATATGGGAGTTTGTAGACCAATTGGGTGATGATTTTGCCTATGAGCACTCCAGTGACCGTGAGATTCAAAAAACACTTTTAAATTTAAAAGACGCTGTAGAGGCCAACTCTATTGATGAGCTAAAGCACTCTTCAAGGCATTTTATAGATGCCTATGTTGAGTACCAGACTAAAAAAGACGAGCGCAAGGCTCGTCGCCTCTCAAGTGTGCGTGAAAACCTGAGCTTAGTTCGTAAAAAATTAGTTGTTGCTAATCATAATTTACGACGCGATCACCTCACCTCGGCCTATAATAGAAAGAGCTTTGATGATCAAATAAAAGACCACCATAGATTGTGTGCTGTGTCTGAGGCCCCAGTCTCGTTGATAATGTTTGATATAGACCATTTTAAAAAATTTAATGATACCTACGGGCATGCTGTGGGTGATTTTATTTTAATCGAATGTGTAAAACTATTAGAGGGTGCTTTTGCTAAAGACTCTGATTTTGTGGCTCGTGTGGGCGGTGAAGAATTTGCTATTATACTGCCCGATAACAAGGTGACAGATGCTATGAAAAAGGCCGAGTCGGCGCTAAACTGTATTAGAAACGAAATTTTTGTACATAATGACTTAAAACTTAGCTTTAAAGCCAGTATGGGTATAGCGGAGTATATAAAGGGTGAAACTGTGGATGAGTGGATGAAAAGGGCTGACGACGCCCTTTATGAGGCCAAAACCACAGGGCGTGATAAATATTCAGTATCAAAATTTAACCTAAAAATCACAGCGGCTTAATGGCCTTAAAGGGCATATAGTAAAAAACGTGCTTCATACTAAAATAATACGACACGAATATTCTCATCGGGTAAATATAAGCGCTACAAACCGGTGTTTTTATGTATAAATAATTCAAGCACATTACTGCTGACTAACAAAGCGATCGAACCCAGTGATAATATAAAGAGGATTCATGCGTTTAGGGTGCTTGATATTGTCATAGCCTGTGAGCAAGCTATGGTCATAGCTAATATTTATTACAACTATTGAGTTTTTAATTTCTGAGTATTCAGATTTAAATCGCGAAGTCTTGCGTACAACAGGGACAGGGGCATTTTGTGAAACATAATCAATGCCTCTTGAAAAGTCACCGCTGATAATTTGTAGGGCCGTTAAAGTCGGGGCATAGCTAGTGCCGACTTGGTTATGAAGTTTAGTAAACTTTTTTGTATCATCAAAGGCAAATAGCGACTTAAAGTTGCAGGGCTTTTCACTTGAAATTAACTCGGCTTGGCTCTTGGGGCGAACAAGACTGTACTGTTGCACTTTAAGCCCCCTTAGAGCTAATAATATTTGGCCACGATATTTTTTGAGTAGCTCTAATTTGTCTTCAGGTGGGTAGGCATCGCAAGATTCACAATTTTCAATGGCGAGGTAAGTACTCACTGAGTTTTTAAGGGCTGCAAAGCGAAAGTCGTATTCGCTTTTTAGGTCAGTGGTATAGATTTGAGCTAAGCCGGGTAAATACCTGGCGGTGTACTTGCCAATATCTTGGCTGCAAAGTTGATAGATTTTTTTTAGTTTTTCGTCTGGGTTTCTATACGTAACGAGCTGACGTTGCAGGTCTAAAATGTCGGCTTCGATTGTAAAGATAGCCAATTCATTTTGATCAACGGCCTGTAAGGCCTTAGCATACAGAGCTTTACCCTCTTTAAGTTTTGTGCCAGCATCAAAGCCAGAAAAAGCAGATATTGACGAAAAAAGTGTAAATGCTATGAGTATAGTTTTGATAAACACCTCTCAGAAAAGGTTAAATAAATGCCCTTAAATTCTACATAGAGATACATTATGGGTAAGCCACCAAAAAGCCGCGCCGCATTGTTTTGGCCCTGCAGTTGAAAACCCACAGGTGGCCTGGCTGTCAGACAAACCTGGTAGCTTCTCATTTTCAATTGAGAAGGCGCTACATCTGAAAGTGACGTATATTTGCGGACATCACCGAATAGTCATTAAGTACTGGCAGAATCGCTTGGTAATGACATAGCCCCCACAAAAAAGTTAAAAACTGTACATTAAGCAAATAAAAATACAGAGATCAAAAAAAATATGAATTATAAAAGTTTAAGCAAATGATAAAACCATAGACACCTAAGGAGCCATTGAGAGCCATTAGGCACGGCCTTAATTTTGCACTATAAAAAAGTGACTATGGTAAAGATAATTATTTATTTCATGGTCGCCTATTTTCAAGTTGTAAATGCTGCTATAAATGTTCGAGATGGCGGCTTTATTCAAGCCTTTAAAGATTTTAGCTCGCCAAACGAGGCCTTGGGGTTTTCTAGGACTTTTAATAGTCGCTCTGTTTACGAAGGGTATTTTGGGCTTAATTGGTGCTCAGATCTAGAGTTGAAACTAGTTATAAAAATCCCGAATAAAATATTATTAAACCACTGTGGTGAAGATAAGGGCTTAAAGTACATCGATGGAGTCTCGAAGAGAGGGCAAAATGAACTTAGTAGCATTAATATTTATAAACAAAAAAATTACTATATATGGTTAAGCCCTAAAGGGGCTGAATATATATTTAATAGACAAGGGCTTTTAGTAAAAATAAAATACAAAAATAACTTAAACCTAGTACTTATTTATAAAAACAATCGACTTTATGCCTTAAAACCCATAAAAAATAAAACCTACTATATCAACTGGGGGCACGGTCATCGAAAAATAATAAAAATTTACAATGACAATAGTTTTGCTGAATATAAATACAATCAGGAAACTTTGCAGTCAGTGAGTAATTCTAAGGTAAAATATAAATACAACTACGACCAACATGGAAATATGACAGCTATTCACAGCGGTCAAAAACTAATACTAAGTGTAAGCTATGACCTAGACCAGGATAGGGTTGTACAAATTAAATATGCCTACGGCTGTACAGAGACCCTTTCATATAAATTTTTAAATACAAATTCAAAAAGTCACTAGACACAGTATATAAAAAAATGCCACAAAGTAATAACTAAGAGAGTTAAATATGAGTTTATTTATACGGCCTCTAGAGAGAAGGGCAGGGGGGTGCAATTGATCCGTGTTTTAAAAAATAAATATTAAGTTTAAATAAATGAGTCATAATTTTTGGGACGTACAACCGCTAAATAAAACAAAGGGGGAGTATGAGTTTAAAAAAATTAAGCCAAAAAACTTTACCGTTTATCATTGTTAGCCCAATTTTTTTGAGTAAAGTATTATTTTACATTCAGGAGACAAGTGCTGATAGTGAGCGAGTTAAAGATAAAAACGAAACGAAAAAAAACAGTGAACAACAATTTAAAGGGTTGGCCGATCAGGGGCGACGGTGGACGGATTACTTAAAAAAGCTAAAGCATTTGTTTTGCAGAGGCGCCGAGAGGAGAAACATAAAAAAGAGACCTCTTGCCAGTAAACCACCCACTTTACGTAATAGCAAAAAAAATGGCCACATAGAAATCAAAAGAGTTAGGGTCAACACAGTAGAGAAATCTAATTTTAAATTAAAGGGCCAAAGCCCAATTGTTCGTCCAAGCGAGGCCTTAAAGACGCGCCCGAAGCTGAGCATTAAAAGTGATTTATCAAATAACAGTACTGGAATTAAAGAAAAAGAGAGCCCCAAAAAAAATTGGAGTCAAAGTGTTATAGAAGTTAAGCCCTCATGGGGAATCACTCAAGGAGAAAAAGAAATCATCGTGGCCGTAATCGACACAGGAGTAGATATTTATCACAAAAATTTAAATCACAGTATATGGGTAAATGCTGGTGAGCAGGGGATAGATGAGAGGGGGGAGGCCCGAGCAACAAATGGTAGAGATGACGATAATAATGGATTTATAGATGATGTTCACGGGTGGGACTTTGCACATAACAGTAATGACTTAAGGGATCAAAATGGTCACGGGACTCATGTGGCAGGTATTATTTCGGCCAAAGGGGACAAAAAAACTAAGGTTCAAGGGGTGGCGCCAGGAGTACGAATTATGGTTTTAAAGTACACAAGCCCCGGCATGAGGGCTAACCCCATTTATACGACAGCCCTGGCTATTGAGTATGCGATTAAAATGGGAGCTCAAATTATTAATTACTCCTCGGGGGGGAGAAACAAAAGTTATATTGAAAAAGAAGCTATAAAGCGAGCTAGAGATAAAAATATACTTTTTGTTTCAGCTGCCGGCAATGAAGGTCACAATTTAAATAGGGGCGGGTTTTACCCCGCCGGTTACGGTTTAAATAATATTATATCGGTCAGCGCTATGAACTCAAATTATGAATTAATAGAGAGCAGTAATTTTGGTACAAAAAAAATTGATATATCAGCGCCTGGGGAGCGTATATACTCGACTCTTCCAAATAATAGACATGGATTTATGACCGGCACCTCCCAGGCCACAGCCTTTGTTTCAGGGGTGGCGGCCTTGATACTCTCTAAAAATAAAAAAATGTCGGTGGTTCAGTTAAAAAATAAAATTATTGTCACCGGTCAGCATAGTCAAAAATTAGCTCAAAAAACTAAAAACGGCGTGAGCGTTAATAGCTACCGAGCCCTGGCCTCTAGGGGTAAGCATATAAATGCTTTTGACACTAAGGTCGGGGTCTCAAAGGTGCCAGAGAGTGAATACATCATTGGCACAGTACTTAACGAGCCCGTCGAAGTGAACGTGTATAAACCGGGGCCCTTAAAACAATAAGTGCTCTATTTAAATCAATCTTAAAGGAGCAAGTGCTGCAAAAATCTATAAGACAGTTCAGTAAAAATTTGGTATTGTTTTGAGCATGAGATGTTCTGAGAGTTATGAGTTAGTCGATAAAGTTATCGAGCAGGTGGGGCCTAATATTCGCATGGCCTTGCCGCTAGGGGCTGGTAAACCAAATCATATTGTGAATGCCTTTTACGAGCGAGCACGGTCAGGAAAGATCCAGCAACTCACAATATATACAGCCCTAAGCATCAATAGACCAAAAGCTGGTAGTTTTTTAGAAAAACGATTTATGGACCCCTTTTTAGATCGGATCTTTCAAGGCTACCCAGATTTAAAATACAAGGTAGATCAAAAAAGCAACTCCTTGCCTTCAAATGTTAAAGTGGTTGAGTTTTATTTTGCGGCGGGTAAAAGTTTGAACTCCCCCTTGGCGCAACAAAACTATGTGAGCAGTAATTATACGCATGTATTCAGGGACCTCGTGAGTGAAAAAGTAAATGTACTGGCTCAGTTAGCAGTTAAGGGTGAGGATGCAAGTAAACTGAGCGTTAGCTGTAATCCTGATATTTCTCTAGATTTACAAGCGCACTTGAAAGAACAAAAAGAATACCCCTTTGCCGTAGTTGGTCAGATAAATAGTGATTTGCCGTATATGTATGGCGATGCCGAAGTTGAGGCGGGTTACTTTGATTATATCCTCGAGGGTGAGGGATATGATTTTAAAGTAGTCTCGCCCCCTAAGCTTTCGGTTTCAGATGCAGATTATATGATTGGTCTGTACTCAAGCACTCTTGTTAAAGATAACGGGGAGCTTCAGATTGGTATTGGCTCTTTAGGTGACGCCCTCGTGACCTGGTTACTATTAAGGCAAAAAGAGAATGCTCTTTATAATGAAATTTTAAATAACCTAGGCGTGATAAGTAAATTTAACGGATTGATTCAAAAAAAAGGCAGCTTAGCGCCGTTTATAGAGGGTCTCTTTGGCGCAACAGAGATGTTTGTCGATAGTATGATGTTTTTATTCGACGCCGGTATTTTAAAAAAAATTGTATACGACCATGTTGTGCTTCAAAGGTTGCTTAACGAGGGCAAGATTACAAAAAAAATAACTCCAGAGACTCTGTTTTTACTTATTAAGCGTGGGGCCATAGAGCCACAGTTAAGTAAAAAAGATTTTATTTTTCTGCAAAAATTTGGAGTGCTTAAGCAAAATTTACAGTTTAAAGAGGGCTACATAGTATTCCCTAATGGCAACAAGGTAGAGGCTGATTTTAACAAAGAAAAAGAGACAGAGGAGATCTTAGCTCATGGCTTGGGGGATGTCTTAACATCTGGAGCCGTTGTTCATGCGGGGTTCTTTCTTGGGCCTAGGGCTTTTTATGATTGGTTAAAGGCGTTACCTAAAGAGCAAAGACAGCTCATACATATGAAGAGTGTGAGAGAGATCAACCACCTTTACGGCCACGAAGAGTTAGATCGCTTGCACCGTAAAAATGCGAGGTTTATTAATACCTGCATGATGATGACTCTTTCTGGTTCTGCAGTGAGTGATGGCTTGGAGAGCGGACAAGTCGTCAGTGGTGTAGGCGGACAGTATAATTTTGTAGCTATGGCCCATGAGTTACCAGAGGGGTTGTCGGTTTTACAACTAAGAAGCACAAGGGTCACTCGGGGCCAGATAAAGTCTAATATTGTTTATAATTATGGGCACATAACAATACCAAGGCACCTAAAAGACATAGTTGTTACTGAGTACGGCATTGCTGATTTACGCAGCAAAACAGATGCTGAAGTTATAAAAGAATTGATTCAGATTGCGGATTCTCGGTTTCAAGACCAACTGATTGCAGAGGCTAAGAGAAACGGAAAGCTAGCTCAAGATTTTAAATTACAAGAACAATTTAAAAACAATACCCCACAGGCATATATGACTAAAATAAAAGAGTATAAGCCAAAGGGCTACTTTAATCCCTTTCCTTTAGGGTGTGATTTTACTGAAACCGAAATTATCGTTGGGCGAGCACTTAAGTGGCTTAAGTCGATATCGAGCTCTAAAATTAAATTAGTAAAAGCCCTCCTTATAGGCCTCACTTTAAAAGACGATTTGTTTTTAACACAGCTTGATCGAATGAACTTACGCTCGGTAAAAAAAATAAAGCATAAAATATACAAAGCACTTTTAAAGTTTGCATTAAAAATAACTAAATAACTAAATAACTAAATAACTAAATAACTAAATAACTAAATAACTAAATAACT
>JAUVAX010000064.1 GCA_030591685.1 Pseudobdellovibrionaceae bacterium | reverse complement strand
CAAAATAATTCAGCAATTAAGCACGCTTTTACGGAGAGGTGGGTGAGTGGCTGAAACCAGGGGATTGCTAATCCTCCGTACACTTAAGGGTGTACCGAGAGTTCGAATCTCTCCCTCTCCGCCATTAATTTCAAAAACTAAAACAAATTGAACCACAAAAGAACTCTTAATCCCGATGTAAAGGGAGAGAAGAGAACGTTAGAGTTCGACAAAAATAGCAGGAAGCTATTTTTGCACGGCGAACGCTAGTGAGCTGCCCGAAGGGTGGAGGGCCGGAGCCCGACATGAATCTCTCCCTTTTTAGCCAAATACAGTTATGCTAATAACGTTCTAAATTCTTTAATGTTTTTTGGTTCGAGTAACAGAAACAATACGTAAGCACCTGCGGACTAGACACAACTAATTTGCATATAAACCTGATCATGAAAAATTGAACCCTCACGAATACTATTTCGTTCGAGGCCATATTTTTCAAAACCGGTTTTATAAAACAAATCAACAGCATTTTTGCATGAAACAGATGCTGCCAGCCTAATGTGTCTCAATTTCTTGTCTTTAATCGCATCTATCAATAATGCATGAATTAATTTGGATCCAATTTTATTTCGTTGATAGTCCTGATCCACATAGAGCCCCCACAGGGACGCTTTATGGTCTACACACTGTCTCGTTTCGGGTTTCAGTCCGGCCAACCCTAACAGTTTTTCATTTTCAAAATAGCCTTTAAGAGAAAAACTTGAATCACTGGCGCTATCATCTAGAAGATCATCATGCATTTTTTGAGATGCATTTATAAAAAACTCTGGCATTGAGGAATATGCCACAGGATATTCTTGTAGGCCTTTTAATCTGACTCGATAGTATTCATTAAAGTCTGCTCTCGTTAAGTTTCGTATCATAGACATCCCCATTAATTATTAATGGTGGTGTAGAATTAACCCATTCACAATACGCTGCGCATATTGTGTCGGGCCTGTGATTTGGTATTATGATTGTGTAGTCATGGATACGTGCTTTTCGAAATTTCCTCTAAACTGCCCACCGAGAACACTCAGTTTGTAATTCCAATACTTCTCTTGCACCATTAATTTCAAATACTAAAACTAATTGAATTACAAAAGAACTCCTAATCCCGATGTGGAGGGAGAGATGAAAACGCCAGTGAGCGGCCCGAAGAGTGGAGGGCCGGAGCCCGACATGAAGCTCGTAGTCTTCGCCTTGTCTTGTGGTTAAAAAAGGATTGTTAGTTTTCACTTTTTACAAAAATAAGTGAAAATTATAAACTAAACGAGATCGCCGATTAATACTTACAATTTAATTATTAAGAGCGCCTTGATTGATCCAGTCAATAATTGCCGCGAGCTCTTCTGGAGAGAGTGCCGGGGCACCCTCGGGCATTTCGCCACTTAAGCACTCTAAATACAGGCCACTGTTACTTGCATCAAATGCGGTTACCTTGCCCGTATCAAGGGTTGATTGGTAATCCGTATAATTCTCGGAAGGGCGTACTCCCCCAGGGTTATGGCAATTCAAACACTTAGGGGTTAAAATTAAAGAATGAATGGATGAAAATGTGGCCTCTAATTTTGAGGCTGCCGGTGCGTCAGGTGAGATACCTGCACTTACAAGTCCATTGAGCCAACCTGTAATTGCAGCCTCAATACTTACGTGAAGTGTATTAGAAATACCTTGGTGACCATTTTTAATGTTAACAGAAAGGCGAGAGTTACTGATTGTAGTAAAGTCCACTAAGGATAAGTAAACAATAGTGTTGTGGGAGTCAGTAGCATTACTAACAGAGTGAAGGGGCTGTGTGTTCGTCCCATGACAGCTCGCACACTGTTGACGTAAAATCGGAAAGAGCGTGGTTTCAAACAATTGAATACTGATTGCGGAGTCAATAATTTCTGACGTCCCAATTGATGGCAGTGCTAAAATCTCCTCGTGTACAGGTGTACAGTTTTGAAAGGGGATCACTAAAAAAAATAGTGCTGGTATAATGAGAACACTCTTCACGATTAACCCTTTAACTTTTGATGATTAACTCACTTTTTATTTAGCGATCTTATATTATAGTACTAAACACCGAAGCTTTCAAAAAAGAGGGCAAAACACGCCTCATTTTGAGATAAAGAAGATCGAGTGATTAGGCGATGGCGCAGAGGGCATGTGAGAACACATCCTCGAATACCTCAAAGGCAAATTAAAAAAAAGAGGCACCCTTAGTTTAAGGTTTTCAATTTAGAAAAGGTAAGAGCTCTGGTTAATGCTTTATAGGACCACTGCGGAAAGGGCTCTTTGCTGAGTATCTTTTTTATAACAGTTTGTGACAGTGGAGGATTGTTAAAGACTGATTTTTTAGGCGGGATACCCACGATGAGTTGAAGTGTTGGTAGCCCCATAGGGCTTAATTGATACCATTTCTTACGAGTGTCTGGGCTTACGCAGCTCGCTAACTCTTCAGTGGTCCACGCGGCATACATTGAGTTTTTAAATTCATTGTAAAAGCTCGTGTAGCCAGATTTTAAATAATCCTCACCCATCAGCTGAATGTATTTATCAGTAACTTGTTTTGTTTTAAGCCGGGCGAGGTCAATGATGATAATATATCCGTTATCTGTACACACATTTTCTGCTTGTGAAATAACAGATCTGACGTCTTGTAGCGTCTGAAAGTGATGAGCCGCACACATAAAAGTGACCAAGTTAAACTGAGCTTTTTCATAAACGCTGTCTAACTTTGTAATATCAAGTTTTTTAAATGAAAGGTTAGAGCTTTCAGTTTTTAAGGCATAGTTTTTTCTGGCGGAATTAAGCATTGGTTCTGAGAGATCGACGCCGATTACGTCGTTAAACTCTAGAAGAGAGGATATTTTGGAGGTGCAAACGCCGGGCCCGCAACAGAGATCAATAGCCTTATCTCTTATCTCTTGAGGGACTATGCGGTGTATGTAATCTAGGCTCATAGCATAGATGACTGACATATTTGTTTCTTCTGCTTTCGCGTATTCTGAGACGGATAAAGGATCAGTTATTAATACCTCGGGTTCGGGCGTACGAAGAAAAACTGCTTTCGACAGCGTGTTTTGTAGGACCGCACCCAAAAGCTTTAAGTTGGCTTTAATCATAATTCATACTCCTGCAATAGTTATTTTAGTATTATTGCCTGTGGTGCGCTGATTATTAATGGGTTTTTTCCTAAAATGGTCCAAAATCATTGGACCACACACTAAGTTTTGTGTACTTCTAACGGTAATTTGGGGGTTTCATGGAAAACGTAACTTTTGGCTATGAGCCGTATCTAAAGCAAACTTTGAGGGATTTACTTAAAGAGGAGCTAAGCACAAGACAAGCTAACAACCCAAAGTACTCTTTGAGGGCTTTTGCGAGTCAACTGGGGGTCAACCACTCGGCATTAAGTGAAGTTATCTCCGGTAGAAGAAGGTTATCGGCAAAGGCCGTTGAGTCTATTTTAGATAAATTAGAAATTCAGAAGAAAAATAAACTTGCACTTCTCGAGGCTCACTCTATAAACCCCAATGCCTATCAAAAAATTTCTAATGACAGGATTGAAAACGCAGACGCTTGGTACTTTGATAGCCTACTAGAGCTAACCTCTGTTGATGGGTTTAAGTCTGATGTGGGATGGGTCGCCCAGACACTGGGGGTATCCGAAGAAAAAATTAAATCAACTGTAGAGGTGCTTGTAAGTTTCGGAGAATTAAAAATAACAAAGGGCCAGTGGAGAGCCACCGAAACAGGGACGACTACATTAGGCAACAGAGACAAGGCAAAAAGTATAATTAAAGTTTTCTCTCAAAATTTAAAGCGCCAAGACGATTCATTAAAAAATAACTCGCCCGAAAAACAATGCCAGGTCGGCTTTACAATTGCAGCAAGCCCAGAGGACCTGCCAGAGGCAAGGCGGCGGATTTATGAGTTTCAACGAGAATTAGCAATGTACTTAGGGCGAAAAAACAAAGGTGCCACTGAGGTTTATAGGTTTAATGCGGGGCTCTTTCCGCAGACAGACATTGACGATGAGGGCCGTTAAAAGGCATGTCTTTTTTAAGCTGTCAATTTTTTGATCATTTTTGAAAGCCTGTTGCGCCTATTTAAGTGGGTTAGTTTAAAATTTCACTTATACGGCTAAAGGCAGATAATAAATAAAAGTTTTTAATTAAGGGGGCGGGTATTACATATTTTAAAAAGGCGCAGTCCAGCGGACAAAGGATAAAAAGGATAGGTTCTGTTTTTTTTGCAGTGATTATAATGTTTAACATTAGTGGCCACAGTGCAAGCGCCACTTGTGAGGGCATTGAGGAGAGGTTTTCCTTCGCCCCCCCTTCAGAACAAATAATTGATTGTAGTTATTATCTTCACCGTGAGGTGGATCAAGCCTGTGGGCCTAAAGGCTACTATATTGGGTTTGCTTATAAATACTGTTCAAAATTACTGTTTGATAAAAGACTTTGGATAGATTTTAGCTCACAAGGCTACGTGTGGCTGAGTTCTGCCGCATTGTGTTTGCAAAAAAAATTGCATACTAAGAGGTGTGAACAAACCGCATCTGAGGACCAGAGGTTGTCTTGTAACGAGGTAGAGCAGTTTGCCTTTAACTCTCACGTTAAGTGCTATACGAGGCCCGATAAACAAAGGCCTCAAGTGAGCGTCTGCAATTTGCCGCTGAGTGATTACCCTATACTGGCAAACGTTATTAAGCGCTCCTTTGTAAAGGCAAAGGTGTGGGCTCAAATGAGGGGTGTGATTAAGTCATGCTCGCGAAAAGAACTCATTTTGTTAACCCAATAAAGGCAGAGTTTTTTATATAAAAACAGGCGCGCTGTTTTCGGTTTATTTTTTTATAAGCAATAATATACATACAACAGGTGTGTTTAAAATTCTTCTGCAAAAATTTTTTCTGTGATTTTCCAAAACTTACCCTGCTTTCGGGCAATGACAAATGAAGGCATACGCAAGTGGTTTTTAGAGCTCACGATTTCATTTACAGACTTTATACTAAGGTTGAGCTCGGGTCTTTTCAGGTGAGATCTTAAAAAGTTAATATTAAATTTTTTAAGGCTATTTTGGTTGTTCAGGTAATGGTATTCGGCTAAATATTGGGCGTCGTAGTCATAGTACTTAACTTCTAAAAAAGGGTTGCCATTTTTATCAAAGCGCTCTTGCATTTCTACAGAGTCAGGCTGTAGTACATGGGCATTTTTAGAAAGCCTGGCTTGCTTTAATTTTGAATCCGCATCAATTAAAACATTTTTACAAGCTTGGCATTCGCGAGCTGTGATATCGTTTTCACTACCGCACTCGTTACAAAGTTTAAACCTAAATCTGTACCCACAGGGTTCAAAATCATAAGTTTCAGGATTTTGTACGCCCCCTCGGCACTTTCGGCCAAAGTGCTCGGAGACATTGCCCTCAGTGTCCACTCGGCCCCAAAAATCGTTTTCAAAACCACATTTGGGGCAGCACACCTGTACGGCAACAGACTCAGTGACAGGCCTTTTATCATTAATTTCGGGGCTATAAATATCATGCCCCATGCCGGTGTAGTCGAGCACAAAGCAATCCTTCTTTTCGCTATCAAGCCTTAGGCCACGGCCAATGATTTGTTGGTATAAGCTAATAGATTCTGTGGGTCGTAAGATTGCGATAACATCTACATGGGGGGCATCAAACCCTGTTGTTAGTACAGAGACGTTAACGAGATATTTAAATTTTTTATTTTTAAAATCATTTATTATTTCGTCCCGCTCGTGGTTTTCTGTTTCTCCAAGTATAATGCGCGATTCATTTTTTGGCAGGCAACCAAGTATTTCGTGTGCGTGCTTAATGGTGCTACTAAAAATCATCACGCCCTTGCGGTTATAATTTTCAGTAATATCAATGATATTTTTTATAATCAGTGGGGTGAGTCGGCGCTGCTGCTTTAGCAGCTCTTCAATTTGCGCCAGGGTATAGTTTCTACCAGACTCAGTGAGTTCAGAAAAATCATAACAAGTTACAGGGATATCTACTTTTATTGGTGGTGTTAGGTATTTATGAGTAATCATGTACTGAAGGGGTAAGTCATATACACAGTGACTAAAAAACCGAGGCTCTTTGGTTTGAACAACCCCGCGATGGTTGTAGTTATAAATCCAACCGGTCCCCAGTCGAAAGGGTGTTGCTGTTAGGCCCAGTATGCAAATATTTTTATTGTTTTGCCTTAAGCTTTTAATCACTTTAGCGTACTGAGAGTCAGCCTCAAGGCTCACACGGTGGCACTCATCAATGACAAGCAAAGTAAAGCCGCTAAAAAAACTATCACTGGCTTTTGCAACAGATTGAATACTGCCAAAGATAACCTTTTGTTGTGAGTCTTTTTTATTCAGGCCTGCCGAGTAAATGCCGGCTTTAAGGTTATAGCTTTCATATTTTAAGTGGTTTTGCTCGACTAATTCTTTAACATGGGCCAATACTAACACTCGCCCTTTTGCAATGCGAGCTAGCTCGGCAATAACAAGGCTTTTCCCGGCACCGGTGGGTAAAACGATAACAGCAGGGTCACGCTTTTTTTTAAAGTATTGAATGGTTTTATCCACAGCTTTTTGCTGATAATCTCGGAGCGTATACATAAACGCGATAGTATAGTTTTGTTAACTGAAGTCATCTAAAAACGAATAAGGCAGCAGGGTTAACGGCCACTTGGGGTGATGTATGACATGCGCAGTTAATTTTAAGGTTAATTATTTTTTAAACAAAACTCACAAAACTTAAAGCCCCTAAGGGCTATTCAGTCAAAATTTGAGGCGTAGTTGCCGGTGGGCACCCATCAGGTGCCATCAATCCAGCCCACGGACCCATCCATAGAGGCCTCATTCATTATAACGGTCTCACCACTTGTGAAATTAATATTGTTCTGACAGCCAATGGGCTCGTTCAACTCGCCGCCGGTGCCGTTTGAGTCCGTGTCAATAGCGACAAGTATACTTAGTGTCCCTGTTGCAGTGACGTCAGTCCACGCGGTGACACTGGCGGTGCAGACTCCGGCGGCGCAAAGTATAGTGCCTGTGCCTGTAGCTACAAATGTGGAGGGCGGAGAGGTGCACGTTTGACTAGCATCCACAACCGCAACAGAGAGCGTTTTAGCGTTGGCCGTGTTATCACCGCAATCAGTGGCCGCCGTGCACTCGACACTCAGGGTAAACACCATGGCTTCTTCGCTTTTTTCACAGCTCGTCAAAAAAAGAGTGACAAAAATTAATATTAATACTGAATTTATACGTTTCATAAGACCCTCGCTTGTCAAAATAAGAGTCTATTTTTTTATAGAGCCATTTGCTACATAAAAAATATGAATTAGACAAACAACTTGCACTTGTGACCTTTTAGATCAAAGACCCGTAACCTCTCACTCGCCGGGGGCCTTTGCTGCTGTGTGTGACGCCGTGTAATCGTCGCCCTAATCTGAGCGAGTGATAAAGAGGGGCGCAAACGGGGTTATAAAAATAAAAAAATTCTATTAACCTCTTTTTTATTTGAGAAGTCTGATGTTGAGGGCCTATGTGGCCTCGAGGGGGCTTATGAACATTCTTTTGCAGGCAGTATTTTTAATTTTCTTAATAACTTTAGGTGGTTGTAGTGATGACCACCTTGAGGTGCCTATAAAGCCAGAGGTGCAACAGTACATTGTTGTATTAAAATCAGGAGCCTTAGGCGCGAAATTAAAACCCCTAAACTTAACACTAAAGCAACAAACGCAGAGCCAATTGATGACTCTTTCAAAAAAGTACGATGCGAAGGTGTACCGGACGTTCTCCCTTGGCCTTCAGGGTGGGGTATATAAAATGACACTGGCACAGGCTAAGCAAATGAGTTTAGAGCCAAGTGTTGCGTACGTTGAAGAGGATCATGTGGTCACTATTAATTCTGTTCAAGCGAGCCCCACATGGGGTTTAGACCGTATAGATCAAGCACAACTACCCTTAGATAAAAGTTATACCCATGTGCTCTCAGCTGAAAACGTTAATGCCTATGTTATAGATACAGGAGTTTATATAGAGCACTCAGACTTTGAGGGTCGCGCTCAACATGGCTTTGATTTTGTTGACAATGATTACGACTCAACAGATTGCAATGGCCATGGCACCCATGTTGCGGGCACAATTGGTGGAGCCCGCTACGGGGTAGCGAAAAGTGTTAATATATATGGTGTGAGAGTTTTAGATTGTGCGGGTTCTGGTCGGTTCTCAGATGTAATTGCGGGCATTGAGTGGGTGAATCAAAACCACATAAGCCCAGCTGTGGCGAACTTAAGTTTAGGAGGTCCGGTATCACAGGCCGTCGATGATGCCGTAAAAGCAGCGATTCAAGCGGGCGTTACGTTTGTTGTGGCCGCTGGTAACAGTAACACTTCGGCCTGCAGTAGTTCTCCCTCAAGGGTGAGTGAGGCCATTACTGTAGGCAGCACTACAGGCAACGATGCTCGCTCTTCGTTTTCAAACTACGGGGCTTGCGTAAATATTTTTGCCCCCGGTACTGATGTTACATCCACATGGATTAACTCTAGACAATCTACAAACACAATTAGTGGGACCTCTATGGCCTCGCCCCATGTTGCCGGCGTGGCGGCACTTCTTCTTTCGGCCCACCCGAATGCAACCCCCTCAGAGGTGGCCGCAGGCCTCTATGCACAAGGTGTTTCAGGTACACTCAGTGGCATAGGTACTGGTTCGCCCAACATACTTGTTAATATGAGTACTGTTCAAGTGGGTGATGGCGATGAAAATAACAGCGCCCGGCCAGTAGAGCTATTTAATGGCAGTGAGGTGAATAATATTTCAGGCAACAAGGGTAGTGAAAAATTTTATACCATAAGTGTACCCTTAAATAGTGTTAACTTAACTTATGAACTCTCTGGGGGCACCGGGGATGCAGACCTTTATGTTAAATTTGGCGCCAAACCCAGTTTGTCTGATTATGATTGTCGCCCCTATAAAGCGGGTAACAATGAGGTCTGCAAATTTGAATCGGCATCTGCAGGGGTTTGGCATGTGATGATAAGAGCGTATTCAGATTTTTCAAAAGCTTCATTAAAAATAAACTATGAGGTTATTGATCCGTCCCCTTGTACTAACTGTGTGGGTCAAGAGGGTGAGTTAAACTTTAATATACAAGTAGGTCTTCACCCGGGAGCGGGCACAATTGAAAGCACAACGGGCTTGCATAAAGTATGGCTTGTGGGGCCCTTAGAAGCCGATTTTGACCTATACATTGACCAGCTACAGGGCGGCAAATGGGTTAAAGTGGCAGCCTCGATTAACTTAAAATCAACTGAGAAAATAGCATATCAGGGCGTCCCTGGGACTTACCGCTACAAAGTCACCTCTTACTCCGGAGTAGGGAAATACAAAATATGGTTTAAGTAGCGGGCTGAATTCAAGTTTCTAGTGCAACTCTTAGCGAAATGAAAAAAGGTCACCCATCTAGTACCTATTTTAGTCGCTAAACAAAAAGATAGGAGTTGCACATGGGCAAATACCAGAGGATGACCTTT
>JAUVAX010000033.1 GCA_030591685.1 Pseudobdellovibrionaceae bacterium | reverse complement strand
GTGCAAACAGAGCGCCTAGTCCCGAACACAGTGAATAAAAAAAGTAAATTTATGAAGTTTTCTCGCTTTATGATTGATCAAGACACCGGCGGGGCCATAAAAGGGGCTGCTCGCGTTGACCTTTACTACGGTGAGGGCAAGTACGCAGCAAAGGCAGCTCGATTACAGCACCATATGGGTCAACTGTATTTTTTAGTGTTAAAACAATAATTAATTCAGTAGTTTGCCCATGAAAAGCGGGCTAGAGTTTTTAAGTTGACCAACTTTAGTAAAATTAAAGCCATTTTTTTTGTAAAAATTAATATTTTTAGACTCGGGTGCTGTGACAATGTGAACACCATTTATATTATTTTTTATAAGTGTTTTAAAAAAGTGTTGTAAAAGTTTTGTTCCGACACCTTTGCCTTGGCTTAGGGGTGTTAAGTTTATATGTAAATGTGCGGGGTATTTACTAAACAAGTTTGCAAACAAATTATAACTGGCGATGCGAGAGTTAAAATAGACCTGTGCTGTTTGACTATTAAAGCACCCCATTAAGTACCCTAAGATTTTATTATTTTGTTGTGCAATTAAAAGAGAGCCTGAATAGTTTTTTGACAAATAATAGTCAGTCCAGCACCTAAAGAAGGCTTCTTTTTGGGCTTCGTCAGTAAATATTTTTTTTGAAGAGGTTTCAAAAAAAATACCTCTCACAGAGTTATAAATATCGGGCTGTGTTTTTGGGAGGGACACAGTAAAAATTTTTATTTCAGAAGTGTTCATTGAGGCGTAAATGCCACAGTTCTAAAGCCCTGCTGCCTGAGGGCGTCCAAAAGGGCGGGCATTATGGCAATTGTTTGGGGCTGAATGTCGTGAAATAAAACAATCCCTCGCCCTTGAGTTTTTATTTGTTTTAGTGCGTATTTAAAAAGATACTTAGGGTCAGAATACTTCCAGTCCAGGGTGTCTATGGCCCAAAAAAACTGAGGTACGTTTTCGCTTTGTAAAAACTGAGTGACGCGTTTTGAACGGGCCCCGTAGGGGTATCTAAAAAAGGGGACCCAGTTTTCTATGATTTGATCAAGAAGGTCAAAGGTGTCTATAATTTCATTTTTAGCCTCACTGTACTTCATTTTAGACATTTGCCTGTGCGACCAAGAGTGGTTGCCAACAAAGTGGCCTCTTTTGGCGATTTCAGCTGTAATTTTTTTATAGCGTTGGATGTTTTGCCCGGTACTAAAAAAATTAGCCTTTACTTGGTGGCGGTCAAGTATGTCTAACAACTTAAGGGTTGTTTTAGGGCTAGGGCCATCATCAAAAGTCAGAGCAATTGTTTTTGGTGGTAAATCTGCATATACAAGCCTTGGCCCGCCCGAGGTATCTAGTGCAATAATTTCGGTAGGTATATTTAATTTAACCGTGCGTACTCGACGGCCGGAGGACAGTTTGTCTGCGATGGTTTTTAAATAAAACTCGGTTTTATTTAAAAACTGAGTGTAACAAGGTAGTGGTAAAGTTAAAAAATTATCTTTAAAAGTATTGTATAGTAAAATTTTATTTTCTACTTTTAGCCTTAAAAGTTCAAAACAAAGCTCTTGCTTATTTGGGCTATTAGATAAAATCCGTATAAGGGCCTGGTTGGGGTGGTTTTTATGTGACTCCCAGGCAGTGTGAGAGGTGGCGGCCTTTTGGGCCGTAAAAATATCACTTAACTGTACCCTAATAGATAGATCAGCAAATGAGGCTAAGGGTGTTAAAAGTAATAGTGAAGTAAAAATAAGTTTTGAGAATATCAAACGAGCCCCCTCCTAGTTTACGTGCTCTTCAGCCTAAAAATCCGGCTTTGTTGTCGTAGTTATTTTATGCTAGATTCACAGAGCGTTTGCAAATGGTAGGTGTATTTTGAGTAATAATTTTAACATAGCAGTGTTTGCATCAGGGTCGGGCACTAATTTCGAAGCGATCGCCGCGGCATGTCGATCAGGAGAGCTCTCCGCAAACATATCACTTTTGATCACTAATAAAGAGTGTGGCGCTAATTTAAGAGCTCACAGGCTTGGGGTCCCTGATTGTGTAATTCAATACGCCGGAAGAGAGGGGTACGATGAGTTTGACCAAAAAGCCCTTGATTTACTAGAGGCCAATAACATTGATTTAATTGTGTTGGCCGGCTTTTTAAGGCGTGTTGGTCCAAAAGTACTAAATCTATATGAGGGTAAAATTATAAACATCCACCCGGCACTTTTGCCAAAATTTGGAGGGCCAGGTATGTATGGCTTGAGGGTACACCAGGCTGTTATAGAGTCCGGGGATGTGCTTACAGGGTCGACGATACACTTTGTCACGGCCGAGTATGACAAGGGCTCCATTGTTGCCCAAACACAAGTTAAAGTGTTGCCCGGTGATACCCCAGAAATTTTAGCCCAAAGAGTTCAGGGGGTTGAAAATAGTTTTTATGTCTCGGCATTAAAAAAACTCATCCCCTCTTTAAAAAATAAATAATATTTTTAAGTACTATTATAAATATTGAGTTCGCACGCCTTTTGTTGAATTTTAAAGGTTTTTTGTAGCGAAATTAAGACGATGTATTGGCGACTATATGCACTCAAGTTTGTCGCCAGTAAAGCATATAAGGTTTATCGTTTATTGATGTTCGTCGATTAAAAGACGAAAATACTAATCGCAAGAAAACCCGTGGCTGCGGTAGATATCTAAATCATCGTTAACTTTACTAAGTGAAATACCTATGGCCTCGTTATATGTTTTATAAAACTGCCTTTTATTAAATCTCATTTTTGATGATAAGCTTGTGAGCCACATGCTAGTTTTGCTAAGGGCTGTATTTAGGTTGTCTTTATGAAACTGAAGGTTTTGGCAGAGGTCCGAATAGTAGGGCTTAAAATCGCTATCATAAGGGTTTGTGAACTGTTCAAAGTCTTCTTTTGCGAGAAGAAATCCAACGCCCACTTCGCCCTCATCAAAAGAAGAGTTATTTGTTCTCATGCCTATGACCTCAATCATGTTTCCACTGCCTGAGGGGATCCAAGAGTAACGACTAAGGGTTTTAGAAACGTCTTTGTTTTTCCACATAAGTTCTGGGATTTTGACGGGGAGTTTAATAGATCTTTGCGCTATGCGATTAAAATTATGTATAGGTACAGACATATATCCAAATTCGCCACCGGTAAAGTATGTGAACCCTAGGTCCGCAAGCCATTCTGAGGGGAGTGCTCTGAGCTTATTGATTAAGTTTGAAGAGAGTTGTTTTTTAGGGTCAAAAAAACCTGTTGAAGCTAACGCGTTATGAATTAAGTGGCTACAGTTATCTAACAAAACATCGTACTTGTAGCCCCTTTTGCCATTTTTTGCCTGAATATAGGCCTGCGTGTTTTGTTTATTCAAGTGACTCACGATTTTTGCTAAAGCTTCCTTTGGCAGGGGTAATTTTGTACAGTAAGAGGTTCTTGCATAAGAAATCGCAAAATCAATACCAGTGTTTTTATCAATGAGACACTGCTTTAACTCATTGGGTAGGCATTTAAAATTTATGCAGGAGCAGCCATCACGCTCCTCACTCGCTATTTTTATATTATTGTGCCAGGGTTTTGAAAAGTAGTAGGCTCTAGTTTTTTCAACAACCTCAGGGGTAATGGCTTGGCCCCATTTTTCAGGGCCTTTAAAAAAGTTGTCCCTTCCGGGGATGGCTACAAATCTTACATTTGAAAACATTAAATTTAAACTCACCCCAACGCCTTTATGGGGGTCTGACTGAGGTGTTGTCTCATCACACATTTTTAATTTCGGATACTCAGAGGATTCATCTAAACACGCGCCCTGTAAGAATAAGGTGGCATGTCCGCCCGTGCCACCTTTGGTGGCTCTTGGTACATGGGGGAGGTACTGAGTGGCCGTGCAAACTTCGGCATAATAGGGGTTCATTTCATTATATATTTGGGTGGCGAGGTTTCTGTAAGCTCCTCTTTGTTGATCGCTCATTTCAGGCTGTTGGGCCTGTAAAATAAGGTCGTTGTACTCAAGTCCTGCAAAACAAAAAAGTGGGGCCAATAAAAATATGAATAAAATAACTGCGCGCAATGAAAACTCCAAGTTCGTTTATATTTGGTTCGAGTATAACAAAAAAAAGACTATAAAATGTGGCTTAAAGTGTATTTTGAAATTTATATAAACCTGTTAGTCTCGGTTATGAGGGAGGTCCAGAGCCTATGTCCCGGGCTGGGTTGATCCTCGGCCTAAAGCCCGTCGTATTTACGCAATTCTTGCCATGAACATAAAATAAATAGACAATTAACCACTCAGGAGGATTACGCATGAGACACCTTTCGGCCCTTTTTTTGGTATTTATATTTAGTCTTCAATCATTCGCACAGTTTAGCGAGGGGACCTTTGAGTTGATTGTTAAAAAGAAAGAGCAAAAAGAGCTTAATCGCTGGTCTCTTGCCGAGTGGCTAGATACCAAACAGAGGTTTAAGCTTATGGACATGTGGCTGGCACTACATACCTCTGACAACACTTATGAATTCTTTTTAGGGTATCAAAAAAACACCTTTGATCGCGAGTTAAACCAAGGGGGGCCCACCGTAAAAGAGGGGTTTAATGAGGAGCTAATATCCTTTGATGCCTTTGCGAGTATTGTTGGTTTGAATTATAAAAATTTTACTTCAACTGAAGGGGTTACAGGCTGGCAGGGTGAGTTTTTGCTTCGAGTCCTTGGTACGAGCAATCAAAATACCAATTTAACGCTCAGTTATGGGGTTAAAAACCGAGTCGACAAATCCGTTTTAAACCTTCAAAACTATGAGAATAATTTTTATAAAATAAGCCTCACCTTGTATTTTATTAAGCACTTTGGACTGCTCATGAGCCAGACGAGCTTAATAGAAAAAACGAACTCTGCAGCTGTTAAAGTTTCAGGCTCTTCAACACAGTACCAGCTTTTTATTGACTACGGAATTGTAAGGATTTTTGGTGGCGCTTACACAGAAAAGCAAGACTACGCGGGCGGCACCACCTCAACTATTGCCAGAACAGGGACCTATGCAGGGTTAAAGCTGTTCTTTTAAAAATAAATTACTCGCAATAATCAAACACTAAATTTTTATTTTCATTGTCTTTTGTGACGGTGGCTAACCCGCACCCGGTAAAGGTGGTGTTAATAGTGCCCGTTTTTGAGCCAGACAGTGTGGTTTCAATGGAGCCAGAGACAGGGTGACAACAACTGGCCGACCAGGTGAGGGCTGTGAGTGTATGGGTGGCAATAAATTTGGATTTATTATGTATAACCTCAAGTGCGCCGCCGTTAGCGACCCTCGTGCCTCTGGTAATGCCACCAGTAATGTTTACAGGCGTGGTTGTTCGTAAAGAGTAATTTATAAGCTCTGGCCCAAGGGCTCCGTTAAGAACTTTGTTTTTACCCAGAAGCTCTACATTCCACCCTGAGGCTGTTCGAGTGAGGCGGCCCCCACCTGAAATGGAGTTTCCTCTGTAGTCAGTTTGTGCGGTACTAAACACTCTTAGTGTCCCGCCGCCGGGGCCTGTTATGGAGTAGTCGTACTCTCTGGTGACGCTATCGTTTGTAATTGAAAGTCCCGTGCCACAAACACCAACAGACGAGTAAGTGAGTTGTGTATTGCCGGTTACGGTAAAAAATGAAGACCCAAGTGTGCAGCCCGCGTAAGTCGCTGTTTTTATACTTCCGGCACAGGCCGCTGCAGCAGCTCTTGTGCAGGCCGCCACCACGGAGAAGTTATCGTTATCAAAGGTGATTAGGGTGGCCCCATTGTGGTCATCCATAACTCCAGAGAGGGCTGAGACCCCACTTTCAACAGTTCCGGTAACGGCATCAGAGAGCAAATCACTCGAATTGTCACACGCTATTAAAGAGGCGCAAAAAATAATAACTAACAGTGTTCGGGTCATTCAGCCGGTTCCTTTTTTTAACTCACCTAAAGCTAGCCTTTTTTGCGAGAGGTCTAAACCTTTAAATGACTTATTTGGACCTTTTGATAGGGTCTGTTTTTAATTTTTTTAACGAGGACCCAGTATTTATGGCGTTTTAGAGCATGAGAGGCTATAATTAAGGTATGCGAATTATTTTTTTTAGCATTACGTTACTGATATATACGGCCCCAGTGTTTGCAAAATCAGTGGGCTTTCGCTTTGCGGCCCCTAAGCCCTCACTTCAATGCTCTCAAAAACTTAACTGGGGTGTAAGTATGTTCCCCGTGCCAGCAAAGGGTGACGAAATATTTGATAAGATGACTTTAGGGCGGAAGGCAGGTCAGAATGCTACTGAGCCGGTCATCGGCGTGACCGCTACTGACGGTAACTTCAAAGTAAAAAAGATACAGTATGGAGAAGTTAAAGAGGGTATCGTATTTAAAAACTCAAACGAACCTACCGTTGCAATTCGCACGTATGAGGACAGCTCATACCGCTGTACTATTTATGAAAAAAATAATGGAAATGATGACCTAGCTGTGAGTTCGTATGTCTATGAGGCCAACGGTGAATTGAGGTACTATACCCGTTGTGAAGAAATGAACCCAGGGATTATTAGACGGAATTATTTAACATGTTTAAGTATTAAAAAAGCAAGTTGCTCTGACTTTAAGGCGGACCTCATTAAAAAGAGTAAAGACCCGTTGAGAGAGTGCGGCAAAAACTTAGATATGACACAGTATGAAAGTATAGTTAGCTCCTTTACGAATAAGCCCATAGAAGTTCTCGGAATAAAAAACAATAGTGAGCAGAAAAGTACTGTAAAGGGGGACGCTCAAATAAGTGGTCAATATAATGCCACTGACGAGTCTCCTGAAATGTTGGACAAAGAACGTAATGTTCTGACAGGATTTTTAAGTACAGTAAAGGCAATGATTCAAAAAGAGCCGGACCGGTCCTTGTTCAGCGACTTTGATGATAAATCAGATTCAGATGTAGGCTCTGAAAAGAGAAGTATATCAGAGGGCTTATCTAATGATTTGGGTCAGCATTTCGAAAGCGTCGGGGGGGGATATAATATCTACTACCCTCACGAATGGAAAAACAAGGGGATCATTAGAGGAAGCACTAAGCCCAGCCCTCAGCAGGCCTGTCGCCTTATAAAAGCAATAGAAAATATTTGTAATCGTTTGAATGACAATCAAAAGCAAGGTGCTTCTGGGGCTACCTCAGGAAATAGTAATGGGGCAGCAGGGCAGCGTTAACGCCCCCATCACAACGGATTTAAAAAAAGTTCCTAAATTTTTTATAAAACAAACTTGAGTTATCTTTATATGGTTGAACTTAGAGTTAAACTCGACTAGGTTTGGCCCTAGTTTAAGTTATTTTTAATCATATCAGCATGTTAGCCACTGTTTAGGCGTGAGTGTTGATTTAATAAAGGAGACGACCATGATCGCTGAATTTTGTACTTCAATGGGGGATTTTAAAATTAAGCTCTTTTCAGAGCAGGCACCAAAAACGGTGAAAAATTTTATCGACTTAGCCGAGGGCACTAAAAGTTTTACCGACTCTAAAACAGGTGATGAGACTAAGGGCAACTATTATGACAACCTTGTTTTTCACAGAATTATAGAGAACTTTATGATTCAAGGGGGCTGCCCCTTAGGGACAGGCACCGGTGGCCCAGGCTATCAGTTTGAAGACGAATTTCACCCCGAGTTAACCCATGATAAAGCAGGCATCCTGTCTATGGCCAATGCTGGACCCAACACAAACGGCAGTCAATTTTTTATTACCCTTGAGCCGACTCCTCACCTTGATAATCGCCATACTGTTTTTGGAGCAGTGACAGACGGCATGGATGTGATTAAAAAAATTGGCCTCACTAAGACCGGTCAAATGGATCGCCCCGTAGAGGACGTTGTTATTAATTCAGTTAAAATCATTAAATAACCTAAACTAGTAAAAGACTTAATATGTGTAGAATCTTTGGTTTCAGGTCTGTCATACAGTCTCAAGTGCATACAAGCTTAATACACGCTGAAAATGCGCTAGGCTCTCAGAGCACAGCCCACCCCGACGGATGGGGTGTGGCTTATTATTTAGAGAAGGCCCCACATGTTATTAAATCAGAAAAAACAGCCATAGAGGACCGACTTTTTCAAAAAGTATCAGGCTTAGTTTCGTCTCAAACTGTGATCGCCCACCTAAGGCGAGCCACTCAGGGCGATAAAAATATTTTAAATACGCACCCCTTTCAGTATGGCCCGTGGATTTTTGCGCACAATGGGCATTTAAAAAACTTAGAGCTAAAAAAAACTGAAATTAAAGAGCTGATTAATGAAAATTTAAAAAAGTTTATATTAGGAGACACCGACTCAGAACTTATTTTTTACGTACTACTGTCTGAAATAAGTAAAAGTCATGGTTTGAGCGATCAAAACATATCAATTAGTGACCTTAGCGTTTGTATGAAAAGTGCCGTAAAAAAAATTATTTCTATCACGGGACCTTGTGACTTTGAAGACTCTGAAATAAAAACAAACCATAATTATTTAACTTTTGTATTAACAAATGGTGATTTAATGTTAGCTCACCAAGGCGGTCAGCCTTTATATTATTCAACATATAAAACAAAGTGTAGCGATAGCAAGATTTGTGCGGCCTATTCGCAGAGCTGTGAGGCTGTGAGTGTAGACGGGGTGGTTAATCATCTTATTTTTTCAAGTGAACCCCTTAGTGGTGAAAACATTTGGCTTCAAATGGCGGGGCACAAAATAGTGGGTGTTGATAAAAAAATGAAACTTTTCTTTAGCTCAATCAGCTAACCCCAGCCACTAATGTAGGGGCCCCATTCTTGCAAAATTGAATGCTGATTTTTATCTAAAACTTTTATGGGTAAAAATTTAGGTTTATGGGGTTTATTTAAAAGTGGCATGCGGGCCTCTTTAGGGGTTTTATCAGCCTTTAAATTGTTGCAAGGGCTGCATGCAGCAACAACATTGCCCCATGAGTGAGCCCCTGATCTTGAAAGGGGCAGTACATGATCAAGGGTGAGCTTTTTATAGGAAAAACTCTCTCCGCAATACTGGCACCTGTATTCATCGCGAAGGTATACGTTTTCTCGACAAAACCTTATGCCCTGAAAGTGTTTTTTATGGATATACCTGTGTAAACGTAGAACACTTGGTAGTTTAAAACTATCATGAGCACTACGAACCTTCTGAGTGGCATGAAACTCTAAAACCTCTACTTTATTAGTGAGCCAAAGCAAAATGGCCTTTTGCCAATTAACAATTTTAATGGGTTCGTAACTTGAGTTTAGAACCAATGAACGTGCTTGAGTCTCATTGAAGGCAAACCTCCTTAGAGTAAGTGTGAATGCCATGAGTGCCGCTATTGACGCGCTCTTCAGGCTGTCGGCATAAATGCCTCTTATAAATAGGATATCGTGTCACAACAATAATGCAAGTTTTTGTGGCTTAAATTGAGACATGGCACTCGCTTTTTTAGTTCAGCTGTAAGGCTTTTGATGTGAATCGTAAAAAGGGACCGCTCTGGTATAGGCATTGGTCGAGTCGGTATGGGGTGTTGTTGCCTTCACCGCTAAGGAGAGAAAGGCAAGAATAAGCTCTCTAAATCTCTGTATAAACAAATCACTTAAACAAGCGAGTAAACAAAAGCAGTTTTAGATTAACGGGTAAGGGTTTCGCTTGCATGCTCAGGACATTTGTCTGAATTTTACATGTTCGTGTTTGCATACTTTCGGTGAAAAAAATATGCTATCATTATAGTTTAGACAGAGGAGCAAAAATGAAAACCGATGAAGGCCGGCGCGTCGATAGGGATAACAGACGTAAAATTCCACGTTTCTCAAGCCCGAATTTGCTAGAGGGTTTTAAAGTCATTAGGCGAGCTGTCTTTATTTTAAGTTTGGTGTCGTTATGTATAGCTATTTTTGAGTTGGGGTATAACATCAATAGGGGTGGAGAGTACTTTACCCGAGGCTTATTTTTCTTTATGGTGTTTATTGTTCTCCCTATAATTGGTAGAAATATAATTAAACTGATCGATATTTTCTTATCCAATGAGTCAGAAAACCATATTGGCAACATCCACCAGCTCTTGGCAGCGTTCATTAAATACATAGCATTTGCCATTGTGCTGTCGTTCTTAATAAGCCTTGTTGTGCGGCTTTAAAAACCATCATTAAAGCTTCGTTAACTTAGTTGAACTTAGCTGTAACATTAGGTACTTATTACCTATGACTGTTAAACCTATATATTCAATTAAATTACTAGTTCTGGAGAGTCAAAAGCTCATAGAAAGTCATCTATGGGTAAAAATCATTGTTTTTTTGGTGGCGGGTATTTTTGTTGGGTTATTGATCGGCCCAGAGGCCGGCTATGTGCCCCCTAAATTGGCATGGATCATTGTGGACTGGCTAGTGATACCGGGGCGAGTATTTTTAATACTTATGCAAATGATTATTTTGCCCCTTGTGTTGTCTTCGGTGATGCTCGGTGTGATTAACGCAAAATCAATATCTACCCTTAAGGCCATGGCCATAAAGCTGTTGCCTTATTTTGTGATTACAACAACCTTATCTATTTTAATCGGCCTGAGTATGGCGCAATTAATTAAGCCTGGGGTTGATTTAGAAAAATCAGGCCTTACGGTCTCGGCAAACAAAGAGGCCAAAATAAATCACTCTGTTGAGCCGCCGTTAAACTCGACAGACTCTCTACCAAAAATAATAACATCTATTTTACCTAAAAACCCACTAAGCTCGATGATGGATGGTAACTTATTTCAAATCGTAATATTTGCTCTCCTTTTAGGGGTGGCGCTGCTGAGTTTAAAACCGGAGCAGGCAAAGCCCATAGTAACTTTATTGACGGCGACCCAAGGGCTAACCATGGTTGTTGTGGGGTGGGCGATGAAGCTAGCCCCTTTTGCCGTATTTGGTTTAATGACAGAGCTTTTATCAAAGGTGGGGTTTAACGTTATAGCGAGTATAGGGGCTTATGCATTGACGGTCATTTTATCGCTGGGCAGTATTGTTTTTATTTATTTATTGATAGTTTTTTTTGGAGCCAGGGTCCATCCGGGGGTTTTTCTAAAAAAAATCAGAGAGGTGCAGCTTTTAGCCTTTTCGACCTCTAGTTCGGCAGCCGTCATGCCATTAACAATAGAGGTCGCTGAAAAGAAATTAAATGTTTCCCCAAAAGTCTCTCGCCTTATTATCCCTTTAGGAACAACTATTAATATGGATGGAACAGCCGCGTACCAAGGGGTCGCGGCGTGTTTTATTGCTCAAGCCTATGGTTTAGATTTAACTATGACTCAGGTTGCATTGATTGTTGTTACGGCGACCGGGGCCTCGATTGGTGCTCCGGGTACTCCAGGGGTGGGTATTGCTGTATTAGCTTCGCTACTTAACGGCGTAGGCGTGCCTGCTGAGGGCGTATTATTAATAATGGGCGTCGATCGACTGCTTGATATGTTAAGAACTGTAGTTAATGTTACCGGCGACTTAACGGCCGCACTGTTTTTTAACAAGCAACTCCCTGACCTAAAATAATTTTTTATGACCTCATAAAAAGTCTCTCCATACGTCCTCTTATGGCTATCACATAATATGTGCTGAAAAAAAAGTGGAGCTTAACTATAGGCTTGGGAGTCGGCGGGATATTAAACGTAATAGACGTTTGATTATAGACCTAAAGACTTTCAAGTACTCTATTTATGAGTTCACGCTCTTCAGGCGTCATATTTTCAGATTCCTGAAGCTCCTTGAGTAGCTCTTGAACCTCTTTTTCGTCTAGCTCGTTTTGTATTAGATATTCACTTTTAGCGCGTTTGATTTTACTTTGAAGCTCAGATAACCCCTTTATTTGTCGTTCTCGATTAAGGTATTCTTTCCACTCAGACCATATCGCGTGAGTAATTAACCCTACCGTCGTTATAGACAAGCCCATTGATAATTTTGGGTAAGCCTTTGTGACAAAACGAAGTACCTTAAAAAGAGCCTTATAAGCTCGAAAAGACCCAATAACCCCAAGCACTGTCCCGAGCTGGTCAGCTATAATTAATGATAAAACAAAGCGATTATGTGCCTCTGTTCCCACCCCGTAGCATTCACTAACGGCCGTCATAAAGCTATCTGAATACAAAAGGGTATTTAACTCTGGAGAGATCCCAAAGTGTTCACCTTCAAGGTACTCATTTGCCCTTGAAACATTGAGTGCTAAAGTGACTTCAAAAACTCCCTTAGCACTTTGTACGACTTGGCGGGTGATTGTTTTATAAGGATTTTGCTCGCAGAGCTCTTTTGTTTGCTCATAAATAACGGCCTCTTGAATTTGGTCTTTCTTGGCGATTAATTCAATGAGATTTAAATAATTATTGTCATTGGCATAAATAAACCCAGGCAAAAAAAACATCGCTAAAAATAAAAACTTTTTTAGGTGCTTATTTTGCATCGGTACTAAACTCTAAAATTAAGTTAAGGCCATCAATCATGCCCTCGTCTTTGGCATTTAACTTTTCAAGATCCACAATTTGATTAGAGGTAAGGCCGATCTCTTTTTTAAGACCAGCGAGTTTATCTGTCGTTATTTTTAAAAAAACCATAGAGGCAACAACGGCAATGCCATAAGGGGTCAGTTTTGGTGCAACGGCAAAAAAGCTTCTTGCCTTTGTCATCTCCGCTTTATAATACTGGCTTATCCAGGTATCAGTTAACGAATGGTTTTGTGGCATTTTAATAAGGTTTGAATACTTTGTGCCTCCTGCAAAGAGGCTTACTCCAGCAGCACTGACCTCAATGGCCATAAGGATCTCATGTAAATCTTCGTCACCCATAAGCTCTACAATGTCAGAGGCAGACTCTTCCTGTAAAATTTTTCGTTGCTTAATTCGTAGTTTAACTTTTCGAATAAGATTTTTAATTTGATCAATTTTTTGAGGGCTAAGGTTAAGGGCCTCTGTGGGCTTAATAGTACCTTCTGAAGGCAGATTTTTGGTGCGTACAAACCCTGTATCTGGGTGATACAGGGTTACGGCGTCACCATCTGTGAGATCGCTAGCAAGGGTAAGTTGACTAAAACTCAAACATAATGAAAGAGTTGCTAAGGTAATTTTATTCATAGTACATATCCTTTTAAGGGTATTTGATGTGTGCTAGGCGGTCAGTTTACTAAACCTTGTAGGTATACAAATTGAAATCACGAGGCATCTATATGTTGTATAAAAGGCATATTAGCACAAAAGTAGGTGCTTTATCGTAAAGTGAAAAAAAGTAAAAAAGGCTCTAGTATTGTCTAAAATTTTTACGATTATGGGCCTCTTATTCATATTAATCTCAACTCAATTGTATTTGAGGGTCAGTGGTCACCCGACTACGTTTGTTTGATAAAATTCTTTTGAAGATCAACTAACTGGAGACACCTCAAAGCTCTAAAAAAATGTAAGTTATAGATATCATTTTTAGATCAAAACTTGTGTCAGCTAAATCAGAAAATGAGGTTTATTGGCACTTCAAGGAACTGTGGACGTATTATTAACTTAAATCGAGGAGATTAAAATTATAAGTGACCCCCTTCGCATTAAAGAGGGATCACGTATATTTAAAATAAAAGAGAGTTCATTAAAGCTCTTTACGAATGTGTGCGGCAAAAGATCGAGCACTTGCGCGGGCGGACTCTTTAAACATGCGCCTTAAAGTTGTCTTTTTAGTTAAGCCCACCATAAGATTACCGCCACTCATGCCGGTAGAGCTTTTAGACTTTCTTCGATATTTATTGTCACCACAAATAGCTATTGAGGGGGTGTTTAACACTACAACACCTTTTTTGTTAACCATTTTTACCGAAGTGCCTGCCGTCATAAAGGCCTGTCCAGCACCACCAAGCGAAGTCCATGTGCCGCCTTGATAGCAAAAATCAACTTGAACAACAGCAACAGCATCAACCTTTAACTTTTTAGCAAAGGCCGCAAGCCTTTGCTCAGCCGAAATTTTGCACCCGTTGCCGTAACAGGTCTTATTGGACTTTGTAAATTGAACAGGAAACATCCCTGCGGGACTAAAAAACTTATTTCTGTGAATGTTTTTTGCTATACTCGCAAGAAACTTCATGGTCTTGCCTGCGGGCTTTCCGTCTTTGCGTTTTATTTTAAAAGCCTTTTTATAGGCCTTAGATGTAAGTACTTTATCAGGGTCCATCACTCGCCACCCTAAAGAGCGTAGTGTTTTTTTGTGAATTTTTAATAGGTCATCGGCAACTTGCATTTTAAAATTAGATTTCCATCCCTTTACAAAGCCACGGCCCTTTGCCTCTACAACCTTATCATTGGCGTAGACGCTAAGTATTGCTATTTTTTTTACGCTATTGATCTCAGGTTTTTTTACTATAGATCCGCAACCTGTGGCGAGTATAAGCGACAGCGTTGCAATAATAAATTTATATTTAGGCATGTGTAAGCCTCCTTGTTAAGTATAAGTTAATTTTACTTAAGTCAGGTTATCAGAGGTGATTTTTTCAAGCAAATAATAAGGAGAAGACAAAAGTCTATATTATTTAAACAAAGCTTTTCTTATAAAAACACGATGTACATAACTCAACAATAATGTAACTATTAAGAGGTAAAAAGGGAGTGAAGTCATGATCAGAAGAATATTATTAATTTCATTTTTTGCACTTAATTGGTCTTGCTCTAAGGATCCTGATGGTGAGTTTAGCGGCGGGACGTGTGATATTATTAAAACTCCAAATGATGTCGTATGTTTAAGTTTTGCATCCAGTTTTGATACAAGCAATGAGCTGAACTACTGTACAACGACTTTATATCCTATTTATCAGATCTCAGTTACGGCTGACGGTAATGCATATGCATCATCCATTCTTGCATCGGGCTGTCCAGTGCCTAACAGAGTGGGGTCCTGTGCTATGAGTGCCGGAACATTACAGTACTATGACCCAGTATTTAGTGCGATTTCAGGTGAGGCCGATTGTACATTGATACATTCGGGAGTATGGACCCCATAATAAATACTAGGTCTGTGAGGTTTTTAAAAACTATAAATAAAAATATTAATTTAAACATAAAGTTAAATGATAAAGGCAATTGAGCAGGTCAGTTAATTTGTAAATATGAGAGTTTTATAATCTATGAATAATAATTTATATAACATAAACATCAGCTCAGAGAGACCTCTGATTACTCCAAAAGAGTTGAAGGCGCGACTGCCCAGTTCTAGTGATATTCAAGAGTTCGTGTTTCGCTCAAGGCAGTCGATTAGAGATATTTTACACAATAAAGATCATCGCTTGCTTGTTATCTGCGGTCCGTGCTCTGTGCATGACGTTAAGGCTGCAAATGAATATGCCACAAGGCTAAAAGCACTTCACGATGAATTAAAAAATAATATTTTTATAGTTATGAGGGTTTACTTTGAAAAGCCTCGAACAACGGTGGGCTGGAAGGGGCTTATTAATGACCCCTGCATGGATGGATCCTTTGATATTGAGGGCGGTTTAACACAGGCTCGAAAGCTACTTTTGCAATTAGCAGAGTTAGAGTTGCCAGTTGCTACAGAGGCTCTGGACCCGATTACCCCTCAGTATTTATCAGAACTTTTTAGTTGGTCTGCCATTGGCGCACGAACAACTGAGTCACAAATACACAGGGAGATGGCATCGGGACTTTCAATGCCCGTTGGTTTTAAAAACAACACCCATGGAAAGTTAGATACGGCCATTAACGCCATGAAATCAGCAGCCTCATCACATTGCTTTATTGGGACAAATCAAGAGGGACAGGTGTCGCTATTACACACCTCTGGCAACCCAGACGGTCACGTTATATTGCGCGGTGGCGCTGAGCCTAATTATGATTTTAAGAGTGTTGACCAGGCCGAAAAGAGCATTGCAAAAGCTGGGCTAGAGTCACGAATTATAATTGATTGCAGCCACGCCAACTCATTAAAAGATCATACTAGGCAGCCCATTGTCGTTGACAGTGTGAAAGAGCAAATCAAAAATGGCAACAAGTCTATTTTAGGATTTATGCTAGAGAGTCACCTTAATGAGGGGAGGCAGTCTTCAGAGCAACCCGTAGAGAAAATGAAATACGGAGTCTCAGTGACAGATGCTTGTATGGACTGGCAAACAACAGAAAATATACTGCGCCAGTGTGCCACTGACTTAAGTGGGGCATTGAGGGTACGCCAAGGCAAGAAAGTGTAGCTGCTATGAGTACTCATGAGGCCTTAACCCCATTACGAGATCAAATAGATCATTTAGATAAAAAACTAATTCAACTTTTAGCTGAGCGCATTGATCTTGTCGAACAGGTGGGCAAAGCTAAAAATGAACACGGGTTACCAATATACACACCTACTCGTGAAAAAAAAATGATTCAGCACTTAAGAGCCGAAGCAAAGAAAAAAAATGTTCCTGAAGATCTCATTGAGGACGTGTTACGTCGAATCATGCGGGAGTCTTACTTATCAGAAAAGGCCTCAGGGTTTAAGACCATTAAACCTGACTTAGGGGATGTTGTTGTCGTTGGTGGTCATGGTCAGTTGGGTCAAATGTTTGTCCATATGTTTGAGCTCTCAGGGTACAATGTAGAGATTATCGAGGTTAATGATTGGGGCCGTGCAGATAAAATACTTTCAACAGCAGGGCTTGTGCTGCTTTCGGTCCCGGTGAGTAGTACAAAAGCCATCATAGAGGGCCTAAGTCGACTGCCAAAGGACTGCGTTTTAGCAGACGTAACAAGTGTTAAATCTGTACCATTAAAGGCGATGTTAAAGGCACATGGTGGACCAGTTGTTGGACTGCACCCGATGTTTGGTCCTGACGTGGCAAGTTTTGCAAAGCAAGTGATTATATACTGCGAGGGCCGAGAGCCCAAAAAATACCAGTGGCTCATTGATCAAATATCACTTTGGGGGGCTCGACTAACCCCATCCAGTGCTGAAGCCCACGATAAAGCAATGACTTTAATACAAGCACTTCGTCACTTTACGTCTTTTAATTATGGTGTTCACCTGGCTGAGCAAAACATTGAAGTTCAAGATCTTTTAGATTTGAGCTCACCCATTTATCGCCTCGAGCTTATAATGGTGGGTCGACTTTTTGCTCAAGACCCAGAGTTATATGCCGATATTATTTTTTCATCTCCTCAAAATATCTCCATGATTCGCGAATACTATGAGCGATTTGGTGAATCTGTAAAACTACTAGACTCAGGCGACCGAGATGGATTTATTAAATTGTTTAAAAAGGTGAGTGATTGGTTCGGTAGTTATTCAAGTCAATTTTTACAAGAAAGTAAATCATTACTGCAGCAGTCGAGTGATCACCGGCCTCATAATGAGAGTGATTAATTAACACTAAGAGATCTTATTTAATTTGGCGAATAAAAATTTTATCAAAAGTCCGATCACAAATTAAACTTTTTAAAATAGGTAATATTTTAGCCTCTGTGGTTGTTCTATATCTTATTTTAGGATTTTTGGCATGGATGCAGTCAACAATAGCTTTTACGGTTGTGTTTGTCCCCGGTGCTTTTGAGTATGTTTTATTAAGAACCCTTTTAAAGCCCTCAACCATTGCGTTGTAATCGTCAGAGGGGGCGTCTTTTTCAAGATACTCTTCAGAAACATCTTTAAATCCGGTTTTAATAGCTCCGGGTTCAATAAGCACAACGTCTATGCCTAGGGGTGAGACCTCTACTCTTAAAGAGTCAGTAATCCCTTTAAGGGCATGCTTTGTGGAGGCATACCAGCCCATTATTGGGGGTGAGATATAACCAGCAACAGACCCAATATTAATAACAAGCCCTTTTCGGGCTTTTCTCATATGGGGGAGTACCGATTTAAGCATTCTTGCGATGCCAAATATATTAACATTAAATTGATATTCAATGCTCTCTAAGGAGGCGTCCTCTATGGCCCCTAGTGTTGCGAATCCGGCATTATTGATAAGTACATCAATTGTGCCCTCATTTTTTATGATAAAAGTTACGGCCTCATTAACACTATCCGTATTTGTCACATCGAGTTTTATAATATGGGCGCCAAGGGCCTTTAGGTCATCCATGAGGTGTGTTCGCCTAGCAGCAGCGTAAATAATATGATTTTCGGCGAGCAATTTTTTTGCAACATCCCGGCCTATGCCCGAGGAGGCCCCCGTTATTAGTATAACCTTTTTAGGTTTCATATAATTCACCTGTGAGGGCTTTATATAAAAATTAAATAAAGAAGCCCTTTGACTATTTTTTTAGTTACAAAGTTTTTGGTAATTTTTGTAAGCGGGGCGCTCTAAAATTTTAAGCATCCATGCATTCATGTTTTTATATGAAGAAGTATCGAATTTAATGTCCCTGCAAAGGCTCGCCACTGAAAACACATGTAAATCAGCGAGTGAAAAAGCATCCCCCACAAGATGAGTTTTGTTTAATAACGCCGCGTTTAGGGTTTCAAGTAATGAGGGGAGCTTTGCTGTGGCTTTTTCAATGGCTTTTAAATCCCTTCTGTCTTCGGGGACAAAAACTAATTGAATAAAAACATCTATAATTGGCGGCTGGAGTTCGGCCAGGGCCCAGAGGGTCCACTGTTGAACGAGGGCCTTGTTTTGAACTGTTGTGCCAAGTAGCTCTGGTTTATGAGTTTCAGCTAAATAGTGATTAATAGCCATGGACTCCCAAACTGTAAATTCACCATCAGTTAATACGGGGACTTTACCGTTAGGGTTTATTTTTAAAAAATCTTCAGATTTATGCTGTTTTTCTTTAAAGTTTATAGATTTTGCGTCGTAGGGGACTTGAGCCTCTTCTAAGCACCAAAAACATCTCCCTGAGCTGGATTTTGGCGAACCATAAATTGTAACCATAATAAACCTCCAAGTGGTCAATTAAAAACCTATTCTACTTTAAGCTAAGCGTCTACAATAAAGGGCCAAAGTGTGAAAATATGGCTTTAACTATAGAGAGATTTAATTAAAAAAAGAGGTGGTGCTTGTTAAACATATATGTAGACGCTGATGCTTGTCCGGTAAAAAATGAAATTTATAAAGTGGCTGATCGCTACAAATTAAAAGTTTTTGTTGTGGCCAACCAGTACATAAACATACCTATGGATGCAAACATTCAAATAAAGGTGGTCAGTGGAGATTTTGACGCTGCTGATGACTGGATTGCCGAAAACATCACCGAGGGCGATATACTTATCACTTCTGACCAACTGCTGGCTGAGCGTTGCATCAAGTGTAATGCCAGAGTGTTAGGGCCTAAGGGTCGTGAGCTAGATGAGGAGAATATCGGCGACACCCTTGCTAACCGTGAGCTGATGTCCCACCTTAGGGACTTAGGGCATACGCAAACAGGCCCCTCTGCTATGAAAAAATCGGATCGATCAGAATTTTTAACAAAGTTAGACCAAATCATTCAATCCTTAAGAAGGGGTTAAGTTTGGGCTCGTTAACTTTAAAATATAGTGTAAAGCATGCTTTGATGTTAATAAATAAGTTGAACGAAGAGGAGCTATAAATGGGTCGCATTCAGTTTGATTATAAGGACAAAGTAGTTATGGTTACCGGGGCGGCAGCAGGTATTGGTCGTGAAACAGCGCTTATGTTTTCAAAAAATGGGGCCAAGCTAGCCCTTTGCGATTTAGATGAAAAGGCAGGGGAGCAACTGGTCAAAGAAATCACAAACTCTGGCGGCGAGGCGTTTTTTTACCCCTGCGATGTTTCACAATCAAAAAATATAAAAGCTTTTGTTGATGAGACATTAAAAAAATACGGTCAACTCAATTGCGCTTGTAATAATGCTGGCATAGAAGGCGCGAGCGCTTCTATTGTTGACTGCACTGAAGAAAATTGGGACCAGGTTATAAATATTAATTTAAAAGGCGTTTGGCTATCTATGAAGTACCAGGTGCCGGAAATTTTAAAATCCGGCGGGGGGGCCATCGTTAACCTGTCGTCTATTGCGGGTCTTATTGGGTTTCCGGGCTTAGCAGCTTACACGGCAAGTAAGCATGGGATAGCGGGGTTAACTAAAACAGCCTCGTTAGAGTTTGCTCAAAAAAATATTCGAGTGAACGCTGTTTGCCCCGGGCCAATTATGACCCCTATGCTTGAAAGGCTGATGAGTGTGACCCCAGGGTTTAAAGATCAGGTCTTACTAGGAATCCCCGAACGACGTATTGGTAAGCCTGAAGATGTAGCAAATGCTGTGCTTTACTTATGCTCTGAGCAAGCCAGTTATATTACGGGTCAGTGTTTAGCTGTTGATGGGGGCTGGGTGGCGCAGTAAAGTTTAAAAAATCATGACTCAAGCAAGGCCCTCTAAAACAGCGTGCTTGATGAGAGAGGCAAAGGTTTTTGTTTTAAGCTTCTTCATGATTTTTACTCGGTGGCTCTCAACAGTTCGTATACTAATATTAAGTTTTTTAGAGGTCTCTTTGTTTGATAACCCATCAACAATTAAACGTAACACTTGCTGCTCTCGGCTTGTAAGGGGCGGGGTGTTTGGCCTGGGATTTGGGGCTTCTGGTTTAAGAAAATCTTTTTTTTGTTGAGACGATAGCATGGGGAAGTAAGCCTGGTCGGCCATGACTTTGTTGACAGCTACTCTTAAATTATCAAAACCACTGTCACAGTCAATGTAAGCCTTTACTCCCGCGCGGATCACTTTATATACGCACCCAGAGCAATCACGAGAATGGCACGAAGAAATATAGAGGACTTTGAGACGAGGCTTCTCGCTGATTAATTTTGAAATCAACACCTCATCCTCATCAGAGATGTGACTAGATTCACAGAATATAATATTTATAGGCGTTTTCGATACAATACTATGAGCTTGAGAAAACTCTGAAAGACACGTGATCTCGGCCTGATAGTTATTTTTAACGAAACAAGTGAGGGAATCCTGAATAAGCTTTAGCTTACTCAGAATTAGCACATTTCTTAGGTTTTGTTGCTCCAAAAAGTATCCTCTCTCGTGACGTTATAGTCACACGCACTCTGGCTTATATAATAATATGTTTACCTACCTTTGAACAACTTTTTTTATTTCAGTTGTTTAGCCGTTTGCGAACCTACGTTTCAATGAAAATAGTATTGCTCCGTCACCCTCGCTTTTAACAAGGTCTGTTGGCTGCAAAATTGCAGTATTTATTGTGTAACAGGTGTAATTTTAATTTTTTGTACTTGAGCTTAGCTTAAGGTGACATTTATGGGCTTGCGCAAGTAATGGTTACATCCTTAAACTTTGGGGTTTTTTCTTTATCCCATTAAATTAAGAGGAATTGTTCAATGAATTTTGTAGCTAAGAACTTTAATAAGCCATTAACATATTTATTAATATCTTTTATTGCTCTCGGGTGCTCGTCTGAAAAAAATAAACCGACGAGAAGCATTACTCCCATAGAAAAGAAAATATATATTTCCCAGGGTTCGCCTATGGAATTAATTCGCGGGGCTGAAACAGAGCCCTTGTTGACCTTGGATGATGAAAACCTAAGCGCATATGGTGAATATGTAATCACAGGTTACAGCAGTTTTTCAGAAAAGGCAGAAAATGATACTAAAAAAAATATGGATGACGTTGAAGAGGAGAACGCAGCGGCAGCCGGAGAGTCTAATCCGGCTGGTATATTGTTAAATCAACTAATTTTTTCTTTCCACAGGCTGGATAACAGCCGCATTGTATTTCGTGGAAAAATAGATTTAGACAAATTAGATTTAGATGAATTTGGTGATAAAACAAAAGAGTCAATTAAGTCCTCTGAAATAAGAAGCGCTTCCGTTGAATTAATTTTTATAAAAGAGCCTGGAGGTTATCGTGCAAGTAGTTCGATAACAAAACAAAATGGAAAAATAATATTAGAGGAGAAATTTAAAAAAAACATTAATGACCTAATACATGTAAGTATTTCTAAGGATAAATCAGCGATTTCGCTTTTGTCTCGAGACTTTGATGCTAAGACTGGGGAGGGTTTAGAATTGGTTTATTTTATTCAAAAATCCCCGAGTACAATAAAAACAGGGAGTACAAATTATAATTACCTTGAGGGCCCGGGTGTCCTTGCCAAATGGAATACAGAGAAAAATAAAGAAATTTTTATATGCGGAGAGCAAAGCAAGTTTTTAACCTACCCCGTATCTAAAGCCTTAGAGGAGTGGCAAGGGGCTATACAAACCCCTTTAAATTTTAAAATTTCATACACTAAGCATTACAAGCCATTTACTGATCTAAATCAAAATTGTGTATTTTATGTAAAAAATTATAGAACTAGGACCTCAGATAGTTTTGCCAACTATGCTTCAACATTTGTAAGTAGAAGTTTTTTTACAGGAGATGTTGTTTCTGCAAGTATTTTATTTTTTGAAGAGGAGTACTTAAAAGGTAGGGAGGCCCCTGAAGAGCTTTACTCAGGAGAGGAGAGCGTCTATCAAAAAATTACAAGGCCAGGTTTTGAAAATATATATAAAAAAAGTGTCTTCAGAAAAACTAAAGAGGAAAGACTAAATTCAAATTTGTATGAAAATTATTTCATGGAATATGCTCTTCATGAGTTTGGGCATTTACTTGGCCTTGACCACACATTTGATGGTACATGGAGTATTATGTCTTATCAGCACTCAAATGGTTCACTTGCAGAATATGATAGAGAAGCGATTAAAGAACTTTATGACAATGATGCGAATAAATATTCATATTAAGAGAGTGTCATGTAAAGCAGTATGAATACCGAGCAGAGCGATAAGTGGTGCATAAGTGAGAGATTTATGTCGACCTTCGTGGCCTCCACCCTGCGGGCAGTCACTGCGTGCCTGTGCAAAAAAAGCATCCTGCTATTTTTGTCGAACTCTTGCGTTCTCATCTCTCT
>JAUVAX010000068.1 GCA_030591685.1 Pseudobdellovibrionaceae bacterium | reverse complement strand
CGTTTACGGATCTTTATGAAAGCTCTTTAAAAGAGAGAGACTACAATGTGGGTGACGTCGTGATGGGTAAAGTTGTCGCTGTTGAAGACGACTATGTGCTTGTAGATATTGCGTACAAAAGTGAAGGCCTTATCCCTAAATCAGAATTTAGATTGGTGGATGGTCAGGCTGAAGTTCCAATAGGGACTGAAGTGAATGTTTACATTGATAAAATTGAAGATAAAAATGGCATGATGGTGCTGTCTAAAGACAAAGCTGACATGTTAAACGCTTGGAATGATATTTCTAAAGCGGCAGAAAACGAAGAAATTATAGAAGGCACAGTCATATCAAAGGTTAAAGGTGGTTTAAGCGTTGATATAGGAGTGAAGGCCTTTTTACCAGGAAGTCAAATTGACTTACGCCCCGTTAGAAACATGGACAACTATATTGGTAAGAAATTTAAATTTAAAGTGATTAAATTTAATAAAAAACGTGGAAACATTGTTTTATCAAGAAGAGTACTTCTTGAAGAAGAAAGAGAGAGCTTACGCTCACAAACCCTAGACCAAATGAAAGAGGGTTCTGTAGTAAAAGGGATTGTTAAAAATATCACTGACTATGGTGCCTTTATTGATTTAGGTGGTATGGATGGGCTTTTACACATCACTGACATGAGCTGGGGGCGAATTAAGCATCCATCAGAAGTTTTAAATGTAAGCGATGAAGTTGAAGTTAAAGTCCTTAAGTTTGATAACGAAAAAGAGCGTGTTAGCTTAGGGATAAAGCAGCTTTCTGCTGACCCTTGGGATGATGTGGCAGCCGCGTATCCGAACGGTAAAAAACTCTCAGGTCGTATTGTGAGTCTTGCTGATTACGGTGCTTTTGTGGCGCTTGATGACGGTGTTGAGGGGCTTATTCACGTGAGTGAGATGAGCTGGACACAGCGAATTAAGCATCCCTCCCAGATCATTGCTGTAGATGATAAGGTCGATGTAGTTGTCCTTGAAGTGGACAAAGAGAACCGCCGCATTAGCTTAGGCATGAAGCAGTTGGAAGAAAACCCATGGGTTGAATTGAAGAAAACTTATGGACCAGGAACTATCATTGAGGGCGAAGTTAAATCAGTCACTGACTTTGGTGTTTTTGTAGGCATCGAAGAGGGGATAGACGGCCTCGTGCATATTTCTGATATTTCTTGGACAAAACGAGTGAGTCACCCTTCTAAAGTTTACACCAAAGGAGATCAGCTTCGCGCAGTGGTCCTAGGTGTAGACATCGAAAATGAGCGTTTTAGTTTAGGCATCAAGCAACTTGAGATCGACCCTTGGTCAGATATTGATTCACGGTTCCCAATTGGTTCTCAAATTGATGTGAACGTTGTTAAAACAGCTGATTTTGGTGTTTTCGTTGAGCTTGGTGGTGACATTGAGGGTTTAATCCATATTAGTGAACTCACTACTAAGAGAATAGAAAGCCCTGAAGAGGTTGTAAAGGTCGGTGACACGATTAAAGCTGAAATTATAACCATTGATAAAGATGCTCGTAAAATTGGGCTGAGCGCAAAGCTCGTTTTATTAAGAGAGCAAAAAGCAAATGTTGATGAATATGTGAAAAAGGCGAAAACGACATCTAAAACAAGTTTAGGTGATTTATTTGCCGACCAACTGATTAGCAGTACTGATACAGAGGGTACTGATAGTAATTGAGATCAAAACTTATTAATATTTAAATTTATTTGGGGGAGGTACTTGTATCTCCCCCATTTTTTTATTTGTGGCAAAATCAGGGCTGAGGTATATTTAGAGCCTTAATGCGGGCTAAAACAAACTAAAACTTTTGAGGTATGATTATGAAAAAATTTATAGGTCGATTTTTTATAGGTATAGGAGTGTTCGTCGTGGCCATGGGGTTTATGACTTGCGTGGGGGGGATGTCACTTATGAGTGACATGAACACAAAGGTAAAAAAAGACAGCCTGCTTTTTTTAAAACTTGAGGGTGTGATACTTGATGGGGATCAATTTTTAAAAGATTTAAAAAAATATCGAGATAATAAATTTATTAAGGGTGTGTTGATACAGGTGAACTCCCCTGGCGGAGTTGTCGGCCCCAGCCAAGAAATTTATTCAGAAATTAAAAGAGTCAAAGAGGTACTTAATAAGCCTGTTGTAGTTTCTGGTAACGGAGTCGTTGCTAGTGGTGCGTACTATGCGGCTGTCGGGGCAAGCAAGATTGTAACAAACCCAGGGACAATGATGGGTTCTATTGGTGTGATTATGAATTTTGCTAACCTGGAGAGGCTCTATTCATGGGCTAAAATACAGATGTACTCGTTAAAAACAGGCCCTTATAAAGACTCAGGGGCTGATTATAGGTCTATGCGCTCTGATGAGAAAAAACTTTTTCAGTCGATGATCGATGAAGTTCATATGCAGTTTAAAACAGCGGTGGCAAAGGGGCGTAATTTACCTTTAGATAAAGTGACCCTATATTCAGATGGCCGTATTTTCACAGGCGAAACAGCAGTAAAACTAGGCTTTGCAGATCAAATGGGCACCCTTGAAGATGCTAGAATATTAGCCGGTAAATTAGCGGGGCTTGGTGAGGACCCTAAATTATTCACTCCACCTAAAAAGCGTCCAGACATTTTAGGGATGCTCAGTGAGGTACGGTTTTCAGGAATTACCAAAAGTATAAAGAAACAATTAAAGTTTGAGCTTTTAGGTAAGCCCCTTTACTTGGCCCCTGGGATGTTTTAATGGCTAAAAAGAGCAGCAAATTATTGCTTGATGTTGCTGATGTTTGGCCACAAGAGCGCGATTACATGGAGCGCCCGGAGCGCTTCAAGTATGTGCGAAAAATTATTAAGCCTAAGCTTTGCGTTTTTTGTGCGGCCTCAAAGGTTGCTAGGCCCAGTGCCAAGAGTTTACTTTTATATAAAGGTAAATCGTCGATGGTGGTGTTAAATAAATTTCCGTATAATAGTGGTCACTTGCTTGTTATGCCGACTCGCCATGTGGGAAACATAATCGACTTAAAAAGTGCTGAGTATAATGAGCTTATGGGGCTTTTAAGAAGCTCTATTGAAATAATACAAAAAGCTTACGGTATTGAGGACTTAAACGTAGGCATGAACCATGGGGCTGTTGCAGGAGCCGGTATCCCTGATCACTTACATTGGCATATTGTGCCTCGTTGGTTAGGTGATACCAACTTTTTTCCGCTGATAGCTGAAACTAAAGTTCACCCTGAGACGTTGGTACAGGTTTTTAAAAGACTTCGTCCATTTTTTATTAAAAAAATGGAGGTGCAATGTGTTGAGTAAATTGCCAATGGAGTTTGAATTTGATCACGTTGGCATTGCTGTTAGCAGCATAGAAGAGGGGGCAAAGTTTTACTTAGCACTAGGCTTTCAGGTCCAGCATATAGAGGAGGTTGAAAGCGAAAAGGTGAAAGTAGCTATGCTCGAAATGGCGAATCAATCGAAAATTGAGCTTCTTGAGCCCACAGACCCCCGAAGCCCTATAGCTAAGTTTATTGCCAAAAGGGGATTTGGCATTCATCATATATGTATTAGAGTTAAAAATATTGAACAAAAATTAGAGGTATTAAAGAAATCAGGGTATCAGCTCATTAATGAATCCCCAAAAATGGGGGCTCATAACTGCAAAATTGCCTTTGTACACCCAAAGGCTACAGGCGGGGTACTTTTAGAGCTCAGCGAACCAACAAGCCTTTAGTAAAAGGGGGACCATGCGACCACAAGTTCAATTGCCAATGCCATTTACGCCTATGGTCAAAAAACTCGTGATTATAAACTTAGTTGTTTGGGTTGTTGGGGTATTAATATTACAAAAAATGGTATTTTCTAGTCCTATTATTTTTGATTTATTTGGGTTAACACCCCATCGAATTATCAATGATTTTTGGATTTGGCAGCCCTTTAGTTATATGTTCCTGCATTCGCTCGATATATTTCATGTCACTTTTAACATGTTACTTCTTTGGTGGTTGGGGGCTGAGTTAGAGCTTCGCTGGGGCGCACGCTTCTTTTTAACTTATTATATGGTTTGTGGCGTTGGGGCATCGGTGATTTACCTTGTTGGGGTGACCATTTATTACCTTGTTTCGGGCAATCCAATGCCAATGGGAGTCCCTGTAGTTGGAGCCTCAGGCGCTGTATTTGGACTTATGCTGGCTTATGGGATGGTCTTTGGTGAGCGTGTGGTTTACTTTATGTTTATCTTTCCTATGAAGGCAAAAGTGTTTGTACTAATATTAGGTACGATTGAGCTTGTGACCCTTTTAAGTAGTGGGTTTGGGGCTCAGGTGGCTAACTTGTGCCACATAGGCGGGCTGATCTCAGGCTTTTTCTTTTTATATTTTTGGACAAAAATAAGGCCTAAAATGGGCGGCGGCACAAAGGGGCGAAAAAAAAATAAACTGCGCCTCGTTGTAGATAATGAAGATGCCGACAAGAGCCCTAAATATTGGAATTAAAACTTAAGGTCACAAGACTTTTAAAAAGCCCCCTTTTAGTCATCTATAAAGCACCCCTGTAAATAACGCGGTAAATCATTTTTAATATAAAAACTCACCCCTTTTTTTAGATTAATGAATTATTTATAAGTCATTGATGGAGTGGGGCTTTGTGTGGTGTTGCGAGAGCTGTTTTAACTGGTGGCGTGTGAAAGAAACTTCCGGCTTTGTAGAATATTTCGTAGTAATTTCAAGGGATATAAGATAGTTATTATTTTCCGTCGTAGTTGATGGCTGTATAAAAAACCACTGATCAGGAGTTATGATGAGCCTAAGAGAAGGTCTGACAAATAAAAAATTCGATAAAAGAGTCATTGATTGGAATTTAAGAAACGGAGTGATCACTCAGGCCGAGTACGATCAACATGTTCAAGGGCTTTCTGATGAAATAGATGAGTCGGTTGAAACTGTAGTTTTTAGAGAAAAGAGCGCTGGTAAGGGTAATCAAGACCAAGTTCAGTAATTAATTTTTTATAAATTGTGCCCTAAAATTATTTTTTTAGAGTTTGTCTTTATTTGTTTTATACAATGAGGCTATGGTTTTATTATTCATCGACTCCCACTTTTCATGGACAATTTTGTACTCACCACCAACATTTTTTAAATAAAGCGTTTTTTTGCCAAAGTCACCATGACCATCAGATCGATAGTTTTGTATAAATTTAATAGTCACCTCATCATTATGGGTGAGGATGATCGGGTGGTTAATCTTCACCTGTATCACTTTATATATTTTATTAAGGTGTTTTTTATAGGTGGCCCACTCAGACTTCGATTTATTAAGTGCTTTAAAATCTTTGCCGTAATAATTAATGTATGTTTTTAGATCTTTGTTTTGCCAACTTTGAGCCCAGTTTTTAAGTAGTGTTAGTAGTTTTGTGTGTATTTTTTTATTTGAGCTGGGTGTGACGTATCTGATTTCATCTTTAATGATGATGGGCGTATCTTTAAAAGAGATGTGTTGTTTGAGTTCTTCTATAGCTGCATTTCGTACAACAACACAGCCACGAGATCCGCGGTTAAGAGTTTTAGTTGGGGGGATGGCGTGTAGCCAAATTCCGGAGCCTGTCTTTTTTTCTTTTTGATCCCAAAAGTTTGGGTAGTTGGTTGTAAAGGCACGGTTGCCGTACTCATTGTAGTCAATCTGTTTGCCCGCGAGAGTTGTTTGAAAAAAGTAAACTCCCTCGGGGGTCTTTAAGTCACCGATTTTAAATTTATCGCCTTGAGACCTTCCAAAATCGGCAGGGTAGGCTTTGATGAATTGTATTTGACCGTTTAGCTGCTGCTCCCAAAGAGAGAGCGTGCGATTTTTTTTATCTAAAACAATCGCTTTTTTTGAAAAATAGTTTCCACCCCCGAGCTTAACAAGGTCTGAAGGCACAAGGCTCTTTGGTGGTAGGATGGCTTGAGGCTCAACGATTTGAACAGAAGTCTTAAGGGGGGTGGCTTGGCGGGCAGGTGTGGTTTTAGTTTCCGCAAAGACAAACGAAGCCATAAGGCCAGTAAATATTGTGAGTAAAATCATTGAGGCGAAACCTTTATTTTTCTAGTATTGCTATATACATTACAATAAATTTGCAAAAATAAGTCAAGATTTCACCTTAAATTAATATTTGACAGCCATCTGAAGTGCTTTGTTTTGAGACTTAAAAAGTGGGTGTGTGAGCAAGGGGTTACAGGGGGCTGACAAAAGGTTTGTCAAAAAAGCTCAAATTTCAGTATTTTAACTAAGGTCTTAAGACGTTAGTCATTATGCCGATAATTACTTACATAGATACATTGTATCGAGGTAAATATGGCAGAAGAAGAAGTAGAAGTTAAAAAGGATAAAAAAAGTAAGTCTAAAATGCTTGTGATTTCATTTATGGCTCTGAATATGCTTATAATGCTCGCCGGAGCAGGGATTGTTTACAAATACACTCTAGGGTATGAGTCGCCCATATCGAGTGAAAAACAGCTGAATATGGAGTTAGATGAATTTATAGCACAGCTCCAGAATAATGAGGATGTTCTGTACTCTCTAGACACTTTGACGACAAATCTCAACGGAGTCCCGCGTCGCATGATTCGGGTGGATTTAAGTTTAGAAATGATGGACGAAGAGGGGTTTGAGGAAATCATAGGAGCTAGTGCTGAAACGCGCGATACAATTATGCGCATACTCAACAAAAAAGCTTTTCAGGATATTGAAAGTGTACAAGGTAAATTGCAGTTAAAAAATGAGATTATAGTTGGCGTCAATCATTTTTTAAATGATGGCGTTGTCAGAAATGTGTATTTTACAGAGCTCCTGATTCAGTAACATAATTTTTCTGAGCGATTGTTATAATTAATAAAATTTAAAATAATGGCTCAAACGTAAAGCTTATAAGCTGTCCTAAGAGGAGAGCTGTAATCGATGTATTTAATAACGCCTTAGTTTGACTTTGAATTACTAGCGCGGCAAAATAATTTAGAACTCATAAGTTTCTAACCGACAGGGCAGTCTATAATGATTAAAAAAATAATACTAATGGCATTTGTAGTCATTTTTGCACAAAGTTTACTGGCTACCGATCAACTTGATTTACAGGTTGAGAAATACAAACTTAAAAATGGGTTAACAGTACTTTTGTATCAAGACCATTCTATACCCTTAATTACATTACAGCAGTGGTTTAAGGTGGGTTCAAGAGATGAAAGGCCTGGCCGGACGGGTTTAGCTCATTTTTTTGAGCACATGATGTTTAGAGGTACAAAAAGATATTCTGAGATTAAGCTAAAAAAAAGTATTGAAGACAATGGCGGTGACATGAATGCTTTTACGTCTAGAGATTATACGGGTTACCACATTACGTTTCCAAGTGAGCATTTGGGCTTGATGCTAGATATAGAGTCCGATCGAATGAAAAATCTATTAATTAATAAAGAGGTTATTAAAACGGAGCGAGAAGTAGTCAAGGAAGAGCGAAGAATGCGGGTTGAAAACTCAATTCGAGGGACGCTTTGGGAGGCTTTATTTAAAACTGTTTTTAAAGTTAATAACTACCGTTGGCCTGTTATAGGTTATATGCGTGATCTTAATGCAACAAGTGTTGCTGATTTTAAAAAATTCTATGAAACCTTTTACTCCCCTAATAGTGCTGTTTTAGTTATTGCTGGTGATTTTAAAAAATCTGAGGCCAAGGATTTTGTGAATAAATACTTTAAGCCGCTTCGGCCGTCGGAGCTGCCATTAAAACCAAAAAATAAAGAGCCAGTACAAAAATATAACCGTAGTGTTACCATTAAAAAAGATGTGCAAAGTGCAACGTTTATGCTGGCTTTTCAGGCCCCGAAGCTGGGCACTAAAGAGGCCTTAGCTTTAGACCTACTCTCAGAGATTATGGGTGATGGGGAGTCAAGTCGACTGCACAGGCGACTCGTATACAAAGAGCAATCGGTGAGTAGTGTGTGGAGTTATAACTATAGCCTTATGGATGCGGGAGTGTATCTTGTTTCTGCGACAGTAAAGCCAAATGTGCCCCTGAATCGTGCGTTAAAATCAGTGTACTCTGAACTTTATAAAGCTCGTCATCAAAAAGTAACTCAAAAAGAGTTAGATAAAGTACGAAATAAAATTCAATATGCATTGGTTTCTGGGCTCAAAACTTTATCAGGAAAGGCACGATCTTTAGCTAGTGCGGAGGTTGAGCTTGGAGATTATAAAAAAATGTTTAGTATTATCAACAGATACAATGAGGTGACTGCCGAAGATATTCTAAAGGTCGCCAAAAAATATTTAAATCCAAACCAAAGATCATT
>JAUVAX010000094.1 GCA_030591685.1 Pseudobdellovibrionaceae bacterium | reverse complement strand
TAGTTGCGGGATTTGGGTTTTTACTTGTAGGGTCTTTAAGTGTTTTTTTTAACTATAATCGAAGGGCTCAGGGTTTTTTATATTGGCCTGGGCTTATTGGGTGGATCTTTTTTTTACTGATCTTTGTAATCCCTCAGATTTGGTTGAGATTTAGCCACTGGAGCGAGTTGTCGATCAGTGGGTACAAGATCTTTGGCATAGAGTTTAGTGTATTTCATGATTATTCGAGTTATTTTTATTTAGGGTTGTTATCCCTCACTTTAATTCAAGTCCTAGAGAGCTTAATTAAAAGGCTCCTAGGACCTAAAAAAATTAATTAGATTTTAACTCATGAAAGTCACCCACGCCATTAACAAAAAAGCTTAAATTACGTGTGCTAATTTTCATAATAGTACTAATGGCCCAGTCGATTTGTATTTCCATCCCAGCGATAGGGGCATTTAGTGGCCCTACGTTAACCGTTGACGGTATTGTTATTGCCGCATCCATTCGGTAACCCCAGAGAACATTAATTTTAGCCGGTATAATAGTAACATGTTTTAAATACCGACCATTTTGCTTGTAAGACCCGCCGTATGTGTAACGCACTTGAAGTTGAAGAGAGGCGACCTCCATTTGTAAACCATTTATATAAGTAACCTCATAGGTTTTTGTCACAGGGACCTGCCAGCACTCTAGAGTGGCCCAGGGTATACCCTTGGGGAGAGCGCTTGCTGTGTTTTGAGTTAAATTTAAAACAGGTTTATTATCTATAATAAATTGCCATGTCTTTTTTGCCACATTTATAATTGTGCCAATACTATTTTTTTCAGAACTTGATAGTGATGAGTACGCCGTCTTTGCGTCTAAATTAGCATCACATGAGCTGTAAGGTAAGTTTTCACTAAAGGTCTGATTAGTGGTTTTTATTTCTTTCACAAGTACCTTGCTGATGAGCTCAGAATCTTGGTTAGCATTTGCTGAAAGGCTAAGTAGTAAAGCCATTGTGGCTATTATATTGGTTTTCATAATCCCCCCGATTATATAAATATTAACGTTGAGTGATGATGAGCACAGTACTTATAAGAGTCAATTTATATTCATGATAAATAAGGGGGTAAATAGCAGCACAAGTTACAAATTGGGTACATAGAAGGGTGCTTGATGCTGCGCAAAAAGTACGGATCTAGTCTTCGAGCTGCTGCCATCTGTCATATTTTGATTGTATGTCAATTTGCAAATCTGCGACCTCTTTGCTGAGCCTTATGAGTTCGCTACTATTGCCTTGAGTCTCTTTTGAATTCAACTGGTTGTTGAGTTGTTTGAGGGCGTCTTCTTTTTTAAGGATAGTTTGTTCAATGGTATCAAGCTCTCTTTGATCGTTATAAGAAAGCTTTTTTCTTTTTTTTGAAGGGGAGATTTTTTTAGTAGAGGTCAAAGGAGTTTGATCTCCCCCTGACTTAGGTTTTTTATTAAGCCACTGGCTAAGGCTTGCATAAAACTGGTGATCACAGTTGCTGTCGAGGGCTAAAAAATCAGTGCAAATGTTTTCAATAAAAGAGCGATCGTGTGAAATCAATATAAGCCCTATGTTTGTGTTTGTTAAGCTCTCTTCAAGCACAATAAGAGAGTCAATGTCTAAATCATTTGTAGGTTCATCGAGTATAAGTACATCACAGGGTTGAAGAAGTATTTTAGCCAACTGAAGGCGGGCCCTCTCCCCCCCGGAGAGGTGACGGATTTTTAAATAAAACTGATCCTTAGAGAATAAAAATTTTTGTGCATACCCGGCAACATGTACAGATTTATCTTTAAGAGTAACATAGTCACCTCCATCACCTAAAAATTCAAAAATATTTTGCTCTTCATTTAAAATTGTTTTGTGCTGATCAAAATAAACAATGTTTAGGTCCTCGGCGAGTATAACGTCGCCTTTGTCGGGGCTTATATCGCCTGTCATAATTTTTACAAGGGTTGTTTTACCAGAACCATTAGCCCCTAAAAGGGCAAGTCTCATTTTTGGGGCAAGTGTGAGGCTTAAGTCTTTAATAAGATGTGTATCACCAAAAGATTTAGAAACACCTTTGAGCTCTATTAGTTTTTTTGATTTTCTCTCAGTACTGTCTATGGTTATTTGAACTTTATTTTTAGTATTTTGAATTCTTGATTTTGTTTTATCTAGGTGGTCGAACACCTTGTAAGCTTCATTAATTCGAGATTGGCTTTTTGTGGTTCGAGCTTTAACCCCCGCCCGGAGCCACTCAAGCTCTCTTCGGGCCTTATTGGATAACGAGCTGGCTAATTTTTGCTGCGCCTCAAAGTACTCTTGCC
>JAUVAX010000020.1 GCA_030591685.1 Pseudobdellovibrionaceae bacterium | reverse complement strand
TAACTTCTTTAAGAATTTGAGCCTTAAACTCATCTGTATACTGTTTATTTGCCACCTGGACCTCCTAGACCATTTTGCCACTTAATTTGTCCGGAGTATATAGGGGTCTAGATTGAAGGCGTATAGGGTTGCCTTGGAAGACCTAGATAAAAAAGAAGATGAAGTTTATCAGCATCTTGCTGACAAGGTATTGGATGAAGAGGGATATAGGCGGCAAATTGAAAACATCCGTTCAAGAAGATTTGAGTTCACGGAACTTCTTGAAAAAGCCAGTCACAAAATCACCGATGCCACTTTGGAAAACGTGCAATCAACTATTGAACTGGCTAAGAATGCCAAAACGTTATGGAAACAGCAAAGTGCAGTTGAAAGAAGGGGTTTGTTGGAAGACATACTATCTAACCAGGTTTTGGATGGTCCAATTGTCCGATATGATTTGGAAAAACCATTTGCAGTGTTAGCCGAAATGGCCCAAAAAGAAGATTGGCGTTCCCTACGGGAGTCGAACCCGTGTCTTCGCCGTGAAAGGGCGATGTCCTAGGCCTCTAGACGAAGGGAACACAATGAAGTTGGTGACCCGCCATGGGCTCGAACCATGGACCCTCTCCTTAAAAGGGAGATGCTCTACCAACTGAGCTAGCGGATCACTTAAATGAGTTCATCAATCTAAATAAACAGGTCGTTGAGGTCAACATCTAAGAATAAAATAAATTGAAAGTTTATTGATGGCTCTAATTATAGCTTAAAGTTTAAGAACATTTGCATAGTACCGGCTTAAAAGCTCATACACTAACAACACATGGCCAAAGAGGCGCATAAATATTTATTAGTATATTCAAATAGTTAACTCTACTCTCGGGGTTTTTAAATTTAAATCATGACCCTATTGGGGGCGAATAAGGCGGCGTGTTAGGCGCTGGTTATTTTTAATTTATTAAGCCTATCGCTAAAGCACTTTAGCCTTAAGCATCGCAAGATTTTTTTATAGCCCTTTGCCAGCTAGTGGTTCGTTGAGATCGACCTGAAGCTGTAAGTTGTGAGCTAAATTTACGATCTATTTGCCACACATTTTTTATTTCTGACGTACTTGACCAAAACCCGACCCCAAGCCCCGCCAGGTACGCAGCCCCAGCCACAGTGGTTTCAATCATTTTTGGTCTTATTATTTTTTTACCCAAAAAATCGGCCTGCATTTGCATGAGTAAGTTGTTGGCGCTCGCCCCGCCGTCTACTCTTAGGTCACGCATATTGCGGCCCAGGTCTTTTTGCATAGCTTTTAAAATATCTACGTTTTGTAGGGCCATAGCTTCGAGGGTCGCTCTGGCTACTTCAGCCCTCCCCGTGCCCCGAGTAAGGCCGGTGATAACCCCCCTTGCGTTGGGCTGCCAATAGGGCGCTCCAAGCCCAGAAAGGGCTGGGACAAACTCGACCCCTCCTGTAGAGCTGACGGAGGCCGCTAAAGCCTCCACCTCACTACTTTTTTTTATAATCCCCAAACCATCTCTTAACCATTGAACCGCAGCGCCACAAATAAAGGCACCGCCTTCTAAGGCGTAAGTCATATTTTTTTGACCCTTGAGTTGCCAAGCCACTGTGGTTAAAACTCCGGACTTAGACTTTACTCTCTCGTGGCCCGTGTTCATTAATATAAAACTACCAGTGCCAAAGGTACACTTGGCCTCTCCTTTTTTAAAACACGTTTGACCAAAAAGGGCTGACTGTTGATCGCCGGCAATGCCTGAGATGGGGATGCCGTCCGGCAAGCCCGGCACCGACTGGGTCACCCCAAACACACCATTTGAGGGAGCAATTTGAGGTAATATTTTTTCAGGCACCTTGAAGATTTTTAACAAATCCTTATCCCACAGGCCTGTTTTAATGTTCATTAAAGAGGTTCTTGATGCATTTGAGACATCTGTTTTATGCGACTGACCACTTGTTAACTTCCAGAGCAGGTAAGAGTCTATAGTGCCCGCCCTTAAAAGACCTGCTTGTGCTTTTTTTTTGGCCTGAGGTATATGTTTTAAAACCCAATTTATTTTAGTCGCACTAAAATAAGGGTCTAACACTAACCCTGTTTTGTTTTTAACCGTCTTTAAATAGCCTTTCTTTTTTAAGGCCTCACAGGTTTTTGTTGTTCTTCGGCATTGCCACACTATAGCGTTATAAATGGGCTGAGAGGTTTTAGCATCCCAAAGAACACTGGTTTCACGCTGGTTCGTAATGCCAATAGCAGCAATCGCCGAGGGTTTGGTGTTTGTTTTTTCTAAAATGCGCTTTATACCATTAACAACAGTGCCCCAAATTTCTTCGGGCCGATGCTCTACCCAACCTGGCTTGGGGAAGATCTGCTCAAACTCCTCAGAATGCCGGGCCTTAATTTGCCCTGTAATGTCCACCAAACAAACAGTTGTGCTCGTGGTCCCTTGATCTATAGATAAGATAAACTCTTTCATTTAATTTCACTCCACGCTATCTGGCTTATCTTCACCTATAGTTTTTAATATTTGATTCCACTTGACCATCAAAAACCCTGGGCTATCGGAGCTACGACTAACAACCCTAGAGACTATAAACGAAGCCAGGCCTACAACTACAACCAGTAACAATACGTACTCCACAACCATTTGGCCTCTGCTATTTTGACTTTTTTTAAAAAACCCTTTAGTTTGTTTTTGTGACAACTTTATCTCCTAAAAACTCACCGAACTCTTATTACACCCGGCTTATGGGGGTTATTGGCCTTGGGCTAATGATCATCTTTATATGGTTTATCAATCGAGGTGATTTTTCAACCCAAGAAAGCAGTTTCTTTAACGCAGATTTAAATTTTAAAGCCTCTCGGGTTTATATACCCTCTGAAGTTAACGGCTCACTCATTGAATCCTTAAAAAAACACGTCACCCTAAGCCCGCGCCCACTCATGATTGTTAGTTTTTGGGCAAAATGGTGTGCCCCGTGTGTAGTAGAGCTACCGGAGTTTGTTGCCCTCTCAAAGCTCATGAGCCATGAACTGCAAATTATTTTAATTAATACGGATAAAGACCTTGAAAACACCCAGCTGTTTTCAAACCAATTAAGCCTAAACTCGTTAGATCACATTTATGACAAAAAACACTTAGAGACTAATTATAAAAAAATATTTAACATCGATGCCCTGCCCTATCATTTTATATTTAAAAACAACAAACTGATTTTGGCTTTCAGGGGCTCTTATAGGTGGTCTCAACCTAAAATGGTCAATAAGTTAAAGGGGCTCCTGACAAAGGCAGAGAAGCACTAACTTCAGCCTCAACTGAGGCGAGCTTTTCTTTTAAATAAACAAACAAATACTCCATCTGGTCGCCCGTGATTTCTTTATTAACGCCTAATAAAAGATGTTCTTTAATATTAGCCTCAAACAGCCCTGGGGCCACTTCGTTGTTTTCAAAAAAAGACTTATATGTTTCACCATCGGGGTAAATCATTATAAACACATTAAACCCCGAAGACTTAAAGCTGCTTTTTAGCCTTTTATATAAATCACCTAGTTTGTTTTGAATTTGAAAGTAAACATTTAAACCCAGTGGCTCTGAGTCCTGAGTGAAGTAAATTTTAAATGGTCCATCAAAAATGGCTGCATTGAGGCTTGAGGTGTAAAATTGAGAGTTGGTAAGTGTTGCCATTGAGTGAGCCATCCTGTCTCCTTAGTTTTTAAACTATTATTTAAAACTTAATGACACGATAGATAATTTTTTATTCACATGGCAAAACTTTTTTAATAAATTTTGCGACTTTTCCACCAGGTTTGTTGTACGGGGTGGTGACCGGCTTCGTAGAACAAAGAAGCCCAACTTTGGTCTAAGCACACAAAGTCACAAGACTTACCTGTCTCCAAGCTGCCGACCTCTTTTTCAAGCCCCAGCGAGTAGGCTGCGCCTAGTGTGTAGGCCACTAAAACCTCCGGCAGGGTCATTTTCATTTCAAGGCGAGACAAGAGCCCAATCAGTGAAAGGCTCTGCGTGGGGCAAGAGCCCGGGTTGTAATCAGTGGCCAGGGCCACGCGAGCGCCAGCATCGATCAGTTTTCGGGCTGGTGGGTAAGCCATTTTTAAATAAAAATCGGCCCCTGGTAAAAGCACACAAGTGGTCTCGGCCTTTGAGAGTGCTTTTATATCTGATTGAGAGACTTGCACCAGGTGGTCCACACTCTGCACTCCAGATTTAATACCCAGCAATGCACCCCCAGTGCGGGTTAACTGCTCAGTATGCATGCACACTGGAAAGCCTAAACTTTGAGCTTTATTTATGTATTTTTTAGCGTCGTTTAACGTAAAATAGCCTTTTTCTATAAATATATCGACTCGATGAGCGAGGCCCTGCTTTTTAACCGTTGGTAACTGCTTGTTAATAAGCTCATTTATGTACTGACTTGAAGTTGAAAACTCTTTAGGCCGGGCATGGGCCCCTAAAAAAGTACTCACTAGCCTTGGTTTTTTTTGCTCTTTGATGGCCTTTAACATTTTAAGTTCAGTCACAGCGTTTAAGCCATAACCACTTTTAACCTCTAAAGTTGTAACACCTTGCTGGATAAAGTTTTGCACTCTGCTTTTAAGCAAGCTCGCTAACTCTGCCCCTGAGGCCTTACGAGTTGCCTTTACGGTATTTAAAATACCGCCCCCTTGGGTGGCTATTTGCTGATAACTGACCCCTTTATTTCTAAGCTCAAGCTCTCGGCTACGATCCCCTGAAAACACGCTATGCGTATGGCACTCTACAAAGCCCGGCATTACGTAGGCCCCTTTAAGATCTACATACTTAGCCTTATTTGGGTGATCCCATTTTTTTAAATTTGCTTTTTTAAATTGACCCTTTGGCCCCACCCAAACAATTTTGCCTTTAAAAGAAACCATCACGGCGTTTAAAATGGGGCTTAAGTCAGCCTCTATTATATGACGACCATTTTTTTTAGCAGCGCCTTTTAAGGTGGCTAACTTTTTAATGTTATGAAAAACCTTTAAACTCAAAAATTAACTGCCCTTTTAAAGTTTCTGTTACTCTTTAAAACCTAAACAGTACGTAAAAAATCACTTAACCTTTATCGAGATTATTTTGACCTCTTTTACCGGTACATCCTTCATGCCACTGTTCATGCCTGTTTTAACGGCGGCTATTTTGTCTAAAACATCTGCGCCCTTAGTGAGTTTGCCAAAAACGGCATACCCCCAGCCATCAAAGCTTGGGTAGTCTAAATTAGTATTATCGTTATGGTTGATAAAAAACTGTGCCGTTGCACTGTGAGGGTCTGAGGTTCGGGCCATAGCTATAGTGCCGCGTTTGTTTTTTAAACCATTTTTGGCTTCATTTTTTACAGACTTTTTAGTGGTTTTTTGATCTAACGCCCCATTTTTAAAAGTAAAACCACCGCCTTGGACCATAAAGCCCTTAATAACTCGATGAAACACGGTGCCATCATAAAATTTTGATTTTGCATAAGAGACAAAGTTTTTAACCGTCTTTGGCGCTTTTTGAGCGTCTAACTCGAGCACCATGGTGCCCTCTGTAGTTTTAATCTCTACTGTTACATTTTTTTTAGCAAACGCTTGAACCTGAAAGGCCAATAGACAACTTATAATTATTTTACTTAATTTCATATTACTAAATCTCCCTAAAAAAAGTGAAGTGCCTGGCTCTTCACTAACGTGTAGGAGACTAAGGTGCCAGGCACCTTAACAGAAAGCAATAGTTTTAATTGCAGTTCATTTGAACTAAAGATATTGGCACCTCATATGGGCCCATATAGGCCATATAGCTGCCTCTATCCCCTATTACAACAAGCCACCCTTCGTCCACAGTCTTGCACAAACCCATTTTGCTCCCGACGAAGTGATCAAAAGTTGTCTCTCCAGTGTATTGAAAGGCATTTTTTGCCATCTCACTATTTTCAAAAGTGATGAGCTCTTTTTCGCAACTTTTAAAAAATTGAGTGTTATTAACATATACTGAATTTAATTGTGAATCAGTCATATCGATAGTCACAACGGCACCGTCGACTAAAGGTACCTGATAACCCTCAGCAGGATACTTTGAGTAGCTCACCGAATCTATTACACAATGTCTTACCGCCGAAAATACGTTTAAAGAAAACAGTACAGTGGCGCACAATATTATTAGCCTTTTCATTACGACCCCTTTATTTTAGTGGTGATTAAAATAAACTCCTACTTTTGGTTTACCACTCAGCTCTGGCGAAAAGATATTACAATTCAATATATTAAAAAATTTTCTCAAGCATTGTTCATAAAGCCCTGTCATGATTACAAGTGTATATAAAGGTACGTTGTCGTGCGATGCTTCCCCCCCCCCCTTTTTATTGTTTAAGGGCGATTAAGCTTTTTTAGATTGCTTAAATCGGACAACAAAAAAATAAATGTGTGCTTATATTTACCCTGCACCCCATAAAGTAGCGTTCAAAAACCAACTAACCACATAATAATACAGCATTTATTTAAACCACTGTGACTAATGGCGAGGTTTTAAAACCCTATTGACTTACACATAACTTACACATATATTGAGTGCATGAACGGAGAAGACACATGTCGAACACGAGCCCCCCCCCACTTATTGAAAACACCTCAGTAGCTGCTGGCTTTCCATCACCAGCAGAGACCTACTCGGAGACCCCGCTTGATTTAAACAGGCTACTCATATCAAAACCCCATGCTACTTTTTATGTCCGCGTCCGCGGAGACTCCATGGTTGATGTAGGTATATATAACAACGACCTACTTATTGTTGATCGCTCTACATTAGAGCCAAAAAATGGGCAAATCATCGTCGCCTCTGTAAATGGTGAATTTACTTTAAAACGATTTATTAAAACTACTGACGGCGTTTACTTAAAGGCTGAAAACCCTAAGTACCCGCCAATATATATAGATGATTCTGTAGACTTTCAAGTTTGGGGCATAGCCACTTACACCATACATACCTTAAAGGGGGAGCCATGAGCTTTTTGCTTTTATTTATAACCTACGCTTTTTTTGTACTGCAAAAAAATGAGCCCACTCTTTCAAAAAGCCCCAAAATAATTTCACTGACGGGGTCTAAACTAAAAACTCCTTCAATGCGGTGAGCCCTTTATGAGCGTGTTTGCCCTTGTTGATTGTAATAGTTTTTTTTGCTCTTGCGAAAAGGTGTTTCGGCCAGATTTAAAAAACAAACCCGTCATCGTGCTTTCAAACAATGACGGCTGTGCTGTGGCTCGAACCAATGAGGCCAAAGCCCTAGGCATAAAAATGGGGGTCCCTTACTTTAAAATAAAGCACATTGTAAAAGCCCATAAGGTCACCACGTTTTCATCAAACTTTGCTTTGTACGCCGACATGAGCCAGCGGGTGATGCAGACCCTTAGAGAGTTCTCCCCTCAAATGGAGGTGTACTCTATTGACGAAGCTTTTTTATCTTTTAACGGCATGGAGCGCATGGACCTCACCAAGTATAGTCACGAGATTAAAAACACCGTTTACCGGTACACGGGCATACCTGTGTCTATAGGCATTGCTCGCACAAAGGTACTTGCTAAAATGGCTAATTATTTGGCTAAAAAACATAATAATTTAAATAATGTTTTAGACCTCACAAACCCCACCCTATTAGAGCGCGCCCTTAAGGCCACCCCTGTTAGTGAAATTTGGGGGGTAGGGCAAAAATCGGCCTCAAAGTTAAACTCACTTAATATTAATACCGCTTGGGAGTTAAAAAACTCAAACCCTAAGGTTATTAAAAAGCACCTCCACTTACCAGGAGAGAGAGTCCTGAGAGAGCTCAACGAAGAGTCCTGCATACACCTAGACTGCGATGAGGTTGGGCGTAAACAAATACTCTCATCTCGGTCTTTTGGTCGCCCCGTCAATGCTCTTGATGAGCTCACTCAAGCGGTCAGCATGCACACCACAAGAGTGTGCGAAAAGTTACGCCGCCAAAACTCAGTGGCGCAAAAGCTCACCGTGTTTTTACAAACAAACCCTCATAAAAATGAGCCTCAATATTACAACTCAAAAACGGTGCACTTAACCTCTTCGGCGAACTCTACAAATATTTTGTTAAAAAATGCCAGCCAAGCCTTAAGGTCTATTTATAAAAAGGGGTATTTGTTTAAAAAGTGTGGGGTGTATGTTTCAGACCTGAGCCCTTTAAAACAACAGCAACTCAGTTTATTTGATAGCCCTAAGCAAAATGAGAAGCAAAAAAACCTTATGCTGGCTGTAGATAAAATCAATGCCCAAAATGGGAGAGATACTATTAAGCTGGCCTCTTGTGGCTTAGAGCAAAAGTGGGGCATGCGATCTACCATGCGCTCGCCGGCCTTTACAACCAAGTGGCATGAGCTTTTAAACGTCACTTAGTTTGCTTTTAGCTTTACGCACTGTTGTAAAACAGAGGGTTTTTAGTATTTATCATGACGACCAATCTACTATTAAGTACACATTTAAACCTAACTTATGCCTTCTTCAGCGATAAGGTTTTATAAGTAAAACTGAGGTTAAAAGAGGGTCCACTTAAGAGGGGGTTTTTATGAAGTTATTCACATTCATTTTATTGGCCACGACTGTATTTATCTCGAGCCCCTTAATGGCTTCAGAGGGTGACGACCTTTGCTCACGAATTGTTAATTTTAAAGACATCAAACCCTACCTGGGCACAAATCATCAGGGTCAAAAAGTACCGGCTTTATTTTATAAAAATCAATGTACCACTGAGTACAGCGACTTAACAAATGACCCTGACACCTACGTCACCGCCGAAAGTTTATGCACCAATTGGCATTTTCAAATTTCAGGGCTTCGTTGCAACAACTCTAACTTTAATTTTAAGCAAAAATTAGGGTGCGCTTTTACAATACTTTATGCCTGCCAGTACGTCGCCCAAAAATACTTTTTTGAACAGGCCCTAAAAACGCCTTAATAACAAAATCGACAAAGGCCTCTTTTTTAAAAGCCTAAGCCACACTCAGTTTTTTAAAGCCTATTTGTTAAAAGGTTTTGCTACTTAAGTTTACTCGGGTCTAAGCCCCAAGCTTTAGCAATTGAAGCTTCGTCTGATTCAGAGGTTGATTTTTTAAACTTAGCACCAGAGCGGCCCTTAACCTCAGCCTCGCACTCTTTCCAGGTTAAGTGACGCTTTAATTGACCATTAACATAGCTTAAATAAGAGTGAGCGGCCTTTTTTTCGGCCTTTGGCTTTTGAGTCGGTAAAGACATGTCATCTGGTAAGTCGTAAATAGGCACATGGTATTTTAAAAGTGACCCCTTATAAAGTTCTACATATTTTTTATGTGTAAACCCTACAGCGATTTCATCACAGCGCTCGTTACCAGGGGTTCCCACATGCCCCCTTAAATATTTCCATTCGATAGAGCCTTTTTTAGCCCTCAACTGTACTTCGCTCTCTAAAATTAACCATAGGTCTTTGTTAGAGGTGGGCTTGCCCTCGGCGTTGTGCCAGTTTCTTTTTTTCCAACCCCAGATCCATTGAGTGATCCCACGAATAACATAAGTTGAGTCAGTGAGTACCCAAACGTCCCCCTGAGTACTGGCTATTAACTTAAGGCCATCGATGACCGCTTGCATCTCCATGCGGTTGTTCGTGGTCTCTGAACGGCGCGAGCCAAGCTCTTCAACTTGTCCTTCCGGGTACACAACAACAGTCCCAAACCCTCCCGGGCCAGGGTTACCAGAACAGGCTCCGTCTGTAAAAATTAAAATTTTATCTTTAAAATCCATTTTACCTTTTACCCACGTTTAAAAATTAATAATAAAAGTTTATATTTATGACTGAAGCCCACTATAACCACATCGAGTTCACACCGCGTTCTCGGGCTACATCTTTGGCCTCATTATACCCAGCATCTACGTGCCTAAATATACCCATAGCGGGGTCAGCGGTGAGTACCCGTTGAAGCCTTTCATCAGCTTCTTTTGTACCATCAGCAACAATCACCTGCCCGGCGTGCATACTATAACCCATACCCACACCCCCACCATGGTGAAAACTGACCCATGTGGCACCGCAAGCTGTGTTCACTAAAGCATTTAATAACGGCCAATCGGCGACGGCATCAGAGCCATCTTTCATGGCCTCAGTTTCACGGTTAGGCGAGGCCACCGAACCACAATCTAAATGATCACGACCAATAACAATAGGGGCCTTCACCCGGCCTTCACGAACTAACTTATTTATGGCTAAGCCCGCTTTGGCCCTTTCACCATACTCAAGCCAACAAATCCTCGCAGGCAAACCCTGAAAGGCAATGCGCTCACTGGCCATATCAAGCCAATGTAGTAATGATTTATTTTCAGGGAACAACTGGCGCAAACAATCATCGGTGACCTTAATGTCATTGGCGTCCCCAGACAGGGCCACCCACCTAAAGGGGCCCGAACCCTTACAAAACAAAGGCCTTATGTACTCGGGCACAAACCCCGGAAAGTCAAAAGCGTTTTTAACACCTTGTATTTTAGCTTGTGCCCTAATGTTATTACCGTAATCAAAAGTTATGGCCCCTTTTTTTTGCATCAAAAGCATGCCTTCAACATGTTTAGCCATGCTTTTCATAGAGAGGTCTACGTAATCTTTAGGGTCTTTGTCCCTTAACACTTTAGCTTTATTAACATCGTAGCCCTCTGGTATATAACCCGTCAGTGGGTCATGGGCTGATGTTTGATCGGTTAATATATCCGGCGTAAATCCTAAATCAATCAGCTGGTGTATTACAGTGGCCATGTTACCCTGCAAGGCCATAGATTTAGCTTCGCCGTTTTTAGCCCAATTTTTTACTTTACTCAGGGCTTGAGTAATATCTGTTGAAACCTCATCGATATATTTAGTCTCAAGGCGACGTTGAATGCGGTGAGGGTCCACTTCAACGGCCAACACTGTAGCGCCGGCAAACACGCCCGCTAAAGGTTGAGCCCCGCCCATGCCACCAAGCCCAGCTGTGAGTATAATCCTGCCCTTTAAACTATTATTAAAATACTTTCGGCCACATTCGACAAAGGTTTCATAGGTGCCTTGTATAATGCCCTGAGTGCCAATATAAATCCATGACCCAGCGGTCATTTGGCCGTACATCATTAGGCCCTTTTTATCGAGTTCATCAAAATGCTCCCAATTTGCCCAGTTAGGTACAAGGTTTGAGTTGGCAATTAAAACTCTGGGGGCATCTTTATGGGTTTTAATAATGCCAACTGGTTTACCTGATTGCACAAGTAAGGTTTCGTCGTTTTCTAAAGACTTTAAAGACTCTAAAATTTTAGCATAACACTCCCAGTTACGGGCCGCCTTACCGCGCCCCCCGTATACGATTAAATTATCCGGGTCCTCAGCTACGTTAGGGTCTAAGTTGTTTTGAATCATCCTGTAAGCGGCCTCTTGGAGCCAGCCTTTGCAACTGAGTTCTGTGCCCGTAGGGGCGTGTATATTTTTTACCACTCCAATTCTCCAACCGTACTTTTGATTTTATTTAAAATTTGATGGTCTTGTATTAATGTTTTTACTTTCTCAATGTCTTTTTGAAAAACTCGGTCCTCAGCGGCAAAGGGGATGTTTTCGCGTATTAGGTCGTGCACGGGTTGTACCGCACCGGCAGCCTTTAAAGGCGCTCTAAAATCTAAGGCTTGGGCCGCGCATAAAAGCTCCATAGCTACTATGTTTTCAGCATTTCTAAGTATTTGACCAAATTTTCGGGCCGCAATGGTACCCATACTTACATGGTCCTCTTTGTCAGCACTTGTCGGTATACTATCTACTGAGGCTGGGTGAGAGAGCACTTTGTTTTCACTCACCAAAGACGCCGCTGCGACTTGAACAATCATCATACCGCTATTTAACCCCCCGTCAGGAGCTAAAAAAGCCGGCAAGCCACTCATGTTGGGATTTATTAATTTTTCAATACGACACTCCGACATACTACTCATGCCACTTAAAGCAATGGCCACAAAATCTAATTGAAACGCCACCGGCTCTCCATGAAAGTTACCACAAGACAGCACTTTGTTTTCGCTTGCAAACACAAGCGGGTTGTCGGTACTTGAATTGGCCTCGATCTCTAAAACCGAAACGGCATTTCTAAGTGCATCTTTACACGCCCCATGAACAGCAGGCATACACCGTAACGAGTAAGCATCCTGCACTCGGCCACAGTCCAAATGACTATCGGCGATCGGGCTTGTTGGTCCTAAAAGTTTTAGCATATTTCTTGCTGTCATCGCCTCACCAAGGTGAGCTCTGGTCGCTGGTATAAGAGGGTCAAAGGCTGTGCGAGTACCTAAAAGTGACTCTAAGGTCATCGCCCCGGCGATGTCACACATCCATAGTAACCTTACGGCCTCATAAAGATTTAATAAACCAATGGCCGTCATCACCTGACAGCCGTTAATTAAACTTAAGCCCTCTTTGGCTTTTAACTCAAGGGGCTCAATGCCTTTTTTTACAAGCACCTCTGCGACAGGTTTTGCTTGACCCTCTACCCATACCTCGCCCTCACCAATTAAGGCGAGCGCTAAATGACTTAAAGGGGCGAGGTCACCACTGGCCCCCACACTACCCTGCTGGGGGATAACGGGTATGATGTCTTCATTTAAATACTCTAATATTTTTTCAACCACTTTAACCCGTATACCACTATGGCCTCTTGATAAGGCGTTTGCCCTGAGAAGCATAATGGCCCTGGACTCTGATTTTCTAAACGGGCTCCCCACACCTGTAGAGTGTGAGCGTATTAAATTTTTTTGAAGCTTAATTATGTTTTCATCTGAAATTTGCACATCACTAAAAGCTCCAAAACCCGTGTTCACCCCATACATCACCTCGCCATTAGATATTTTGGCCTCGATGTAGTTGCGACTTTCATTCATTTTTTTTATTGAGGACTTTGCAAGGGTAACTTTTTTTTCAGGGTGGTTTGCAACATCCCACACCATTCTCATAGTTACGTTGTCGCCATTGATCTCATACATGTTTAGCATCCTTTAAAGCTTTTATAGCCTCTTGATAGTCGGCAACACTTTGCCCTTTAAATACAAAACTACCGGCGACTAAAATATCAGCCTCCCTGCAAAGTTTTGCAGTTTGCGCATTTACCCCGCCATCTATTTCGATGAGAGCCTGTGAGTTTATTTCATTTAATTTTTTTCTAATTTGAGTCACCTTACTGAGCTGGTCCTCCATAAAAGACTGGCCTCCAAAGCCCGGCTCTACAGTCATCACTAAAACTAAATCGACTAAGTTTAAAAATGGCCACAAAGACTCCACCGGAGTCCCTGGCTTTAGTGTGATCCCTGGCTTCATGCCCTTAGCCGTTATAGCTTTTAGAGTTTTTTCGGGGTTTTCAGTGGCCTCGACATGTATGGTTAAGTAGTCAGCACCTGCTTTTGCAAAATCCTCAATATAATTTTCAGGGTTTTCAATCATTAAGTGTACATCCATCGGTACACCCGTATGGGGTTTAATGCACTTAACTACCGGGGCTCCTAAGGTTAAGTTGGGCACAAAATGTCCGTCCATAACATCTACATGGATCCAGTCGGCCCCTGCGTCAGTGACGGCTTCAATCTCAATGGCTAACTTAGAAAAGTCAGCCGACAGTATACTTGGCGCAATTAAATATTCACTCACCTAAAACCATCCCTTTTTTTAAACTATAACCTCTTATAAAATCTGAAGAACTCATTTTAGACTTACTCTCGGGCTGAACTTCAACAACCTTCAAGACAGTGCCTTGCCCACAAAAAACGGTAAAAGAATCCTCAAAAACATCAATCACCTCGCCTGGTTTATAACCCTTTAAAGGTTCAGTATCGACTAAAGCGAGAGCGTGTAACTTAAGCCTCTTTTTATCAAATAAAGTCATCAGGCCTGGGCCTAACTTTAAGCCCCTTTGCTGGTTAAATATCTCTCGTGCTGAGAGCTCCCAATTCGCTTGAGCCTCACTTTTTTCAATTTTTTTAGCATAAGTACTTTTTGACTCTTCTTGAGGGGTCGGAGTTAAGTTCCCCCTTAGGTAGTCCATAAACTCTATGGCTATAAGGTCACACCCTAATAGGGCCAGTTCATCGTGCAGAGTAAGAGCGTCTTTTTTATCTGTAATAGGGGTGGCTCTTACCCCTAAAACATCCCCCGCATCTAATTTTTTAACCATAACTTGCAAAGCAACGCCCGTTTCAGCATCCCCTTGCATAATAGCTCTTTGTATTGGGGCGGCCCCTCTCAAGTGTGGCAACAAGCTCGCATGTACATTCACCACCTTTAGAGGGAACATGTTTAAAAATTCTTGAGAAACTATTTGCCCAAAAGCAACAACAACTGCGGCCCCAGCGTTCCAGGTTTTAATGGCCTCTAATACCTCTCGGGAGTTAATGTTTTCAACCGCCAAGGTGGGGATATTATGTTTTAAAGCCAGTGTTTTAACCACTGACGGGGTTAATTTCATTTTACGACCGCTCGGTCGATCGGGTTGTGTAACAACACCGACGACGTCAAAGTGCTCGTCATCAATCATTGACTGCAAACAGGTTTTGGCAAACTCAGGTGTCCCTAAAAAAACTGTGCGATAAACACTCATTAACTACAACTCCTTAGAGAGCTCTTCTTCAGTTTCATCCTCACGATCGGGATAACCGTATTTTTTAATTTTAGATTTTATTCGGTTAGCCTTAATGGGGCTTAATCGATCAATAAACAGCTTACCATCTAAATGATCAATTTCGTGCTGTATACAAATCGCTAGTAACCCGTCTACTTCTAGTTGAAACTTTTCACCCTTCAAGTTCAGCGCTTCAATTTTTATCCAATCAAAGCGCTTTACCGATTCAAAGTAGCTCGGAAGGCTTAGGCAGCCCTCCTCGTAGGTGGTCTCACCTGTTTTTTCTAAAATTTCAGGGTTAATTAAAATAAGGGGTTGTTCAATGGATTGCTCTAATGAAGTCATGTCTTCATTTTTATAGCGACCCTCTTTTGTGGGCCGAGTATCGAGGGCAATTAAACGAAGAAGACTGTTCACTTGAGGGGCCGCAAGGCCAATGCCATTAAAATCATACATCGTCTCAACCATATCATTGGCCAATTTTTTAACCTCATTAGTTACAGACTCAATGGCTTTTGACTTTTTTCTCAAACGCGGGTCCGGAAAGGTTAAAACATCTAAAATGGCCATTGTTTCTCCTGTAAATTTTTGAGTTGAGCGACTCCAACAAAAACAAAAATATTTTTTATAATATTGATATATTCTAGTTACTTAGCTGAGGGCAAAAATACTGAATGTTTTATACATTATCAACTGATATTGTGATGATTTATCGCTTTAAACGCATTAAAAGGTAAACGGAGCCCCCTGTCACAACAAGGTTAGGCAACCAAGCTGCAATTATAGGCGGCAAAGCCCCATATTTACCCATTGTTAACGCCGAGCTATAAAAAGCCCAATAAAGAAAGGTCAGGCCCAAGCACATCCCAGCACTCGCAAAAGTACCGCCACTGCGCTCTCGTTTTACACTAAATGGGATCCCCATTAAGCTCATCACAAAAGCGGCAAAGGCAAAGCTGAACTTTCCGTGATAATCGATTTCATAATGAAGGGTGTCCAAGCCCGACTCTTTGTTTCTTTTAATAAATCGTTTAAGTTGCTTAACTGATAACGTGCTTGTTGTTTGGTGGGAGGTTTGAATGTCCATCAAGCCCTCTTTCATAACGATATTCTTTTTTCGAAACATTTTAGTTAATGGGTAACTCACTTGGTCCGTAAAGAGAGTTACTTTACCATTTGATAGCTCCCAAATTTTACTTTTTATTTTTGCCTGCTCAGCTGTAACCAGCTGTACTAAATCCCATGAAGGGTTAAAATAGTACAAGGTTAACCCCTGTGCCACACGCGCCTGAGGGTTTAAAGAGCGAATGTTAAATAAAATATTACCCGTTCGATACCAAATTTTATTAGTCTTAACTGTTGAGTAAAGCCCGGGTGTTTTTTTAATCTCAACAAAAAAAACATAATTTTTTTTTTGGGCCATCTTAGGTAAAATCTGATCACTCATCCAAAAAGACAAGGTCGACAAAACACCTACAATTATCAATATTGGCGCACTCACCCGAGCTAAGCTCGTGCCATTTGCATAAAGGGCGACTAGTTCACCTGATTTGTTTAAACTTGTCATTGTAAATACCGTAGCGATTAAACAAGCCATGGGTATCATTTGGTAAATAGTTATCGGCAATTGATAGGCAAAGTATTTAAATAGTAGTTCCGTTGATGCATCATATTTTACGGCAACAGACATAAAGTCTACAGTCAAAAAAAGCGTCGAAAAAACAGTCAACCCTGCTAAAAAATATAATAAAAACAATCGGCCGATGTAACGATCAATAATGCTTGGCATGTCTATAATTTATGCCTCCCTGACTATGGGGTCAAAGAGTTATCGTATATAATCTTCTTCGAGACCAAGCTCGCGCTTTTACCTACAGCTCGTCTCGCCTATGAAATCAGCAAAAAATGCAGGCCTCCCTTAAAAAATGAGGATCCCCTTATAGGCTTTATTTTTTAACTCCATAAACTACAAATCCACCTTGACGGACCTTGCCTTAAGCCAGTACCTTTAATTATGGCCCTTCGCGTCTTACTGGCTGATGAAAGCCCGACAATAAAAAAAGCTATTCAATTAGCCCTACAAGACTTCGCAGTCGATGTTCGCTCTGTAAATGTGGGCATAGACGTGCTTTCAGTGGCCCGAAGTTTTCACCCTGAAATTATATTTTCTGATGTTATGTTGCAGAAAAAAAATGGTTACGAGGTCTGCGCCGAATTAAAGTCCCAGCCCGACACGCTCTCAACACCAGTTGTACTTATGTGGAGCGCATTTATGGAGCTCGACGAGGGTAAGTTTAAAGCCTGCGGAGCCAATGGCAGAATAGAAAAACCCTTTGATGTCACCTCGCTAAGGCAAATTGTTAAAGATCTTGTACCTAAAACTCAAACCCACACACTTTCTGATTATTTAAGCTTTCCTAACCTACCAGAACTTGAAGACTCAGAGCACACCCCTGAGTCATTAACGCCCCCGACGCCCCCTGTTTTAGAAGACGAGTTTAATGACGAAATCACACACTCAGGCGTAGAGATTCAAGCACCTAATATTTTACCCCCGCTCAATAGTGAGCCAGGAGGCCAAGGCATGCAAGGTTTTGATCCTGTGACTAATTACGCCCCACTAGGTGCTGAGAATGATAATTTTCAAGAGGTTAACCTCACCCCTCAACCCTCTCAAAACTTAACCGAAGATGACGGCTCTGCGTGGGTCCAAACAGATATTAATCAAATTCATACAGAGGCTCATGAGCTTTCCACTCCAACAGCCGCACCTGAAAAGAGCTCCGCACACGAGGCCTCCTCTTTTTCAAACGCAGATTCAGAGCTACAAGTTGAAGATTTAGTGGCAGATGAATTTGTAACTCAAAACCTTCGACCTGAAAGACGAACCACAGACCAACCCGGATTTTCAGAACGACGAAGCCCTGATCAACCCCAGTTTTCAGAAGAGCAAATCAAAGAATATATTCAATCGGTTTGTCGCACCAGTGTCGAAACCCTTGTACGTGAAATGATCCCTCAAATCGCTAAAGAGGTTATTGAAGTAGAAATTCAAAAATTAACTCATAAATTATAACAAAGCCCGGACACTTAACGAGCAAGCGTGATCATGAAGACTGAAGACCTAATAAAATTTACTTTCAAAGAAGACATACCTACTGAAGATATCACCACCATAAATTTAAACCTTAAATCGATTAAAGGTAAGGCTGAGCTTATTGCAAAAGAGGACCTAATACTTTCAGGGACCTCTGTATTTTTAGATTGTATTAACTATAAATGCTCTGACGCTACAGTAAAATGGTACTTCAAAAATGGGGACGTTGTTTTAAAGGGGCAAACAATAGCCCTAATTGAAACTAATTTAATCGACCTTCTACAGGCCGAAAGGGTGTCACTTAATTTTATCTCTAAGCTCAGCGGGATTGCTACTCTTACCAGTTGTTTTGTAGATCAAACTCAAAATACTTCGTGTAAAATTTTAGACACCCGAAAAACAACTCCTCTTTTAAGAGACCTCGAAAAGCAGGCCGTAATTGATGGGGGAGGGGTGAGTCATCGCCGGGATCTCAGCTCAGGGGTGATGATAAAAGAAAACCACATTCGAGCCATAGGATCACTTGAGGCGGCTGTTGTTAGTATTAAAGAAAGTTGCTCAAAAAAAATGACCGTAGAGGCTCACTCTTTAGATGACGTAAAAAAAGCCTCTCAACTTGAGGTGGATCGGATTCTTTTAGATAATATGGATAACAACACCCTCGCTAAGGCCCTTGAAATCATACCCTCGACTATTGAAACTGAGGCCAGCGGGAACATGACTATTGAACGAATTAAAAGTGTTGCACAACTGGGAGTTAACTTTATCAGCGTTGGAGCTCTTACACACTCAGCCCCAACGGCTGATATGAGTTTGCTCTTTCACTGGGAGTAGAGACTTATGCCTATTAAATGTGTCTTTGATTCAACAAACAAGTGGTTAGAAAAATCTCAGCTGGATTTTATAGCTCCAGAAGAGTGCGAGAGCACTAATTTGCTGGCCAAAAATGAAGCTTTTGATCTTAAGGAAACCGTAAAAGTATACACCTGTAAAACTCAAACAAAAGGCAGGGGTCGAGGTGACAACAGCTGGGAGAGCGGACGCCCTGGAGGGCAACTTTTTATTTCATGGTCCTTTGCCCTCGCTTCAGCGCCACAGCCTATATCAGCCCCTCTGTTTGGGTTAGCCACCTACGAGGCCCTTGTTTCTACATGGCCGCGAGTCCCGTTCTCCTTAAAAGCTCCTAATGATATTTACATTAAAGATAAAAAGGTCGGTGGGATTTTAGTTGAAAGTTTAAGCCAGGGGGCTCAATTTAAAATTGTCGTAGGCCTGGGCCTTAATGTGCTTAACCACCCTAAAGATATCACGACCGCCACTCACATCACCAACTACATCAATGATTTTATTACTTCTGAGGACTGGTTTCGGCTCTTGGATGGTCTTAACACCCAGTATTCCAAAACAATTTTACTCTGCCAACAATCAGAATTAGAGCTTGCCGACCAATTATTACTCAAAAAAGCTCTTAACCGTTGCCCTGTCTACGAACAGGCCATCAGTAATGTCAGCCCTTTAGGGGATATCATCTTTAAAGACAAAACCATTTCGTGGATGGATTTATAAAATCAACTGTTTTCTTTGACTGCAAGGGCCTCTTCTGGCAATTTGGGCTCGAAGAGAGGTTTTATTTATGGCACTCACATACACCCCCCCAGTAGAGTTAAATACAAAACTCCCTCAGTTTTCAGGGCTCTCTACAAGCGGTAAAAACATCACACAAAATGATTTCTCACAAAAAAAAGCACTGGTTGTCATGTTTATTTGTAACCACTGCCCTTACGTTTTGGCCATCGAAGATCGACTCATATCCCTCGCCCAGAGGTATCAAAAAATGGGCGTTGAATTTATCGCCATCAGCTCTAATGACCCCAAAGATTACCCCGAGGACTCTTATGAAAATTTAAAGCTCCGTGCTGATGAAAAAAAATATCCGTTTGCCTATATTTTTGATGAGGCGCAAAGCATTGCAAAATCGTTTTCTGCCGTCTGTACACCTGACCTTTTTTTATATAAAAATGAAACTTCTGAGCTCGCCCTCTTTTACCGAGGCCGCTTGGATGACTCCTGGAAATCTCCAGATAAAGTCTCCAAAGAGGACCTAAGTGCAGCCATTGACTTAGCTTTAAACAACAGGCCTCCGCCAAAAGAGCAGATCCCATCAATGGGGTGCTCTATCAAATGGTCCCACTGATATGTTAGCAAAAAAAATAATTAAAATTGTTATTTTAAGCTTTATTACAACTCTTTTCGTTGTGGGGGGGCTTATGTATTACCGACTAGGGGTCAATAAGGAACCTGAAATTTTAGGTCTAAAAACTATAGCCCTCACTCTTTTAGCCAAAACCCACATTGGCCCTTATCATAAAATAGTGGCCTCACTCAATGAGGTCGAAAATTTTGCGAAAAAAAATAAAATCTCCTGCCCTTCTACTTTTGGTGAATTTATGGACAACCCTGAGCTTCTGGCCCCAGGCCGATTAAAGAGTCATGTTGGATGTGTTCTTAAATCAACCGAAGACCTTAATGGCCTCAAACTACCTGAAGGTATTTACATTATCAAAAAGAAACCCCTTAAGTATTTAGCTCTCATCTTTACGGGCTCCCCTGCAATAGGCCCCATGAAAGTCTACCCTCAGGCTAAATCATGGCAACAGGGTCGCCTAAAGGCCCAGTCTGAAGGCGTTATTGAGATCTATAATAAAAAAAATTCAAATGATGAGGTAATAACTGAGTACTACTTCCCTGTAACTGAAAATTAAATTTTTTATTGAATAAGTCCGCTAAGCGGCCTGAGCGTATGTCTGAGTACTCTCGTCAAAGTTTCTCACATAATCAATAATTTGTGATTGCACCTCAGAGGAGGGGCTTTCAAACCGCACTCCTATAAAGTATTTTTCAGAAACATATTTAATCGTCGCGCTAAGCCTTAAGTGAGTTTTAAAATGAGTACTTATAATTTCAATGGTGACAGCCTCTCCGGGGAACAAATTGATCATTCCATAAAAACCAAGCCCCTCTTGTGAGATTGTGGATAATTTACCCGCTGTAACCTCACCAGTGCTTTTAGTTACAAGGACTGTCCCCTCAATATGTGCTCTCTTATGGGCTCGTTGGTTAATCCCTATGTCGTCTAGGATATCGTGAAATTCAAATAATGGCGACCAATCTTCCATCCCAGTGGTCCACAGGTGAACCCTGTCATGAATTTTAACGTTCACCAGCTCCTCTATAAGCTCAACCCTCTTGTAAGGGCCATAGGTTTCACTTTCGTAAGAATAGTGCCAGGCTCTGTCATCATCTGAGTAAATATCCATTTTAGAAATCAAACCATCAACTTGATCAACCCACTCACTGGCATTCATCCAGTCAGGGACCAAGCGCCCCCAGACCAGTGATGTGCCCTTAATCTCACCACTACGATGCTGAGACTTAATCTCTTGAGTCTCATAAGGGCCTTTGACAATATCCTTTGCAAAAACAAACCATTTTACCATATGCTCTTATCGGAATAATTTAGTATTTCTTCAATCTCACACACAAACTAGACCCTGAAGCCTATACTATGGGTGAGTCTCTATATCCTAAGTGCAATATGGGTAAGGCTAACTCTCAATAAATAATGCAAAAAAATTAAACTCTTAAAATGAAAAGTGGTTCACTAAAATATCTATCAATGATAATTTTTAAAAGTAGAACAGAGGGTATTTAATGGCTGAGATCGATTTACAAATGGCGACCCTGCCCCCATTAGTAGGGCTTTGGGTTAACTGGATGATGGTTGTTTTTATGTCTTCTATCTGTTTTGTACGAAGGCATATTGAGGCTCGCTGGGCATTAGCCTCGTTTATTTGCTCTATGTCACTAGCAATACTTATCTTTCACTTATGGGGGAATATTCACCTTTTCGGCCTTGCGCATTTAATTCTTTGGGCTCCTTTATTTATCTATTTATTAATGAGGTTTAAGTCCGACCTTGAAAAAAAGTATAAAAGCTGGAGCCTCTTTAAAATTTGGATTATAATGCTCATAACCACTATTGGGGTTTCTCTGCCCTTTGATATAAGGGATATTTTTTTAGTTATACAGGGTACAAAAGGTATGCATTAATTGTTATTTTACATTTAACTTATTGAGTAAAAAAGGATCAAAAACCATGAAACCCATTATAAACGATATAACGACTTCATTTACCGATCCACCCCAATTTATTGCTCTGAAAAAGTTAAACCCCAAAAAAGATTACACCTACCCGGCTCAGTTTTCAGAAAAACAACGACTTTATTATATAATGGTCCCCATAAAGTTAAACATAACCTCAGACAAGGCCTTTGAAGTCGTCAGCAAAGTGGCGAGTCGTCAGGCGAATTGGGAGATTGTAGAGAGCAACCCCGTACGAAGATCTATTGAAGCTGTAGCCACTAGTAAATTTTTTAAATTTAAAGACGATGTTGTTATCGAAATCAGACCTGGCGAAAAGGAACAACAAATAGAAATCCACATGCGCTCAAAATCTCGCATAGGGCGAGCTGATTTTGGCACCAACCATTTACGAATCAAAAAATTTTTTAACGAAATTTATTCCTCTTTAGATTAATTCTTAAATTACATTAAAAAAACAGGGGCCATTATTAATGACCACTTTATGAAGTGTTTTTACTACTCACTCTTTAAGCCTTTTCTGGTCGGCACCCTTAGTACTTAAAAATGTCGCACAAAGTCTAGCAAAGCTCTATTAAAACCATTAATCGGCATTAGACTTAAAAGCACTCCATTAGGTCACTAAAATGTTTCGCAAATGCCATGTGCATGAAGTACGATTATGAGTCTCAGGAGGGGCGACTTCGCGTTTACACATGTTTTTTAACAAAACTGTGTAATACTGGAGTTAAGTCTAGGGGGCGTCAATTTTAAAGCAGCAAAAGGTGGGGATTAAGTTTTGTTTTTACTTAAATATTCCGAATAATTAGCGATGAAATTTTTTATTTTTATATTTTTTATATTCTTTAGTTTTTCAAAGGTCCTCGCCCAGGTCAATTGGGGTGACGTGCGCGAACAGGTTTCAAAAAAACAATGGGCTCAATCTGTTTCAACAATTAATCTCACCCCAAAGGATAAAATTAACGAAGGCGATTCACAGTTAAGGCTCTTTGCTTTAGGGGTGTTTTTGTATAACAAAAACGAATTTTATTCAGCTCGAGGATACTTACGAGAGTATGTTTCACAAAAGGGTCGCCTTAACTCGTATGCCTTTTTTTATTTAGGGCAAATATCTCTTAAACTCAACTCACATCAAGAGGCTGAAAAATACTTTAAACAAGTTGTCCATCTAAAAGCCCCACGATTTTTTGTTAACACGGCTCGATTTGAGTTAGGAAAGATGGACTTAAAAAATAAAAAGTACCGAAGTGCTTATAGAAAATTAAAAAAAGTTGAAAGCCAGTGGCGCTCTAATGTTAATTACCCATCAGTAGCTTGGTTGCTTTTACAAGCAGAGCTTGGGAGAAAGAGATCTTGGCGCGCATGCCTGTGGGCTCGAAAACTCTATTCAAAATACCCCACCCACACCTCGGTTAATCATTGGGGGCTTTCACTCTCGGGCGCTATGGTGAATGGTCGAAAGTTAAACTGTATTGCCACTTTTGAACATCAAAAACAAAGGATACGTAGACTCCATTGGGCGGGTTTAAATAATAGAGCTCTTCAAGAAATTGACACATGGGTTAAACAGCGAGAAACTGTCAGCCCCTACTACAGAGATATTTTGTATGCCAGCCACTACCTCTACGAGGGCGATGGTGAAAAGGCCCTTGAACGGTTAAAGCCTCACTATAAAAGTAATAAAAAAAATTATAAATTCATAATGCTACTCGCTAAAGTTAGTGACATGGTTGGCAATTATAACGCCGCTTCGGGCGCTTATTTTGAGGCCTATAAGCTAACACCTCGCCATAGAAAAGGCCGAGCGGCTCTGTTTAAATCTGCATTTTTAAGCTATCAAAACCAAGACTATGACCGGGCTATATTTTTATTAAATATTTTAGTAAAAAAACATCGGCGCTCTGGCTTAACGATGGACGCCCATTGGTACTTAGGTTGGATTAAGTATCTCAAGGGTGATTACATAGGCTCTATTTCTGAAATTAATTATATGAAAAAAAATAAAAAAAGATATTCACGCCGCTGGCGACGGATCCCAGACGATAAGTTAAATTACTGGTTAGCTATGAGTTATTTGCGCCTAGGGGATTTACTAAGTGCTGAACGAAGTTTTTCATATTTACTAAAAGGTAATACTACTAGTTTTTATAATTTAGCCGCAAGAGCAAGGCTATTAAAAATTAAGCCTAATTTAATTATTGCCCGGCAAAGCTTAAGGGGCCCTAGTAGCGACCAAAATGTAGAGCCTGAAACAAATACCCTACCCCCTTCAAGTACTGTTAAAGAAGAAGACGAGGTTTTTAATGATAGTCTCATTGCTGAAGATGAGCCTGAAACTTTTTTTGAGGACCTCATAGAGGCCGAGAGCAGCACTGAGGCCACTAATAACGCTTTTATCGAAAGCGTCTCTGATGAAAAAATTAAATTTCAGTTTCAGCAAATTAAAGACCTCATTCGAATAGGCCTTAACCATGAGGCCAAGTGGGGTTTATATGAAATTGAGCGTAAGACTAGAAAAGAAATTTATAAAAAAGCGCTATTAAGTGCCTATAATGGGATTAAGGCCTTTCATCGGTCTAGTTATATTAGCCAAGTTTATTTTTCACAAAAACGAAACCTGTATGGTATGGAGAAGGGGAAATACCTATGGGAGCACGCTTACCCTAAGGTTTTTAAAACACATGTTGTTAGTAATTCTTTAAAATTTAATGTGGATCAAAATTTTATTTGGAGCATTATTCGTGCAGAGAGTTTTTATCGACCTGAAATAAATTCACCCGTAGGGGCCAGAGGCCTTATGCAGATGATGCCCGCAACAGGTCAGCAGGTTTCACAGCTACTTGGAGAACCCAATTTTGAGACCAGTACTTTATATACCCCTAAAGTTAATGTTAAACTGGGGAGTCGGTACCTTCAGCGACTTTTAAAAGTATTCGGCGGGTCTTACCCCTTAGCCTCCGCAAGCTACAACGCCGGCCCTCATAGGGTTCATAAGTGGTTACATCACTTTGGGCGCGTGAATATGGATGAGTTTATCGAACACATCCCCTACAGAGAAACACGTAATTATGTTAAAAAAGTTATTAAAAACTTTGCCGTCTATAAAGCCTTGTATGAAAAAGACAACACCCCTGTTACCTTTCTATCAGAGGCCATTGGTGTGGAGACGCAAAATAAAAACTTTAGCAAAGAGTCCTGGGGCTCTATAGATTAGCTCCTTGCGGCCCGCTATTTTACTTACAACCCTAACCCATTAAACCCTTATGACCTCAGAACAGGCACTTGCGAATAAGCCGTTGAACCCTAATATTACATTGTGCGTTTAGAGTTATATCGTTTATGAAGACACCCAAGACTAGAGATACATATAATATAGAGTGCGCATTGCGTTACTCCCAGTGGGCATTGTGGGTGGAGCCTAGTTTTGCTAAACATACACATTATTAAATAAACACTATAGGGGAGCACTTAATGAAATTAATTAATAGCCTCATTTTGGCCTTATTATTTGTCGTTGTTTTTTCTGGTTGTACTAAAAAGCAATCCAGCGAGTATGGTTTAAAAATTAGCGAAACACTCCGAGTTAGTTTAGACACCGAACCCCCAACACTTGACTGGATGAAGGCCACTGACACCACCTCTTCAAGTATTGTTTATAATATTATGGAGGGCATGGTGGCCTATAACCTCAACGACCCCGAGCTCTCACTTAAACCCGCATTAGGTTTATCTTGGAGCGCTAGCAAAGATGCACGTGTTTGGACTTTTAAAATAAGAAAAGGCGTTCAGTGGAGCGATGGCGTTGAGTTAACCGCTCAACACTTTATAGATGCTTGGCAAAGGCTCCTCACCCCTAAAACTGCATCTGAGTATGCTTACTTTATGTATGGCATTAAAAATGCTAAAGCCTTTAACGAGGGCAAAATTAAAGATCCTAAAAAATTAGGTCTAAAGATCAATGGCGCGGGCGATCTTATTGTTACTTTAGAGCAGCCGATGAGCTTTTTCCCCTACCTTCTTTCCCACACGAGCACCTTTCCGGCACGATTAGATATTATTAATAAATTTGGCGACAACTGGACTGACCCTAAAAACATCGTCACCCTGGGGGCGTTTAAATTAAAAATATGGGATCACGATAAAGCCATGGTCCTTGAGAGAAGCCCAAACTATTATGGTACCCCTACAAAAACAAAGTACGTACTGGGTTATATTATAAATGAAAAGTCCACAGTACTAAATTTATTTGATGCCGGAAAAATAGACGCCATTAAGGACCTCCCGGCCATTGACCTCCCTCACCTTAGAAAAAAGCCCGAGTACCATAGCCACGGCATACTAGGCATCTACTACCTGGGGTATAATGTAAAACGAGCCCCTTTTGACAACTTAAAGGTGCGAAAAGCTATTTCAATGGCTATAGACCGACAAGAGATTACAAAAATGCTTAATGCGGGCCATGTGCCTATTAAGGGCTGGATCCCAGTTGGTATGTTTGGTTTTGAAAAAAAACTAGGAGTTGATTTTAACATCAAAACAGCTAACCGGCTGCTTGATGAGGCGGGGTTTAAGGACCGCTCTAAATTTCCGACTATATTTTACGGCTTTAATACAAATGAAAACCATCAACGTATTGCTGAAAACGTGCAAGCACAGCTTAAGAGAAATTTAAACATCACTGTAGAAATTAAAAATGAAGAGTGGAAGGTCTACCTTTCAACCTTAAAGTCAAAACCTCCTCATATATTTAGACTCGGCTGGCTTGCTGACTTTCCGGACCCGGATAATTTTTTAAATATGCTCACATCCACCTCTGATAATAACCACACCGGCTGGGTTAACCCTGAGTTTGACCGCCAAATTATTAATGCCGCTCAAACCGTCGACAAAAAAGAGCGAAAAAGATTATACAAGAAGGCGCAAAAAATAATTGTAGAAACAGACTTACCCGTACTACCTGTTTACTCAATGGTTGAGCATTTACTGGTGTCTAAGCGAGTTAAAAATTACCCCATGAACCCGATGAGTAATTTTATATGGAAAGACGTAGAATTAGTAAAATAGTTTTTATTAGGAGTTCTTTTGTTCAAGTTATTTAAAGACGCCAATCAGCGACAGTGGATCCAGTGGGTTATAAAGTTCACGGGTTGGTCCTCGTTTTTAATACTTATCAGCTCTGTAGTGATGAGCTTTATAGGGTATGTGGTATCGCCACAACTTATTATTGCTAACATTGTTTTTTCTATAGCTTTTTTTATCACCTACACCTTTCAACAACATATGACTGTTTATGTGATCAAAAGAGTTTTTGGGGCCTTTATTACTTTACTCGTTATTGCCACAATTACGTTTACCTTACTAAGGCTATTACCTGGGGGCCCGTTTGACCAGGACAAGGCCCTGCCGCCAGAGGTGATTGCCAATATCGAGGCCAAGTACCATCTCGACAAACCAGTACTTGTACAGTACTGGCATTACCTGTCTGGAATTGCGCAAGGGGACCTAGGGGATTCATATAAGTATATTGGCCGTTCGGTCACAGATATTATCTCAGAAACCCTGCCCAATACTTTACAGCTGGGTATCTATGCCCTGTTAATTTGCTATTTATTTGGCATACCTGCTGGGGTCTTTGCGGCCTCAAAGCATAACTCATGGGCTGACAATACCATTATGACTATTGCCATTAGTGGTGTGACTTTACCTAGTTTTTTAGTGGCCGCGATTTTAATATTAATCTTTAGTGTGCAGTTAAATTGGCTCCCCCCGGCACTTTGGGATGGCCCTGAGTACTACATAATGCCTATGTTAGTCCTCGGTATAAGGCCTGCGGCCATTATTGCGCGCTTAACAAGAGCTAGTGTTTTAGAGGTTATTAATTCGGACTATATCCGAACAGCACGCTCTAAAGGTTTACCTGAACGTGTGATTTTATTTAAACATGTTTTAAAAAACTCACTAATACCTGTCCTCACCTTTTCGGGCCCACTTGTGTCAGGGGTCTTGACGGGGTCTTTTATAACCGAATTGATTTTTGCTGTCCCCGGCATGGGTAAGCACCTTATACAAAGTGTTACAAACAGGGATTACCCACTTATTCTAGGGCTTACATTATTATTTTCAGCCGTTTTAGTGTTAACAAATTTACTGGTTGATTTGCTGTACTCATTTTTTGACCCAAGGATAAAACTATCGTGAGCTCTATTGATAACAGCATGCATGCAAAGAGTTTATGGTCTGAGGGGTTTTCGAGACTAAAAAAAAATAAGGCCTCTATGGTCTCTCTTTCAATTATTATTATTGTGTGCCTCATCGCACTTTTTGCAAGACAGCTGGCCCCTTACTCTTTTGAAACTCAAAATATGGATCATATTTTAGCCCCACCTGGTGGTGATTACTTGCTCGGCACAGATAGCTTAGGTCGAGACATGCTCTCACGTATTATATTTGGCTCCCGAATGTCAATGGCAGTGGGCATTATTACAGCCATTCTGTCACTTATTTTTGGTGCTTTATACGGCGCTATCTCAGGATGGGTGGGGGGCACGTTAGACGCCTATATGATGCGCTTTATTGACATACTCTACGCCATCCCGTCCCTGGTGCTTTTAATTATCGTAAAAGTTATTTTTGATTCATTAGACCTTTTTGATAACCCAGAGCTTAAAGCCCTGACAGGGATACTTTTAGCCCTGAGTATTGTGGGTTGGGTCACCCTAGCTCGTATGGTGCGAGGTCAAGTTTTACAAATCCGTGAAATGGTTTACGTTGAGGCCGCTCAAGCCATGGGTGCTCGTGGTTGGTGGATTGTAGCTAAGCATATCTTTCCTAATATTTTAGGGCCTATTATTGTTTTGCTCACCTTTCAAATCCCTTCAAATATACTCTATGAGTCTATATTAAGTTTTATTGGCCTAGGGCTACAACCGCCCTTTTCATCTTGGGGTGTTTTAGCTAGTGATGGTTGGAGGTCTCTAAGAACCTACCCGCATCTTATTATTTCGCCCTCAATTATCCTGTCTGTTGTGATTTTATCTTTTAACTTATTTGGCGACGGTTTACGTGATGCCTTTGACCCAAAAATGAAAAAATAATATTTTTTAAATGTGTATTAAATTGAGACTTTGACTGTCCTTTTTTATCGAACCTACCTAGACTGAACTATGTTTAAGTTTAGCCTCAGTATACTAATAGTTTTATTTTTACCCCCGAGCATGGGCTACTCTGCTGAGTTGAGCTCTAGTGAGCAAATAGCGTTAGAGCAAACACTCAGTATGCTCACTAACCCTGCGGCTCGAAGCCAAGCTATTGAGTCCTTAGGGAGCAGTGCCAAGAGTGCTGACTCTTCAGCAAAAAGCCTCGCCATAAACGAGGCTAATTACGAAAAGATCTACCAACTTACAAGTAAAATACTACAAAGAATTGTTCAAAAAAACGGTGGCGATATTACGAAGTTAACTCAAATACTCTCTGAGGCAAAAAGTAACCCTACAGCTTTTGCCAACCTCATGAGTCCTGACGAAAGAAAGGCCCTAAGTGCTATTGCACTAGATATTGAAAAGTCTCAAAATTCTCTTTCTATTAATTAAGTAACTCTTCAGGTGGGGGCCCATAAGGTTCTGTTTCTATTTTATCCATAAAATAAAACTGCCCATCAAAACGAAAATCCCAATGTTCCCCATCACTGTAACGGGCCCTGTTGCCTTTTTTAGGTGATTTATCATATATATCTGTGTACCGAGAGATAGTGCCTTTCGCTGCATACCTAAACCACCCTCCCCCATAAGCCCAATTAAAATAAACGGCGGCTAAGTAGTTGGGGTGCTTTTTAAGTTGGATTCTATCAAAGGGGTTACCGTCACCGCCTTTATACTTAAACTGAAACTTTTTAGACTCAGTAATGGCTCGCTGATAGCACTCTTGCCAGGTATCGAGTTCTACTCTTTCGTACCCAGGAGCCATGGCGGGCTTGTATAAAAACTTTCTATCCACGCTATTATCATCAGGGTTCATGTGACTGGGGGAAGAGATCCAACCTCGACCGCCTAATAGACAATCTTTATTTTTTTTAGCAAATGCAAACGGAGTTACAAATAAAAAGGCTAAGCTTAGAGCAATAATATTCATAAAAAAAACCTCCAAAAAAACACGTCTATTTCATCTAATATTTTCTCTAATAAATATACACCCTTAAAGCAAGGGTATCCACCCTAGCTCCCTCGATTAAACTCATTACAATAACTGTCAATAAGTTGCACACCCTCTGATTAAGTACTTTGCATTTAAAGGGAGGTGAGGTCATTTAAACCGAATTAGCGTGTCCTAGACGTTGAATAAGAAATGCATAACGTCGCCATCTTTAACGAGGTAGTCTTTGCCTTCGGAGCGGAGTTTGCCGGCCTCTTTAATGGCTTGTTCTGATTTGAGTTCAAATAAGTCCGTACAATGGTAAACTTCGGCGCGAATAAAGCCTTTTTCAAAATCAGTGTGTATGACTCCGGCAGCTTGAGGGGCTCTGGTGTCTTTTTTTATGGTCCATGCGCGGACTTCTTTTTCACCGGCAGTAAAATAAGTCTCTAAATTAAGGAGGTCATATGAAGTTCTGATGAGTCGATCAAGGCCGGGCTCTTTAAACCCTAAACTTTCTAAAAACTCTTGTTTTTCGTCGTCCTCTAGTTGTGAAATTTCAGCCTCTATAGAGCTACAAATGGTCAACACTTGGTTGTTCTCACCTTTAGCGTGTGCTTGTACTTTTTTTACAAACTCTTTACTCTGGCTTTCATCTTCACTCACATTACATACATAAAGTACGGGCTTTGAGGTGAGTAAATGAAGGTGCTTCATGAGGGGCTCTTCGCTCTCGGTGAGTTCTACAACTCTACAAGGCTGCCCCGCCTCTAAAACGGTGAGTATTTTTTTAAGCAATTCAGCCTCAGCAAGTGCGTTGACATCTTTTGAGGTACGAGCCATTTTCTCTTTTGATTTATACTGCTTTTCGACACTCTCTAAGTCCGCAAGCATAAGTTCGGTGTTAATGATCTCTATGTCACGTAGAGGGTCAATACTGCCGCTGACATGAACCACGTTAGGGTCATCAAAACACCTCACCACATGCACAATAGCGTCTGTCTCACGAATGTTTGCTAAGAATTGATTGCCTAGGCCTTCGCCTTTACTGGCCCCCTCTACAAGCCCTGCTATATCTACAAACTCTATGGCTGCGGGTATGACTTTTTGAGGCTTTATGTGCTCAGTGATTTTGTCTTGTCTGGGGTCGCTGACAGTTACAATGCCAACATTTGGGTCAATAGTACAAAAAGGGTAATTTGCACTTTCAGCCTCTGCACTTGTGAGCGCATTAAAAAGTGTACTCTTGCCAACGTTTGGTAGCCCTACAATTCCGCATTTAAGTCCCATTTAAGGTGTTCCTTTTTTATTATGTTTATTCGCTGCTGACTCAAGCCCGTTAATTATAAACTCTTCAACAGCATCGCAGGTGTCGTTTAATACGTGGCTCAATTCATCCATTTGTGGGTCTGAAAAGTTTTGCAACACATAGTCGGCCACATCCATTTTTTGATTGGGCGGTCGCCCTACACCCATTTTTAACCGAGCATAGTTATTAGACCCTAATTTTTGATGTATATCCCTAATCCCGTTATGACCCCCATGACCTCGATTAAGCTGAAATTTTTTTGAGTCAAACTCTTGGTCAATATCATCATGTATCACTAATAGGTCTTGAACTTCGATATTATAATAACTTAAAACCTTTTGCACAGGGGCCCCTGAAAGGTTCATAAATGTTTGAGGCTTACATAGTAAAACTTGATGGTCGTCGACACGCACTTTTGTGATTTCAGATTTGTGCTCTTTTTTAAAAGGGGGGGCTGAATAAAACCGAGCCAAGGCATCGATGCACAGAAAGCCAATATTATGTCTTGTCATTAAATACTTTTGGCCCGGGTTTCCCAGGCCAACAATCAACTTCATATGTGCTTAAAGCCTTTTTTAGTTTATTATTTTTTTGGTTCTTCAGCTTTTCCAGCGTCAGCAGGGGCGGCACCTTCAGCAGGGGCTGCCGCGTCAACTTCAGCCGCAACTGGTTCAGCCTCTTCAGCCAACAGTGTACAGTTAGCAATGGCCTCTGTAGACGAAGTTATAAGTTTAACTCCCTCAGGGATCACAGCATCTGAAACATGTAACGACTGGTTAAGGGCTAAGCCCGAAACATCTACTGTTAAAAACTCAGGGATCTCATTAGGTAAACACTCAACTTCAATATCTCTTTTAGTAATGTTAAACAGTCCGCCTTCGGCTAAACCCGCAGCTTTACCTTCAAACCGAACCTCAACGTTTACTTTTACCGTTTGAGTCATGTCTGGTGAGTAAAAATCAATATGCACCGGTAAGTGAGTTAACCCGTGTTTATCTACGTCTTTTACAAGAACTTTAATATTATTAATTTTTTTATCGTCTGATTTAAAAGTAAAAATTGTATTTTCAAAACCGTAGCCTGTGTACTTAACCGCTTCATTTTGCCCAATACTGAGGTTAATATTTTCAGTTTTTGGCCCGTAGATTACAGCCGGTATGAGTTTGTCTTTTCGTAATCCACGAGAGTTTCCTCGGCCCGTTACTCTTGAATATGCAGTGATTTCATTTTTTGTACTCATTATAGCTTCCTCTTGTTCTTTTTTATTTTAATTCTCAAAAATTGTACTTAGCCAAATAATGACGTTACAGACTCGTGAGAGTAAATTCGTTTAATCGCCTCTGCCACAACAGGGGCAACACTTACAACTTCTACCTTGCTACTCGCCTTACCTTGCTCTGAAAGAGGTATGGTGTCCGTAACCAGAACCTTCTCAATCTTGCTTTCGTTAATTCGGCCAATAGCGGGCCCTGAAAAAACAGGGTGTGTACAGACTGCAAAAACTTTTTTTGCACCATTTTCAATCAAGCTATCAACGGCCTGCACTAAGGTTCCACCAGTGTCTATCATATCATCTACAATAATGGCAATTTTGTTTCTCACATCTCCAATTAAATGCAGAGCTTTGGCCTCATTAGGGCCCGTGCGGCGCTTATCAATAATGGCAATAGGGGATTCTATCCTTTTAGCAAAGGCTCTGGCGCGCTCAACACCACCAGCATCTGGGCTCACAACACAGTAGTCATCACCAAAGCCATATTTTTCACGCCAGGTTCGTGCCATTGTAGGGATTGCAAATAAATGGTCCACAGGGCAGTTAAAAAAGCCCTGTATTTGAGCTGAGTGTAAATCGACAGTTAATATACGGTCCGCCCCTGAAGTCGTCAGTAAATCGGCCACACATTTTGCCGAAATTGGAGCCCGAGGGGCCACTTTGCGATCTTGTCTCGCATAACCATAATAGGGGATCACTGCTGTGATAGAGTTTGCCGAAGCTCGCCTCAGAGCGTCAAGAGTGATAAACAGCTCCATGTAGTTTTGATTCGCTGGTGGGCAGGTGCTCTGTATAACGTACACATCTGCCCCCCTTACGCTTTCGTTAATCTCAACCATTATTTCGCCATCAGCAAACTGAGCCACGTTGCTTTGCCCCAGCTCAACACCTAAATTATCAGCCACATTTTGAGCGAAACTGGGTACCGAATTACCTGAAAATATTTTTAACTCACGCATAGTGGTGATTTTTTATAATAACCCCTTATAAAAGTCTAGTGATTTAACTCTGAATTAATGCCAAATTCTTTTTTTTTCACGCTCCCCCTATAAGTAGCTAAACACTTAAGTGGCTAAAAGTTTTTTAAACTCAATGACATCAGCCCCGACGAACCTCCAAAAATAGGAGCAATTGTTAACATTACCCCGACCTTTTAAGACTCAATATTGACATCCCTAGAGTGTCATCCAATATAATTTTTATATGGATATAAATCTTCAAAAAACAAAGAAAAACTCACCTAAAGGTCAAATCAACTGGTCTATTCAAAATGCCCCTGAGCGGATTGATGCCTTTAACTTTGAGGAGTTTAAAGTGGCCTCTGAAGAGCTTTACTCAGACGGCCAAAGATGGTTGGCCTATGACTTTAATTCGACTCGGTTTTTAAGCCTTATGAGCATTATATATATAGCTCAATTGGCAGATAAGTTGATGCTAAAAGGGGGCGCGCTTGCACTGATTCGCCCCTCTGAAAAAATAACAAAACAAATTGGCATCTACGCCTCGTTGAAGAGCATAACTATTGTGGACTCCCCTAGTAAGCTCTCTTAAAAAAACTCTTAATGCTTTTTAAAAAATTAAACTATTGATTTTAAATATTCACGAAATTTTTTAATAGCCTGTGACCTATGTGATACTTTATTTTTATACACAAGCCCCAGCTCGGCAAAGGTTTGCTCTTTACCAGTGGGTATAAAGCAACAGTCGTATCCAAAGCCCTCTGTACCACTTAACTTTTTAGATATGGCCCCTTCTACAGTGCCCTCAAATAAATTTTCATAGCCCTTAGGATCTATAAAAGCCAACGCACACTTAAACTGAGCCTCTCTATTTTGAGGGGTCCTCATGTTGACCATTTTTAAAACTTTATCGTTATTCATGGCATCTGAAGCCTTATCACCAGCATACCGGGCCGAATGAACCCCTGGTAAATTATTAAGCCCCGTCACCTCTAGCCCGCTATCTTCAGCGCAAATAAAAGCATCTGGTTTAAGGGCTTTAAGGGCGTGGGCTTTAATCCATGCGTTTTCGGCAAAAGTAGTGCCTGTCTCTTCAGGGGAGTAGTAATTCGGCAGGTCTTTGAGTGTTTTAATTTCTATGCCTAAATCACCCAGTAGTGATTTAAACTCTGTCACTTTACCTTTATTGGTTGTTGCTACCCAGAGCTCCATTAAACGCCTACCCCTAAGCTAAAGTGAAAAGTAATGCCCTATGAGCTCTTGTTGTTTTAAAAGTAGCTCTTTACAGCCCTTGTCTGCCAGCTCAATCATGCTGTTAAGCTGTGGCTGAGTAAAGGGGACGCCCTCTGCAGTGCCCTGAATTTCAATAAACTCACCAGAGCCGTCCATGACAAAGTTCATGTCTGTTTCTATATTTGAGTCTTCATCGTAGTTTAAGTCTAAAATAGCCTCTTGCTTAAAAATCCCAGCACTAATGGCGCTAATGTATCTTTTTAATGGGTTGTCTTTAAGTTTACGTTGTTTTTGCAAAAACTCTGTCGCCATAGCTAGAGCCACAAAACCACCTGTGATGGCCGCAGTTCTTGTGCCGCCATCGGCCTGTATGACATCACAATCTATAGTGATCTGCCTTTCACCTAAAGTTTTTAAATCCATGGCTGACCTTAGGCTTCGCCCAATGAGCCTTGAGATTTCTTGAGTACGACCACTATTGGCCGCTCGATCTCTACGTATTCGGGTATGTGTAGAGCGAGGGAGCATGCCGTACTCTGCTGTGACCCACCCTTGCCCACTGCCTTGCAAAAATTTAGGGGTGGACTCATCAGTTGTTGCCGTGCATAAAACGTGAGTGTTTCCGAATTTTACTAAAGCACTGCCCTCAGCGTATTTACAAAAATCAGGTATAATTTCAACTGAGCGTAACTCATCACTCTTACGGCCATCTGTGCGCATAATAACTCCATATATTTGTTTTAGTTTGTGGGCTTAGTTGTTGTCGATTTGTTTTTTGTAGTCAACGATTGCTTTAATAATACTGCTCACCATAATATTTTGATATTTGCTTTGAGTCAGTTTTTTTGACTCAAAATTATGGCTTAAATACCCCAACTCAACGAGCACAGAGGGCATATTTGAGTTTTTAATCACATAAAACGGAGCTTGTTTAATAAGGTTGAGTTTGCTCTTTTTTTGCCCTTTCCAGTTAAGCGCTAATTTTTTAGATAACTCTGAGCTGAGGTAAATATTATAGGTCCGCTTCATGTCGCCCAAAATGTGGTCAATAGTGCTTGAATGCTTGTCATCACTATTTATTAAAGCGGGCTTAGAGTTTTGGTTTTCTCGGCTGGCTAAAAACATAGACTCTTCGTCGGCATCGAGCTGGTTTTGAAAGTAAAACTCAGCGCCTTTTGCCCTTTTATCCACTGAAGAGTTGGCGTGTATACTTACCAACAAATCAGCCTTTACGCTGTTAGCGATTTCAACTCGGGCTTGAAGGCTTAGGTTTTGGTTGCCCTTTCTTGTTAGGGTGACTTTAAAACCTTTATTTCTAAGGCCTCTGACAAGCTTATGGGTCATTTTTAGGGTGAGCTCTGACTCATTGGTTGACCTATTGGTGGCCCCCCGATCAGAGCCTCCATGCCCTGGATCAATAACTATATGATACCCATGGCTCAAAGGAGAGCTGAAAACTAATAGTAAAAAAACTGCAAATTGAACCATATATTAATAGTTTATTAATATTTTAAGCCTTCGAGTAGGCTAGCTTTTAAAAGCGCGACTTAACGCCTTATAAATCTCGTTTAAAATTTGAATATGTAGCTTTAAGGCAAAAAAAATGACGACCTGGGGGTAAAGAGGGGGGGGGGTCCAGGCCGCCAAGGGGGATATGTCTTTAGTACAAAGCAACAGATGTGCCAACTTTTTTGCCCGTCTACTGCCTGTACAACTCACTTGAGCCATCCCCCTAGCCCCTTAATGGAAATTTTAACAATCCCCCCCTGCAGAAACCCCTGTATTCAGAGCCTGATTTCTTAAGGGTCAACATGTAACTCACGGTTTTTACTTAAGTTCTCACAGGTGTTACTTTTTTTGATAGGGCCCAGACAAAAATGGTCCATAATGGACTTAGGGTATAATTCTTACATTCTGCTTACAGGGCCCTCTTATTCAGGAGTCTGTTAGGTGCCTGCCGAGCCCAACTCAAATTAAATATTCGTTAACTCTGCCCCAACAAAAGCGATTTAATAAGAGGCTCATAAGACTTAAAGAGCAACTGAGTCCTCGTTGTCCTATTTAAATACAGTTACAGTGAAAAAGTCGACTTTAGACTTTAGTCCAGCCTGCCGACAAGTTTTTGATAGGTTTTTTGTACTCACATATTAAGGACGTTGGCTGAATATGAGGATTTTAATAGCTTCTATTTATTTACTTAGCGCTTCGGCCCTCATTGGCTGCACCCGAGATGTTGAAACCACTCAAGTGACCTTGCCCATACCCTCATCGCAAAAAGTCTCAAGCCTTGCCGCTAACACTGCTCGGTCTCATATTTTTATTAATATTTCAGGCCCGGGCATTGAAGATAAAATCATCCGGACCTGGAGCGATAAATGCGGACTTAACTGCATAAGAAATAACCCTGCCTACTCAGGCACAGCCCCTGATTCTATTACTATCCAAGTCCCTTCTGGTGAAGACCGATTGGTTCAGTACTTAGAGATTTGGACACACAACGACACAAAAGGGTCCTTTTACTCTTACGGTGATAATGATGGTGATTTAGCCACTCTCTCGCCCGGTGATCAAACTATTACAATCACCACCGTTCAAACCCCTCTGCCTGATGCTGGCGCTCCTGACTCGGGGCTCAAACAAAACTTGATCACAGGGCAGTATGTAAATGGTGCACTTGGAGGGACCGGTACATTTGGCCCGCAAGGCACTCTAATCAACGGCTACGGCCATGGCTACACGGACCGAGTGAACGTTATCTTTAAACCCACAAATAGTACACAAACTATGACTGTTGGTTACAGTGAAATTTTTAATGGCTGGTTTAACTTTACAGCTTTTGATGGAGTAGAACTTGAGTACCAGTTGGCCTCTACTGGGCTAGCACTCAATATAAACTACAAAGACCTTTCACAGGAGATAGCTTTAGGAGCCGTACCACTGAGTAGAGATTTAGCTATGTCTAAATACATTAACCCTGGATTTTATTGGGGGAGAGGTCACATAGACTCTAATATTCGAACTAAAAGTGTCGGAGGAGATATTATTTTTGGCTTCTTTGGGGGGGACTATACACAGCTTCAACTCGGCGGTGAAAAGGCACAAGCCTGCCACTATGGTGGCGGAGGAGCTATAGATTTACTCAGCACACTTTGGGAGGATCTGCTTGGGTCGGGGCATCTACAATGGTCTGAGTTCCCTGCTGATATGAACGTTGTTGACGTTTACAGACTTAATGGAGGAGAGGTCGTCACCACCTGCGTTGACTCGGGAAACAAAAAGGCGTTTGTTAACAGAATACTCATTGATCCCTATGATCTACAGTATGGCAAATGGCTTGGTGCTGGTTTTTATGGCCCCTTTCAAATAATTAAAGACCATAATTTTACCTATGCCCCTTGCTCCAGTTTACCAACTAATGATGATTACCAACTCACTGAAGGCAACTCGTGCTATAATGCTAATGCCGTCAATACAAGTGATCGAAAAATTAAATACCAATGGCAGTACATCAATGATTCTATGTTTCACATGACAGGCGCCATTGATGGGGTCTCCCTTTTTGTAAAGCCTATCCCCTTATGCACGACTACCCCTTGCGCTAGGGCCCCTTGGAGTGACTACCAAAATATATATGGCGGTACGTATTGTAATAATTTAACTCAGCTTGGGTTTACTAAAATAGCAGACTTTAACTCTACCAATCATAATTTTGATGGTCTCGGGTACGCTAATTTTGAAGCTCTGCCGTTTTTTGATGCCACTCAATACCAACCCATGAGTTTTGTGTGTCCTTTTAAGCTTCAAAGCGATGGTTCAAAAAAATACTTTACCTTTGCCGCTCGTATTAAAAACTTAAACCCGGCTCTGCCTTAGTTGATTTATACTTTTTATTGAATTTATAAAAACTCATGAGTAAATAAAACAAATTAAAGTGAGTAACACTGCCCTTGAGCAAATAAAGTGTTTTGTCCTAAAAGATGATTATTACCGTTTTCAACCACAACTCCGCCGCCATCGTGACTGGCTAAAATATTTTTTTTAGCCTTAAGAGAGTACTTTTTTAAAGAGTTCTTAAGGCGTGTATGGGTCGAGTTATAATGCGGAAAGAACTCAAAGTTAACAAGGTTTAAAGAGTTTAGCTTTTTTAACCCCACCTCGTTGTCGTCACAATCAAAACTAGGGTAACTGGCTAAACCAATATGTGGGGTCATAATTATAGCCCCAGCACTTAAACCCGTCAGTAACCCCCCTGAAAGAGCATAGTTTTTTAACTTAGGCAGTACACCACTTTTTTTAAGGTGATAAAGAAAATAAAACGTATTGCCACCGGCGAGGTAAATAACGTCTGAGGATAACATTTTTTCTAATACTGGTTTTGTCATCGGGCGATCCACCGGCGCACAGTGAAACTGGTTAAACCCAAACCGCGAATAGCGTTTTTTGGCCCGGTTAAAGTACACCTCACACCCCTCATAGCAATAGGGTATATAAGTGAGCGATTTTTTAGATTGAACCCCCACTAGGTCAGATAGTGCCCCGTGGAGCTTTTTATTGCTTTGAGTTTGACCGCCTGAGTATAAAACTAAGTTTAAATTTTTGGGCTTCATAACTCACCTACAAACTCAAACCGTGGTTTTAATAGACCGTCAATTTTAACAGACTCTAAAAACATACTCTTTGGCCGTACCCAGTAGCTGTAGTCCCCGTAAAGGCACTGGTACACCACTAGCTCCTCTTGAGTCTCAGAATGCTTGGCCACCTTAAAAACTTGGTAGCTTTGACCTTTATAGTGTTTATATAAACCGGGCTTAACGTTCATAATTTATTTATACCTAGTGGTTAAATGATTTAAAAAGTATTTAGGGTTTAAGGTTTCACCCGTTGCTGAGCTCATTAAATCATCAATAGACAACAAGCTCCCCTTTGACCAAATGTTTTTTATAAACCACGCCTTGAGGGGCTCAAAATCACCTTTTGATATACTGGGCGCTATGCTTACATCTTGTGTTTTAGCCACGCTATAGGCCTGAGCCGCATTCATAGCCCCTAAGGTGTAACTTGGAAAGTACCCAAAAGACCCACTCGGCCAGTGAACGTCCTGCATGCACCCGTCAGTAAAATTATTTACCGTTGAGAGCCCTAGGTATTTTTGCATCCTCTCATCCCAGGCCGAGGGTAGGTCCTTAACCTTAAGCTCCCCTGTGATGAGGGCCTTTTCTAGTTCAAATCTTAAAATAACATGGGCCGGATAGGTAGCCTCATCAGCGTCTACTCTTATATAGCCCTTTTCAACTTTGTTAATAAGGGCTTTTAAGTTTTCATTACTCCAGTCGTAGTTTTTATCTGCCGACTCAAAGTGCTTTCGAATAAGCGGCGCTAAAAACTCTATAAACTCATCACTGTGGGCCACCTGCATTTCAAACAATAAACTCTGCCCCTCATGTAGCCCCATACTGCGGGCCGCACCGACGGGCTGAGTGAGCCAGTTTTTAGGTAAATTTTGCTCATAAAGCGCATGGCCTGTTTCGTGGATAATGCCCATGAGGCTTGGTAAAAACTCATCAGTACTGTACCGAGTGGTGACGCGCACATCTTCAGGCACTCCGCCACAAAAAGGATGATGGCTTTCATCAAGTCGCCCGTGGTTAAAATCAAAGCCTAAGGCCTGCATCACCTCAAGCCCTAATTTTTTTTGGGCTTCTACCG
>JAUVAX010000086.1 GCA_030591685.1 Pseudobdellovibrionaceae bacterium | reverse complement strand
TAAGTATAAAGAAATAATGTACATTTCCAAGTAAAAATATATGCAACTATAAAGTAAAATTGTAAATCCCAATATAAAAGCATATTGATTTGCATAGGCGACTCTCTTAGAAAAGACTGGCGTAAGGCCCCTATGAACTCCCATATTAGTAATAGTTTTAAAAAGATGTTTCACCCCTAACTTTTCGGTTGAAACAATAGCCTTCATAAGAAAGAAATTTTAAAACCATAAAACTTCACACTAAATTAAGCCCTTTAGTACCGTAGTTTTTGACCCTCTTTTTACTAGCGCCCCCCCTATTTACACTAAACGCATAGGTGGCACCCGTAGACTTACTACTATGTCTCTTTTTGTTACTATTTTGTAATTTTTTAAAAAAGAGCTTTAAATATTACTAAAGCTGCAATATGTCTAAAACCTGAGCTGCGCAAAATTTAGTCACCAGATGTCCTGTAAACAAAGTCTTTTATTAAATTCAGCGCCGAGTTATATTTATACCCCTCCCTCCCCCACCGCCTAAGCCTATTGAGGGCTTAAGGGCTCTTTGAACAAGCCGTGTTAAATACTTGATTTCTTTATCAAACAACTAAAGCACACCTCAAAAAAACCTCTAAAAACCAGGTCTAATTTAGCTTTAGATCTTTGAGTAAAAACAGCTCAATTGCAATTTCTTTAAGCAAAGATTTGGGGGTTTTAAAAACTTTTAAATTCCACTTGAAGTCTTACTCAGTGCTTGGAATAGTTAATCCATCAAATTTTAAAAGCTATAGTTTTTAAAAAAACAAACTCATAACAGTTCAGTCAAAAAAAGGCACATTCATGGAATTAGAATATAACAACAGTAACCCCTCTCAGCGTGAGCCCTCTTTTAACAAAAATCCTCAAAACTCAGCTACCCCTGCTGTAAAGTCGTCCGCTCGTAAGCGAAACACTCAATTCACTGATGACTTTTCAAAAGAGGTCTTTGAACTCACTTACAAGTACGTCGGCGAAAACGATATTAACGATCGCCACATGGCTATGGCTAAAGATTTAGCCTCAGTAGAAAAACCAGAGCTGCAAGCTTTATGGCAGGATAAATTTTTAGATATATTAGAGGACTTTAAATTTGTCCCCGGCGGTCGAATCACCTCTAACGCCGGTACAGGGTTAAAGGGTACAACATATATAAATTGTTTTGTGAGTGGTTTTAGGGGCGAAAACCAGGACTCTATGGAGAGCATCATGGATGAACTCCGCAGACAGGCGCTTATTTTAAAATCCGAAGGCGGGTACGGTTTTTGTGCGGACGTCATGAGGCCCCGAGGGGCCTTTGTTGAAGGCATTGGTGGGGACTCCCCCGGGGCCGTTAAGTTACTAGAAATGTGGGACTCCCAAAGTGCCGTTATTACTGCTGGCAGTGGGATTAAAAAAACAAATCAAAAAGGTAAAAAGAAAATCCGAAAAGGCGCACAGATGGTGACAATGTCCGTGTTTCACCCCGACATTGAAGAATACATTACAGCCAAACAAACCCCTGGCCGACTGACTAAATTTAATATGTCTGTACTTGTATCGGATGAGTTTATGGCCGCTGTTGAGGCCAATAAGCCCTGGCACCTAGAGTTCCCCGACTATGAAACCGCTAAGCCTGACTATAAAACCCACTGGGACGGTAACTTAACCTCATGGAAGGCAAAGGGCCTACCTGTAGTAGTTTATAAAACCTACGAAAGTGCTAGTGAGCTATGGGACTTAATCATGAAGTCTACTTATAACCGCAACGAGCCGGGGATTTTATTTAACGACACTATTAATAACCTTAATAACCTTTACTACGCTGAGCACATTAACGCCACTAACCCTTGTGGTGAACAAGTATTACCTGTGGGTGGGTGTTGCTTACTGGGCTCACTCAATTTAACTCAGTTTGTAGATACAAAAAACACAACTTGGCAGTTTGATAAACTCGCCGAAACCATCACCTCTGCTGTGCGGTTTATGGACAACGTAAATGATAAAACCCTAGTCCCTTTGCCAGAGCAAAAAGAAAGCCTCCAACAAAAACGCCGCATCGGTTTAGGTATTTTAGGTTACGGGTCAGCGTTAATGATGCTTAAGGTTCGCTATGGCTCTGATGAGGCATTAAAACTCACGAGCAAATTGGGAGCGTTTATAATGAACACCGCCTATCAAACCTCTGCCGATTTAGCTAAAGAAAAGGGCTGCTTTCCCCTATACGATGAAGGTAAATATTTAGAGGGTCAGTTTGTTAAAAAATTAAGCCCTGAAACAAAATTAAAAATAAAAAAATACGGTATACGTAATAGTCATCTTTTATCTATACAACCCACAGGCAATAGCTCTGTTTTTGCCAACAATGTTTCTGGCGGCCTAGAGCCTCTGTTTATGACTGAGTACACGAGGACCTCTATGCAGCCCTACTCACCTGAGGGCTTAGGTGTACCTAAAGACATAAACTGGCAAGGTAAGTCCTATACTATCAACGGCCCTGAAACAAATTGGGAGTGGACTGCCGAGGGCGACGAAAACATGCTTGTCACAAAATTTAAAGATGAAGTCTGGAAGTTTGATCAATCCCGAGGGTTGTTAAAAGAGTCCCATGTAAAAGACTACGGAGTGCGCTTTCACCAAGAGCAAAACACTTGGGAGCCTGATAAAGACTGGGCCTCAACGGCTTTTAACTTAACTATTGATGACCATGTTAAAACCATGGAGGTTTTTTCACGCTACGTCGATGCCGCCATGTCAAAGACTGTCAACATACCAAAAGACTACCCTTATGAAGACTTCAAACGTCTCTATAGAGATGTTTACAATACAAGGACCATTAAAGGGTGTACTTCGTACCGTGATGGCACGATGGCGTCTGTTTTATCTGTTGAGGGCACTAGTTTAGGTGAGTCTAACGAGGGCATACCCCGAACTAAAGCCCCTCAAAGGCCAGAACAGTTAGATTGTCATATTCATCAACTGGTCTCAAATGGTGAAAAATGGGTTGTACTTGTTGGGCTTTTAGATAAAGACCCCTACGAGGTCTTTGCCATGAAGCAAAGCCAACTCCACCTACCGACTAAGCTTAAAGAGGGTAAATTAGTAAAAGAAAAGTCTGGCGTCTATAACCTCG
>JAUVAX010000022.1 GCA_030591685.1 Pseudobdellovibrionaceae bacterium | reverse complement strand
CCCAGGTCAACACCCTTTTATTTAACTGTATTGAAAAGTTCAAGGGCAGTATTTCAGCCGAGCATGGTGTGGGACTCACTAAAAAACCCTACCTACACCACACAAGAAGTCTTGCTGAAATTGAAATCATGAAAAAAATAAAAAAAATATTCGACCCTGATTTAATACTTAACCCTGGCAAGGTCATAGACCTATAAAAACAAGGCCTTAAATGACTCTTGTTTTTATAGAGGTCTCAAGAGCGTCGATTTGTTTTGCTAAACTCAAGGTCTGGTCGTGCTCAATATCAAGAACTAGGTACCCTATGTTTGAATCAGTAGAGAGGTGTTGAGATTTAATATTCGCCCCTGTTGCCGAAACGAGCCCGTTTATTTCGCTCAACACTCCTGGGACGTTTTTATGTATGTTTAAAATCCTTAAGCAGTCACTAAATGCCGGCAGCTCAAGTTGCGGAAAGTTCACAGCCCCCGCACTGGTGCCACGATTAAAAAACTTTTTAAAACTCTCAGCCACTTCGCCCCCGATGGACTCTTGCGCCTCTTCAGTGCTGCCCCCAATATGAGGGGTGAGTATTACGTTTTTTGCCCCCTGTAGCTCCGAGGTAAAACTTTCTTTGTTCGAACTCGGCTCGACAGGGTATACATCTACGGCCGCCCCCGCCAGGTGGCCTGAGGACAGGCTCTCTCTAAGGGCTGGGATGTCTACAACCGTACCGCGGCTGGCGTTAATTAAAAAAGATGAATGCTTCATTATTTTAAGCTCTGAGGCCGTAATCATGTTTTGTGTCTCAGGGGTTTCTGGTACATGTAACGTGACAAAGTCAGAGCGTTTTAAAACTTCAGTTATTGTATTTATGCTCGTCGCATTACCTAGGGGTAATTTTTTAACAACGTCAAAAAATATAACATTCAACCCCATGCTTTCAGCCAACACGCTCACTTGGCTGCCGATGTGCCCGTAACCGATAATCCCTAATGTTTTGCCTCGAACTTCTTTTGAGCCCTTAGCTGATTTTTGCCACTCCCCACTATGAGCTAAAATAGACCGGTCACACACCTGCCGAGAGAGGCAAATCATCTCAGCAATCACAAGCTCAGCCACACTCCTTGTATTAGAGTAAGGGGCGTTAAACACCGGGATGCCGTTTAAATTGGCCTCTTCTAAATCGACCTGGTTGGTGCCAATACAAAAACAACCAATGCCTAATAAATGGGGGCTATTTTTAATCACATTTTTTGTAATCTGAGTTTTAGATCGTATACCAACGGCATCAAAGTTTTTTAATTTTTCAATAAGCTCTTCTTCTAACAGGGCGGTTTCTAATCGCTCCACATTAAAGCCATTTGATTTTAAATCATCTACAGCTATGGGGTGTATACCTTCAAGAAGCAAAATTCGGGGGGTCTTGTGTATGCCGACAGTCATAAAGTTCTCCAGTTTAAAACACGAGTATGGCTTTACTCACGGGGTACTTAACAAAAAGAGAGAAGCCAGTGAATACCCTGGTTTAAGTTAACTTTTTAAATATCATGAAACAATCTATTTATAACGCGTCGAAGCCCACTTTTAAAAAAAAAGCTCTTCGTAAACCGCCAGCCCCCATATAAGCTACACCTTAAGCATTGTTTTTTAATTCAAATAAGAAGGGCCCCTTAATTGTCACAATTTAACTTACTTGCCATTGATGATGACGACCTTGTTTTACAATCCATACGCATGGCCATTGAGGGCCAATGGCGACTTACGGGGGTTAACAGCCTTGCGGATGTGCCTGTAAGTAAATTTCATGCCGCCTTTGTAGATATTCATTTAACCGGTAACCTTAAAATTGAAGAGGGTGTCGAGGCCATAAAAGCCCTTCGACAAAAAGACCCCCACTTAGAAATTGTCGCCATGAGTGGCGACCTCAATCGTAACCTTATGGAAAAGTGCCTCAAAGCCGGAGCCTCTCGTTTTTTAGCCAAGCCCCTAAACCTCGACGAGCTACAGCTGACTTTAGGTAAAGTAGAGGCCCTGCTGCTTTTACACGAGGCCTCTTCGCGTTCTCAATTGAAAACTCAACCACTTATTGGCAACAGCTCACAAATAAACGACATAAAAAAGCAAGTGGCGGCCCTTAAAGGTGAGCACGGGCCTATTTTAATTGAAGGCGAGTCTGGTGCGGGTAAAGAGATCCTAGCAAACCTTTTACACAACCAAGAGGGGGAGCGCCCTTTTATAAGCGTTAACATTGCCGCTATTTCTGAGAGTTTATTTGAATCCGAATTTTTTGGCCACGTAAATGGAGCCTTTACGGGGGCCGACCAAAATAAAATGGGCCTTGCTGAGGCGGCCCATGGTGGTGATTTGTTTTTAGATGAAATCGAAGCCCTCAGCCCGCCTATGCAGGTGAAGCTCTTAAGATTTTTAGACTCAGGAGAGGTCAGGCGAGTGGGCTCCCATGAGTCTATCACTGTAGACACCCGTGTACTCGTAGCCACCAATCGAGACCTAGACGAGATGGTCAAAAATGAGGCGTTTAGAGAGGATTTACTTTGGCGCATCCGTGGTAAAAGCATCCACCTGCCCCCGCTTAGAGAACGTGCTGATGATGTTAAAACTCTAGCCGAGTACTTTTTAAGTCATGACTCTGTTCGAAAAAAGCAACTCACCCCTGAGGCCACCTCGTGCCTAAAGGCCCACAATTGGCCCGGCAACGTCCGAGAGCTTAAGCGAATTTGCGAACAGCTCCTTGTTCAATCCCCTCTGCCCCTTATTAGACCCGAGGATGTGACCGCCCTTATTGCCCCCTCTAATTTTACCGCAAGCACAAAAAGCCTTGATTTTTCTATAGGACTCGCTGAGTTAATAAAAGATTTTGAAAAAGCGACCATTAAGGCCTGCCTATTAAAGTATAAAGATGTTGACCCTGCGTGTGAATTACTTAAAATCTCCCGATCAAGCCTCTATAAAAAAGTTAAAGACTACCAAATCGATTGGAAAGTATAATGTTTAAAGACTCCCTATGGATAGAGCCTCTCTACCGAGAAACAGCAGCTGCCATTGTTGTGTTTTTAATATTAGTTTCAGCGACCACTTATTTTTTTAAAGATAAAAACACACAAACAACAGCCATTTGGGCGAGCCTAAAGAGTTGGATTTTTTTTGCCCCATTTGTCTTTGTTATTTTTGCCTTTAAAGAGCCCTGGCAGCTTATATTTTTAATCTTACTGAGCATTTATGCCTGTAAAACCTATTACCAAATGGTGGGCATGTATCACCGCAGTTGGTTTATTTGGGCGACTTATATATTTATATTCATTGCTGGCGGGTTAATACACACAAAAAATACGCAGTACTTTGATGTGGTACCTATGATTTTTTTAGGGTCTATACTGTTAATCCCCCTCATTAGAAACTCTGCTAGTTCGATGATTCAGTACATGTCGCTTTCACTTATGGGTTTTATATTTTTTGGCTGGTCGTTTTTACACATGGGCCGCATCCTGCAGTTTGATAACGGTGTTTATATTGTCATGTACATATACATACTTGCAGAGATCAGTGAGAACTCCTCTCATATTATCACCATCCTTTTTGGCAAGCATAAGCTTTTTAATAAAATCACTAGCCGGGTGAGCATTGAGGGTGTTTTAGCCTCTACAGCCCTCACCATTCTTGTGGCATGGGCCTTGCGCCACCTGCTGCCTAATCGCTCTGATACTTATTGGCTTACGGCCGCCCTCACAGTGGCCATTGTGGGGCATTTAGGTAATCTTATAATAGCCGTTGTTCGAAGAGACCTGGGGCTTAAAAACACGGGTATATTTATTATTGGCCGAGGGGATGTTATTGACCGCTTAAATAAAATAATTTTTATTGCCCCTGTTTTTTATTACATATTTTTATACTTAGAGCAGAGGCCCTCTTAAGTGGACAAATGGGACTACGAAAACGAACAATGGTTTAACCTACCGGGGCACTTAAAGCACCTCCCCTTATTTACCCGTCAATTTGACTTTACTAGTTGGTTTTTTAGAGTTTTGTGGGCTATTTTTTTAAAGCTTTTATTTCGCTTTTATATACGGCTTAAAGTGGTCGGCAGCCTAAAAAAAGTACTTAAAGACAACCCTAAGCTTTTGATTATATCTAATCACGCCAGCCACCTTGATGCGGTCTCTATTGCCGCGGCTATATCGTTTAGCTCTTGGACTGACTTATACATGGCTGCTGCCAAAGATTACTGGTTTAAAAACCCAGTTTTCACCTTTTTTTCAAAGCATTGCCTAGGGGCCATCCCCATTGATCGTAAAGATAAAACTGGCGAGGCCGTTAAATTATGCATAACCCTGCTCACTCGGCTAGACCGCGTATGGATGATTTTATTCCCCGAAGGGGCCCGCTCTAAAGACGGCTACATCCACCGTTTTAAAAGAGGTGTCAGTATTTTTAGTAAAAAAACAAACACCCCTATTTTGTTTTTGTACCTAGAGGGCAATTCAGAGCTTATGCCAAAGGGCAGCTTTCCGCGCCCAGGTAAGCTGATTGTTCATGTGGGCCCTGTGCAACCCCCTGCTGACATAGCAGAGGTTGATAAAAACTACAGGGAGTGGGTCACACAAATTAACCCCAACGCTTATAAGCCGCTTGTTGACGAGGCATAAGGCTTAAAAACACTCAATAGATGCAGCGCTCAACGCATATAGGGAATAAGCGATTTTTCATACATTTCATGGTAAAAATATATTTTATGACTCAGTTAACCCCTCCCTCTAAGATTGGCTTGAGCCAACAGGTGGTGCTTTAGTGGCGACGAATAACTTTACCCTGCATATTGCTACTGAAAACGGCAGTGGCAGCCAGTCTGCCAATAATATTTTGGTTAAAAGCTTATTTCGTTTAGGGCTTAAGGTGTCGGGTAAAAACTTGTTCCCCTCAAACATTCAAGGCCTGCCCACTTGGTTTACCATTAGGGTTAATCCTGATGGTTTTTTATCAAACTCGTTAAACTATAACATTATACTTAGCCTGAACCCTGTTACTTTTGCTAAAGATATAGCTAAAACAAAACCAGGCAGCGTGTTTATCTACAATGACTCTTTTAAATTTGATAAAACCTTACTTAATAGCGAAGCCCTTAATATAGCAGTGCCCTTTACTGAGCTGGCGAGAGAGGCCTCAGACTCGGCAAAGCTAAGAAAGCTGCTTATTAATATTATTTACGTCGGCGTTTTATCTGAGCTTATTGGCCTGGATTTTAAAACTGTTGAGGCCGTAATTGGCGACCAATTTAAATCAAAACCCAGCGTTGCGCCCCCTAATATTAAGGCGTTTCGCATAGGGGTGCAGTACGCCAAAGAACATTTAAGCTCTATTAAAAGTAATTTTGATTTTAAAGTAAAAGCCATAACTGGTGGCAACGATGGCAAAATACTTATTGATGGCAACACGGCCACTAGTTTGGGGCTTGTATATGGGGGCTGCAACTTTATGTCTTGGTACCCCATTACCCCCAGCAGCAGTATTGCTGAGGGTTTTGATTTTTATGCCAAACAGTTAAGGGTTAATAAAGACGCTCAAAATAATTTTGCTGTCGTACAGGCCGAAGATGAAATATCAGCTCTTTCTATGGTGCTTGGCTCTGGCTGGGCCGGAGGCCGTGCTGTGACCTGCACCAGTGGCCCGGGGTTATCTTTAATGAGCGAGGCGGCGGGGTATAGTTACTTTGCCGAAATCCCGGCTGTTATATGGGATGTACAAAGAGGGGGCCCCTCAACAGGTTTGCCCACTCGTACTCAGCAGTCGGATGTACTATTTGCCGCCCACCTCTCCCATGGCGACACAGAGCACGTGCTGCTCTTGCCTGCAAACCCCAAAGAGTGTTTTGAATTTGCCCAAACGTGTTTTGATTTAGCTGAACGCTTGCAAACCTTAATTATTGTTTTAAGTGATTTAGACCTAGGGATGAATTTTTGGTGCACAGACGAGCTAAAGCCTTTAGAGCAAAAATTTGACCGAGGTAAAGTCCTTAACTCTCAAGCGCTTAACGAGCGTGGTGAGTTTAACCGCTACAAAGACCTGGATGGCGATAGCATACCCTACCGCACACTCCCCGGCACTGAACACAAACAAGCCGCTTATTTTACCAGAGGCACAGGGCATGATGAGAGCGCCCAATACTCCGAAAGCCCCGAGGTTTACGAGCACACCCTTGACCGATTAAAACTTAAATATGAAACAGCAAAAAAATATGTCCCCAAACCCCTTGTGCAACAAAATGATAAAATAAAAACCGGGCTCATCGCTTACGGCTCTACTGACTCTTGCATACAAGAAGCCCAAAGCTTATTACAGGCTCAAAATATTTCAACTAACTACTTACGGGTGCGTGCCCTGCCTTTTACTGATGAGGTTTTAGATTACCTACAAAAAAACGACCGCATATATTTAATTGAGCAAAATAGAGATGCCCAATTAAAGCAACTGCTCTTAAATAAGTACCCTCAGTTTTATGATAAAGTTCACTCAGTACTTAATTACAATGGACAGTCCATTAGTGCTGAGTTTGTTACAAAAAAAATACTTTCAATTGAAGGGGGCTTATCGTGAGTGAATCTAAAAACGTAAACGCCTTTGGACTGACTAAAAAAGATTACCTTGGCGCTAAAACCACCCTTTGTACCGGCTGCGGGCACAATAGCATTACAGCAGTTCTTACAAACGCTTTATTTTTATCTCAAATAAACCCTTATAAAGTGGCGAAGGTCAGTGGTATTGGTTGTTCTTCTAAAACCCCGGCTTATTTTTTAAACTCTTCTCATTCATTTAACTCTATGCACGGGCGCATGGCCCCTGTGGCCACGGGAGCCAAAATTACCAATAAAGACCTATATACCTTAGGTATTTCTGGTGACGGAGACACGGCCAGCATAGGCATCGGGGGCTTTATACACCTCATTCGGCGCAACCTGCCGATGCTCTATGTTATTGAAAATAATGGGGTTTACGGGCTCACAAAGGGTCAGTTTTCGGCCACAGCCGACAAGGGGTCTAAAATTAAGTCAGGGGACAAAAGCCCCTTTGAAACCATCGACCTGTGCTCAATGGCTTTAGATTTAGGGTGTGGCTTTGTGGCCCGAAGCTTTTCGGGCGACAATAAACAACTCACTCAAATTTTACTGGCAGCTATGAAGCATAAGGGTACGGCTGTGATAGATATTATTTCACCGTGTGTGACCTATGCCAACAATGAGGGCTCTACAAAGTCTTTTACCTATGTCAAAGAGCACCTCAGCCCCCTTCACCAAATCGGTCTTGTTGAACCCTCTGAAGACATTAAAGTAGACTACAATGAGGGCGAGACCACCCAGGTTAAAATGCCCGACGGCTCTACTTTAACGCTAAAAAAAATCAAAAAAGGTCACGATGTTTTTAATCGCGAAGAAACCATAAAAACTCTTATAGAAACACGCGACAGCGGGCAAATACTCACTGGCATTTTTTATATCAACGAAAACCAAAAAAATGTTTTAGACCATTTAAATTTAAGCGACACACCTCTGGCTCATTTACCAACAGACCAAATGCAACCAGACCCAAAGCACTTAACAGAAATACTAAAAGGTTTTAAATAGCCATAAATATTACTTAACAAAGGGCAAACAACGCGTGAAAAAACGAGCCGAACGAGTCATTAAAAACATAGTCAGCCCCATGGAGAACTTTCTGGCCCTAGAGTCAGCAAGTGGTATTTTACTCTTAATCAGTACCTTTATTGCTATGTATTTAGCTAACTCACCTTTTCACGAATCTTATAATCATTTTATACATATGCCCATTGGCGTTAGCTTCGGAGAGTTTTCTATTGAAAAGTCCTTAGTTCACTGGGTTAACGATGGCCTTATGGTGATTTTCTTTTTTGTTGTTGGGCTTGAGATTAAATCAGAACTCTTTCAAGGGGAGCTCTCTTCACCAAAAAAAGCCGCCCTACCTATATTTGCAGCAATCGGGGGCATGGTGGCTCCGGCGTTAATATATCTTTACTTTAACGACACAACCAGTGAGGGGGTTGCCGGCTGGGGGATCCCCATGGCCACAGACATAGCCTTTGCTGTGGGCGTACTCACCATGCTCGGTAAGCGAGTACCTTTTGCCCTTAAAGTCTTTTTACTCGCCCTGGCTATTGTTGATGACTTAGGGGCTGTGCTTGTTATCGCATTTTTTTACACAGCCGATATTTCACAAGGTGCGCTTGGGGCCGCGGCTATTATTTTTGCTATTATTACGCTCTTTAGGTATTCAGGCATTCGAAACTTACTTGTTTATACCATTTTAGGTTTTGCCGCCTGGTTTGCTGTTTTAAAAAGCGGCGTACATGCCACCATTGCCGGTGTGATTTTGGGCCTTATGACCCCTCTTGATGCCTATCAAAAAAAGAAATCCATGAGTGAAAAAATGACCCTATTTGCAAAAGACCTTTCAAATATGCTTAGTGGCGAAAGTGACGAGACCTCTTTAAACAAGACAGCTCTGTATAAAATCGATGAAATCAAACAAGTGGCCATCGAGGGTAAATCCCCCTTAGAGCGAATCATTCACTTTCTGCACCCCTGGGTGAGTTATGTGATTATGCCTGTTTTTGCTTTTGTTAATGCAGGGGTTCACCTAGAGTTTTCTGAAATTAATATAGTGTTTGCTAATAACATTACGCTGGGGATTATTTTTGGGCTACTGCTTGGTAAACCCATCGGGGTTATGTTTTTTTCATGGATAGCTTGCAAATTAAAAATAGCCGAGCTCCCCAAAAGTGTAACATGGGCTCATATGTTTTCAGCCAGTTTGCTTGCGGGTATTGGGTTTACAATGGCTTTATTTATAAGCAACCTCGCCCTCGCACCGGAGCTTGAGACTTACTCCAAAACAGGCATCTTATCGGCCTCAGTCTTTACTGCCCTCCTTGGGGTGCTTGTGTTTAAACTCATACCCCATAAAAAAAAGGTGGATTAAGTACTGAGCCCCTATTGATGCGAGGCATCGATAGTCTTTTAAACTCAACCCGATTAACTTTTGACTAACAGGTTTAAGTTTCGTAAAAATATTCTTTCATTGAAATTGACCATTGTGGTGGCGTAGCTCAGTTGGATAGAGCATCTGCCTTCTAAGCAGACGGTCGCACGTTCGAGTCGTGCCGCCATCACCATTTAACCCTAGTAACTGAAATTACACAGAAAAGATCATTTTAAAACTGATTAGATAAATTAGCATTTCCGTTGCTCTTTTTTCGGCCCCTCTTTTTTTCAAAATAAAATTTGATAATTTGTTGCCGACCCCTGCCCGTAGCGCTGGATAAATTCAGTTTTTAAAAGAGTTTGAAGAGCATTTGCCACCGTTCGAGTGGGGAGATTAGTTGCCTCTCGAATATTTTTTGGCTTCAAACGAACCTCTGGCATTTCATTAAAACACTCTAGAACTTTTATCGCTGACTCGGGTAACTTTTTATAGGACTTTGTCCGTTTAATATAAAAATCAATATCATTTAAAGAAGATTCTAAAACTTTAATCATAAAATTCAGAAAATATTCAATTTTATACTTATTAGAATCAGCTGAAAACTCTCCGTTAGAACATTGGTTCAATACTATGTAGTACTCCTCTTTATGCCTTTCAATATGACGGTCAATAGCCATATAGTAAGTTACGTTGGCTAATTTTTCATTCGAGGCCTGAAGTAGTGACATTATTAAAAGCGCCCTCCCAAGTCGACCATTGCCGTCTTGAAATGGATGAATTGCTAAAAATCGAAAAACAAATTCACAAGCTACTGCTAGTGTCCATGGCTCTTCGTTAATGGCCTCATTGTACCAAGCTACAAGATCTCTCATTGCCATTTCTGACTCAACTCCAGGGTCAGCCGTTTTAAAAACGGTTTTTTTCTCACCGGTGTTGTGGTTTTCTTCGATGACCGAGTTTGGATGATTTTTATAATCGCCTTTTACAAGGACTGGCTTAGAGTAACTCCTAAGAAGCTCACTATGAAGACCCTTAATCGTCGACTCACTTAGGGGCAAATAACTTTTAGCCTGTTCATATATTAATAGTAATACAGTACGACACCCAGCGACCTCTTCAGAGCTTCGCTCCTTATCATTAGAGAGCTTGTCTTTTATTTGCTCTCTGTGAGCCTCAAAAGCTGTTTTTTTCCCATCACTGTCCAAAACTGAATCCAGCCAATTTACCTCGGAGTCAGTCAGGATTGCATTTTCTATGCGCGTAGATGCTCCCACTGTGCTGACCCAAGCATATTTATGGATCATTTCTCGGTCTCGCTGAGAGAGCTCCGCTAGTTGGGCATTTTTCTCTGAAAACGTCTCATTAAGGGATATGAGTCGCTTAGTTAGCTCTTTATCTATTTGAAATGACATCATTTTTAGATCATGACAGATCATGCCAGATCATGCAATGAAAATATGTGCTTTATAGCATGATCTGGCATGATATTGAATACAGTGAGGCTGAGAGGAGGAGAGGAGGGACGGAGCCACATATTCAGCTTGCATATACAAACCGTAAACCCCTAATTGCACTAACAACTTTAGACAATAATTGGAGGAGTTGGAACAATAAACAGGGCTCCGTTCCTGTTCACTGTTCATCTTAAGGTAGAGATTAGTGACCTGAAATAACTGATACCTGAAATGATGACCTCACCATATTCATCATTTCTTCTTCAGAATAAGTCTCTATTGTATTTAATTTAGAGGAGGCTGAGTCTCTTATAATATATTCGCACTTCCCTTTAACGCTTCTTGTTCCGACTAAAGAAACAGCGTGATTTTGTACAGAAGAATTTAAGCCCAAAACCACGGCCTTGCCATTATTTATTGACACTCTTAGATTATCTAAAAATTTCAATTTTTCACGCCGTAAAAACGGCATAGCTGTTCCTAAGGCTTGAACCTTTGGGTGAGTTCTTTTTTCTTTGCAATTTTTTTGAGCTAGTTTAAGCATAAACCTAGAAAAATTTGAATTTTCTTTAGATAGACTTTTTATCTCTTTTGAAAAAGATAAATTTCTAAACAAACCAGATTCCAACCCATACTTCAAGTGCTCAGAACTATCTTCTTTTACAGCTATATTAAATGAAATCAGGGTTGGAACAATTAAATCTGCTGATTGTATGCCTCCCCAATAAGGTACATTTAATTCATTTTCTGGACAAACACCATGCTTATTGATTGCATCTTGAATTTGATCAATTTTAAAATTGGCTAAAATAAATTCGCTATCAGATTCTAATCCTTTTATCTCTGCTGCACTAAACATAATATCCATAGCAGATATTGGAGTGTCTAAATTACTTGAAAGCACATCCGCAAAAGCAAAGGCTGAACAAAATTGACCGCTAGCTTGACGTAGGTATTTTCTTTGTTTTAAGGCGGGTTTTTGACTTAAATCTATACTTTTACACTCGATGGTCTTTCGTGGGGCATTAGTCAAAGCCTTATAGACATCACTATAAAATGAAATTATTTTTTCTAAACCCCTCTTGGGGTGATTGCAGTTTGTGCAATTAGTAGCCTCTGTATCAGCTAATGCTGAACTCGCCTGAACAAGGAGTAGGAATAGAATTGCATGTCTCATATTAACTTATCGGATTGAAGGCTTATTTCTAAAATAAAATACCGATGAGAGGATACAAATGTCACTTTTAGAGCTTAAAAAGTAAACCACCGGGCATGGACCCGGCAGTTTATAGTTTTTATTAATTATCTTGGCTTAATGGTTATATACTTTTGAAAAGAAATATTACCTTTATACTTTACCGTGATAACTAATTTGATTTCTTTACCTTTTGCTTTTTTGTTTAAGATTTTATAGTAAAGTTTAACTTTTTGAGTTTTACCGGGGCCAAACTTGCTAGAGTTTATAACTTGATTGTTCTTTTTAAAATCAATCCAGTCCGCCGGGATATCTTTGGTTGATAGGGTCACGTTTAAGTTTTCTTTTGGGTTTTGATTGCTTGAGTTTTTAAAGTAAAACTTTAATCTTTGAGTCCAATTTACTTTAGGTGTTGGAGTGTACCCTTTGGTTTTTGAAAGCGTTGACACCACATGGGGCTCCATTGAGTACTGGACTTGTTTTTCATCAATCAAACTGTCCCCTCTAAGCATTTGTACTTTAATCACTATAGGAGATAAAGTGCCGACCTTTTTAATTTTAACCATTTTAATGTTTAATACTTTTGAGACCGTTACGCCATCAAGGCCGACTACATCCACCCACTCAGCCCCCTCAAGTACTTCGACATTTGTAGATACGGGTATGATTTTTACTTTAACCTGACCCGGCTCAGTAGCCACCTCACCATAGTTAACAATGGTCGCGTTGAGTTTAATTGTATCGCCGGGGACAAAGTGACCTTTGTGCCCCTCGGTGACCTTTACAAACTCAACGTCTTTTAAGCGCACAACAGGGCTTGTTTTAAGCTCATTAACTGCACTTATTTCACCTAAGGTGTATTGCTCGCTACGAAAAGCCTCAATGTTGTCATTAAAAGCTTTTACTTTGCCTTTTTTAAAACCACCTGCCTGGGCCTCTTTTGCACCTATGGCTTCGTACTCTCTAAACGTAGGTAAGTAAGTGGTCTGATAGCCCTTATCGTACCTCACGGTTTCATTTTCACTAAAAGCAACTTCATAGCTGGGCACACAAGCTTGCATGTAAGCTTGGTTGTAGCTTTTAGAGTAACTGCTTGCATAGGCTCTTTCATAAGAGTCCTCGTAGGCGTTAATACAGTACTCGTTAACCTCAGAGTACTCGTACTTACACACGCTCGACCTAGAAAGTACTTGCTTGGCCACACTTGATGGTTTTTCTTCAGCGCAAGCCTGCTCTGCCCCTGACGCTTCAAAAGAACTGAACTCTAAATTTAACGGGATAGAGGTGTTGTTAATGTACGCCAAGGGTTTTTGAAAATCTGAAGACCCTGACACACCCCCTAGAGAGCTCATCAACACCCCTCTAGTATTAACTAGAGTATTGGGGAAAGAGGTACTTCTTGCCGGAAGCTGACTCAACAGCTCTTGCATTTTTACTTTATAGCCTTTAGGTCGACTTATAGCGACAGCCTCATCAAGAGCGGCCTTTTTACCACTTATTAACCCCAGCGAGTACCCACGATCAAAGTTTTCAGGGGCATTGAGCCCTTTTTGGTACCCTTTGCTTTGACCCTCACTAAAGCCCACTTCTTTGCCTTTGTTAAACCCAAAAATGAGTCCTTCGGCTTCACCTTTGATACGTCCTTGTTGAGCCCCCGCAGGGTCCCCGACGCGCTCGCCTTCATGCGACCCCTTAGGGGTTCCTGAGTTTTCGCCCTCTCTTGAGCCAAAGTCACTCGCCGCATCAGCTAGGGCAAAAAATCGATCAGAAACCTCATCAAGTTTATTTTTTGCAAGCTGTGTTTTGCCCTCAAGGTTTTTTGCCGTGGACTCTCGCTCATAGTATTCATTTTTAACTTGTGCTAACTCGGCCTCTTGCCCCCTTAATAACTCTTTATCATAAGTAATCTTTTGGTAAAGGCTTGAGTTGTCCCTTGCAAGGGAGGACATTTCAGAGCGGTTTTGTATAATCGCCTCTTTCATGCTGTCTACTTGCTCGTATTTATATGAAATTTTATCATCTAAATCTAATATCTCCTCTTTAACGACCTTTCGGTTTCTTCGTACTCGATCTAATTTTTGCTCTAAAGCCCTAATGTCTTTATCCTTTAAATGCAGTCTCGACTTTATTTCATCTACCTTTACCTGCAAAGCTGCTAAACGACGACTTAACTGTTGCTCCTCACTTTTAACTATTATGACTTGTGCCTCTAGGGTCGTTAGTTGCCCATTAAGCTCGGCCAGCCTTTGTTTTAAACTTTGTATTTCACTTTTTAATTTAGGGATCATCGCCTGAGTTTGTGTGATTTTTGCCTCTTTTGACTCAATAGCCGCCCTTGATTTTGAAATCTGACTATTTGTTGATGCGATCTGGGCGTTAATAGTTAACACCCTTGAGTTTAATTGGTCTAACAATGATTGAGCCGTACGGTAACTCTCTGTCGCTTGCAAAAGTTCACTCTTAGCTTTTTTAAACTGAACTAACACACCTCTAGACTCTCGTTTAACGGCTTGTAAGTTTTCTTTTTCATTATTAAGTACACTCTCAGCAGCACTGAGCTCTTTTTGCCTTAAGGCTAAAGTTGTTTTAAACCGCTCTAAAAAGGATTTCATAGGAGCTAGTTGTGAGTTTAATTTTTTTAATTGAGCTTGAAGTTTTGACTTATTTTGACCTCTTTGATTGATTCTCTTTTTGACGTTAGCGATTTTTTGATTAAGCTGTACTATTTCTCTTAACAGCTCGCCGACTCGCTTTTTTTCAGCCTCTGTTTTGTTTTTCTTTTTCTTTAAGCTGTCAAACTCGTTTCGATGCTTTTTAAGGGTTACATTAAAAGCTCTGAGGTTTTTTTGCATTTGTTGAGTTTTACTGTCAAAGTTATCTAGCCTCTCTTTTAAAACCGCGATTTCAGCAGTTTTTGCGTCTATGTTTCTCTGGCTATTACTCACTAGCTTTTTTGACTGTTCGACCTTAGCCTTTGATGCGTTAACTTTAGATTGAGCTACATTTATTTTTTTTTGCACTTGAGCCATCTTTTTTTGTACTTGGCTCATTTGGGGCTTTAGCTCTTGAACTCTCTTTTCTTTTTGACTCTTTTTATTGAGCGCCCTCTTTACGTTGGCCTGTTGTGCGTGAACCTTAGTTTCTGTCTCCTTCAGTGAGGCCTTAAGGGGGGCCATATTAGACTTAAGCTCTGATACTTTTTGCTTCAGTCGTGTGATTTCAGACTTCATCAGTGGAATGCTCTGCTTTAGAGTTTGAATGTCTTTTTTGTTTTTCTCTATTTTGCTTTGAGAGTCACGGATGCTCTGTTTAGTAGCGGCTTTTTGATTTTGTAGTCGGGTCAGCTCTTTTGACTTTTCATTATACTTAGCTTTAATTTTTTTATATCTTGGACGTATGTTATTTATCTCATCAGCAATCACGTGCCGCTCATCTTCTAAATGACTTCTCTTACGCTTTAAACGCTTGGCCCGTGTTCGTATTTCAGCTAATCGGTACTCTTTATCTTTAATATCCGAAACCATCCTTGAGATAAGTTGTTCGGCACTATATATATCGTCCTCAATTCTAGGGATGTCCCGCCTTAGGCGAGTGATCTCGTTTTCGTTTTCGTAAATACTCTGTTGAGAGTTTTCGATATCTCTTTGCCTGTCGGAGATTTCGCCTGCGAGTTGCTCAACTTGCAACCTCGAGTTGTTAGCGCGATCACGGGCCTCGCCTGAGCGCTCGCGAGCTTGTTTATAAATGGCCTCATATTTATTCACATTTAAATGATCTGGTAGCGGCTTAGCGGCCTCGGACTGTTGTGCGATTAACGCCAAAAAGACACCAGTTAAAATTAATCCCCGTAAACTCATACTCTCCCCCTCTTATATACCTTGTATTTAGTAACAAAACTGCACCACTTTATGTAGTTAATGAGCTTATTAGCAAACGCTATGCCAGAGACTCGCTGCATTAAAAAGTGTACCCACCATTAGTGCCAACAAGACAAATATTTATTGAGCACATACCCCTACGAAAGTTTTTTTGAAATTCTAAAAAGTCTAAGGCCGCAAGTAATAACTGAGCCCACTAAAATAACACAAACAGATACATAAAGGCTCATGCCTAAAGACCCGGGGAACAAAACATGCTCAACAAGGGTGCCGATAACCCCTAAATTTAACACTGCCATTCTGTGTTGCTTGGCCATAGGGCCCCCAAAGTCATGCCCCACATCCTGACTGGCGCCTAAAACTCTTATATAAGCTGTTAAAATAGCTAGAGTTGCTGCCGCCCAAGCTATATTCCACCCCTGAGGGTAACTTTGTATTACAAATCCGGTGCCTAAAATAAGAAACCAGTCAGAAAACCGGTCAGGTACATCATTATAAAGCTCCCCTTGAGGAGAGCTGAGCTGGCCCTCAACGGCCATTAAACCATCTATGAGATTACAAATAAGCCTAAACTGAATGCCCACAAAAGTAACTATGGCACCCAAAAGAACACTTCCTTGAGAGATTAATAAAAACCCATAAGCTCCAAGGGCCGCAAATAAAACACTTAACAAAGAGATGTGGTTAGGCATTAGCCCCATGCTAATGAGCCCCCTTGAGAGGCGGTGAAACAAATTATTATTTCTTGATTTTACATCTCTACGACTATCATCCATTAAGACACCTTTGCAATGCTTTGGGCAATAACTGCCAGTCCTACTAAAATTAATGACGTACCACCGATGATGCCTAAATTTAAAGGCTCGTTCTCCCAAAAATATCCAATAAGAGCCCCCCAAATAAACGTGGTTGCATAAAAAGGGTAAACTACAGAGATTCGCCCACCCATTTTGTAGCCTATAACAAACAAAATCATAACAAAGATAAATAATAAAACCCCTGTCCACAGGTGGTAATTTTTAAATATAGAAACCTCTGTTAATAGTAACCCGCCCTTTTTATACGCGTACTGGCCTAAACCACCAAACAGGGCTGCGAGTAAGTTGAGTAAAATAGGTACTAATTGGTCCTTCATAAACAATCACCTTAAAAAATAGTTAATAACATGAAACAAAACAGGAGTAGTAAAAATAACGCTGTCTAATCGATCAAGTAACCCACCGTGCCCTGGCAAAGCACTGCTAAAATCTTTGATCCCTAAATGCCGTTTAACGGTAGAAAAGGTCAAGTCCCCAAAAATACCAAAAAGTGAAATACAAAACCCTAAGCCTAAAGAAACATTAAAATCTATCCCTAAAAAAAAATTAAATGTATAACCACCTAGTAAAGTTGTAGCTACTATCCCGCCAATAAAACCAGCCTCTGTTTTATTGGGGCTTAAATGAGGTACAATTTTTACTCTCCCAAAAGACTTACCAAAAATAAACTGAAATATATCATTTAACTGAGTTAAACCGATGAGTAGAAAAAATAAAACAAAAGCACTATCTTGGCTGCCCAGTAACTCTGGACCTGAGTAAATAATAGCCACTGAATATAAAACATAGTGTGTAAAAAGCAGCACACCCAAATAAACAGCTAAGTACCGGGATAAATCTTGACCCGTTTTAGATCTGAAAATTAATAACGAAACTGTTGGGATCGCATATATACTAGGAAAAACAGCAAAGTGCGTGAATGCGTAATTATTAATTAAAACTAATTGCAACAAAATAGAGATAATTAGAAAGGCTTTCATCTCTTGTTTACAAAATTTAATTTTAGTCACTTTAAAATATTCAAGGACACTAAATATACTTAGTCCGCCAAATAAAACTAAAAATCCATATTTACCAAACACCCCGGCGACAAGTATTGTGATTACAATGATCCACCAAGATTTAATTATGATTTTTACTTTTTTAAAGGTTTCATTTTTAGGTGATTTGAATAACAAAAGTACATTCACTAAGGTCGCCGAACAAAGTATTGTAAATAGCGTTAGCATAATATTTAGGTATGTACTGCTGACAGAAATTACTGAGTTTTCAATAATCATATCTCCTGAGCGCTTTATTTTATAATTTTAAAATAAAATTTACTTTTAAAGCTTTTATCACTAAGGCAAAAAATAATAAAGAGTGTCGAATAAACGGTCACAGTTTGAACGTTTTATATATGCCTAAATTGTACCAAATTCAATGCCTGTAACTGTAAGCACACTCACAAAGTCTTAAAGCTCGCCACATTACCCCTACAGAGGGGTTCATTGCACCTGAACCGGGTTATTACTTTAAGCAGCACCCGTGAGCCCGCGTGATTAATTAAAACACCTCAACAAAGTTTTTTAAACAAAATTCTATTTTTTATAAAAAATTCAATGTACTTTCATTTTTTTAAATTTGCTTTAAAGTGGCGCCTGTCACTAAACATAAGATCCATTTAGAGGGGCCATTAAATGCAAATACACAAGCTTATAACTTATACTTTTTTTGTTTTGCTACTGTTATTTAAATCAACAGCCAGTTATGCATTTGAACCTCAAAGTGCTGTGAGTAGCCACCAACCCTCTATTGACTTATTAAAGGTCTCCCAAGATTACTATCAGTTAGTTTCGAACCCTGAAGAATTCAACATTAAATCGTGCCCTGTGATATTAAATAAACTCTATTCAGACCTTATTGAGGTCGACCCTCATGCTTTTAACTTTGACAAGGTCAATGGCGACTACCTAGAAATCATCAACACCATTTGGTTGGGCCGCTTAATGTTAAGAGAGCGGTTAGGTGATTTCGTAAAAACTCATCAACATGATTTGAAAAATAAAGAGCTGTTAGGTTGTGTACAATCTATGCGAACAGCCATTCGTGCCACACGTTATATCGAAGACTACTTAGGTGAACTCTTTATAGCCCCTGAAGTTTATGTTGCTGATTTACACCCCAAAACGCTAAATACTCTTGAAGGCGTATCACCTGAACTTTTACTACCCCCTGGCAATGACCAGGTTAAAGTTCGTTCTGGTGACGTATTTATGAGCCGAGGCAACGCCATCACCAGCGCCGCCATTGCGCGAATTGGTGATGTAGATACCCAGTTTAGCCATATCTCATTAATATATATTATTGGCGAAAAGCCTGGCGCTGAGTTTACTATTGAAGAAATCAGAACCATGGATAATGTTTTAGCCCTCGAAGCCCATATTGAAATAGGCTCGACAATCAGGCCCATGAGAGAGTACCTCGACGATGGCAATGCCCGAGTTTTACAGTTTAGGTACCCAGATCATGAGTTAGCTCACAAAGCGGCCCAATACAGTTATAAAGTTTTAACGAAAAAAATGAAAAAGAGCCAAAAATGGTGGAAACCCTGGTTAAAAAAAGATGATGTAAACCATAATGTCCCCTACGATTTTAAAATGTCATTAAAGGACACTGACGAGGTTTTTTGCTCAGAAATGGCTTATATGGGGTTTATAAAATATGGAGTTAAAATGCCTACCTTTATGAGCCAAATACCATTAACTAATGACTTAGCCCATCGCCTTGGCATTAAGCAGTTTAAAACTTTTGCCCCTGGTGATATGGACGTAGACTCTCAATTCGAACTACTTGCCGAGTGGAGAGATTACAGAAAAATCAGAAACATCCGCTATAAAGACGCCATCTTAACCAAGGTTTTTGAGTGGATGGAGAATGATGGCTATAAATTTAAACCCAACGTTATTAAAAATCTAAAATCTAGGTTTGGTAAGCTCGTTAGGGCTGCTGATTTAGGGTTTAAACATAAGTTCCCTAAAAACATACCTGTTAAAGCCATGGACTCTATTGTGATCCTTGAAGAGATCGGCACCCTCATGCAAGATCACCTAGAGCAGCTAGGGTCACAGTACCGCGAGCAAAACGGAGGACTTCTTTTTTATCACCAGGCCATGCTCGAAGCTTTAGAGAGTTATAAAAACAAAGACTTAGAAAAATATAAAAAGGGCAAAAAAACTAAATTTCATAATATCTTTAGCCCCCCAAGGGCGTCAAATACACCGAGAAGATACCCCGTAGGGCCCGGCTCAAGGCATTAAACACAAACCATAAATGTCTGCAGCATGGCTTGCGTATTTAGGTCGTTTTAACTAGTGTAATAAAAATATTCGTCGGGGAGTGGCTCAGCCCGGTAGAGCACTGGCATGGGGTGCCAGGGGTCGCAGGTTCAAATCCTGTCTCCCCGACCAATTTACAACGGGTCCATATCAGTACAAAGTGTAAGCCTGTGTCGGGTCACTCATATATTGAGGCACCAAGTAATTATTTAATTTTATTAATAAGGCCGAGCATCTCCTGTTTGGGAGGTGAACACCTAAGGTTTAGGGCTTGGTCTTAAGTTTCACGACCTAAGGCTGACTTCTCCTCAAAGCTTCTGTTCAGTTGATAATCAAAGATCTAAGATTTATGATAACTATGAGGAACCCTCATCACATTTTAACTACAAACAAGTTTAGGTAAAATTATGAAAGAGCCATTTGTGAGCCCCACTACTAATAGCCACCGACTAGAGGTTCAAAAAGGAGCCCGATTTGAATTTGGTAAAAATTGGGGGCAGTATCTTGATGATTTTTCTAATGAACGTGTTGAGACAGCCAAAAAATCCTTACAAAAAATATTTGAACTACAAAGTTTTGAAAATTTAAAATTTATTGACGTTGGGTCTGGCAGTGGCCTTTTTAGCCTCGCTGCCCATGATTTAGGTGCGCAAGTTTACTCGTTTGATTATGACCCTGAGTCAATTAACTGCACAAAAAGACTTCGAGATTTACAAAAAATTTCAGCTCATCAATGGGAAATCAAAGAGGGCAGTGCTCTAGACAAAGACTATATTTTATCTTTAGGCTCCTTTGACATCGTGTATTCATGGGGCGTGCTACACCACACTGGGGATATGTATCAAGCCCTCAATAACATTATACCTCTAGTAAAAAATAATGGCCTTTTAAGCATTGCCATATACAACGATCAGGGTTGGGCGAGTAAAATGTGGACCAAAATAAAAATTTTGTACAACAAGCTCCCCTCCCCACTCAATAAATTATTTGCCTTTGAACTTTTAATTTTTATGGAGCTCAAATCATCTATACGTAAGCTACTCACATTTAAAAACCCTATACCTTTTATGGGTTGGAAAAAGTATAAAAAAAACAGAGGCATGTCGAGGTGGCATGATGTCGTAGACTGGGTGGGTGGCTACCCTTTTGAGGTGGCAAAACCAGAGGATATCATTCATTTTTATCTTAAAAAGGGTTTTACGCTGATACGATTAAAAACATGTGCCGGCGGACTTGGTTGCAATGAGTACACCTTTATAAAAAATGACCCTAAGAGGCCAAATACCTAACCTGCTGGAGCCACTGTCTTACTTTCAGCTTGCCTTAATGAGGCTCGGCTCAAAGTATATTAACAGGGGCTTTTCGAGTTTTAACTCTTGCCCATAATTTCAACTTGACGCCCTGCTTTTTGCTAAACATCAAGCCTTAAAATATGAAAATTTCTTTTGTAAAAACAATGAGTTGGCTCGCCTCAAACCCCACCACTAAAAATAAATATTAACTTATTACTACGCCTGTAGTTGACAAAAACTACCGGTGTAGTAACTTGGCTTCATGTCAAAGAAACTTCCCGAGGTCGGGCCTTTAGAAATGCAAGTATTAGGAGTTGTTCGCTCAAACAGTGAGTCTTCTGTGAGCGACATCCGTGCTTTACTTAAAAAATCAGGGCAAACCCTAGCTTACACAACTGTTATGACCGTTCTTGTTAGGCTATACAATAAAGGACTACTGAGCCGTAAAAAAGACGGACGACAGTTTGTTTATGAAACTGTTAATAAAAAAAATTCGTCCCCCACCAAAATACTTGAACGAGTAAAAAAATCACTTTTTGGCACAGAGGGACTTAGACCCATACTTGGCCTTTTGGACTCTGAGGATAATTTATCTCAGGCTGAACTTGAAGAGCTAAAAAAAGCTGTTGATAAAAAATTAAGAGGGCTCAAAAAATGACGGCCGTATTTTTTAACTTACTCACCAATTCGATTTTTTCTTTATTTTGTGGCCTTTTAGTTGTTAGTTTTTTTCTCTGGTTATTTAGAGTACAAACAGGCCCATGGAGATTATTTTTATTATCTTTACCATTTTTTAAAATTGTTTATGACACTCTTAGAGGGGTCCCTGCTGACTCAGTTCTGTTATCGGGTATTGATCCCTTTATGTTGCCTCCCGGCCAACAGAGCTTAGAAATTGGCGCTGGTGCTAGCCAGTGGGGGCCCTTTTTAAATGCCGTTTTTTATGTGCGTAATTTTAGCGGCCAAGAGTATGTATCTAGCTTGGGGGATTATTTAACCATTTGGCTCAGTAGAGAATTTGGATCCGTCGCACCCCTTTTAATATTACTTGTCGCCGCGATGGTTGCATTCACTTTGGTTTTCTTTCGCATAAAAAAAGGGGTTAAATTTGAACGGGTGCGAAAAAAGGATCGCCTAAATGCCCATGCCTTACAAAAAATCTCACTTAAATTTAGAACTATTGATGTTTATTGCTCTAAATATTTTTCAGGCACTCCCTTTACAGGGGGCGTTTTAAACCCCTATATATGTGTCCCCGCTGATAGCTTAAAAAAGCTAAATACTGACGAGCTAGATGCTGTGCTAAAGCACGAACTCGGGCACATTAGGCAGTTTGATTTAATCATGACTCTTTTTGTTCAAGTTCTTGGTGATCTTTTTTGGTTTATACCTGGATACAAGTTATTAAGTCGAAAAATCGATCGACTTCGCGAGGTTGTCGCAGATGAATGGGCGGTTAAAAGTGGGGCCTCTGCCGCATCCTTAGCCTCAGCCCTTATAAAACTCAAGGAGTGCACTAGCACTAGTGGGCGGTTCATACTTTATTCTGCATTTTTTAGAGAAAAGTCTCTTTTAAAGGTCCGAGTCAATAGGCTTATTGAGGCTGACGGACTTAAACCACCCCGAATGGGTTGGCAATACAAAGGGGTTCGTTATGTTTTTGCTCTTTGGATTACAACAGCTGTTTTACTAACCACTATTGGGGGCAACCACACAGCCTCAGAACTAAAAGCCCCTGACTGGCTGACTTATTTATTACAGGCTTTAGGGCTCTAAAATAGAGTTTTTTTATAACACAAACTACTACATGCGTAGTACAAAAGGAGAGAACATGTTCAATAAAATCAATCACCTCATCATAGTAACGGGTCTATGCCTTTCTGCTGCCGCCCAGGCAAAAACTATTCGAGCTACCGATATAAATGCCGAGGCATTAGCACAGCTTGCTACAGGCGAGGCCACAGAGCTTATTATTGAATTTATCAAGGGAGACGAGCTCCCCGTAACCTTCTCCAGCACCGGCGACCTCTTTGAAATCACACAGCAAGAGGCCAGCTACATTACAATAAAAAAAGATTTTTGGATTAAAATCAATAAAGGCCATTACACCTTTAGTCTTAATGGCTCCTCCTACAAACCCATCACCGAAGCTCTTACGGGTTCGTTTAAAGCAAGCCTTGGCTCAAATAATGGGCCCGCTAACGCCATAAACCTACTCCTTGAGGCTTACCTCAAATAACAACTCTTACCTGGAGAGGGGGCGGGGATCCCCCCCTGCCCTCTCTCCCTCTCTAATCGTCGAGAATCATCAAACACCTCTTAAGAACTGTCTAACTACTGATCACTCATTTAAAAAAATTCACACGGACCTGTTTTTTATGATTTATGTTCTTAGGTAGCATAAGATCACCATGACCGAAGCTTTCACCCTAATCCTAAGTTTCTTTAATTTTATATACTCACTATAGGAAATGTTTATTGATGAAGTTTACTTATGTATTTATGTTTTTTTTATCAACATCAGTGTGCTGGGCCCAGGTCCCGATAATGTATGATGATGTTGGTGTACATGACAACTACAGCTACGTATTAAAAACTTATAATTCTATGTCTGAGCGACAAATTCAGGAAGGCTTACTGATGTCAAAGAATGATTTTAAAGGCGTTAATGATATCGAACCTATACCTGTAATTCTCAACCAAGATCAATCCATGCGCCTACAGGCCGGCACAAAACAACTCGCCCGTTTATACAAAGCCTTTTACGCTGATATAAATTTAGGTGAGAGTGCTCGGATATATCAATCCAACATCCTCTCCACTTCTGATGTCTCTTTATACATGAATTCTCAGAGCAGCAGCCCAACCCTTATTAACCCCAATTTTATGGTCGCTACCGATTTGATTCTGCACAAAAATAATTTTTATTTAATTGAGGCCGGCGTCACCTCATATGCTGGGGGGATTGGTGACATGCAGTTAGCACGGGATTCTTTTTTTAAATCATACCCCAAGTATTGGCCGCTAGAGTTAATGTCTAAGGGGAATCCTATTGATTTTTATAATGAGCTTGAAAAGGTTTACGCCGAGGACAACATTAACAGTGGCGCGAAAGTGCTCCTTCAACATCACTCAAGTGTGTTACCAAATGGATATGGACCCAAGAAAAATAGAATTTTAAATATTTTTAGAGAAATGGGCTTTAAAGATGTTACTGTTGAACTATCAGGCCTAGTTTCAAGGGACAGCCCAAATGCTCTAGTTAAAATTAAAGACGATATTTATGTTGTAAACTCAAGAACCCTTGAGTTAGAGCGTATAGGGTTTGTGCACTTAGATATGCAATCCTCCTTTTTAAAACATAAAATTCCATTAAATATGCTAATTACGGCCCATAATAAAGGGCGACTTCGTCTGAACATCTCACCTGGTGCTGAGAATTTGTCAAACAAGCATCTGCTAACTGTGCTTGAAAAGCTCAGTTATTTTTACCTCAACGAAGAGCTTATTTTTAAAGTCCCAAGCACTGTTAATTTAAAAGATTACACCGATGCTGAGTTATTAAAAACCTTTCAAGACCCTAACTTAGTCAAAAACTTTGTTTTTAAAAGTTTACACGGCAGAGGAGGTGAAGATGTCTACTTGGGCACAGACCTCACTCACGAGTTTGTAATCAAAGATGGTACGTTAGTCCCTAACAAAAAGTACGAAAAAATAATAAACCATATCCTTCATCGTAAGGATTATTTTATCCGACAAGAGCATATAAGTTTACCCGAAAAACTAGGAAAGGCTTTTGACCTAAGAACCTTTGGTTATATTAACTCTAAAGATACCGTCGCATCCTCTGTAATACCATGGAGTCGCTCAGCACCCGTTGGAGAGAAAACTAACCTCACCGGCCGGTACGGAAAGGCCTCCCAGAACGCGGTATTTATATTAGGTGATGAATTTCTTAAATCCGGTCGGTTTTTGCTAAACTCTATAAAATCAAAATGCTCATCCTTATTTAGTCGGGGTCACTAATTTTTATGTGCCCATTAATGCCCTCTCCCCCCCCACCACCACGCCTTGGGCGAGAGGTTAATAGTGCATTTTTTTAATCGAGCGCCGGGCCCTTAGAAGATAGTATGTTTTTTGCTATTTACTCGTGTTACTACTCTTAAGGCTATTGTATGATACTTATAATTAAATCTACGACTGAAAATTGTCATAATTAATGACACATATTAAAGGAGCTAAAGGTATGACGATAACATGGAGAGGCTTAATGTTAATTTCACTTACATCTCTAAGCATGGCTTTGTGCTCCTGCGAGAGGGGCACTTCCGTCACTGTGAATAGCGATGATTCTGAGCGAATAAATGAAAAAGCACCTCTCAACGATCCCCCTCCCGCTACAGGAGTTAGCTTGTGCCTGCAAAACGCTTATAAAACACAATCTTCAAGTGGCCCCGCCGGATGGAAAATTGCAGCCATCGCTTGTAGCGGGGGCTCTTTACATACCGTAGTTGGCCCCTGTCTTCAAAAAGCATTTCTGACCCAGCCCTCCGCCGGCCTCAAGGGGTGGACTGTCGCGGCAACAGCCTGTGCCGGCGGCACCCTGGCGGAAACCGTCGACGAATGCCTTATCGAAGCCTACAATGCCCAATCCTCTATAGGCCCAAGGGGCTGGAACATTGCTGCTATGGCCTGTAGCGGCGGCACTCCGGCTTCTGACGTACGCTTTTGTCTTCAGAGCGCCTTTAGTACTCAATCATCACTGCCACCCAAAGGGTGGGAAATCGCAGCCATTGCCTGCAGCGGCAGTGTGCAAATCGTTCAGTGAGTATTTTTTTACTTTTTGGGTTCAGCACAGTTTGCAGTATTAGTAATTTATTTTAATTTTTATAAATAAAAGTATCGATTACAAAAAAAAGCTCCCGCAAGTAAATTTGCGAGAGCTGATGTTAATGTCTTTTGATTAATTGATTAATTGATTAATTAAAAGGTGCTGTAAATTGAAATACTAATTTATTTGTGTCTTCAGCATGTTCATCCGCATTGTAATGAGCGGCCTTAACAACAAAGACAACACCTTTAAGCTTTCCGGACTTCATCTTTTTAACAAGTGTCACATCCAGCTCGTCTCCGTAATGCGTACTGCCTATATCAGAGTTAAACTCATGGTAAGTCGCTGCTGCAGAAACTCCATAAGGAAGAGCTGTGGTTTTTAAGGTCATGTATTTATCCTCTATACCTTCAGCAGGTGTTACTAAAAACTTATCAGCCCACCCTTGAAACTTATGTAAAGTTGCTAGAGGGGTCATAAATCCGACCTGTGCTCCTTTATCTCCACCTAAAACTTCATAACCAAGCGTACCTGACCACTTATCTAAGCTCACACCGACTTCAGCAAGGAGATAGTCTGCATTAAAAGACTTAGGGTTATCCCCGTAATCCTTTTGCTCGGCATATTCAGCCGCGTAAGTAAGCTTATTATCTTTAGATACAGGGTAAGCACCACTAAATCGAGCACCAATTGTACGGTTTGATTTTTTTTCATTTTTTGGTTCATCATAATCTACAAAGTACCCGTAGAGAACAACCTTTCCATACTCTAATCCACTATATGAGAGGCGCACAATTGGAGTCGACATACTGTCTGTGTTATTTTTAATGTTTTTTACGTTATCAATATAACCCACATCGACACTAACTTTTGGTATAAAATCATTAGTTATCAACACAGAGTCAAAAGATTGAGCGTTCTGTCTCCAACCAACATTACCTATAAATCGAGAATTGTCGTATACAATTTCTTGACGACCAACTCTTATATTATTCTCCCCAAAGGCTTCATAGTTAAAGTACATTTGATGGACTTGACTGCCATCAGGGTCCGCCACAACAGGGTACTCAACTTTACCATTTTGAGTGTCATTATAGTCACCGTAGGCATCAATAACCGTTTGCCCTTCAACAAAACCTTGAAGGCCGTTTACTTTTTTAGTTTCATATCTCACGCGCACCTGAATGGTAGAAGCATCTGCATCTTTATTTTTAGCATCATCCTCTACAAACTCGGTTCGAACTCTTAGGCTTGCACTGAGCTTTCCTGGCTCTACCACCTCTTCTTTAATGAAGTCACTCGCAACTGCCGAGCAGGCTACAATTAAAGGTAATGTTAATAATGTACAAAAATATTTGTTCACTACTTTTTTCATAAGTACCTCACTTTTTAGATTGGGTTCTTTGTTATGCGGTGCAGCATACTCCATGCCCCCAGTAAACACCACTCATTCAGGTACCTATAACTATTTTTCATAACTCTAAGTTAACTGCTTGAAATCACACTTAGTAATTTTGAGAACAAAATTCAAAATGTGGCTAGCACCCACCTGCCATCGCTGCATATTTGAATATGGGGCTGTTTTACTAACTCATGAAGCGGTAAAAATTGAAGGCGAAATGTTAGTTCTTATAGGCGCCGAAGGACAAGGCCGAACTGTTTACGAAATCTGTGCCAAAGTTAACAACCGAATTATTCACTAATTTATTTTATAACTCTAATCGTGTACTTGTTTATCGGCCAGCTCCTCTTGAGTGGCTGGCCTTACACTTAAAACCTTAATTTCAAAATTCAATGTTTCACCCGCCAAGGGGTGGTTGCCGTCTATAACGACTTCACTTTCTAAAACCTCTGTTAATACCGCAACAACCTCTCCTGCAGGGGTGTTCACTTTAAACTGCATACCGGGCGATAAATCCTCCACATCACTAAAACTCTCTTTAGGTACAACCTGAATACTACCAGGGTCTACGTCGCCATAGGCCCTTTCTGGTGGTATTGTGACTGTAAATGACTCGTCTATGGCTCGGCCCTCTAAAGCCTCCTCAAGCCCCGTTATTATATGCCCCTGTCCATGTAGGTAAACCAAGGGGGCTTTTTCATTTCTGCTATCCAGCAGCTGACCTTGTGTGTTCTTAAGTGCATAGGCCACTTTAACGATATGATTTTTTGAAACTTTCATAAGTTTTACCCTTAATTAATTAGGTGTTAGAGAGCGCTACATTAACTGTCAATTTTACTCAATTCAAGCCGGCAAGCAAGGTGTCAGATTGGCCAGGCAGGCCCCTGGTAGCTGGCTTAACCCATCAAATTTTTCAATATGAGAGGACTTGGCAATTAAATTTGTTAGCGTTTTATGGTACATGAGGTCCGCAGCATACCCATTTAATACTTTTTTCTGTAAAAGCTTTTTTGTACTTAGACACTCACCCGAGGTCGTCACCCTTGCTCTCTCAGATCTAAAGGGCTTAAAAAGGGAAACTGTATTTAGCCTTCTCGCATACAACTGAACACTTTCATGAATAGTCTCAAATGTTATCGCGCAAATTTGATTATACTTACCCGACAAGCCGCATCTCGGGAATTTTAGAACATAGTTTTTATTTTCATTTTTTGCTGAAGAAGATAAGTTCAATCGACTTCCAAAATTAATTTGTAGCCCTGCTAAATTATTATAATCCCTAGTCCAACGTGAGCTCCCCCAACCAGTCTCTGTTGCTGCTTGCGCTAAACTCATTGCCACCGGTATAATATTTACTCGGTCCAGTAATTGACGCTCAATGAGATCATAATTTTCATAATCTTTGTCCGAGAGAACTATTTTTTCAGCCTCAACGTGGGTAATTCGCTGCCTTTCCTGACGTGAAACAAGTGCTTCAGAGGGCACCTCAGCACTTATCAGCTTAAACTCTAAAAGTGAAAAAGTTAAAAAAACGCGCTCATTAAAGTTAAGACTCTTACTTTTAATTTTACTTAACAAACTTAAAACTGTTTTTCTCATCAAGGTTAATTCACTATTTACCTGTAAAACATGAGGCAACAAAACACATACAAAGTTATTTTTCTTTTTTAACACTCTCATTTTACCTAACTCATTCGAGGGAACCCTAGGTAAGAAAAACTTAGGGACATCTCTCTCTGAGTCTGATAAAGTTTTTGAACTCACGTCCACAGCATTACACCAACCCTCAAACTCGCTAAAGCTTACTTGCTTAATTTCTACAACCCTATCGACAGTATTAGATAAAGTTTTTTCTGGACTCTCTACTGCATGCCTAGGTCCATTTTTAGATTCCAAAGAAACGTACGAGGGTTAGAGCAAATGACTCTGACCAATCATTGACTGAAGGTTGTTTCGATAGGACTCAGAAGACATATTCACCGGCTCAGACCCACACCCCACGAGTAAGCAGGACCCTAATATAAAAAAATTTATTAAAAAAATACGCATGTTTGCTCCTCTTGATGTTTGTTTAGGTGTGCGAATCTAGAGCCAGTCTGCCCCCCAGCAAGGACTCATTAGAATTGATCTGAGGCCATAAAGTTTAAACTTTTTACATTTAAAGTGCCCTATTTTGTTGATTACACTGTGGTTAAAACATACGCTTAAGGCCCATGAGAAACTGACTACATAAATATTTTTTATCATATTTTGTTTTTCCTATTTATTTTAAAGAAAAATACACCCAAAATCAGGAGTATTTCAAAATGAAGGCTGCCCTCTTAGACTTTAAAACACTTAACGTACCCCAAGAGGCTTTAAAGGAGCTCAATAAGCTTGATATAAATCTAGAAGTTTTTAACACGACTCATGAGAGCGAAACCCTTGAGCGAATTAAAAACTGTGACATTGTACTTACAAATAAAGTGATTTTAAATGAAGCTCTTCTTTCTAAAGCCACTCGATTAAAATATATCGGAGTCCTAGCTACGGGTACAAATAATATTGACATCGATTATATCAAGAAAAACAAAATCATTTTAAAAAATGTGACCCGTTACAGTACCGAATCTGTCGCTCAACACACAATAACCTTGATGCTCAACTTAGCTACTCAACAAAATCGTTATATTCAGTCTTGCCAAAGGGGCGATTGGTCTAAATCAGAGGTCTTTTGCCGTCTTGATCTTCCTATATTTGAACTTAAAGGCAAAACTCTTGGTATCATTGGGTTTGGTAATATTGGAGCTCGTGTTAATGAACTCGCTAAATGCTTTGGCATGAACACCCTCATTGCCGAATCTTTTATCGAAACCTCAACGAATAGAACTCCACTCAAAGAGCTCATAAAAAAAAGTGACTTCATTACCCTGCATTGCCCTTTATGTGAACGTACAAAAAATTTAGTCAATGAGGATTTTTTAAACCAAATGAAGCCCTCTTCTTTTTTAATAAACACCTCTCGCGGGGGCGTTGTTAATGAAAGTAACCTTCTGGGGGCTCTTGAAAATAATAAAATCCAAGGGGCGGCGCTTGATGTTCTCTCTGAAGAGCCCCCCTCTTTAGGTAATGAACTCTACAACTATAAAGGTAACAACCTTTTTATAACCCCACATAACGCTTGGGCCAGCGCGGAGGCTCGAAAAAAATTAATCTCTATCACTGCTGAGAATTTAAAATTTTTTTTAAAAGAAACACTAAAATCTTGAGGTTTTCTGTTTGATTAAAACTTAAATACGAATTTATGGGTTAAATAAATACTTATGATGGCCTAACAATCCCAGTAAAAAAAATTATAAGTCCTAATATTGCTCACTCTGATTTTATTTACTTAATTTATTTTCTTTCATCCAAGAATCGTCTAAAAACTTAGTCATGTAGTTTCTAATACTATCGGGGAAGACAACAACACAGTTTTGCCCCTCTTTAAGGTGCGCGGCCTCCTTAAGGGCCGCCTGCATAGCTGACCCTGTAGAGCCTCCACAAAGTATTCCTTCGTTTTTTATAACTTCTCTAGCGAGCTTAAAAGACTCTTGATCATTTGTTTTAACCCACTTGTCTACAAGCTTTCTGTCTAATACATCAGGTACAAAGTCATAACCAATACCCTCTACGTGATAAGGTTTGATCTCTTCTTCCCCAGCTAATAAAGAGCCCTCAGGGTCTGCGGCCACTATAATGGCACCTGGGTTAACCTCTTTAATTTTACGAGCAACACCTGTGAGAGTACCGCCTGTCCCAGTACCCATAACCACCATATCTACTTTTCCGTTAAGGTCCTCAACTATTTCAGCACCTGTTTCTTCGTAATGCGCCAAAGGGTTCATTTTATTTTTATATTGATCTAATATAAACGAGTTTGGAGTTTCAGCCTGCAGCTTTATGGCCACTGCTATGTGACTCTCCGGAGAGTCAAACGACGCCTCAGTGGGCGTTCTTACAATTGTGGCCCCTAACGATTCAATGGCAACCTGTTTTTCCTGGCTCATTTTTTCAGGCATAGTGATAATGACCTTATACCCTAAAGCCGCTCCAGCCATGGCGATGCCAATGCCTGTGTTGCCACTGGTGGCCTCAATAAGGGTGTCGCCAGGCTTAATTAATCCTTTTGCCTCTGCATCTAAAATCATTCTACGTGCGATACGGTCTTTAACGGACCCCCCAGGGTTCATAAACTCACATTTTGCATATAAATTACACTTAAGCCCTGAGCCCACTTTGTTAAGCTTCACAAGTGGCGTTTTACCGATAGCTTCGACTATATTTTCATAAAGCATAAATGCTCCCTTTTTATTAATAGGCACTCACTACAGAGAACTCTTTCACTGTAAAATTCTTATTATACTAATGACTTCAACCTGTAATGACTAAGGCTTTGAGGCCTTGACGCGATTTGGCTTTAATTAAAAACACTATTATCACGATTTAACTCTCCATCAAGACTCTCTGTATAGGAGTAGAAGGCTAATAAATGCCCCACAATTAAGCTAAAAGGCTGTTTTTAAGATTTATACTATTTTTAATAAACTCGATTTTAAGAGTTCAGCTCGTTCACCTGGTCATTCAAAGTACACAGGTCATAAAGCCAACCAAACATAAAAAGCCCGCCAGTAAAAAGGTATAAAACCCCAGTTGCATATTTTTTCATATAAAAACGGTGTAAGCCAAATACCCCTAAAAAAACAAGCAACAGCCAAGAGACATTATAATCACAAGGCCCTTTGGCATACTTAAAATGAGCCTCTCTATCCATATCAGGGATTAAAAAAAGATCAACAATCCAACCTATCCCAAGAAGGCCCAGTGTAAAAAAATAAACAGTTCCTGAAATGGGCTTACCAAAGTAAAATCTATGAGCCCCCATCCAACCAAAGACCCAAGTGGCGTAACCGATGACTATACTGTGTGTACCTGATTCCATAAGTTGAAAAGTAATACAGTTTAGTATCAAGAGCAAGTGGTCAAAAATAGTATCTCTTGGCTAAACCGTCGTCCAGCGCTTGGCGAGGGATAAAATTTTGGAGAGCAGTTTTTCATAAGGGACATTTGCTAATTGAGCGGACTTAGCAAACTCATCGCTTTTGGCAATATCAGGGTTCGGGTTGGCCTCTATGAGGTAGAGTTTATCGCCCAGCTCGTCGTACCTAAAATCCATACGCGCATAACCACTTATTTCAAGGGCTCTGTAAGCACGTTTTGATAGGTTTTTAATTCGTTTCTCTAAATCTTCGCTCAAGGGGGCTGCGGGGCCTGTTTTAATACCCATTTTTTTTCTATATTCTTCGTTCCACTTTACCTTGCTGGTGGCAATCTTAGGGACTGACTCTGGGGTTTTCGAAAAAAACAACTCCATCACTGGTAATACTTTTACAGACTCATTACCCATGACTCCAACATACAACTCACGACCCTTTATATAACTCTCAGCAATCACATCTGTATTATACTTACTATGTAAAAATTGAGTTCTCTTTACTAAATTTTCTAAATTAGTCACTATAGACTCTTGAGATATCCCTAGCGAGGCCTCCTCATTAAGAGTCTTAACAAATAAAGGAAACTGTAAATTTTTTTGGATTTTAATTTTTTTGTTTTTCTTAAATACATAAAACTGAGGCGTCGGGATACGGTGATACTTAAATATTTTTTTAGAAATAGATTTATCCCTTGAAAGCATAAGCCCTCTCGGGTTACAGCCCGTGTACTTGACCCTTAGCATTTCTAAATAACTGACAACATTGTGGTCAAATACGGCCTCTCCTGCAAACTCTTCTAGCAGGTTGTAAACTACGTGGGGCTTAAACTCATCGATAGACTGACGAATAAGCCTTAAATCATCACCCACACCAAGTATTTTTACCTTATGTTTTAATTTATTAAGGCCCTGTACAACATCATACTCTGTGCGACAGGGGGATGACTCATGCTCGACCTTTGATTTAAAACTCTCCGGAGGGATCAAGCTTTCGTTGAGCAGTACTAGAACTTTCACATATAAATCCTATGCTGGTTTTCTTCTATAAATTGTAACGAAGTTTTTGTGAAAAGATCCAGCATTTCTTTATGAGTTTCTATTTGGTTGCTTTTAACATACAAATCAAGACTTTTAGCTTTAATATAAATTTGCTTATAAATGGTTTCAAGGCGGTATTTAGGTAAACCAACCCCTACACTCACCGAGTGTAAAAGGTCTTTTTTATGCGTTTTTAAATACTTTTCAGCCTTTACGGCCCCTTGAGATTTCAAAAACTGACCCCTTAGGTCATCATCATAAACTTTAAACTTATATTTACGCTGCTGTTTTATTTTGTTTTGATAATAGGTCTTAAGAGTTTGATTCATAGTTGAGAGCTCATCAACAGGCTTTGCATTTAATCTCTTTGGGTTTTGACCAGAAATCTCTTTCATCATTTGATCCATGGCTAAAATCTTATGCAGTGCGGGCCAGTTTTTATACTTCTTCTTCCATTTAGATTTAGACTGTAGCCAGACGGCAAAGGTCTCAGCAAAGTCCTCATCAGGGTGACTTTGGGCGTAGTTGTCCTCTAAATTTATAACAAACCTTTTTGAGTACCTCACCGGCGAGTAATGCTTTGGGTATACTTTTGAGTTTGTGCCACCAAAATATTTTATTCTTAAGGGGTGGTTTTGTAGTTCAAAGGCATGCTCTATGGCATGCCCCACTTCGTGGCGTAATGTTTTAATAAATTGCATCTCTGAGCCCCCATCAACGGGGCCTATAAATAACTTCTCCATTTTTAAAAGGTCTTTATTGCAAAGATAAAAAGGAAGGGCTAAGCCAGTGTGCCCCTCCATACAAAACCACTCATCAGAAAGCCAAAGGTTTGGAAAAAATAAAAGACCACGCCCTCTGAGTTCGCGCTTAACCCTTTTAATGAGCGGCTCAAACCAGGCCCCCTCAATACAGAGGTCTAAATCGCATAACCGTTTATTCAGTAATTTTGTTCGGTTATCTGATGTGTTCACTTTTAAATTTGAATTCAATGACGCGCCCTTTAAAAGTCGCTATTATGCCGTGTTTAAAGTAAATATCAACCCTGAATTGAGCTTCAATTAAACCGCTCTTACCGTTGCCCCATGGGCTCTAAAGCCCATAACAGGCCCTTCATTTGACAGTTATGACACTATTGCCCTGAAAGCCCCTATAATACAGGGTCTTACCCCTTAAGCTTAAAAAAGACGTCAACTAAAATCAACTCCATCAGGCCTGCTCAGGCGTCTCAAAGTAAGCCAAAGTAGGGATGTCACAATTTGAGTATTTTACGGCCCCCTATTAACTCACTAATTGCACCTGTCGAAGAGTGTTCATGAGTTTGCTCGAGAAAATTAAAATTTTAACTGTATCAAGTAATCCCCACTTCTGGGCTGAGGCATTGGAGCAAACAAAACTACCCCTTATCACTCAAAATGCAAATCAAACTGATGTGTTTCGATTTATGCTTAACGAGTGGTCTCCGGATATTAGCCTTTGTGACGCCTCAACAATTGACCCAAAAAACCTTCGACAAATACTCAATGACTCTCGCCCAAAAGGCGCCACCGTGGTTTTATTGCCGAATGAAAATATAAAAAAACATAAATCTTATTTTCAAGCCGGCGCAGACCATGTATTTAGCTGCACTCAAGCGCAGTGGGTTTTACGTGACGTTATCCTAAACCTTAAAACCAAGTGGCTCTCCACTGATGTTTCAGTGATTCAAAATAAAATTCATAACCCGACTCATGAGCCAGAGTTTTTTAGCTGGAATAACTTTAAGGTCTACCCTAACGACTATATTGTAAAATTCGAGGAGCAGCTTATTAACACCTCACCTGTGCAGTTTCGGTTACTCTTATCTTTAATTACAAACCATGATCAATTACTCACTCGTCAGTGGCTACAACAGTTTGTTTGGCAAGGGGTCGATATATCCCCTCGATCCATAGATGCTCAAATTTCAAAACTAAAAAAACTCATACCCGAAATAGACAATCACATTATTAATATATACGGAAAGGGCTATATTTTATCCTCTTCTAAAAAACTCGTCGCCTAACCACTGAAACCCTCATATTGAAGATATAGACCCTAAGCCTAAGAAATCAGAGGCTTTATAATGACATTTTTTGTAATTCTGCTTATTAAATACCGGCAACATCTAACAGTCGTAACTACATAAAATAACTGACTTTTTTAGACAAGAGTCCTTCTTATGTAATTTTCAAAACCCTTGGGGGCGATTACCCTCACCGATTTTTTGTAGATTTTAGCAATGATTTCATTGAGTTAGAATGATGCCTCTTATTGGCACACATATTGGAACTAGAAACGTGTAGTCGAGGAGATGTATTAAATGAAGTCCATACTAAAATTAAGCTCAATTGCCATTGCACTGTGTGTTTTTTACGTCGGCTGTTCAGATGTTGGCTTTGAGGCCATCCCACAGGATCGCTACTTTTTAGGCTGTGTTATTAAGGCTGAGTACGGGGACCGTTGTTCATTTTCTAATTCAAGCCGCCTTGGTTCTGTTGATATTTTATTTGTTAACGACAATTCAGGCTCTATGTCTACAGAGCAATCAAAGATGGCTGATAAATTTTCTGATTTTATTCAAACCCTAGATTCACAAAATATTGATTACCAAATTGCTATCACTACAACTGATATTAGTGGTCAAATCGCCTCAGGAGTTTATAACTATGCCTCTGCCTGGAACGGCAATGGGGCCTTTCAGGATGGTAAGTTTATATCCTTTCCAAACGGGGCAAGCGTACTTAAATCTACATCACTCTCACAACAGCAAAAAATTGATTATTTCTCTCAAACAATTCAGCGCCCCGAAACCCTTCACTGTGAACAGTCTAATTATAGAGAGTGCCCTTCAAGTGACGAAAGAGGGATTTTTGCAATCAACAAGGTTCTTGATCGTGCCGATAGTGATTTTTTTAGAGCCGATTCACTGTTTTCAGTTGTTATACTCTCTGACGAAGATGTGCGATCCAATGGTGGCATAGTATTACCACTAGCCCCAGAGGACACGCCTGATTTTTTAGTTTCTCGATTGGCCTCCACCCTGGGGCCAACCAAAGCAATGAGTGTACATTCTCTTATTGTGCCCCCAGGCGATACAACATGCAAAAACTCTCAGGACGCACAGGGTAACGGAGCCATCGTTGGTGAGTATGGGTCTTGGTATGCAAAGCTCTCAAACCCAACAGCTGAGCTCTCCTCTCTGGGTAACATTTTACCTGGCCGAGTTGGAAGTATTTGTTCTAGTAGCTACACAAACCATCTCATTGATATTGCCAGCAGAATATCAACAAGCTCTTTTAACTTTACCCTGCCCTGTAAGCCGGTCAGCGACAGCATTGCCTCTGATGAGGGTTTTGACCCTATACAAATCAGCGTTTTACCAGACCCGGGATTTGAAGTTCAATTTTCAGTGGATGAACAAAGTCGTGTCAGTTTTAATCCAAACCTACCAGCGGGCAGTAATGTCGAGTACACTGTTGTTTGTGAAAAAAAATAAAACACTATAATAGCTGAGTCAGTGGTACTTATAGAGAGGCCCTCTTTTTTGAAAACAAAAATAATTAGCCCCCTAATCATACTTGCAACAGCTTTGCTGTTTCTATTAATTTTCTATTTAGTGCAAAATAAAGACTTCTCTAAACCCTCTGCTCAATTAAGTGCTCAGGGGTATCGTTTTCAAGTAGCTTGGCAAAAAGATGTTCAATCAATGATGAAAAAAAATATGCTCCCTATTTCGTGGGCTCATATAAAAACTATTAAAATAAATACCGATTCACCTCTGTTTAAAACCTGGCTCCCAAACTTAAAGGCCCCCATTTACACCACCTCAAAAGGCGATAAAGAGCTCGGCCTTTTAACCCACCTATGGGACGAGGACTCACGTAAAATTGGCATCATGATCCAGTATTCAATTAAGGATATTAAAACAAATGAAGTCGAATGGGAGCTGGCCCGTAACCTTTATATACAAAAAAAAACACCCGCCGCTAAAAAATAATACACCTTAAAAAACCTTACCAAAATAAATTTAATTTATAATGAGAAATGCTCTTTACCATTAAGGCATAGTTCATGGGCGGTTATACTTTGCTATAAGTGCACTCTTTTTAGTTTTAAAGGTGTTATTAGGAATACTTTTTTTACAAAAAAAAAGCCGGTCAAAAAATGACCGGCATAAAAAAAAGAACTGGCATCGTGCTACTCTCACACAGAGTTACCTCTGCATTACCATCGCCGCTGGCGGGCTTAACTTCTGAGTTCGGGATGGGATCAGGTGTTTCTCCGCCGCTATTGACACCAGCAAATCTAAATTAAAAAATTAAAATTCGCTAGAAACTGAATAT